>NZ_JAWLDU010000009.1:41358-61114 GCF_041686475.1 Marinobacter sp.
CCAGGAACTGACCAGCTCTGCAGCGATGTCGGCCTGGTGGTCAAAATAATATTGTTGGGTATCACCCGGTGGGGTCTTGAGGGCAATCAGTTCACCGACGTTATGAAGCATGCCCAGCATAAAGGCCTGGTCGGGTTCGGTGTAGCGTGTAAGCGTTGCCAGTGCCCTGGCGGTGAGTGCAGTCGTCAGGGAATGGCGCCAGAAATCTCTAAGCTGCTGCCACTGATCGGCCCCCAGTTCGTACAGGATCTGTCGCAGCGCGGCCGTTAACACCAGGGTATGGAAGCGTCGGGTTCCGAGTCTGAGCAGCGCCTGGTCTATCGAGCGGATTTCAGCAACAGGGCCGTAAAGTGCTGAATTTGCTAGGGCCAGTATCCGTGATACCAGCGCCGTGTCGGCCGATACAATGTCACTGATCCTGCGATAACTCTCATCCTGATGACAGGCTTCCAGCGCCCGGAGGGTAACCTCCGGAAGACTTGGTAACTGCGTGTCAGGGGCAATCTGCATAAGCCCGCCTGTATTCAAGAGCCGATAGATAGTCGATTTCTAACCGTTTGTTCATAAATCATCCGGGTTGAGCTTAGACAATAAGCCGCAGTTATTAAACAGCTATTGCTCTTTTTTTAAGCAGAGTATTACCCGCCCTGTGAAATGTGTAAACTTTTCACACGTAAAATGTAGCTGATTCCTGAATTTTCACACTGTTGAATAGCGCGTTTTTGGCTACAGTTAGAGCTCCTTCCGGGTTACAATTTGAGACGGTGCACAAACTTCTTCGAATTTGTGCCGGTCAACGGATCAGACGGCGCCGACCAGGAATTCATGACGGACTCACGCACGACCAGCCAAAACCAGAGCCAACCCAGAACCCTGGCAATCACCGGCGGTAAGGGAGGCGTGGGGAAAACATCCGTGGCGCTGAACCTCTCGCTGACACTTGCCCGTGAGGGCCACAGGGTTTTGCTAATGGACGCTGACACCGACCTTGCCAATGTCAGCATTATGCTCGGGCGCTACCCCACCCGCACCCTGGCCAATGTGATGGCAGGTGAGTGCGGTCTCCGCGATGTCATTATGGAGGCAGAGTGGGGGCTGCATATTGTTCCCGGTGCATCCGGCGTGGAGCAGTGTGTGGAAATGGCGCCAGAGGAGAGTCTGAAGGTTCTGAAGGCGCTCTCCAGGCTGGAGAAAGATTACGATTACGTGATCATTGATACTGCTTCCGGCCTGCAGAAAACCGGAATGCACATGATCGCAGCCTCGGAACTGGCCTGCGTGGTAGTAACGCCGGACCCCGCTTCACTGACGGATGCCTTCTCGCTGATCAAGCTGCTGATTCGCCGCGGTTATCGCAGGACCCCCAGTGTGCTGGTCAATATGGCCAAGGGCGCCAGCCAGGCGCGGTCTGTATTTCAGCGCCTGGAAGCTGCCGCACAGCGCCATCTCGGAGTGTCGCTGCATTACCTGGGCGCTATCTGGCGTGATGAAACGCTGCGTCAGTCGGTATTGAATCAGCGCCCGGTTGCACTGATGCCGACTTCGGATCCGTCCTGTCGCCAGTTTCGCACGCTGACCGACATGCTCAACGTGCGATTACGCCAGCTTACTCCGCGAAAGGCCGGCATCGCGGCCTACTGGCACCGGGTATCCTCTGCGCCAGCCGAGCCGTCTCCGGCCGGCCGGAGTAACGAGCAGCCCCCGCCTCCGGATCCGGTTGCAGAGTGCAAACGCCTGATTGCTGAAACCGGCAAAGTACTGGCGGATAACAGTGATGCATCTTTGCTGCGTTATGAAGCGTTTAACGGCTTTTTTGCACTGTTAGGGCGCAGAATGGATGCCGATACTATCGAGATTATCCAGACGGGCCTTGCATCCCTTGACTGGGAGCGTCTGGGCAAGGAGCAGCGGGTCTACCTGGCCACCCACCTTCGCCATATCGCTGGCCAGGTTGATCCGGGCCCCGCTCAGCAGGCCCCGGACCAGGGCTGCGGGCAGCGGAACGCGCCCAGGAAAGAGCGCGAGCCCTATTATGACCGTATCAGCTTCGGCGATCAGACCCGGCTTGTAAGAGCACTCAGGGAGCAGCCCTCCAATATTTCCCTGGACCAGTTGTTACGGTCCCTGGCAGATACCGACAGGGATGGGTCCTGACCGGTTTTCTGTCACCTTTTTTTCCCGGAAATCACCTTATTTTATCGTCATTTTATTTGCGCATTTTGTAGCGTAACTTTGCGGTTTGTCACCGCACTGTCATGCCGTCTGTGCAAATATTGACCTCATTTTCCGCAATCGTGGCCCGCAATATGCAGTGGCTAGGAAATCGTCTTTTCAATCTGAAACGAACTGTACTGAATGGCTGCACAGTGTCTACGAGAAGGAGTTCACGCCATGGAAAAACAGCAACTGCAAACCGGAACGTCAGCATCTGGAGTTCTGGAACAGCTTCGCGGCAAACACGTACTGATCACCGGCACCACCGGTTTCCTTGGCAAGGTTGTGCTGGAAAAACTGATCCGCACCGTGCCTGATATCGGCGGAATTCACCTTCTTATACGGGGTAACAAGCGCTACCCTGACGCCCGTGAACGGTTTTGCAACGAAATTGCCAGTTCGTCGGTATTCGAACATCTACGGCATGAAGACAACGAAGCCTTCGAGAATTTTCTCGAAGACCGCGTTCACTGCATTACCGGCGAGGTCACCGAGCCCCGCTTTGGCCTGACAGCGGACCGCTTCCAGGCACTTGCCGGGCAGGTGGACGCTTTCATCAATTCCGCGGCCAGTGTCAACTTCCGCGAAGAGCTCGACAAGGCGCTCAGGATAAACACCCTTTGCCTGGAAAACGTGGCATCTCTTGCGCGGCTGAACAGTAAAATGGCTGTCATCCAGGTATCCACCTGCTATGTCAACGGCAAGAATTCCGGGCAGGTTACCGAGTCTGTTATCAAACCCGCTGGCGCGGCCATTCCCCGCAGCACTGACGGTTACTATGAAATCGAGGAGCTGGTGCACCTGCTTCAGGACAAGATTGCCGATGTCCGTGCCCGTTATTCCGGCAAAATGCTTGAGAAAAAACTGGTGGATCTGGGTATTCGCGAAGCCAATATCTACGGCTGGAGTGACACCTACACCTTTACCAAGTGGCTCGGTGAGCAGCTGTTGATGAAAGCGCTGTCGGACCGATCGCTCACTATCGTTCGTCCGTCCATCATCGAGAGCGCACTGGAAGAGCCGTCCCCCGGCTGGATTGAGGGGGTGAAGGTGGCGGATGCCATTATATTGGCGTATGCCCGCGGTAAAGTATCCCTGTTCCCGGGCAAGCGCAGTGGCATCATTGACGTCATTCCGGTGGATCTGGTTGCCAACAGCATCATACTGTCGCTGGCAGAAGCGATTACCGAACAGGGGCAGCGCCGGATCTACCAGTGCTGCAGCGGCAGTTCCAATCCGGTTTCACTGGGTGGATTCATTGATCACCTGATGGCTGAAGCGAAATCCAACTACGCTGACTACGGCCAGTTGTTCTACCGGCAGCCCTCCAAGCCCTTTATCGCGGTAAACCGCAAGCTGTTTGACGTTGTGGTTGGTGGAATGCGTTTGCCGTTGTCCATCGCCGGCAAAGCAATGAGGCTGGCGGGCCAGAACCGGGAGCTGAAAGTTCTGAAGAACCTGGATACCACCCGGTCACTGGCAACCATTTTCGGGTTCTATACCGCGCCGGACTATATTTTCCGCAACGATGGGCTTATGGCGCTGGTATCCCGTACGGGAGACGTGGACAGGATGCTGTTCCCGGTAGATGCGCGCCAGATTGACTGGGAACTCTATCTTCGCAAGATTCACCTTGGCGGCCTCAACCGTTACGCGCTTAACGAGCGCAAGCTTTATAGCCTGCGCGCGGCCCAGCCCCGCAAGAAGAAAGCGGCCTGATACCCACAGTCGATCGGATCCCTGCCCCCCGGGAATCCGATTTTCACTTGTTGTTTCTGCCAGCGGGTCTATCCTTGTATGGCAGGCTCCAGAACAATAGCGTCGCCCCTTTGGAAGTTGCCAATCTGGCTAAAAGTGCTGGCGCATTAGGACGTTAGTCTAATTCATTGTTCACTGGCACGCATGTTGAACTATGGGTATCCGTCTTCAGGGCATTTTTGCCCGTCACGCTCTTTATTAAATAACCGATAATGACAACAGACTCTGACTATAAGGGGGAGCACAATGACTGATAAACAGGTTTATCCGGTAAGCCCGGATGTGGCCAAACGGGCCCTGTTGAACCGGGATCAGTACGAAAAGATGTATCGCCAGTCGATAGATGACCCAGAAACCTTCTGGGCCGAGCACGGCAAGCGTCTTGAGTGGATCAAGCCTTTCTCGAAAGTAAAAGACACCACTTACGATTACGACAACCTTTCCATCAAGTGGTTCGAGGATGGCCAGCTTAACGCATCCGCCAACTGCCTTGACCGTCATCTGGAAAAGCGCGGCGACCAGACGGCGATTATTTTCGAGGGCGATGACCCCGCCGATTCCCGCAATGTGACCTACCGCGAGCTGTACGAAGAGACCTGCAAGTTTGCCAACGTGCTGAAAGATCAGGGTGTTAAAAAGGGCGACGTGGTAACCATCTACATGCCCATGATTGTTGAAACCGGTGTTGCCATGCTGGCCTGTGCCCGCATTGGTGCCATTCACTCTGTTGTCTTCGGTGGTTTCTCGCCGGAAGCCCTTGGTGCCCGCGTTGCCAACGGCAAGTCCCGCTTCATAGTCACCGCCGATGAAGGTGTTCGCGGTGGTCGCAAGATTCCGCTGAAAAAGAATGTGGATGCGGCTCTGAACAACGAGGCCGGCGCTGACGTGGACAAGGTTATCGTTGTCAAGCGCACCGGTGGCGATGTGCCCTGGAAAGACGGTCGTGACCAGAGCTACGAAGATCTGATGAAGGGGGCGTCCACGGACTGCCCGGCAGAGCCGATGAATGCGGAGGACCCGCTGTTCATGCTGTACACTTCCGGTTCTACTGGCGCGCCGAAAGGTGTGATGCATACTACCGGTGGGTACATGGTCTACACCTCCATGACCCAGGAATACGTGTTCGACTACCACGATGGTGACGTTTACTGGTGTACAGCAGACTTTGGCTGGGTTACCGGTCACAGCTATATCCTGTATGGCCCCCTGGCCAACGGTGCAATCACTGTGTTGTTCGAGGGCGTGCCCAACTACCCGGATAGCTCCCGCATGGGACAGGTTGTGGACAAGCACAAGGTAAACATCCTGTATACCGCACCAACTGCCATCCGCGCCCTGATGGCGGAGGGTGAATCCTGCATGAATGGCACCACCCGTGAGAGCCTTCGTATTCTGGGCTCGGTCGGTGAACCCATCAACCCGGAAGCCTGGGAGTGGTACCACCGTGTTATCGGCAACAGCAAGTGCCCGATCGTGGACACCTGGTGGCAGACCGAGACCGGGGGCATCCTGATCTCGCCGCTGCCCGGTGCCATTGACCTGAAGCCCGGGTCCGCTACCGTGCCGTTCTTCGGTGTCAAGCCGGCGCTGGTGGACAACGATGGCAACATACTGGAAGGCAAGACCGAGGGTAACCTGGTTATGCTGGACAGCTGGCCCGGCCAGATGCGCACCATCTATGGCGACCACGAGCGTTTCAAGCAGACCTACTTCAGCACCTACAAGGGTATGTACTTCACCGGTGACGGTGCCCGTCGTGATGAAGACGGCTATTACTGGATCACCGGCCGGGTAGACGATGTGTTGAACGTGTCCGGCCACCGTCTGGGTACAGCCGAAGTAGAAAGTGCTCTGGTAGCCCACGACAAGGTTGCCGAGGCGGCCGTGGTAGGCTATCCCCACGAAATCAAGGGGCAGGGCATCTATGTCTATGTGACCCTGGTCCACGGTGAAGAGCCTTCAGACGAGCTCAAGAAGGAACTGGTTCAGTGGGTACGCAAGGAAATCGGCCCGATTGCATCTCCGGATGTTATCCAGTGGGCGCCTGGGCTGCCCAAAACCCGTTCTGGCAAGATTATGCGCCGAATTTTGCGTAAGATAGCGGCAAATGAGCATGATCAGCTCGGTGATACTTCCACACTGGCGGATCCAGGTGTGGTGGATGATCTGATCGGCGGTCGTGCGAACAAGTAAGGTCTGTTTGTAATCAGGCTGTGACCCTGTGAGGAATCTGTTGAATGACACAAACCATTATCGTCGCCGATGATCACCCGCTGTTTCGGGCAGCTTTGAAACAGGCGGTCAGTCAGGCGGTACCTGATGCAAGAACAGTGGAAGTGGACAGCATCAAGGCACTGCAGGCGGCGGTAGAGTCGCATCCGGATGCGGATCTGGTTTTGCTGGATCTGAACATGCCGGGCGCCCACGGCTTTTCCGGGCTCGTGTTTATGCGCGGGCAGTACCCGGGATTGCCGGTGGTGGTTGTGTCAGGATCGGAAGAAATGCAGGTGATGCGTCGCTCGATCGACTATGGGGCGTCGGGTTTCATTCCGAAGTCGGCGCCTTTGCCCACCATCACTGAGGCTATTCAGGCGGTCCTGGAAGGGGACGTCTGGCTGCCGGAAGGCGTGGCGGACAAGATCGAGCGGATGCATTCGGACATGACGGATTTTTCCGAGAAACTGGCGTCGCTGACGCCGCAACAGTTCCGGGTGCTGGGAATGCTCGCCGAGGGGCTTCTGAACAAACAGATTGCCTATGATCTGGACGTATCGGAGGCTACCATCAAGGCGCATATCACGGCCGTTTTCCGGAAGCTGGGGGTGCGTAACCGTACCCAGGCGGTGATCGCGATTCAGCAGATGGAGATTGATCCATCGGATACGTCGTTGTCCGGTAGCTGATTGGTCTGAAGGTTTTACGGATTCTAAAAGCGGAAATCCTGTTTTGGGGTTTCCGCTTTTTTATGGAGGGGAGGTTGGGTTTGTCGGATTAGCCGGAGGCGTAATCCTACTCCTCACTCACCGGCATACTCCCAAAACCTCACTTCTTGGCATACCCCAACGTCTTGTCCACAAAGTTGAACAATTCCTGGCCCTTGTGCCACCGGTCCAGGTTCTCCAGGAACTGGTCGGTCAGTGCCCGTTTCCAGCCGATAAAATCCCCGGACATGTGGGCCGTCATGATGACGTTTTCCATGTCCCAGAGAGGATGATCCTCAGGCAGTGGCTCTTCCTCGAACACATCCAGGGCGGCGCCAGCGATGTCGCCGTTGTTCAGGGCTGCTATCAGGTCGTCGGTTTTGACGACCGGGCCGCGGCCGATGTTGATCAGGCGGGCGGACTTGCGCATGGCCTGGAACGCTTTCTCATTAAACAGGCCTTCGGTCTGTGGCGTGAGAGGGGCAGCGATAACTACGAAATCCGCCCGGCCCAACTGGTCTGTCAGGTCGTCATTGCCATGTACTGCAATGAAGTCCGGGTCGTCGTGGCGTGGCTTGCGGGCAATGCCGTGGGGCTTGAGGCCGGCGCCCTTGCAAAGCCGGGCGATCTGGCCACCGATGGAGCCGGCGCCGACGATCAGCACCTGTTTGCCCTCGGCTCTCTCCGTGTCCCTGTGTTGCCACTCGTGCTTTGCCTGTAGCCGCAGTGAACGTGGAAAGTCCTTGGCAAACATCAGGATTGTGCACAGCACGTATTCGGCAATGGTGCGATCGAAAATCCCCCGGGCATTGGTCACCACCACATCCCCTTCAATCAGGTCGGGGAACATCAGCGCATCAACACCGGCACTGGTAGCGTGGATCCATTTCAGCTTGTCGGCAGAAGGCCAGGCGGCTGCCAGTGCTTCAGTACGGAAATCCGTTACCATCATCACGTCGGTGCCCGGGAGCGTTTCCCGCAGCGTCGGTTCATCGCAGGCAAACCGAACCTCTGCCCGGGCTCTTAATGCATCCATGCCTGGAGGCTCTTTCTCTCCGGGCGCTGTCAGAACGGTCACAACCGGTTTGTTGTGTTGGGTCATCTGTCCTCCGCCAATGCAGTTTGTCCGCGTCCGGTCACGGGAATCGACAGTCCGGATGTCAGGGTTACAGTCTGGTATCTGACTCTGAACTGGTCAACCTGAGCCGTTATAAGATTAACGTCGTAGACCCTGGACTGACGGCGCTGACAACGTTTCAGTCTATGTATTGAATCTTTCTGTTTTATGTCTTGTACGCCCCCTGTTTACTGGCTAACCTGCAGGGGTAGCTACTATTTTGCCCCGTTTCAGGAGGTGTTTATGGCAGAAGCCGCCAATAAGGAAACCGGTCAGACCAAACCGCGTAAAGTGAAATACCGCAAGAACAAGGCCAGCTGGAACCCGGCCATGCAGGCGGTTCCGGTGCCGGGCATCCGTCGCATGGTGAATATGGCGGCCACCATGAAGGATGTCATCCATCTTTCCATCGGTCAGCCGGATCTGCCAACGCCCAAGCATGTCATCGATGCCTACATCGATGCGCTTAACGCCGGGCAGACCGGCTACACCATGGACGCGGGTCTACCAGAACTGCTGGTGGCGCTGCGGGACTACTACGGGGCGCGGTACGACCGCAAACTGACACGGGACAATATCCTGATTACAAGTGGTGCCACCGAGGCGATGTACCTGGCCATCTCGGCCACATCCGCGCCCGGGCGACAGTTCATTGTGACGGACCCGTCGTTCCTGCTGTATGCGCCCCTGATCCGCATGAACGGCGGCGAGGTGAAGTTTGTTCCCACCCGTGCCGAAAACGATCACCAGTTGGATCCCGATGAAGTTATCCGGGCCATGGGCTCGCGAACGTTCGCCCTCATCCTCAACAACCCGAACAATCCCACGGGCGCTGTATATCCCCGCAGTACCATAGAGACAATCCTGGAAGAGTGTGCGTACCGCGGTATCCAGGTGTACGCAGATGAAGTCTATGACCATCTGATCTTCGACGATGATGACTTCGCAAGCGTACTTAACTGCTCGATGGACCTGGATAACATCATGTGCATCAGCAGCTTCTCGAAGACCTACAGCATGGCAGGGCTGCGGGTTGGCTGGGTGATTGCAAGTCAGGCCGCCATCAAATCCCTGCGCCGGTTCCATATGTTCACCACGTCGGTAGCTAATACGCCCTCTCAGTTTGCGGGCGTGGCCGCACTGACGGGTGATCAGCAGTGCGTAAAGAATATGGTGGACATCTACCGTGAACGCCGGGACAAGGTGGTGGAACTGATCGACCAGACACCTTACATGACCGGTTACAAGCCCGGTGGTGCCTTCTTTGCGTTCCCGGATCTGCCGCCCCACGTTGACGGTTCGGACCTGGCGCTGAGGATGCTCAAGGAAACGGGCGTCTGCCTGGTCCCCGGTGATGCATTTGGTGAAGGCTGCACCAACGCCGTTCGCATCAGTTTCTCGACCACATGTGAGAAGCTGGAAGAAGCGTTCGACCGGATCATCCCCTGGATGGCCAAGCAGCAGTTCTGACCACCATGTCTGCCCTGGACTCGGTGCTGGTTCAATGTCCTTACTGTTGGGAGACGCTGGAAATCAGCGTCGACCCTTCGGTGTCTGACCAGGAATACGTGGAAGATTGCCAGGTGTGCTGCCAGCCCATCCTGGTTCATGTTGTCCTTGACGAGGATCTCACGCCCTCAGTGGATGTCAGGGCCGAAAACGAATAAGGAGATTGCCCTGATGGTTATTCCTTCCCGCCTTTTGGCGGTGGTTGTTCTGTTTGGCCTGGTGTTGCTGGGAGGCTGCGCCAGTCTTTCCCCCTATTCCATATCCGAGGCAACACTGGAACGCCATCTTCAGGACACTGTCAGTGAGTTTGATCGCCAGCAGTTACAAAGCGGTTCGCCACTCAGTCTGAGTCTCAGTAATGCGGATGTTACCCTGGGCCCTGATGGCCGTGATGTGGCGGTGATTGATCTACGGGGCCAGGTATCCCTGAATGCCCTGTTGGCCAAGTTGCCGGTGGATATTGCCCTGAAAGTGGAGGGTGCCCCGGTTTACGACAGTGAGGAAAAAGCGATTTACATCCGCCGTCTGCAGTTGCTTGAAAGCAGCATCGATTCTTCGTTTTTCAAAGGCGATCTGAAGCCCGTAACGGACACAGTGATGAGGGCTGTTGCCCAGATGCTGGAGACCATGCCGGTCTACCGGCTGGATGAAAAAGACTTCACCCAGCGGATGTTCGGAATGGTCCCCATGGGCATCAGGGTAGCACCCGGAAGGCTCGAGTTCGTGATGGCCGAGTAAACTACTTCAGACGATCACGAACGGCCTTGCCAATTTCCTGGGTGCCGCGCCTGGCGCCGGCGTTCTCTGCCAGGTCCGCAGCGACGGCATCAAACAGCTCGCGCCCGGCAGCGGCCACGGCAGGATCCTTGCGTCCCAGCCATTCCAGCATGCGCGCCGCTGTAAACAGCATGGCGGTCGGGTCGGCGAGCCCCTGTCCGGCGATGTCCGGTGCGCTGCCGTGGGTCGGCTCGAACATGGAGGGCATGTCGGAATCGTCCGGGTTCAGGTTGCAGGAGGGCGCGACGCCCATGCCGCCAGACAGCACTGCCGCCAGGTCAGTCAGTATGTCGCCCTGCAGGTTGCTGGCAACCACGACATCAAAAGCCCAGGGAGCCTGAACAAACTTCATGCAGGCGGCGTCCACCAGCTCGTGGTGGGTTGCCACATCCGGGTATTGCTTCGCAATTGCCTCGAAGGCTTCTGTATACATGTCGCCCCAGTAACGCAGCGCATTGCGTTTGGTGATAATGCATACCTGGCTTTCGCAGGTCTTGCCACCCAGAGTCCTGAAATGGCGGGTTCTGCCTTCTTCGGCGCGGACAGCGGCCCGCAGGCGGGCCTGCTCAAAGCCATAGCGGATAATCCTGTCGGTGGCCCGGCGGGTGAACACCTCCATCTGGGTGGCCACTTCCTGCGGTGAGCCCTTGCGGAGGCGGCCACCCTGGCCCACATATTCGCCCTCGCTGTTCTCCCGAATCACCAGCATGTCGATGTCCTTGGCGCGCTCGTCGGCCAGGTACTGGCGGGCGCCAGGGAGTAACCTTGCCGGCCTCTCGCAGACCCACTGATCGAAGCCCTTGCGCATATCCAGCAGCGGTGCCAGGGAGATGCTGTCTGGTAAAAGGTAGCGTTCCGGGTCGTCAACCGGGCCCGGGTCGCCCAGCGCGCCGAGCAGAATGGCATCGTATTTTTGCAGCTGATCGAGAGCGTCGGCCGGCATGGATTCCCCGTTCTCCTCATGCCAGGCATGGGAAGGCCAGGGAAAGCGGGTCCACTCGATTGGCAGGTTGTGGCTAGATCTCAATGCTTCCAGGCAATGTACCGCCTCGGCAACCACTTCGGGGCCGATTCCGTCACCAGGGGTGACAGCAATGCGGATTTTCTGGGCCATTCCGGTTACTCCTTCGGGTCGCTTTGCACGTATAGACAAGTGTGTGCTTCATTGTAGTCACGTGACACAGGGATTCCACACGATTTAACAGAGCATTGCTTTTACCCATCATGCTTAGATCGCTATAGTGAGTGTAATGCCACCCCATCCTCGCGCGTGATTGACAGAAAACTGGAGTTGTAGTGAACAAGCCTGCCGAACCGTTTAATAAGCCTGCCGAACTGTTTGACGAAACCCATTGTGAGCAATGCGCCTGTGGCGAAGGGCTGGACTTTGCCTTCACCTTTGCATTCCAGCCTATCGTCGACGTGACCAATGAAAGCGTCTATGCCCTCGTTCGCGGGCCGGAGGGCGAAGGCGCGTACAGCGTGCTTTCCAAGGTCAACGAGACTAACCGCTATTCTTTTGATCAGATCTGTCGGGTAAAGGCGGTGAAACTGGCCGCCCGCCTGGGCATGGAAACCCGGTTGAGTATCAATTTCATGCCCAATGCGGTCTATAACCCGGAATATTGCATCCGGACAACACTGGCAGCAGCACAAAACTACAAGTTTGATACTCGTAAGATTATTTTTGAGCTGATCGAAACGGAAGACTTTGATTCGCTTGACCACCTTGTCAATATCATCAGTTCATACCAGGAGATGGGCTTTCATACCGCCCTGGATGACTTCGGTGCAGGTTATTCCCGCTACAATATTCTTATTGCCAGCCCGCCAGATCTGCTCAAGCTGGATATGGCCCTGGTTCGGGATATTCACAAAGAGCCCAACAAGCAGGCCGTTGTTGCCGGTATCATTGCGATGATGGCCCAGCTTGGCGGCAAGATTGTCGCAGAGGGTGTGGAAGTCACGGAAGAATATTTCTGGTTGCGCTCCCAGGGGATTTCGCTGTTCCAGGGGTACCTGTTTGCCAGGCCGGGTTTTGAGTGCCTGCCGGAGCCTTACTTTCCCTGCTAGAGACACTTTGAGGATACACTTTGTTCTATCGCCTGATTACCATTGTTGGCGGACTTATTTTCGTCATTGTCCTGTTTGCCCTGATCTGGTTCTTCTGCAAGCAGTTCCTGCTACGCCACGGGGTAAAAGAGCAGGTAACGGATCATGCCACCGTGCTGGCCACCTGGACTTTTGCGGGCGTCAGTGTGGGCCTGGTTTTCGCAGTGCTGGGTGCTTTTATTCTGGGCCCCTGGGCGTTTTACCGGACATTGCGCGGGCGTGAGGTGGCTGTATCCGACGGTGCAGCTATCTGGTGGGGGTTCGGAATTGTTGCGCTCTCACTGGGTATCACCGCTGCTGGCTTCCTGGGTTTTCTCAAGCTGGTGGGCGCGTACTGATCCAGGTGGTCAGGCAATGCTGTTCAGTTGCTCCCGGAACCATATAAGCGCCGGTTCCCGCTCATAGGCTTTGTGCCAGTATAGGTGCACATCGATATCGGGCAGATCGGCGGGCGCAGTATGAATGTCGATATCTGCACGCTCGGCAATAATCCGGGCATAGTTTTCCGGCATGGTCAGCAACAGATCACTCCCTTCCGCGACCCGGCATGCCGCGTAATAATGCTGGCACCTAAGGCGAATGTTTCGTTGCACTCCGAACCGCGACAGTTCGAAATCCTCGATACCCGGCCCCTCTGAGCGAGACGACACCAGCACATGTTTTGCCTCCAGGTAATTCTCCATGGTGAGGCCATCTCGGGTGAGTGGGTGCCCCTTTCTTGCAAGCACCACGAGCCGGTCCCGTCGTAGCAGTTCGTGGGCTGTCTGGTTGCTCACCGGCAAGAGTACATCCACTGCAAAATCCAGTTTTCCGGCCGCCAGTTGGGTTTCCATATCCCGCCGGGGCACCCGCTGGCTGACAATTTCCAGCTCGGTGTAGTGTTCAAGCCGTCCCATCAGTTTCGGTAAAAAGGTCGATTCCAGGATATCCCGTAACGCCAGCGAATAAGTTTTGCGCTGATTGGCTGGATCGAAGGCGTGGAACTGGTTGACCGCACTCTGTATCTGCGTCAGCCCCGGCCGCATGGACTCGAGGAAACGGCGGGCCAGGGGCGTGGGCACCATCTGGTTGCCCTGGCGGCTGAACAGGGGATCATCAAAATGCTCCCGCAACCGTGACAGGGAATGGCTGACGGCTGGCTGGGTAAGGTGCAGTGCCCTGGCCGCGCGAGTCAGGCTGCCTTCCCGGTAAATGGTGTCGAATACGTGCAGCAGGTTCAGATCCAGCCGGTTGAGTGCCACGGGCGCCTCCTGTTCGTGAATAAACAACTTTAATGATAAAGGATAAGAATAATTCAGTCGCGTAATAGTTTGGGGAAATCTAGACTGGTGCCATATCGGTCAAACTACGAGGATGCGGCGATGGATTTCAATATTTCCGAAAAAGGCCAGGACTATCTCAAGCGCGTCAAAACCTTCATGGAGGAAGAAATTTTCCCCATTGAAGAGCAGTACCATAAGGAACTGATGGCGCAGGAAAATCGCTGGGTGGTACTGCCCATCATCAGGGAACTGAAGGAAAAGGCCAAAGCCGAAGGTCTGTGGAACATGTTTTTCCCGGACGAGAAAAACGGCTGCGGCCTGCTGAACTCAGACTACGCCCTGATTGCCGAGGAAACCGGCCGCAGCTTCATTGCCCCGGAAATCTTCAACTGCAACGCGCCGGATACCGGCAATATGGAAGTGCTGATCCATTACGGTTCCGAAGAACAGAAAGCCGAATGGCTGCCCCGCCTGCAAAGCGGCGAAGTGCGCTCGGCCTTCTGCATGACAGAGCCGGCGGTCGCCTCTTCCGACGCAACCAACATGGAAGCCACCGCCATCGTTGAGGGTGATGAAGTTGTCCTCAACGGTCGCAAATGGTGGAGCACCGGCGTTGGCCATCCCGACTGCAAGGTCGCCATCTTCATGGGCCTGACAGACCCGGAGGCCCACAAGCACCGCCGCCATTCCATGGTGCTGGTGCCGCTGGACACTCCGGGTGTAAAAATCGAACGCATGCTGCCGGTGTTTGGCGCCTACGATGAGCCATACGGCCACGGCGTTGTCTCTTTCAAGAATGTGCGTCTGCCGACGAGCGCTTTCATCGCCGGCCCCGGCCGCGGTTTTGAAATCGCACAGGGCCGTCTCGGGCCTGGCCGCGTACACCATTGCATGCGGGCCATTGGTGCGGCAGAACGCACCCTGGAACTGCTGATCAACCGCGCCACCAGCCGCGAGGCCTTCGGTCGCCCGATTGCCAAGCTGGGTGGTAACCCGGACATCATCGCCAACGCGCGGATGTCTATTGAGCAGGCGCGGTTGTTGACGCTGAAGTGTGCCTGGGCGCTGGATACCAAGGGTATTTCGGGTGCTTTGCAGGAAGTCTCGATGATCAAGGCGGTGATTCCGAAGATGCTTCAGCAGATTGTGGATGATGCCATTCAGATTCACGGTGGTGCCGGTGTCAGCGACGACGACTTCCCACTGACTCAGCTGTTCGCCTATGCTCGGGTTCTGCGATTGGCCGATGGCCCGGACGAGGTCCACCGGGCAATGGTTGCCCGGTTGGAGCTGGCTAAGTACCGGAAGTAAGCGCGCTAACTTTGGAGTGTGAGCAGACGGACGGGGCGTTCTGAAACACGCTCCTTCGGCACATCCATGTGACGCTTGGACTCCGCCATCCATGGCTCCGTACAGTTTCTGAAACACCCTGTCGACGGCTCATGCACCAAATTCACAATCACGAAAACACAGCGGAAAATAACGATGACACAAAGAGTATTTATAACCGGCGGGGCCAGTGGCCTGGGCCGGGCGATTGCGTTGAAGTATGCCAGGAAAGGGGCCAGGGTCTGCATTGGTGATATTAACCCGGAGCAGGGGGTTGCCGTAGAGCAGGAGATTAACAACGCCGGGGGCGAAGGTTACTTCGTTGAGTGCGATGTGCGGCGGCTGACGGACCTGGAGAAAATCTGTGCGGACCTGGCCGATAAGTGGGGTGGGGTGGACGTTGTGGTGAACAACGCCGGCGTTGCCTCCGCAGGTTCGATCGAAGACACCACCATGGCAGACTGGGAATGGATCATGGATATCAACGTGCTGGGCGTGGTTCGGGGCTGCAAGGCCTTCACGCCGCAGTTCAAGAAGCAGGGCACCGGCGCGTTTGTGAATATCGCTTCCATGGCGGGGCTGATGCTTGCGCCATTGATGGACAGCTACAATGTATCCAAGGCCGGTGTGATCGCGCTCTCTGAAACCCTGAGCCAGGAACTGAGAGACTCCGGTATACACGTCAGTTGCGTGTGCCCGGCGTTTTTCCAGACCAATCTGACCAGCAGCATGCGGTCGGATATTCCCGGCATCCAGCAGAACGTTAACAAGCTGATGAAGCGTTCGACCATTACCGCTGAGGATGTGGCTGACGATATCATCCGCTCGGTGGAGAAGGGTGATTTCTGGGTGCTGCCCCACGCGAAAGAACGCCGTATGTGGATGGTCAAGCGCCACGCGCCCAAGGCGTTTGACTGGCTGATGCACCAGGAAAGCAAGCGCTGGATGAAGAAAATGGGCGGCAAGGGCTGAACACCGCCTGCTGCCATATTGAGAACCAGAGGAGAGCCCTGAATGACCCAGATCGACCAGGCTGTTGATATCCGCGAAGGCGAAGAGCTGGATGTCGCGGCTGTTGACCGCTTCATGAAGCAGGCCATTCCGGACCTGGAAGGCCAACCGGAGATCAAGCAATATCCCGGTGGTGCTTCCAACCTGACTTACCAGGTGGATTACGGCGACCGTTCCTACGTATTGCGCCGCCCGCCGTTTGGCCATATCGCCAAGTCCGCCCACGATATGCTGCGGGAAGCGAAGGTAATGCGGGCGCTGAAGCCCGAGTTTCCCTATGTGCCCAATATTGTCGCCATTTGCGACGACCATAACGTACTGGGCTGCGATTTTTACGTCATGGAGCGCCTCAAGGGCATCATCCTGCGCCAGGACTTCCCCAAGGATTTCGAGCTCAGTGAGGCGGATACCCGCAAGCTGTGCCTGAATGTGATCGACAAGCTGGTGGATCTGCATAACGTGGACGCTAAAGCCACCGGCCTGGACAAGCTTGGTAAGGGTGCCGGTTATGTGCAGCGCCAGATTGGCGGGTGGAGTGACCGCTTCCGCAAGGCGAAAACCGATGACGTGGGTGATTTTGAAACGGTTATGGCCTGGCTCGACGACAAGATGCCGGACGACATTGCCCAGGTGGTCATCCACAACGACTACCGTTTCGACAATGTGGTACTGAACCCGGACAATCCGTTCGAGGTTATCGGTGTGCTGGACTGGGAGATGGCTACCATTGGTGACCCGCTGATGGATCTTGGCAACAGCCTGGCCTACTGGGTCGAGTCAGACGATGAAGGCCCGTTCCAGATGTTGCGCCGGCAACCTACCCACCGCCCGGGCATGCTGACCCGCAAGGAAGTGGTCGCTTACTACGCCGAGAAATCCGGCCTGAAAATCGATAACTTTGACTTCTACGAAATCTACGGCCTGTTCCGGCTGGCGGTGATTGTTCAGCAGATCTATTACCGTTATTACCATGGCCAGACCAAAGACAAACGATTTGCCGCCTTTGGCCATGCCGCGAACTATCTGGAAAAGCGCTGCCAGCGCCTGATCGAGGCGAGTGAGCTGTAATGGCAACGATCTATCTCATTCGCCACGGGCAGGCCAGTTTTGGCAAGCAAAATTACGATCAGTTGTCCCCACTTGGATGGGAGCAGGGCCGCGTACTTGGCCGATGGCTTGTTGACAAGGTAGCACCCAGTGCGGTGTTTGGTGGCAACATGGAGCGTCATCGGGAAACCGTGGAGGCCATCACCAGTGGCTACGGTGACACCCTCCCGGATATGCAGGCAGTCGAAGGTTTCAACGAGTTTGACCATACCCAGGTGGTTGAGCGCCTGCGCCCGGAATGGGAAGACCGTGAACGTATGGCGCGTGATCTGGCTGCGTTTCCAAAACCCGCGAGAGCGTTCCAGCAGGTCTTCGAGGAAGCCATGGTCCGCTGGGTGGGTGGCGAGCACGATGACGAATACTCCGAAACCTGGAGTGATTTCCGCAACCGGGTGATCACGTCCCTCGAACAACTGATTGAATACGCGGATGGCGGAGACACCCTGGTGTCCACCTCCGGCGGCCCCATTGCCGTTATGGCTCAGCACCTGCTGCAGCTGAGTGATCGCAGGACACTGGACATGAATTCCGTGATTGCCAATACCAGTGTCACCCGCATCCTGCATTCCGGGGCACGGCGCAGCCTCGCGGTGTTCAACAATTACAGTCACCTGGAAGCTGAAGATCCCTCCCTGGTGACCTTTCGATAACGAATTGAGGTGAAAAATGAGCAAGCAAGACCTGTTCGACCTGAGCGGCAAAGTGGCCCTGATCACCGGTGCCAGCCGTGGTATCGGCGAGAGCATCGCCCGCACCCTGGCCAACTACGGTGCCCACGTGATTGTCAGCAGCCGCAAGATCGATGGTTGTGAAGCCGTGGCCAGCAGCATCCGCGAGGGCGGCGGCAGTGCCGAGGCCTATGCCTGCCACATCGGTGAAATGGACCAGATCGAGGACATCTGGCAGCACATAGAGTCACAACACGGCAAGCTGGACATCCTGGTGAATAACGCGGCGGCCAATCCCTATTTTGGCCCGATTGAAGACACGGATCTGGGCGCTTACCACAAGACTGTAGACGTGAATATTCGCGGTTATTTCTTCATGTGTGCCCGTGGCGCGCAGATCATGAAGAAGAATGGCGGAGGCTCCATCATCAACGTGGCATCTGTGAACGGCGTCAATCCCGGGCACTTCCAGGGTATCTATTCCGTGACCAAGGCAGCGGTTATTTCCATGACCAAATCTTTCGCCATGGAACTGGGGCAGCAGAAAGTGCGGGTGAATGCGTTGTTGCCGGGCCTGACGGATACCAAATTCGCCAGTGCGCTGACCAGCAACGAAGCCATCAAGAAGCAGGCCATGGCCCACATTCCGATGAAGCGAGTCGCTGACCCGGACGAGATGGCCGGCACGGTTCTTTATCTGGCTTCCGGTGCCTCCAGCTATACCACCGGCACCTGCATTAATGTCGACGGCGGCTATCTGACCATTTAATGTCAGCTGCCTGTGCTTTCGGTATCCTCGCTGACACAGGCGAGGGTATCGAAGTCTCCCGCCAGTTCGGCAGCCCGTTCCACCAGATGATCAAGATGGCGCTGGTCGGCCTGCTGTAAGAGTTCTGTCATCAGCTGTGCCATGGCTGGTCGGCTTTCCGACATCATCTGCTGATATCGTTTCCCGCGTACCGCTTCGTTGTTGTCAATCAGGTAACTGATGCGATCAGCAAAGCTGTCGCTGTCTCTCTCCTCGAGGGCGTCCAGCAATGCCTGTTGCCAGTTGCGCCGGCCTTCCAGCCAGATCTGCGTCTGTTCGCCACGGGCTTCGGACCAGGTGCTGATGGTTTTCCGCTGCCGCTCATTGAGTGGCCCCAGCCAGCGCTCAACCCTCTCACTGGTGCGCTTTGCCCTTGCGTCACGGGTTTGCTCCGGGTCATCCGCAAGAAATTCTTCTTCCATGTCTTTCTGGCTGTCTTCCATATTCGCGGACAACTGCCGCACCTGTTCATCACTGAGGCTCGCCAGAAGGCGCATAACGGCGGGTTTGGCCCTGTCCATCAGGGGCGGGAAGAACGAAAACAGTTTTTCCTGATGCCAGGCGACCGCAGACTCATCGAGATCCCCACCACGAACGTCACTCCTGAGCCGGGTGAGCCATTGTGAGTATCGCGGCAGCTCGGTGCTGCAGTGCCACTGCCGAAGGTCCCGTATGTCCTGTTCCAGCCGCGATTCCTGCTTCGACGTCATGGGGATGTAATCGTCCACCCACCAGACGATGCCCCAGTCCGCGTAGCGGTAGGCCAGTTTGGTGGAGCTGCATCCTGCAAGAACCAGTAGGCCGATTAACGCGATAGATAAAGTTCGCAACATGGATTCCTATCCTGTGGGGTGTCCCCGTTCATACGTCGCCGGAGGGCTTTCAGATGGAGTTCACGGGTATCCACACAAAATGTCAAATTTTGTGGATCCGATTTCAGAGTACACCCGTAAGTTGATTTTACGCATAGGTCAGGGAATTAATCTATGCAGGTTCGAACCACCTAATCAACGGTAATCTTCATCAGCATCGAAGGAGCAGAACAAGGCATTAAATACGATGTGATTGCCTCCGGCAGTGTCGGTGCTGAGACCGTTGAGCCCATTATTCTCGCAGACGATGGTGAACGTACCGACGCAGATTCTGCCCGACTGCGAGTTGTT
>NZ_JAWLDU010000009.1:61214-63142 GCF_041686475.1 Marinobacter sp.
ATTGCCTCCGGCAGTGTCGGTGCTGAGACCGTTGAGCCCATTATTCTCGCAGACGATGGTGAACGTACCGACGCAGATTCTGCCCGACTGCGAGTTGTTCATCTTTCTCCCGATGCTGATCAGGTAGCAGAAGGTCCTGTTGATGTTTACCTGACTCTGGCCTCCGACGGCGATACCCTGCCTGCGGATCCCAGCTTCACTTTCTCGTTCGGAGAAGATGTCGGGCCGCTGGAAGTAGGTGCCGAGACCTATCGTATCCGGGTAACTCCTGAAAACAGTGATACTGTCGTTTACGACAGTGGTGATGTGCCGCTGCCTTCCGGGGCGGATCTGTTGATTGGTGCAGTGGATAACACTGGCGCCAACAGAACCAAACACGGGGCCAGCCCGATAAGTCTTGTTGTCGCCAATGGTGGGGAGGTCTCGGAGCTGTTTGATGCTAATCAACAGGCGGGTGTCAGGGCTGTTCATAACTCCGCCGATGCTCAGAATGTGGATGTACTGGTCGACGATGTTGTCACTTTTACAGATCTTTCGTTCCCGAATGTGGCTCCAGCAGCCATGCTTGATGGCTACGGAGTGGTGCCCGTGGGAACCCGCAACATCAAGGTCACCCCGAACGGTGATAACAGCGATGTGAGGATAGAAGCAGATCTGGATCTGGCAAATGCACAGGGCTACACCGTTATCGCATTGAACCTGCTGTCAGATATCGAAGCATTTGTGTTGGAAGATTCGGTTCGAGGCATCGCTACCCAGGCTACTGTCAGGGTGGTTCATGGTTCAACTGTTGCCGGACCGGTCAGTGTCTATCTGCTACCTGAAGGCGAAACGGAAGTGAACGTTGCTGCGCCAGTACTGTCGGATGTGCCATTCAAAGCCAACTCAGGATACCTGGCGGTTACGCCGGACATTTATAACCTGGTGGTCACAGATAGCGACGGTAACGAGGCTATTGGTCCTACAGAGGTAAATCTCGAAGCTGGTAATGTTTATACCGCTATTGCACGTGATACGCAGGCTCTCGATGGCGCCGCCCTGATCCTGCTGGATGATTTCGTTATGGCAAACTGATCCGGTGGAGGATTAACGCACGTAAGTACCTGTGTTCATTCAAAGCGTTGATAATGCAGCCCCGGCCACACCGGGGCTTTTTTTCGCTTCCATTTTTACAACGTCCGTTACCGGGTATCGATATTGCCATCCTTGTCGGAGATAACAATCTCCACCCGGCGATTCTGCTGCCTTCCGGCGGAACTGTCATTACTGGCAACCGGGTATTCCTCCCCGAATCCCCTGGTTTCGATCCGATCCCGGCTGATACCCATATCCATGAGGGCATCTCGCACGGCTTCTGCGCGGCGCTCAGAGAGGCCCTGGTTGTAGGACGCTTCACCAGTGCTGTCGGTGTAGCCTTCCACACGCACACGGCGCTCTTCATATTCGGACATGAATTCCGCCAGCCGCTCAACGGTATCTTCACCTGAAGACTTCAGTTCAGCCCGGTTGAGATCAAACAATACATCGCCGAGGGTCAGTACCATTCCCCGGTCCGTTTGCTCGGCCTGCATTGCTTCCATTTGCCGGCGAAGTTCTTCCGTTTCCCGGCGGGCCTGCTCTGCCTCACTGGCGCTCATCTGGAGTTCGAGCTCCTTGCGCCGTTCCTCTGCAGAATCAATCTGCTCCTGAAGATCGGCACGCCTGCCCTGTTCATTGGCGATCTGGGCATGGCGGTTGGCGAGGTAGGCTGCATGCTCGATCTCGATGATGTCTTCACCCTCAGCCAGCAGGGATTCCGCACGGGACAGTTGATCTCTGGCGTTTCTTAACTGACGGTCCCCACTGCGGGCAACGTTCGGATCATTTCTGATTTCTTCGTAGGCAGCCTTTGCTTCGTCAACTTTTTCATTATCCTGGGGCGCGCTGGC
>NZ_JAWLDU010000055.1:0-16945 GCF_041686475.1 Marinobacter sp.
CGCTTCCACCCGCGACAGGAACTCCCCGATATGCTCGAACGCCTCTTCCGCCTCAGGTAGAAGTGGCGTAAAGAGATGCCACACATGGACCATGTCAGGCCAGGTCTGCACTTCCACCAATGAACCGGCAGCTCGTGCTTTCTCCGCGTACCGCAAGGCGTTTTCCAGCAACATCTCCGACTCGCTGACATGAATCAGTGTTGGCGGTAGATCGTTTAGCTTCCCGCGCAAGGGCGACGCAATCGGGTTGGTGGGCAATACCCGCATGCCAAGGACGGTTGCCCACCACAGCAAAGGTGTCGGTATTCGCGCCAGTTTTCTAACGGTCGGCCCCAGCATGACATCAGTTTTAATATTGGCACGCTTGCTTAGCGAGGTCAGCATCAGTTCGGTGGAAGGTGACAGTGCCACGGTTGCGTTCGGTGGCTGCAGGCCCTGATCCCGTATCCAGGCGATAAGTCCCAGGGCATGGCTGCCGCCAGCAGAGTCCCCCGCAACCACCACGAAATCAGCCGGAGCCCCTCCATCCGGGCCATTGTCCAGTATCCAGCGATAAGCCTGACGGCAGTCGATGATGCCATCCAGATAGCGGTTTTCCGGCATAAGCCGGTAATCGACCGCAAACACGCAGGCATGGGTAAGGCGCGACAACCGGTCTGTAATGGCGCGATGGCTTTTGGGGCTGCCAGCGACCCAGGAGCCGCCATGAATGTAGAGAATGCGACGTCCGGGTTGTGCCTCCGGCGCAATGACCCATTCCCCTTTGGGGGAGCTGCTGCCGGGAAAGCGAATTTCGGAAGCCAGTTCCAGGCCGTCGCTCATGCTGTCCATGTAGTTTCGCAGCGCCTTTACCCGGGCACGGCCATGGAGGCCCTCTGCGGCGGTATGCATACCCTTGACCATTTCAACGACTTGCTGGCGGGCCTCACCCTGTTGCAGGCGGCCGGGAACTTCGGTGTCATTGCCGCCACCGTGATGCCGGCGCCAGAGGTAAACTGCGGCAGCTATTAGCGCAACCATTAACAGTCCGAACCACATCATTGCGAACCAGGCAATTCCGAGCATGATATAAGGCCTTTATCTGATACTGTCCATTCTTCCCCTTCTTTCAGGGGGTCACGGTAACAGGGAGACTCAGTGCAGACAGCAGCTGTTCTGCGCCGGGTTCGCTAAACAGTGAGCACTCACGACTGATCACCAGTTGCGAGGCTCGCTCCTCCCGAAGCACCCGGGCGATGGTTGCCGGATGGGTACCAGGCATGACCCGAAGTCGGGTGCGGCTGCCGAGCACATCAAGATCATGCCTGACCGCGTCGAGACGACTGGCAGCCGGTTCGCCATCTGTGCCCAGAATGATGGTTACCGGCTGACGAGAGTGCCGGGAGATCTCGGCGGCCGCCATTGCAGCCCGGTGATTTGCCTGATCATGATCATTCAGGAAAACAACCACGCGGTTCTGATGGGGCAGTTTCTGTTCGCACCATAACAACACCTGGCCGGGTGACTGGCGGATCAGCTCCCGTGCAGTTGAACCCAGCCTGGCACCGGCGGGAGACGACCAGCCGGCGCGGCCAAGCACCAGCAGATCGTCCGGGCCTGCCATCGCCAGTACCTCATCGATCACGCGGCCGCGAGCAATGCTGAGCGTTGCTTTGCCTCCGCGCGACCTGACCGCCCCGGCAAGCGCTGCCCGTGCATGATCCGCCAGCTGCCGCATCCGCTGTTCCAGAATGGTGGCGTCAAAAGGCCGGCTGATTCCGGAAGCCGAGCCAACCTCCCGGGAAAAAACGTATCCGGCACTGCGCAACAGGTTCAGTTCTTCGACGAACACGCCCAGGATTTCGGCATCCCGTTTGCCGGCGATATCAGCCGCAGCCTCCAGGGCGGCATAACTCATCCGTGAACCGTCGATAAGCACCAGAACGCGGCCGCGATGAGGCGCCGGCTCTGCGGGGTTTCCGGTATTAATCATGACCTGTGTCTCCATTGCGGTCACTGCTTCCTTCGCCGTCATCCTGTTTTTTACTGACTTCCGCAAACCGGAACAGGCGCTCGGCGACGGCCCGGTTGAAGGACGCCTCGGGGAATTCACCGTTCTCGCCTGGTTGTCCGGCTTTCTTGCCCGTCAGAAGCTCGATCGCCTGGTTGATGTGCGACACCGGGTAGATACTGAAATCGCCATCGGAAATGGCCTGGCGAACGGCTGCGTTGAGCATCAGGTGTTCGACATTGCTGGCTGGTAAAATGACTCCCTGCCCGTGAACCTTGCCGGCTTCACGACAGACATCAAAGAAACCCTCGATTTTTTCGTTAACACCGCCCACCGCCTGAATTTCACCGTGCTGGTTCATCGAGCCGGTGACGGCAAACGCCTGGCGCAATGGCAGGCGGCTGATTGCCGACAGCAGAACACAGGTTTCCGCCACGGACGCAGAATCGCCTTCCACGCCTCCATATGACTGTTCGAAAGCCAGGCTTGCCGACAGCGATAGTTCGCCGTCGCCGGCATACTGGCTCGCCAGGAAGCGGGAAAGAATCATCACGGCCTTGCTGTGAATAGGGCCGCCGAGTTTGGCTTCCCGTTCAATATCCACGACCTGTCCCCGCCCTGGCCGTGCAGTGGCCGTAATCCGGGTTGGCTGGCCGAACATGGACGCACCGAGTTTAAGCACCGACAGGCCGTTGACCTGGCCCACCATCTCACCCTCGGTGGCGATCATCACGACGCCGCGGGCAATCTGCTCCCGGCTTCGCTCGCGGACCCGGCTGGCGCGGAATTCCCGCTCATCAATCGCCCGCTGTATATGTACCATCTCAATTGTGGTGCTATCTGCCTGGGTTGCCCAATGATCCGCCTCGCTGACGATATCCTTCAGTACCCGATCGTGTGCGGTAAGCTTGCGCTGATCCGCCGCAAGCCGGCTTGCCTGCTCGATCAGTCTTGCCACCGCTTCCCGATCAAGGGGCCGGCATTTCAGCTGCCGCGCCATGGTCGCAATCATGCGGGCATAGAGCCCATAGCTGTCGCCGTCCCGGTCCAGATCGTCCTCAAAATCCGCCTCGACCTTGAACAGATCCAGGAAGTCCGGGTCGTAGTGGGACAGCAGGTAATACAGCATGCGGTCGCCCAGTAATACGACTTTAACGGAGACCGGAATAGGCTCCGGCTGCAGGCTTATGGTGCTGGCCAGTCCATACAGGCGTTCCAGGGATTCGATTCGGATCTCGCCGGAAAACAGGATGCGCTTCAGACTCTCCCATGCCATTGGCTGGCTCAGTATCCGTCGGGCGTCAACGATCAGGTAACCACCGTTGGCCCGGTGAACAGAGCCGCCCTTGATCAGGGTGAAATCGGTGTAGAGCGTGCCCTGGCGGGTCCGATGCTCAATCTGGCCTGCCAGATGCTGATGATTCGGCAGGTCCTCGTAAATCACCGGTGCCCCGGTTGTATCTGCATTGTCGACCAGCAGGTTCACTTTGTATCGCCCGAGCAACCCGGTGGGTGGGCCGTTTTCGTTGTCCTGGAAGGCTTCCGCATGTTCCACCACGTCCTCGCGTATGGCATCGAGAAAGTCGACAATGGCGGGCTGGTGTCGCCATTTTTCACGAAGTTCTCCGATCGGGCCGCCGAGAGTGAGCTGGACCATCTCTTCATTCAGCCCATGGACGCGTTCCCGGACCTCTTTGCGTAAACGTGGGAACTGTTGAATGGTCTGCTGCAGTTGTTTCTGGAGTTCCTCTATCTTGGACTCAACAAGGGCTTTTTCTTCATCGGAGAAGTTTTTATATTCCTCCGGATCGATAACCTCGCCATTGCGCTTCGGGGCGAAAGTGAAGCCTGCAGGCGTTGTTATCATGGCAATGTTATTGGCGTTGGCCTCTTCCTGGATATCGAACAGACTCTGGTGCTGGCGCTTGGTCATTTCCTCCTGCAGTTCCTGCAGGCGCGCCTGATACTCCTCACTTTCGAAGGTTGCCGGAATCGCTGTGCGCAGCTCCCCGGAAAGGTCATTCATGTCTTTCTTGAACTGCCTGCCTTCCCCGGCTGCGAGGCGCATGGACCTTGGCCGGTCGGCGAACTCAAAGTTGTGAACGTGGCACCAATCCGATGGCACAGGTTGCTGTTCGGCATAGTTAGCGAGGAAGCGTTCAACGAGTTCGTGCTTGCCAGTGCCGGAGGGCCCGAGGACAAACAGGTTGAACCCGTCCGCCCGCATGCCGGCCCCGAACTCCAGCGCACGCAGCACGCGCTCCTGGCCACAGGGCAGGTCCAGGTCCTCCAGTGAGTCGGTGGTGTCGAAATCCAGCTGGTCTACGGGGCATCGGTGGTAGACCTGTTCCGGTGTCAGCGGCGAGGGTAATACCATCAGCGTTCTCCAGATGATTGGCTGGCAGCCTGCGAAACTGCGAAGGATGTCACTCAAGGATAGACTACGAGGGCGGATCCCTGTCTAATCCGAAATCTCGTCTGTAAGCTCCAGCACGAGAGGGTCCATCAGCCGGTACACCCAGGCTGACTGGCCATCCTTCAGTGTCAGTTTCACCCGCTCATAGCGAATGCCCAGTCGTTCGTATCGGTCCAGCGCCCGCAGTTCCTCGGCATTCACAGTGATGACTTCGCCTTCAGTGACCGCACCGGCGACCGGTTTGATGTCCAGCTCGTCCTTGCGGAAATCCGGCAGCCTGGCGGGTTCACCTTCCCCCGCGCGTCCCGTCACCAGCCATCGCACCCAGGGCTTCGTGAGAGTGCCGTACACGAACACGGAATAGGTAGCGTCTTCGTCTATGGCGGGCAGATTATCAGGCGGGTCATAGCCGAAGGGGCTGGCAAAAGTAAGCCAGAGATAGCCTATCCCTGAAATAACGAGGACTGAGACGGTCGCGAGGGTGTACAGGATTGTTTTTTTCATCGAGCGGTACGCACTTTCCTCCGGATGAATAATCGGCACTCCTTAGCTAACGATGAGCATAGCAGGTTGGACCAGGCTCAGTGATAACTGTCCCCATTGGCCGTATACTGCACTGATAGAGACTGCTGATTGATGTGAGGCAGAAGGTGTTTCTTCGGAGGTTGTAACTATGGCTCTTTTCCCCGCCGACAGCGGCGAGAATGATCTGTTCATTTCCAGGACGGATTCAGATAACCCATTGGGAACCCATGCTGCTTTCAGCTTTGAGCTGGAAGGCAAGGTCTGGCCCACGGTGGAACATTATTTCCAGGGTATGAAATTCACCGATGAAAACCGGCAGGAAAAAATACGGGCGGCAGCCACACCTGCACTCGCTGGAAAACTTGGCCGCAAGCGCCACAAAAGCCTTCGGCGGGACTGGAAACAGGTGCGTGAAACCGTCATGACCCGTGGGATTTACATACGATGCCGTACGCATCCCGGACTGGCAGAAGCACTGCTAAAAACCGGTGACCAGAAGATCGTGGAGAACAGCAACTTCGATTATTTCTGGGGCTGTGGCCGTGATCGCCGGGGCGAAAACCGCTACGGGAAAGTGCTGATGAATGTGCGTGAAAAATTGCGAGAAGAGCAGGGCCTTTAACCCCATCTCTTCCGAATATGCCTATATAACCAATCCTGAAAGCATAGTGCTGCGGCTGAAACGAAGTCGGAATTGCCGGCGTTTGACCCTCTGATCGCCTGAATGTTTAGATAGACCGGTCTAGTCAGATCAGGTGTGTTTTATGGTGTCTCCGAAACGGTCAGCATTGCTCAGCACAGCCGAACGACTCTTTTATCAACAGGGATTTCACGCCACCGGTATCGATCGCATTGTTGCGGAGGCCGGTGTTGTCCGCATGACGTTGTACAACAATTTCTCGTCAAAAGGGGCCCTGGTTGCTGAGGTTCTGAATGACCGGCATAGTCGCTTTCTTGAAGCTCTGGATGCGGAAGTCGAGCAGGCCGCTGATGGTGACGCCACGCTGGCCCTGGTTGATGCTCATAGCCAGTGGGTCGGAGAGTTCAGCCGGCAGGGATGCATTCAGGGCAAGGCGATGTCGGAATTCGGGGAACATGACGCCGCGATCCACAAACAGGCCGTCCTGGCCAAGAAAGATGTATTGGTTCGAATCCAGTCGGCACTGGCCCGGGATAGTCTGCCCGGGCAGGACTCGCTGGCACGGCGTGTTTTCCTGGTCCTGGAAGGCTGTAACGCGGTGCTACCCGTGTTGGGACCGGATGCGCTTCTGGCTGACACCCGTAAAGCCATTGAAGAACTCATCTGGAATGTAAGGTTTAAGGCTCCGTGAATTATTTGTCCGCGACTGGAGTTGCCACTCTGGGTGCTGGCCTGATTGCCATCACATACGGTCTGGCGCGTTTCGTATTTGGTCTGTTTCTGCCTGTCATTCGCGATGACATGACAATGTCGTCCACGGTAGCCGGTCTGATCGGCTCACTTCCCTTTCTGAGCTTTATTGTTGCCATCCTGCTGGCGCCCCGGTATACCCGGTTGCTCGGGGTTCGGTATGCGGCGTTCGGCGCAGCCGGCCTGGCCCTGTTCGGGTTGTCGACCATTGCTTCTGCACCGGGGCCGATGACTCTCGCCCTGGGGGTGCTGGTCTGCGGCATCAGCACTGGCCTGTCGACTCCGGTTATGGCCGGGGTGGTGCACCTTTGTGTGCGTCCCGAGGTGCGTGGAAGGGTCAACGCCACCATCAATTCCGGCACCAGCCTGGGTATAGCGCTGGCCATGCCGGCGGTCCTGCTGCTGGCCGGTCAGTGGCGGCTTGCCTATGCGGGATTTGCACTGCTGGCGGTTGCTGCGGTTATCGCTACCCTGTTGTATTTGCCCGGCCGGGTGTCCAGCAGCAATCCATCTTCCTCCCACTCACAGGATGAGGATCGCCCGGGGCGTAAGATGGCCCGGTTGTGTGGGCTAGCTGCTGCGATGGGGCTGGTCAGTTCCGTTGTCTGGGTGTTCGCACCGGATGCCGCTATCAAGCAGGGTGGGATGCAATCCAGCCAGACTGCCTGGATGTGGTTAGCGGTAGGCGTTGCCGGATTGCTGGGCGGCTTTGCCGGTGACCTGATTGATCGCTATGGCTCTGCTGTAACCCATGCTTCGGCGCTGGCGGCGCTGTCCGGTGCGGTCGGGCTGCTGGCCATTGCCCCCGGAAGCATTTCCTTAGCTTTGCTGTCTGTCGCGGTATTTGGTGCCAGTTACATGATTTTAAGCAGTTTTTACCTGGTCCAGGGCACTCGCCTTTTGCCTGGCAAGCCCACTTACGGGGCGGTTCTGCCTTTTCTGGCCGTTGCCGGTGGGCAGGTTGCTGGCTCGGCCCTGGCAGGTATCGCGATTGATTCGTCGGGTTATCAGGCGGCCTTCAGTCTGTACGCGCTGCTGGGAATACTGGTGACCGGTCTTTCGGTACCAGTGGCAAGATTGACCGGCCCCGCCTACTGAACCCCGATGACCCGTAACCGCTTCATGAATTCGCGGTTACCGGGCTCAATCGCTCTGCTTCAGCCCCATCTCCCAGAAATCAATTTCGAGCCGGGTGGCGTCGCTGAATATCCGCGTGAGCTGCGTGAACCTGGATGGGGTAACATCTGCCAACCGGTCATTCAGCCATTGGATTTCCGTCTGCATGGCGTCCTGGAATTCGTCACTTTCATACATGGCTATCCAGGCATCGTATGGATTGTGAGCACCCCGGACTGTTTCGGCCCGTTTGTTCAGCCAGTTGGCAATCTCGCCGTAACCGACCATACAGGGTGATAGCGCAACGTGCAGATCCAGAAGATCGCCGCGGTTGCCCGTGTCGAGCACATAACGTGTGTAGGCAAGGGTGGCCCGTGCTTCCGGCAGTTTCGCGAGCTCTTCCTCTGATATGCCCCACTCCTTGCAGTAGCTGATGTGCAGATCAAGCTCTACATCAATGATTGCCTGTAAGCCTTCCTTGGCCTGCCGCAGATCAGACAGTGTGGGGCTTTTGTAGGCAGCCAGGGCATAGGCCCGGGCGAACTGGATCAGAAACAGGTAATCCTGCTTCAGATAGTGCTGGAACGCCTCAGGCGCAAGAGATGCGTCTCCCAACTGTTTCACAAAGCTGTGTTCGATGTAGGCGCGCCATTCTTCCTGGCAGCTCGTCTTGAGGTCTTCAAACTGGTACGACATCTGATCTCCCGAATTGCAGGCTTGTTTGGTTCAGTAGCAGGAGTTCGGTGAAGAATCCGGATTGATTTCTCCGGCTACTTCTTCCGGATCAATCCCGTGGCTGATCAGAACTTCCCGCACAAAATTAACCTGGGCGAGGATTTTGTCGGCTTCGTCACCGTATTCAAACCGGTTGACCTCCACGGGCTGGGGCATGAAGGTGAAGGCGGTTTTAAGGGCATTGAGTGTGTCTTCATCAGTCATAGGAACGTTGCCTCGTCGGGGTAGTGGTGTACTGGAATCTTAACAGAGAAAGTATACGCAGGCCTTACGGCGCCACAAGAGGTGATTACCATTGTTGGGCTGCCGATGTTTATCCTGGTGTTTGCGATGATGTTTGCATTCTACCGGGGGCTGTCACATGACGAAGAAAGCTTTGCCGGCGTATTGCCAAGGCCGTTCAGATCACGGAGCGTTGTGGAGGCTGTTGTCATGGTTATTCTACTGCGGTTGGTCGTTGGGGGATCAGTGCATCATGCGCTGCTCCCCCAGTACATACGACCATAAACCCTCTTCGGTGGGTCTTTGGTAGGGCAGGAGGGTAATTCAGATCTGCTTGTTAACAACCTCTGACAGGCGGCTGCGATTGCCATCGGTGTCCAGTGTACGGATGGCGAAATACCAGGTGCCTTCTGTGAGTTCATCCACCAGCAGTTCGTCCACGGAGGCGTCACCGATGGCAAGGCTCTGGTCCAGTGTGTCTTCGCTGTTGCCGTAGACCACTTCAAAGCCGGCAATTTCACCCATGGACAGGCTGTCACCGTTCTCTCGGGTGAGCGGCGCAGTCCAGCTCAGCATGGCGGCATTGGCCGGAACGGTTTCTTCCGGAGTGGTTTCCGTGGCTGGCGGCTCGCTGGTATCGTTATCAGTGTCAGCAACCGTGTCACCGTTGCCGTCGGTTCCGCTATCAGCGGTTTCTTCGGTGCTGCCGGTGTTATCCTCTGTGGTGTCTGTTGTAGTGTCTCCGGTTGTGTCGTCAGCCGTTTCGTCGGTTTCGGCAACGTCGGTATCGCTCTCCTCGTACACATCTGCAATGGTTTTGAAGCGCTGCACGTTACGATGCTCAACCACCACCAGCCGTTGGCTGATGATGCTGGAGTCAACAGTGGCCTGAAGCTCGGAAGCTTGAACGGCTGCAGTACTGATCAGATCTGCCAGAGCCACGTTCACGCCATCACCCATCAGGCTGATCTGGCCGGTTTCAGTGGCCTGGGTGGCGATGTTGTTCAGGACATCGGAAATCGAGTCCCACTGGGCATTGTTGTTCACCAGTGCCAGAAAGGCGGCGTTGGTAACAGCCAGTTGCAGCGCATCGGCCGAGACATTATCTGTCTCATCCAGTCTGGTCAGATCTGGCGGGGGGAGGCGAAGGGAGCCTGGAGCAAGACCGAACCAGCTTTCCACCGTCTCGTAGGAGTCAGAGAGCGCCTCGGGAGAAAGCCCGTTGCCGCTGCGTTCAGCGAGAGCAACGGCCAGATGGGTCAGTGGCGTCAGGTTGACGGTTTCCATTCGCAGGTCGCCGGCTCCGCGCAGGCTGAAACTGCTGTCCAGTGCCATGGTTTGCCCAAAAGCAACCGGCGAGCCATCGCCCTGTTCGCATTGGGGCACCACGTCGCAGATCATGCGGGTGCTGCCATCGGCATGGAGCTCTACGAGGGCCCAGCTGTCCGCCTTTCCACGCAGCCGCCATTCGTAACTACCATCGTCAGCGGTCAGGACCGGCTTCGCCGCCTGCCGTTGTGGCGCGTAATAACCGTCTTTGTCTGAAATTAGACGATTAGCGGTTACCAGCCCCTGCTGGATAACGCCTTTCATGGCATCGCCGGCAATTTCCACCGTTGGTTCGTTCTGGTCCAGGGACTGGGCTGCTGTTTTGCTATCTTCGGAAGTAATGTCCAGACCGCAGCCCGAGAGCAGAACCACCGCAGATAAAGTCAGCAGTCCATGCTTCGATAAGTTATTGCCGCAATATGACATTGTTTTGCACCAAATTATTGACGAATTTGAGCGAATCATACAGCGGCAGTTTTCGGTTATATGCGCTCTGGTTCCAGATTTTCCAGCCAGAATCCGTCAGGAAATTGGCGCTTACGGAGGGATACATGTTGAGATCGAAAGTAACAGGATTCAGGGGGCGGGAAATCCGGCTAACCTGTTGTTGATTGGAGCTTTTCGGTGATCAGTCTTGCCGCAGTTCCGCAGATGGAGAGCAGTATGGATTCTGAGCATTTACAATTTTAAACGTGTGGACGGATCATCGAGGGCAGGGTTTTGCACCATACGCATGGTGGCATAGTAATTGGGAATGGCCGCCTGCTCCCAGCGACTGAAGGGTATAAGTCGCCCCGGCCATGCGATGGCTTCAATGGGCCAGTGCCGGGTGATCCAGTTAATGATTTCATCCTCGATCAGTCTGGCCCGCTCTGTGCTCAGGCTTATATGGGTCCACAGATAGGCTTCGGCTTGATGTCGGGTGCTGGCGGTAGGGTAGATGTAGAGGCATCCCAGGCAGTTTTGCTTGTCGTGGCTCAGCAGGTGATAGGCGAAAGAGCGGCGGCTCTCGAACTCGCGTGCATGCCAGGCCAGGTCGGCACTGTTCATACTGATGTCGAGATTGTCCGGTGGCCAGGTATCGTCTGGTCCGAACAGATGCTTCAACTTGCTGCGGCTTTCTATGACGGACTTGAAGTCCAGCTCGACCCATTCAGGGCTGGCAGGAACCAGCAACACCTGCTGGCCCTGCCATTGGGAGGGGACAGTGAAACCCTGAACCGGTAATGCGCGAAAGCCTTCTTTTCGCGCAGCGAGGTTGTCATGATCTGGCATTTCTACTCTCCACTAGGCAGCATCACGCCCCTCGTCGCGCATCAGGCGGCGAATGTGAAGCTCAAGGCGCCTGTAGTCATTGGATTGCAGAAATGCCTCGCGGTCATTCGCCGGCAGGTTGGTTTTAAAATCCGTATATATGGTTTCCTTCAGCCGTCCGGGGTGCCGGGAGAGAAAGAACACCACATCTCCCAGGTACAGCGCTTCTTCGATGTCGTGGGAGACTGCCAGAACCGTCGTGCGCTCCTTACGAACCACATTCAGCAGCAGATCCTGCATCTGCCAGCGGGTTTCCGGGTCGAGGGCACCGAATGGTTCATCCATCAGTAGCAGTTGCGGATAATTGGCGAGGGTTCGCGCGATGGCCACGCGCTGCCGCATGCCGCCAGAGAGCTGATGGGGGTAGGCTTCTGCGAAAGACTCGAGGCCAACCGCCCGTATAAAATGATCAACGGTACCCTCGTTCAGCGCACTGCTGTCACCGTTGATTTTCAGGCCGTAGGCAACGTTGTCCCGCACGGAGAGCCAGGGAAACGAGGTGTAATCCTGAAACACCATGCCACGGTCACGGCCGGGATGCTCCACAGCACTCCCGTTGAGGGTAATCTCTCCTTCCGAGGGTTTCTCCAGCCCTGCCACCATGCGCAGCAGGGTGGACTTGCCACAGCCGGACGGGCCGAGCAGAACACCAACCTTGCCGGCAGGCAGAGACAGTGAAATGTCATCCAGTGCCTGAACGGTTCGCCCACCAGACTGGAAGTTCTTGCTGATGCCAGACACTGAGAGACCCTTGGAGGAAATCATGGTACAGGCTCCTTTTAATCATTGGGCGCGAGGATGGTCTTCAGCGGCGTCATGTCAACGCCCGCTTCCATCGGATGGCGTTCGTCAACGAGGCCAAATTTGAGCCACCAGTCGGTAACTGTTTCCCAGTTCTCTGCAACCTGGCCGTTAGGCAGACCCAGTGGCAGCTCACCGGACATCAGGCCCATATATTTTGCCGCCTGGTTCCTGTCGAAGATCCAGATACCTCCCTTGTGAATTTCGCCGGTCGAGCCGATGACTTTCTCGACATCAGACACCGGAAATCTGAGGGCTTTGGCGATGATTTCATTCGCTTCGGCAGGGTTCTCTTTCCAGTAGTCCACTGCATCGAAGTACGCCTGCATGACCTTCGCGGCGGTTTCCGGCTTCTGTTGGAGGAAGGAGTCGCTCATGTACATGGCGTCGCCCAACAGTGCGGTTTCGATCCAGCCGGGCTCCTCTGAGGAGGCGACAACGGTCGAGCCCGGCAAAGCGTCCAGAGCCTGGGAGCCAAACGGTTCCCAGAATTCAGCTGCGCTGACGTCGCCACCCACCAGGGCTCCGACGGCGTCATCCATAATCAGGTTGGTAAACTCGACTTCGTCGATGCCAACGCCGTTTTCCTCGAGCCATATCCCCATGAATATCTGGGTCAGGCCGCCTTCCAGTACCGCAACCGATTTGCCTTTAAGGTCGTCAGCGCTTTCGATTCCGGGCGCCAGCACAATCTTGTCGGTTCCATAAGAAGGATTGGTGTAGGTCACCATTTTTACCGGAACGTCTTTGTCGGCAGCTATCGGCGCGTATTCAGCAGTGCTGGAGGTGACGTCCAGGGCACCTGCAGACATCAGGCCAAAACTCTCGTAGGGGTCCTCAATGATAGTTATTTCCAGATCAAGATCCGGCGCCAGGTTTTTCTCCTGGGCGATAAACCAGAAGCCATAACCCGGCCATGAAAACAGCGACAAACGCACCGTTTCTGCCGAAACGGCATTGCCCGAAATCAGGGCAAGTATCAATACAGCGAGACTATGTTTAAGCCAGTTCATGTGGCATTACCTCTTGGGTTGGTGAGGGGGTCAGGCCGAGTCGCATTATCAGGAGCGCTCGCGGCCGAGATAGGGAAAACATTTCCGGTAAACCAGTCTGAAGAGAACGTCGAAGAGCAGGCCGAGGACACCAATAGTGACGATGCCAGCCATGATGTCGTCGACATGGACAAAACGCTTGGCGCGCATCATCATCGCGCCGATACCATCGGTTGCCGCAACGATCTCCGCGATCACCAGGTAAGTCCAGCTGACAGCCAGCATCTGTCGGCATGTGTCGACGTAGCCAGGCAGGGAATGGCGGAACAGCACGGTCCACAGGATAATGCGTCGCCCGCCGCCAAGGGTTTTGGCAGTTTCGATCAGTACTTTCGGGGTTTGACGGGTGACGTCGGCAAGCATGATGACCAGAAAGAAAACAACACCCATCAGCAGCAAAGTGATTTTCTGGGTGTCGCCGGTGCCCAACCACATCAGCAGCAGAGGAATAAAGGCCGGAGCTGGAAGGTAGCGCCATGCCCCGAGCAGAGGGTTGAGTAAACCGTCAACCCGTGCGAATGATCCCATTAGCAGACCGATGGGCATGGCAATCAGAATGGCAATTGCGAAGCTGATGACAATTCGGGTCACGCTGGATACCACATCACTGAAAAAGTTCTGTTCCAGGAAAAGATCCTTCAATGAACTGAACACAGCCGCTGGCGCGGGATAAAGACGATCCGGAGCGAGATCCATCTGGGATGTGACCTGCCAGAGCAACAGGAAAGTCATCCAGCCGATGGTGCCTAAAACCAGACGCTGACCACCCGGAAGTGTCTGGTTGAAATCGAACCAGTAATCCGAGCGCTGCTTCGATGCAGCAGCGGTCTCCTTCGCCGGGGTCGGGACTATGGCTTGCCGCGTTGCATTCTCCGAGAGTTTTGCGGTCATCGGGGTTACCTCAGAAGGCTGTCAGGAAGCTGAGACCGTAAACCGGGACCGCTTTTCCCTCGCGAAGCGCTTCGGGCACTTCAACCTGTCCGTAGGTTTCTGCGTAGATGCCGGCAATGCGGTTGCGGTGATAGCTCTTGAGCTGTCCCTTCATGCCCACGGTTCGGGTGTAGGCATCGCCAAAGAGTTCGTTATGAAGCGCCGGCAGTTTGTACCAGGGCATGGTGGGCTTGGCGTGGTGGGCGTTGTGGTAGCAGAAATTGAGCACGAGCAGGTTTAACACCGGCCAGCGTCGTGAAATAAGATTGCTGTAGGTGTTGTTCTGCTCGTAGTCACGATCGCCTTTGCGGGGCAGCTCCGCGTCCGGGTCGTGAAGATTAACCACGATTTCGTAATTGTGCTGATAGGCATCGAAGAACCTCAGTACCGTGAGCATAAGCCCATAGGCAAGCACGTAAAGCAGCACCGCTTTCAGGCTCCAGACTGCAAGGGCTGCGAACACAGTGGCGCGGGTCAGTAGTACGGCTGCCGCACGTTTCCTGTGTTCACGGTTACCGATGGGTGTGAATGGTGCCACCATCAGTACGGCATGCATCAGAATGTCGACAGCGGGAATATAGAACCATTCCAGGGTGAAGACGGTTTTTTCGGTTTTGGGATGGGCCTTCAGCCACGCGCGGTAATCGAATGAAATCGGGTCGGCGTTATCCACATGGTGGCGCATGTGCTTGTAGCGCAGATCTTCGTAGGTACCGTAGCTTCCACCACTGATCCAGTTGAGCCATTTGCCCAGCCGGCTATTAGGTTCTGTTTTCCTGAAGATGGCGTTGTGGGCGCAGTCATGCACCAGATAGGCGGCGATTACCATGCCATGGCCGCAGGCAATAACGCCCAGTGCCGGCAGCAGGAATCCCGGCTGGGCCATCAGCAGCCAGCCGCCTATGTAGCTGGTCAGGATGTAGGCCAGCACAAGCGTCAGCGGCCATACACCGTCTGAGTGGCGAAAATGCTGAGTAATGTTAGGCATTGTCCTGTTATCTCCCTTACGTTCTAGGCAATCTTCGAAGTTTTCGCGTTGGAGGTGCGCCAGCGCTCGAAATGTGCAAGCTCTTCCTCCCCGATCCAGCGATTGAGAGACCAGAGGTCGGCAATGGGCGCCTGGGTGAAGGGAAGCAGATGCAGATAACCGTCGGTTCCGAATTCGGGCGTCATGTAAGTGTTATCAAGCCCTCGCTGAAGTTGTGATTGCCACACCGCTTCCCAGCATGCCTGGTGGGAAGCAAGCGCCTCGGCGTATTCCGGGGCCGCCGGATGCGGAACCTGTGGGCCCTGGTCGTAACCGACCCTGGAGTGGATGTGCCGGGCCTGGCTGGCGGTGCGTTCGATGCAGTCCCACTCGATATGGGGCAGGCGTTCGGAGACAACGGCCCAGTGGCTGAAATCACAGGTAACGTCGATTTCCGGAACTTTTTCGAGAATGGCCACCGTGTTCCAGGGGCTGAAGAAGCTGCGCCCACGGTGCGTTTCGAAACTCACGGGAATTCCGAGCCTGTCGGCGATGTTCTGGGCTTCCGAGAAAAACCGCACAGAGTCATCGATCGGCCAGGCGTCGCACCCGCCCATTACGTTCACGAACTCGGGTTCAAGACCGGTTTGCCGGGCACTGCTCAGTTTGGCCTCGAAGTCTTTAAGGTGCTCTTCGATACTGGCATCGCGCTGTGGCACATAGCTACCGGTGGTGCACACCTCCTGAATCCACAGCAGGCCATTTGCGCGCAGGGTTTCTCCGAAGGCCTGTGCTTCGGCGTGAGTGCCGGGAACAGGCGCTTCGATGCCGTCAAACCCGGCTTCATTGACCTGGTTCACAGCCTGGGCCAGCGAGCCTTCGTGACCCCATAGAGTTTTGAAGCGTTTTAGTTTCACGGACGACTCCTTTGCAATTCTGAAATGTCACTGGGTTTATCGCTGCAACCGTTGTGCCATAAGCCCAAAAACGCTTTAAATATACAGCCTGGCATGTAAACGGCGTATTTCTGCGGGGTTATTCTGGGTGGCATTTGTGGTTATGATTGGTGCAATTGCACACGGGCGGTGCGTGACTGGTTTACTGTTCAGGTCGATGACCGCTCCGCTAAGGAGTAACACGCTGTATGACATCCATCGCACTTCTCGACGGTGGCCTTGGCCAGGAAATCTATCGCAGGGCTCATAGCGTGAGCTCCCCACTATGGTCTGTTGCGGTCATGCTGGAGCAGCCCGATATTGTTTCGGCGGTGCACGCAGATTTTATCCGCGCCGGGGCAAGAACCCTGACGCTTAACACCTATGCCGCCACACCAACCCGGTTGCGTGAGCAGAATATGTTCGAGCAGTTTGCTGCCATTCATCGGCAGGCGTTTCAGGTTCTGGAAAGGGCAATCGAGGAGACTGGGGTGCAGGTTGACATTGCTGGCTGCCTTCCGCCGTTGACTGGCAGCTATCGGGGCCAGCCGGCGCGTTCTTTCGAGGATCTGCGCGATGAGTATGCCTTGATCGTTCAACGGCAGGCCCGCGCTGATGTATTCCTGATTGAAACCATTACCAACACTCTGGAAGCGCGTGCGGCTTGCGCTGCAGCCCAGGAGTCGGGAAAACCCTATGGTATGGCATTCCGACTTGAAGCCGACGGCAGGCTCCGGTCCGGTGAAACCCTGGCTGAGGCCGTTTCGGCGGTAAGGGATGACGGGCCCACCGCGGTAATGTTGAACTGTTGCGATCCTGAAGTGCTGACGGCAGCCATGCCGGAGCTGGTTGCCTTGTATCCGCGTGCAGGGGGTTACGCGAATGCCTTCAAATCGGTGGAATCAATGGCGCAGGGTGGTTCCGTGGATGCCCTGGAGGCGCGGCCTGACATCTCTCCGGAAGCTTATACCGCGCAGGTTCGACAGTGGTTGGCAGATGGTGCCCGTGTGGTTGGTGGCTGCTGCGAGATTACGCCTGGCCATATCCGGAATATGGCCGAAGCGCTGTCTGTCGATTTTGAGCTGGTTCCTTTCTCGCAGATGGGATGACTGGCTTCGATGTCCCGTGCTTCCGGAGTTCTGTATCTCAGACGGGCGCCACTCCAAACAGCCACTGGTGGGCCCAGACAACCATCAGCACATAGACCGCCAGGCCGCCGATAA
>NZ_JAWLDU010000055.1:17045-18576 GCF_041686475.1 Marinobacter sp.
GTCAGTATAGCTGCGCAAACCGAGACAGCACATCCCCCAGCGTTTATCATCCGGTGCCTGTTCCACTGGATTGATAAGGCGCCCATGAAGTTACCAAAGGTCACCATCGTACTGGTATCCGCTGCACTGCTGTTTGTTCTTTGGGAGCAGACCCGTGAACAGCCTGAACCGGTCGATGCCAGTCGCTTTACCGATCTCGCCGCAAATCCTGTTGAGCGCAGTGTTGCCATGGACTGGGTGATTACCCAGATCCCGGCACTTTGTAAGGACGCTACCGGGCAAAACCGCGGTGCGGAGGCCCATTCGGAGTGTGTCAGCGAAAGCGAAACCCGGACATCATCCTGCCGACGATCCGTCTACGACCGCTTCCCCAGTGTGATTGCCTCGGAAGCCGTGTTTCGGGATCTGACCATCACGGCGATGAATTGTCTCGTTCCCAGATCAGGAGTGGTTGAATAGAATGTCAGAAGATCCTCTCAAGGCCCTGTCCGACATGGCCAGCGAAGCCCATGCCCGTATCCAGGCGACCCATGAGCATATCAATCCGGTGGTGGAAGTACGCCGTGGCATGCGCGATGCCGGGATACCTGCGGATGTGATGACGATCGACTGCCTGCGCACCCGCCGGCGCATTACGCTCATCCTGCATGATGAACAGCCCGGGGTTCTGCTCTACCAGTTTGTGACCATCGACGATGAGGTCGGTGACGATTTCAGACAGATCGCCCTGGCCGATATCGACACCACGATGCTGTTCGAGTGGATTCAGGATTACTTTGGCTGAATCTGTCGCTCCGGACTCTAGCGCTTGAAGAATCTGGGATTACGCTCGACGAACGAATCAATCCAGCGCTCCAGGAACGACCGTTCATCTGGGTTCTTGAGGTAGCGCCAGCCCAATATTGAAATAATCAGGGCTCCCAGGGCATCGACGATCAGGTCCCACATGGTATCTGTCAGTCCGGAAGGGTCGCCCAGCATGGGTTTTTGCATGTTCATGCCGAACATGGAATCCATGGTGAACTCGAAAATCTCCCACAACGCGCCCACACCCAGGGCAAACATGAAGGCGAAGAAGGCCACGAAACCGGGTTTCATGTGCACCTGCAGCTTTTCCGTTTCATTCAGGATGTGCACCAGCAGAAACCCGAGGATACCCAGCAAAAACCCGGACATGGTGTGCAACGCCATGTCCCACCACCAGAACCGTGTGTAGTAATCCCGTATCTCGCCAAGAAACAGGGACGCGAACACAAAGCCGATGGCCGCAAGTTGCAGTTCTGGCGGGATGTGAATCCGGAAACGGCGCTCAACCAGCAGTGGAAAAAAGGTGATGGCAATGATCATTGCTGTCAGGAACGCCGTGAACCAGCGCTGGCCCCAGATGGCGAAGATCATTTCAGCCAGCAGGATCAGTTGCAGGGCAATGGTGATCCTCTGATGAGTAACGCGAATACGTATGGGCACTAGGTTTTACCACTGGATTTGTGTTGTGAATGGAACTGCCTGGTTGCGGCGGCACGCTCGTCCG
>NZ_JAWLDU010000010.1:0-62423 GCF_041686475.1 Marinobacter sp.
ACCTCACATTACGCTGCGTGGCGGCCATTTCCTGCAGGAAGATTCTCCGGACCACTTCGCCCGCATCATCATTGATGCGTGCAAGTCGGAAATGGCAGCCTGAAGCATTAAATGGTAGTGCGGGGCAACCAGTTTTATCCCATCAGGTTCGGTGCTTGGGCTGGTAACTGCCAGCATCAACTCCGGGCCGATCAGAATCCGCCTCTTCCAGCGGCTGGCATTCCACCAGGCTTTCAAAGCAACGCCTAGTCAGCCTCTGGTATTCTTTCGTTCCTTCTGCTTTCCAGGCTACTTCATTATCACTTAACGTCCGCAACACCTTGGCCGGTGTACCTACCACCAATGAGGCAGGCTCGCACTTAAAACCGGCTTTAACCAGAGCGCCGGCACCAACAATGGAGCGGGGTGCGATGACGGCCTCGTCCATGACCACTGCATTCATTCCTACCATTGCCCCCTCTCCCACGGTGCACCCGTGAAGAATGGCGCCATGTCCAACGTGCCCGTCCTTCTCGACCACCACATCCTTACCCGGAAAAGCGTGTGCAACGCAGGTATCCTGAATATTTGCCCCTTCCCTTAACACGATGCGACCGAAGTCGCCGCGCAAAGAGGCTGCCGGGCCAACGTAACAGTCTGGGCCAATCCACACATCTCCGATCAGAATGGCGGTTGGGTGGACATACGCAGACGGATGCACGACTGGCTGAACGCCTTCAATACTGTAACTAGGCATATTTTTCTCCATCACTAACAAGCTCAGAATGCGATCATAAATTCTGATTCACTTTGCTCATTACTCTACCTCTTATTGGGGATGCATTTACAGAGTTTCCGGGGTTTCAAACCGCCCAACATTGCAAAAATGCGCTTACAACGCAGCTTAATTTCATTGTATTAGTATAACTTTCAGACACTAAACAAGCTTTGGCCTAAAAAAATAATGTGATACAAGATGGCGCCAACTTGGACCTTGACGAGTATCAATTAATAGATATACTAATTGCCAAACAACATCACTGACGGCTGGAGCAGATCCTTATGGCAGGTCTGATTCCGGGCAGCTGAAATATGCTTCAGACAACAATAAAGCCACTTCGGATTGCTTATGCCAAACAACCTACTCGTCGAAGGACCTGAAGAAGGGGTTCTGGTGCTGACTCTGAACCGCCCCGACGCACTCAATGCCCTCAATACCGAGATGCTGGGTAACTTGTCTACGGCTCTCGACAACGCAGAAGCCGACCCCAAGGTTCGCTCCGTTGTTATCGCTGGTAGCCGAAAGGCATTCGCAGCCGGTGCCGATATCAACGAAATGGCAGCTCGTAATCTTGTCGGCATTTTTGAAGATCCGCGGATCGCTCACTGGGAGCGAATTGGCCGCTTCACCAAGCCCATCATTGCAGCAGTTAACGGGTTTGCACTTGGCGGCGGCTGCGAACTGGCCATGCACGCCGACATCCTGATAGCCGGTGAGAATGCCCGCTTCGGCCAGCCGGAAATCAATCTCGGCATCATGCCCGGGGCTGGCGGCACCCAGCGCCTGGTACGAAAGGTTGGCGAATCCCTGGCCATGCAAATGGCGCTGACAGGCGAGTCGATCGATGCAAAGCGGGCGCTCCAGGCAGGTCTCGTCAGCGAAGTCTGCCAGCCCGAACTGACCGTTGAGAAAGCCATCGGGATTGCTCGCACCGTTGCCAGGAAAGCACCTATTGCTGTCCGGCTCACCAAGGAATCAGTGCGTAAAGCCAATGACATGAACCTCGCGGAAGGCCTGCGCTTTGAAAGACATGCCTTCACAGTGCTTGCCGGTACGGCAGACCGCCAGGAAGGCCTTGATGCATTTCGTGAAAAACGAAAACCTCAATTCAAGGGCCAATAGTCCCTACCACAGAGCCATCCACCACTTTATTTAAAGGATAACGCCATGACTCAGCCGAGCATTCTTCTCGAAATCGATCAGGGTGTGGCTTTGCTTACCCTCAACCGCCCGGACAATCTGAACAGCTTCAATGTCGAGATGCATGAGCGCATGCGTGAAGCCATCAGCACTGTGCGCAAGGACGAATCCGTCCGCGTGCTGGTCATTACCGGTGCCGGTCGCGGCTTCTGTGCCGGACAGGACCTGGCAGACCGTAGCGTATCACCGGACCAGGAAGCACCAGACCTTGGCACATCCCTGGAGAACTACTACAACCCGCTGATGCGGAGCCTTCGGGACCTGCCGATGCCGGTCCTTTGCGCCGTCAATGGTGTTGCTGCCGGTGCCGGCGCCAACATCGCCCTTGCCTGTGACATCACTCTGGCCGCCCGCTCCGCCAATTTTGTTCAGGCATTCTGCAAGCTGGGACTGGTACCGGATTCCGGCGGCACCTGGACCTTACCCCGTGTGGCCGGCATGGCCCGGGCCAAAGGCATGGCGCTCCTGGGCGAAAAGATAAGCGGCGAACAGGCAGAGAGCTGGGGCATGATCTGGCGCTGCGTGGATAACGAGCAGCTCATGGAAGAAACCATGAAGCTGGCCCGGTATTTCGCTACCCAGCCCACCAAGGGTCTCGCCCTGATCAAGCGCGCACTGCATGCCAGCGCCAGCAACACATTTGAAGAACAGATCAATCTTGAAAGAGATCTGCAGCGCATGGCCGGACGCACCGTGGATTACCGTGAGGGCGTCTCCGCTTTCATGGAAAAACGCACGCCAGCGTTCAAGGGGAAATAATTCATGGCACTCGACACCCAAACCAGCATCGCCGTGATCGGCGCCGGCGCCATGGGCTCCGGCATCGCCCAGGTAGCAGCCCAGGCCGGCCACCGGGTCTACCTGCATGACCAGAGGGAAGGCGCCGCCCAGAATGGGCGCGACGGCGTTGCCAGACAGCTTCAGCGCCGTGTCGACAAAGGCAAGATGGAGCAGCAGGACTTGGATGCCATCATCGGCCGCATCCAACCGGTCGCCAGCCTTGATGAGGTGGCAGATGCCGGGCTCGTGATTGAGGCAATCATCGAAGACCTCGAAATCAAGCGCCAGTTGCTGGCAAACCTGGAAGAGCTCTGTTCCGGAGATACCATCCTCGCCACCAATACCTCTTCGATCTCCGTCACGGCCCTGGGCGCCGGAATGAAGAAGCCCGAGCGCCTGGTGGGAATGCACTTCTTCAATCCGGCACCCCTGATGGCACTGGTAGAAGTGGTGATGGGCCTGGCAACCAGCAAGGCCGTTGCCGAAACCGTTCATGCCACGGCAACCGCCTGGGGCAAGAAACCCGTTTACGCCACCTCCACTCCCGGCTTCATCGTCAACCGCGTCGCTCGCCCTTTTTATGCGGAAAGCCTGCGCCTGCTGCAGGAACAGGCAACCGATGCGGCAACGCTGGATGCCCTCATCCGCGAATCCGGTCAGTTCCGTATGGGCGCGTTCGAACTGACCGATCTGATCGGCCACGACGTCAACTATGCGGTCACCAACTCCGTGTTCAATTCGTACTATCAGGACCCTCGCTTCCTGCCGTCGCTGATCCAGAAAGACCTGGTGGAAGCCGGGCGCCTTGGACGCAAAACCGGCCAGGGCTTCTATCCCTATGGCGAAGAGGCTGAAAAGCCGGAGCCACAGACAGAACCGGAGCACCGGCGCGACGAAACGGTGGTTATTGTTGAGGGCAACCCCGGTGCTTCAGCCCCTCTCGTCCAGCGCCTGAAAAAATCAGGCCTGACCATTGTCGAGCGCGACGGCCCAGGCCAGCTTCGCTTTGGTGACGCCGTTCTGGCCCTGACCGATGGCCGCATGGCCACCGAGCGAGCTGCGGCTAACGGCACCTCCAACCTGGTGCTGTTTGATCTGGCATTCGACTACAGCAAGGCATCCCGGCTTGCTCTGGCTCCGGCAGACCAGAGCTCAGACGCGGCAGTTTCCTGTGCCTGTGCTTTACTGCAGAAAGCGGGTATTGCTGTAAGCCTGATAGCAGATCGCCCTGGACTGGTGGTTATGCGCACCGTCGCCACACTGGCCAACGAAGCCGCCGATGCCGCCCTCCATGGTGTTGCCACCGTGGCGGACATTGATCTGGCCATGAAAGCAGGCCTGAACTATCCCGATGGCCCTCTGAGCTGGAGCGACCGTCTTGGGGCAGGCCACGTCTTTAACGTGCTGACAAACATCCAGAACAGCTATGCCGAAGATCGCTATCGGCCTGCCCTGCTGCTCCGGAAAAACGCATTTGCACAGAAGGGGTTTTATTCATGAGCGAGATGGACCCGCAAACACTCGCCGAGGAATGCGCGAAAGCCATGTTTGCCCGTGACCGGGCCAGCCAGAACCTGGGCATGAACATTGAATCCGTCGCCCCGGGCAAAGCGGTTATTACCATGACCGTGACCGGCAATATGATTCAGGGCCACGGCTCCTGCCATGGTGGCTATCTGTTTACGCTGGCCGATTCCGCCTTTGCTTTCGCCTGCAACAGTTATGACCGGGCCACCGTCGCCTCCGGTTGCAGCATTGATTATATGTCCGGCGCCAAGGAAGGTGACCGGCTGACCGCCACTGCCGAAGAGCAGGCCCGCGGCGGCCGCACCGGCGTTTACGACATCACACTAACCAATCAGGACGGCCGCAAGGTCGCCCTGTTCCGGGGCCGTTCCTATGAGGTTCGCGGCACCGTTCGCAATTCGGAGGACAATTCATGAGCGCGGACAATCTTCTTAAAGACGCTTACATCGTCGATGCCATCCGCACCCCCATCGGCCGCTACGGCGGTGTTCTCTCCGCAGTGCGTGCGGACGACCTGGGTGCTATCCCCATCAAGGCACTGACCGAACGGCACCCGGACCTGGACTGGTCAAAAATTGATGACGTGCTTTATGGCTGTGCCAACCAGGCCGGTGAAGACAACCGGGACGTTGCCCGCATGTCGTTACTACTCGCAGGGCTGCCGGTTGACGTACCGGGAAGCACCATCAACCGCCTGTGCGGCTCGGGCATGGATGCTATCGGCACCGCCGCACGTGCCATCCGCACCGGCGAAGCCCGGCTGATGGTCGCCGGTGGCGTTGAGTCCATGTCCCGGGCCCCGTTTGTCATGGGCAAGGCCGAGTCGGCATTCAGCCGCAAGGCGGAAATCTTCGACACCACCATCGGCTGGCGTTTTGTAAACCCGGTGCTCAAGAAACAGTATGGCATTGATTCCATGCCCGAGACCGCAGAGAACGTGGCTGCCGATTTCGGCGTTTCCCGGGAAGATCAGGACGCTTTCGCCCTGCGCAGCCAGCAGCGTACCGCTGCGGCCCAGACAGCCGGACGCATGGCCGAAGAAATCACGCCGGTGACCATCCCCCGCCGCAAGCAGGATCCGCTGGTTGTAGACACCGATGAGCATCCTCGCGAAACCAGCCTGGAGCAACTGGCCAAGCTGCCGACACCGTTCCGCGAAAACGGAACCGTGACAGCGGGTAACGCATCGGGCGTCAACGACGGTGCCTGCGCCCTTCTGCTTGCTGGTGCTGACGCCGTGAAAGAATACGGCCTCAAGCCCAGAGCACGAGTGGTTGCTATGGCAACCGTCGGTGTTGAGCCAAGGATCATGGGCTTTGGCCCGGCACCGGCAACCCGCAAGGTGCTGGCAACGGCGGGGCTGGACCTGGCAGACATGGACGTGATCGAACTCAATGAAGCCTTTGCTGCACAGGCCCTGGCGGTCACCCGGGATCTCGGGCTACCGGACGATGCGGAACATGTGAATCCGAACGGTGGTGGCATCGCACTCGGACACCCTCTCGGCATGAGCGGTGCCCGGCTGATGACTACGGCGCTGTATGAACTGGAACGTCGCCACGCAGCAGGCAAGAGAGCCCGTTACGCCCTGTGCACCATGTGTATCGGTGTCGGGCAGGGCATTGCGATCATAATTGAGCGGGTGGATGCGGCGCACTAATCCCGCCGCTCTCACCAGAAGATGATCATCACGGCACAAGAACAACGCAGGACAGAATCATGAGCTTACCACTGCAGAAAATCGGCAAACTTGACCGCATGGAAACCGCCAGTATTGACGAGCTCCGCCATGAACAACTTCAGCGCCTGCGCTGGAGCCTGATTCATGCGTACACCAATGTGCCCTTCTACCGGAAGGCCTTTGATGACATCGGGCTGAAGCCAATGGACATCAACTCCCTGGAAGACCTAGCCAAGGTACCGTTTACTACCAAAGCAGATCTGCGCAACAACTACCCCTTTGGCATGTTCGCCACACCCATGTCTGACGTGGTGCGGGTACACGCCTCTAGCGGAACAACCGGTAAACCAACCGTAGTAGGATACACCCAGAGCGACATCAACACCTGGGCCGACGTTGTTGCCCGGTCTATTCGTGCCGGTGGCGGCTCCCGCGGTGACAAGGTTCATGTTGCCTATGGTTACGGCCTGTTCACGGGCGGCCTTGGTGCCCATTACGGGGCTGAGCGCCTTGGCTGTACGGTGATCCCAATGTCCGGTGGCCAGACCGAGAAGCAAGTCCAGCTGATCCAGGACTTTCAGCCGGACATCATCATGGTAACGCCCTCTTACATGCTGAACATTGCCGACGAGATGGATCGCCAGGGCATTGATCCGCACAAACTACCACTGCGCCTGGGTATTTTCGGGGCAGAACCCTGGACCAACGCCATGCGTACCGAGATCGAGCAGCGGCTCGGCATCCAGGCCCTGGACATCTATGGCCTTTCCGAGGTCATGGGCCCCGGTGTAGGCATGGAATGCGTCGAAACCAAAGACGGCCCCACCATCTGGGAAGATCATTTCTACCCGGAAATCATCAATCCGGAAACCGGCGAAGTTCTGCCCGATGGGGAATACGGTGAGCTGGTTTTCACCTCGCTGACCAAGGTGGCCCTGCCTATCCTGCGCTACCGCACGCGGGATCTCACCCGCCTGCTGCCGGGCACCGCGCGACCCATGCGCCGGATCGACAAGATTACCGGTCGCAGTGATGACATGTTGATTATCCGTGGTGTGAACGTGTTCCCGAGCCAGATCGAGGAACAGGTGCTCAAGTGCGAAGCCCTGGCACCCCACTACGAGATCGAGGTTTACAAGGAAGGCAACATGGACTGCGTGGATATCCGGACCGAACTGAAACCCGGTGCAACCGACAGCCCGGAAAGCCGCGCCGCGGCGGCCAAGGAACTGGCGCATCATATCAAGTCCTATATCGGCATCAGTACCCGTATAGAAGTGGTGGAAACCAACCGCCTGGCGCGCTCGGAAGGCAAGGCCAAGCGTGTTTTTGACCGCCGAAAAAACTAGGACGGTATGACTCACAGAGAGCCGGCTCGCAACCGTTGCGACCGGCTCTCCGCCCCCTGCCTGACCGTCAGCTCCCCACATTTACCGATTTAATTTTACTTTCCCGTCGCTGATCTCAATAGCGTTTAGTCACGTATCATTTTTTTTGTCATGGAAATCAGTCCTATAAGCAACGGAGCTCAACCTTATAGATATGACATGACACACAAAGACTATTCTTGATATTTATTCAGTATCATATAATATGGAGACATTGGCCCTCCGATGTTATCTGAGGGCGCCAATGTTCATGGAGCCACAGAACAACAAGCCCGATCCGGAGGTATTTTATGTACGCTCAGCTCGTTGAAACCGGCGCCAAGCGCCTGAAGACCAAAGAAGAGATGTCCCCTGAAGAGCGCGAGTTTCAGGAGAAGATCGACGCCGAAACCAAAATTGAGCCCAAGAACTGGATGCCTGAAGGCTACCGGAAAACCCTGGTTCGCCAGATTTCCCAGCACGCCCACTCCGAAGTGGTCGGCATGCTGCCGGAAGGAAACTGGGTTACCCGTGCGCCTACACTCAAGCGCAAACTCCAGCTGATGGCCAAGATCCAGGACGAAGCAGGCCACGGCCTGTATCTTTACAGCGCCATGGAAACCCTCGGTGCAGACCGCGACGAAGAGATCGAGAAACTGCATCAGGGCAAAGCCAAGTACTCCAGCATCTTCAATTATCCTACCCTGAACTGGGCCGATATGGGCGCCGTGGGCTGGCTGGTGGATGGTGCCGCCATCGTCAACCAGGTTGTTCTTCAGCGTACCTCCTACGGTCCCTATTCCCGTGCCATGGTCCGCATCTGTAAAGAAGAGAGCTTTCACCAGCGTCAGGGTTACCAGATCCTGCTGGACATGATGCGTGAAGGCACCGAAGAGCAGAAAGCCATGGTTCAGGACGCCATCAATCGCCTATGGTGGCCGGCCCTGATGATGTTCGGCCCGCACGATGACGAGTCTCCGAACTCACAGCAGTCCATGGCCTGGAAGATCAAGCGCAAGAGCAACGATGAGCTGCGCCAGATGTTCATTGACCAGACGGTTCCGCAGCTTGAATTCCTGGGATGCACCGCGCCGGACCCGGATCTGAAGTGGAACGAAGAAACCGGCCATTACGATTTCGGTGAGATCAACTGGCAGGAATTCTACGACGTTCTCAAGGGCAACGGCCCCTGCAACCGCGAGCGCATCAAAACTCGCAAGAACGCAATTGACGAGGGCGCCTGGGTCCGCGAAGCGGCCGTCGCCTATGCCAAAAAACAAAAACAGCGCGCGCAAGCCGCGTGATACCGGAGGAATACAACATGTCTGAATGGCGCCTTTACGAAGTTTTTGTGCGGTCCAAGCACGGTCTGAACCACAAACACGTGGGAAGCGTGCACGCATCTGACGCCGAGATGGCTATGGAAAACGCCCGTGACCTATACACACGCCGAAATGAAGGCGTGAGCATCTGGGTTGTGCCCTCCGACACCATCACGGCCTCCGCATCCGACGAGAAGGAAGTACTTTTCGACCCGTCGGAAGACAAGATTTACCGGCACGCTTCTTTTTACGAGCTGCCCGATGAAGTCGGACACATGTAAGGAGCGGTTCCAATGACACAAGCAGAAGCACTACAGGGATACCTGCTGCGACTGGCAGATTCTGACATGATCTTGGGCCAGCGCCTGAGTGAATTATGTGGCAAGGCGCCGGCAATTGAGGAAGAAATGGCACTGATGAACGTTGCCCTCGACCTCGTCGGCCAGGCCCGCAACTGGTATGAGTATGCCGCCGAGCTGATTGATGATGGTCGCGATGCCGACAAACTGGCGTTCCGCCGTGATGCCCACAATTACCGCAACCTACTGCTCACCGAGCAGCCCAACGAGGATTACGCGGTCACCATGGGCCGGCAGTTCTTCTTTGACGTATGGCACTACTTCACACTCAAGAGCCTGACCGGATCCAGCGATGAGCGCATTGCCGGTATCGCAGCCAAGGCCCTGAAAGAGGCCACCTACCACCTGCGCCGGTCATCCGAGTGGGTCAAGCGTCTGGGCGATGGTACTGAAGAAAGCCATCAACGTATGCAGGACGCGGTGGATATCCTCTGGCGTTTTACCGGCGAACTGATCACCCCTGATGACACGGATCGTGTCATGGCCGAGGCGGGCATCGGCCCGGACCCGGACCAGCTGGCGAGAGACTGGCGCGGCATGGTCAATGAAGTGCTCACCCAGGCTACCCTGACACCGGGCTCAGAAGACGCCTGGATGTATATGGGCGGCAAGCGCGGCGAGCACACCGAACACCTCGGTTTCATTCTGGCAGAAATGCAGTTCCTGCAGAGGGCCTATCCCGATGCCACAACATGGTGATTCAGACACCCGGTCAGCGGTCGACATCCTGATTGCCAGCGATCGGGTGCCGGCCAACGCCCGCCCCAATCTGCTGACAGAGGACGACATCTGGGCACTGCTTGAAGAGGTCAAAGACCCTGAAGTGCCGGCAGTCAGTGTCGTGGAGCTCGGCATTGTCCGGGCGGTTCACTGGGACGGTAAAGAGCTGTCCATTGATGTGACCCCGACCTACTCCGGGTGCCCGGCTACCGAACTGATTGAAGAGCTGATTTCTGAAGCCCTGCGCGCTGCGGGCTTCCGGGATCCGAAAATCAATCAGGTGCTGACACCAGCATGGACCACCGACTGGATCACAGACGAAGGCAAAGAGAAGCTTCGTGCATTCGGAATCGCGCCACCCGAGGGCAGCTCCAGCAAGATGAGCCTGCTCGGAGAACCGGAAGTGATTGCTTGCCCCCACTGCGGCAGCAAGGACACCGAGCGGGTCAGCGAGTTCGGATCTACCGCCTGCAAAGCCCTTTATCGTTGCAAGGAATGCCTCGAGCCATTCGACTATTTCAAATGCATCTAGAGCCGATACGATCATGAATAAATTCTATCCACTGACCCTCAAAGAGGTCAGACCTGAAACAAGAAACGCCGTATCACTTGCTTTTGACCTGCCTGATAATCTGGCGGACAAGTTCAGCTACAAGCAAGGCCAACACCTGATTGTCAGAACAAAACTGGATGGCGAGGAAGTGCGCCGTTCCTATTCAATCTGCCGCAGTGTCAACGATCAGGAGCTGCGTATCGCCGTGAAGAAGGTTCCCGGTGGTCGCTTCTCCACGTTTGCCAATGAGCAGCTGAAACCCGGCGAAACACTTGAAGTCATGCCACCCCAGGGCCATTTTTCCATCGACCTGGATCCCGAGCGCGACGGTAATTACCTGGCAGTGGCTGCGGGCAGTGGCATCACCCCGATCCTGTCGATCGTCAAGACCACTCTGGAAACCGAGCCCAAGAGCGCAGTAACCCTGTTCTACGGCAACAAGGCCACCAGCAGCACGATGTTCCGGGACGAACTCCAGGATCTTAAGAATGAGTACATGGCGCGTCTGAACCTGGTTTATATCTTCACTCGTGAAGAGCAGGACATTGACCTGTACAACGGGCGCATTAACCACGACAAATGCGATGCCCTATTCGATCACTGGATCAACGCCAAGGATCTTACCGCTGCCTTCATCTGCGGCCCCCAGCTAATGACTGAGGACGTAAGGGACTCCCTGCTTCGCCATGGCATGGATAAAAGCAAAGTTCACTTTGAGCTGTTTACGCCGGTCGGTGGTGCGCCCCAGGCCCGCAAGGACAGAGCCCCTTCCAAGGTGGATCCACAATCGGTGAGCGAAGTGACCGTCATCGCCGATGGCCGCTCCCTGACTTTCCCTCTGGTTCGAGACACCAAGAGCATTCTCGAGGCCGGCAACGAAGAAGGCGCGGACCTGCCCTTCTCCTGCAAGGCCGGCGTCTGCTCCACCTGCCGTGCCAAGGTTGTGGAAGGCGAAGTGGAAATGGACCAGAACTTTGCCCTTGAGGACTACGAAGTGGAAGCCGGCTACGTGCTTTCCTGCCAGTGCTACCCGGTCAGCGACAAGGTGGTTCTGGACTACGACGAGATGTAGTTTCCGACCAGAAAACAGTAAGACACCAGCAAGGCAAGCCTCGCGAAAACCGGGCTTGCCTTGGCGTTTCAGAAACGAATGGAGTTTCCCATGTCAGTCCTGAAAAGTTTCATTGCCGGCCAATGGGTCGGTGAAAAGGCCGCCAAGGCCCTGCCCAGCGCCGTTAACGGCGAGATTGTGGCGCATACCCACGACGACACCCTCGATTTCAGGAACGCTGTGGAGTACGGCCGCAAGGTTGGCGGCAAGAACCTGATGGCGATGGATTTCCAGGAGCGCGCTCTGGCCCTGAAGGCCATGGCCATGTATCTCCAGGAACACAAAAAAGAACTTTACGCCCTGTCGATGCATACCGGTTCCACCAAGGGCGATAACGGCATCGATATCGATGGCGGTTTCGGCACACTGTTTTCCTACGCCAGCATGGGGCGTCGTGAACTGCCGTCCGGCAATGTTGTTCACGAGGGTCCGGTGACTCCGCTCGGCAAGAATAACCACTTTGCAGGCACCCATATCCTGGTGCCCCGGGGCGGCGTGGCTGTCCACATTGACGCCTACAACTTCCCGGTATGGGGCATGCTGGAAAAGTTCGCGCCCACCTTCCTGGCGGGCATGCCTTCCATCGTGAAGCCAGCTACCTCTACCTGTTACGTCACTGAACTGGCCGTGCGCCTGATGCAGGAATCCGGTGCTCTGCCTGAAGGCAGCCTGCAGTTGATCATCGGCAGCACCGGCGACCTGTTCGACCACCTGGAAGAACAGGACGTGGTCACATTCACTGGGTCGGCTGCAACCGCCCGCAAACTCAAGAATCACCCGAACATCATCAACCGTTCGATTCCGTTCAACGCCGAGGCGGATTCGCTGAACAGTGCCATTCTGGCGCCGGATGTAACCCCCGAGCACGACGAGTTCGATATCTTCGTAAAGGAAGTGGGCCGCGAGATGACGGCCAAGGCCGGCCAGAAGTGTACTGCTATCCGACGGGTCCTGGTGCCAAAAGACCAGGTAGACGCGGTCTGCGAAAAGCTCCGGGAGCGCCTTTCGAAGGTTACCGTCGGCGATTCTTCGGTTGAAGGTGTCCGCATGGGAGCCCTAGCGTCCGTCGACCAGCTTGAAGACGTCAAAGCCAACATCCAGGAATTGTTGAAAACCAGCGAACTGGTTACCGGCGGCACCGGCGATTTCCAGCCGACCGGCGAAGGCACCGACAAAGGCGCGTTCATCGAACCGCACCTGCTGCTGTGCCGGAACCCGGAGAATGGCTGTGGTGCCCACGACATCGAGGCCTTCGGCCCGGTGGCAACGGTGATCCCCTACGACACCATGGAAGACGCGGTTTCCCTGTGCGCCGAAGGCCGTGGCTCACTGGTCACCACCCTGACCACCCGGGATCCGGCCATTGCGTGCCGGATCGCCCCCCTGCTTGCTGCCTTCCACGGGCGTCTGCACCTGCTGGATGCAGAAGCTGCGAAGGAATCCACCGGCCACGGCTCGCCGCTGCCCATGCTCAAGCATGGCGGCCCGGGCCGCGCCGGCGGTGGCGAAGAGCTCGGTGGTATCCGCGCGGTCCATCATTACCTGCAGAGAACCGCCATCCAGGGTTCTCCGACGATGCTGGCTGCAGTAACTCGCGAGTACGTGCGTGGTGCCAATCTGATCGAAACCGAAGTGCACCCGTTCCGCCGCCATTTCGAAGATCTGCAGATCAACGAATCCCTGCTCACCCACCGACGCACAGTGACCGAGGCGGATATCGTCAATTTCGGCTGCCTGTCCGGTGATCACTTCTACATGCATTTCGATGAAATTGCGGCGCGGAACTCCCAGTTCGGCAAGCGCATTGCCCATGGCTACTTCGTGCTTTCCGCTGCGGCAGGCCTGTTCGTCTATCCGGGCGAAGGCCCGGTTCTGGCGAACTACGGCCTAGATACCCTGCGCTTTATCGAGCCGGTTGCGCCGGGAGACACCATCCGGGCACGGCTGACCTGCAAGCGCAAGATCGATCAGGGTCGGACATCTCCGGACGGGCACCCCCAGGGTGTGGTGGTCTGGGATGTTCAGGTTCACAATCAGAACGACGAAATGGTTGCGAGCTATGACATCCTGACACTGGTTGCCAAAAAGCCCGAGTAACACCGGGCTTACCTGCTCTCTCCCTGTCCTGGACCCCAGGGAGAAAGCGTCAGGCAAATAAAAGGGGGACAGGTCGCAAGACCTGTCCCCCTTTTATTGGTGCAAGGAAACTTCAGGGCAATTACATGCCCAGATAAGCCTCGCGAACCTTCTCATTGCTGAGCAGCTCACGGCCAGTCCCTTCAATCACCACCTTACCGGTCTCCAACACATAGCCTCGATCAGCCAGCGCCAGCGCCTGGGAGGCATTCTGCTCCACCAGGAAGATGGTTATGCCTTCCTTCTTGAGCTCCTTGACGATATTGAAGATTTCTTCAACGATCAGGGGCGCAAGACCCATACTCGGCTCATCCATAAGCAATAGTCGCGGCCGGGCCATCAGCGCCCGTCCCATGGCCAACATCTGCTGTTGACCGCCTGAAAGTTCCCCGGCAAGGTTATGGTGCTTCTGGCGAAGGATGGGGAACCTGGTATACATACGCTCAATATCATCCATGACTTCAGCAGTTCTGCCGCGAGTGTAAGCACCCATCAGGAGATTGTCGTGGACGCTCAGGTCCTTGAACACCTGCCTGCCTTCAGGCACCTGCACAATCCCCTGGGCCACGCGCCGGTCGGTGCTGATTTTCCCGAGGTCTTTTCCCTCGAAGCTTATTGATCCCCGGTCCACCGGCTGCAGCCCGGAGATAGTCATCAGTAATGTGGACTTGCCCGCGCCGTTGGCACCCACCAGGGAGACAATCTCGCCACTGTTGATATGGATATCCAAATCGTGGAGAACCTCGATCTGGCCATAGGAGGTAACAAGCCCCTTGATAGACAGCATTTCCTCTTTTGCATGAGGCGCGGTGACCCGCTCTGCGTGTTTGAGACCCAGCCCCCCGAACTTTTCCGGAGTATAACTGACAATCTGGTGACGCAACTCCCGGAATTCTTCCCGGACCCGTTCACCAAACAGAGGGTCATTTTCCACATCCCGCGCTTCGATAATCTGCTGCCAGTCTTCCTCGGTCAGCAGTTTCCGGGCCCGCGGAATAACCACGCCTTCTTCCTTGCGGATATGCTTGCGCAGGGCTTCTGTGAGACGTGCCAGGGCATGACTGAAATCCTCACGGCCTTCCGGCCAGCGCTCTTCACAGTCCGCCAGCAGTGCACGCAACTCCACCAGCTTCTCATGCCCGATCACGTAGCCCCTTGCCAGCTTCTCAAGCAGAGGCGCCGTTTCCGGGGACTTCTCACTGAGCCGCTTGTAGAGCTCGATATCCGTGGGGGTACTGTGGACCCGCTGGGAGAAGTGTTCAATGTAATCAAAGATCGTGGTCAGCAGCCGCTCATCCGGCCGCTGGTCGTTGAGGTTCATATCACTCAGAAGCTGATCCAGCAGGTCCAGGACCCGCCAAAGCGCCTGATGTTCATGAACAATAATTCGGACGGCCTGCTCGCTGCGTGACTGGGCAGGCGCCATTTCAGTGTGTTGCTCGCTCATATGAAATGTCTCCTTGCTCAGCCACCAAGATAGGCGGCGATAACGTCCGGATTCTGACGGATTTCCTTGGGCGTGCCCTCGGCCAGAACGCGACCATAGTTAAGCACCAGCAAACGGTCTGATATTCCCATAACCAGTTTCATATCGTGCTCAACCAGCATCACGGTTATGCCCTGATCTGCAATTTTCCGGATCAGATCTTCCAACGCTGCGGTTTCTGTTGCGTTAAGACCTGCTGCTGGTTCATCCAGCAGAATGACCTTAGGTTCCGCCGCCAGAGCCCGAGCAATCTCGAGCCGCTTCAGTGCACCGTAGGACATCGCAGAGGCCTCTGCACCAACGTACTCGCCACAGCCCACGTACTCCATAAGTTCAGCAGCGCGCTTGAAGGCAGTCTTCTCATCCCTCAGCAAAGCCGGTAACCGGAACAATGTGGTGAACAGGCTGCTTTTTAGCTGCAGGTGACGGCCGAGCATCACGTTTTCGATAGCGGTCATGTTCATGCAGATCTGCATCTGCTGAAAAGTCCGACACATCCCCCGTTCCGCAAGCTGGTTCGGCTCCAGTTTGGCAGTGCTCTCTCCGTTCAGCCGGACCTCACCCTTCGTGGGTACGTAGAGGCCGGTAATCAGGTTGAACAGTGTGGTCTTGCCGGCACCGTTAGGACCAATAACCGAATAGACCTGCCCCGCCTCCACGTTGAAACTGACATCTTCCACAGCGTGAACGCCACCAAAGGCCTTATCCAGCCCTTTTACTTCAACCAGCGCTGTCATGCCTCACCTCCCGCTTTCTTGCGCATTCTTCTGGAAACGGTTGCGGTTAGCGTGGGCAACAGGCCCTTGGGCATGAAAATCATCGTCAGCATCAGAATCAGGCCAAACATGACGGTTTCGAGGTCCTGGAAATCCGCCAGCAGCTGCGGCAGGAGGGTCAGCACCGCGGCACCCATAATCACACCAAAGGTGGAACCCATGCCGCCCAGAACAACCATGGTTATAAAGAGAATGGAAAATTCGAAGCTGGCCACCGCCGGGGTGATAAAGCCCTGAAAGTGAGCGTAGAGACTGCCCATCAGGCTGGCATAGATCGCAGAAATCACAAACACCAGGCTCTTATACTTTGCAGTGTTGACTCCAACGACACGTGCTGCGACTTCGGACCCGTGCACCGAGCGCAAGGCGCGGCCTATCGGTGACTCAATGAGGTTGAGCGCAAACCAGACAGCCGCCAGCAATACGGCACTGGCAAAGATATACCATGCCTCGAAACCTTCCATCTCGAAACCAAACAGTGAATACCGGCCGAAAGAACTCAATTCCCAGCCAAATATCTCAAAGGCCGGTACCGGCATGCCGTCCGGGCCACCGGTCAGGTCGCGTTCGTTGTTCAGGATGATCGCGATTATGAAGCCCACCGCGAGCGTGGCCATGGACAGGTAATGCCCCTTTAGGCGCAGAACCGGCCGCCCGACGATCCAGGCAATAACGCCAACCAGTGCGGCACCCACCAGCAGCGCCGGTACAGAGGACCATCCATAAGTTCCCGTCGCAATGCCCGAGAAGTAAGCACCGAGACCAAAGAACCCAGCATGACCGAGGCTGATCTGGCCGGCAAAGCCAACCAGAAGATTCAGGCCGACAACCGTGGCAGCAAGAATGGCAATCTGTGTAACCATTCCGTATTGAAAGGAGTTGGTCAGAAAGGCCGGAATAACAACAAGAATCAGCGCGAGGGCCACCAACCCACGGAGACGAGACTGCATAAAACGGTTCAACATCAGACACGCTCCACTACTTTGGCGCCAAAGAGTCCGCGAGGCATGAAGAAGAGCACTAGCAAAATAGTGGCAAACGCCACCGCGTCCTTGTAATCGGAGGAGATATAGCCGGCCGTCATCGCTTCAACAATTCCGAGCACAATGCCACCGACAACAGCACCCACACCACTGCCAAGCCCACCGATTGCCGCAGCAACAAAGCCTTTCAGGCCAAGGATGATGCCGATGTCGTAAGAGGTAAAGGTAATCGGCGCAACTACAATACCGGCAACGGAGCCGAGCACCGCAGACACCATGAAGGCCAGCATCAGCACCATCTGTGTCCGGACGCCAACCAGTCGGGCAGCCTCCTTGTTCATCGACGTCGCAAGTATGGCCTTTCCTGTCAGGGTCTTGGTAAAGAACAGCGCAAGGGCCACCACCACAACAGCACCGACGCCCAGAACCCAGAGACTCTGGGTATTCAGGACAGCACCGAACACGCGGATGGACTCATCGCCACTGAAATTCTGCATCACATGGTAGCCTTTGCCCCAAACAATCTGGGCAATGCCACGGATAAATATGGCAGCACCAATCGTGATTATGATCAGTGTAACCACGTCCGCCTGCTTTGCCGGCGCAATGGCGAAACGCTGAAGCGCCAAACCCAGAACCCCGGCAAGGATAATGGCGAGAACGATGGCAATTATCATGGGTACACCAATGGCCATCAGCGAAACAGTCGCCATACCTCCGATCATCAGGAATTCGCCCTGGGCGAAGTTGATGACATGGCTGGCGTTATAAATCAGGGTAAAACCGAGGGCTATCAGGGCATAGGTTGCACCGATTGTAATCCCGGTGAACAGGTACTGTAAGAATTCTGCAAGCATAACGGTGTTTCCGGTCGAACATCGGCCTGCGACTTATCCAGAAGGACAGCCGCCAGCCGCGAGACAGGTGAAAAGGAATATCAGTCGATCAGTTGCCATTCGCCATCCTGGACTTCCAGGATACGGAAGGACTCTGGGTCGAGGCCATTGTGGTCATCCGGAGACATGTTGAACTCTCCGGTAACACCGACGTAGCCCTCGATGTTTTCCAGAGCCTCACGTACGGCTTCAGGATCAGTAGAGCCGGCTTCTTCGATTGCGCGTACAGCCAGCATCAGACCATCGTAGGCATAGGCACCAAAGGTTGAAACCCTGGAATCCCAGCGAGCTTCATACTCTGCCTTGTAGTCCTGAACCACTTTTTTCTGGGGATCGTCATCCGGCAGAGAATCCGGAACCAGCAGCGGGGATGCCGGCAGACGCAGGCCTTCAGCCGCAGAACCGGCCAGATCAAGGAAGCCGTCAGATGCCACGCCGTGGGACTGATAGAAAGGAAGCTCCATGCCCAACTGATCATAGTTGCGGGTCACAATGGCCGGGCCCTGCCCGAAACCGAAGTTCAGGACCGCTTCAACACCTTCTGTGTTACCGATATTGGTCAACTGGGAGGTCATGTCTGTATCAGATCCGCTGTAGGTGACATCGGCCAGCACTTCCATATCCATCTTCTCTGCCACTTCCAGAGTCTGGGTACGGCCGGAACTACCAAAACCACCAGTGCCGGAAATTAACCCGATCTTGGTGATTCCGCGATCCTTCATGTCAGTCAGGATGCGTTCCGCGGCCATGCGGTCAGACTGGGGTGTCTTGAAAACCCACTTTTTCACCGGGGTGGTAATAACCACAGCGCCGGCCAGGGAGATGAACGGAACCTCTGCCTGTTGAATCAATGGTACCGCCGCCATGGTCGCACCCGTCGTGCTGCCACCGACGATGATATCCACGTTATCCGAGCGGATCAGGCGGCTGGCGAAGTTGCGAGCAGAGGAGGAATTACCAACGTCGTCGTAATGTATCAACTCCAGCTGACGCCCCAGGACGCCGCCTTCTTCGTTGATTTTCTCGACGTACATCTCAAGGGTTTTCACCTCAGGATCGCCAAGGAAAGAGGCCGGACCTGTAATTGACAGAAACGACCCGATCTTGATTGGTTCGGCTGCCTGGGCACTCATCATCATGAGACTTGCCGCAGCTACTACTGCGCATTTTCCTGCGCGACGCATCATAGTTTTTAACATTGTTTTTGTTCTCCCGAATTGTGCAGGGGCATGAGTATGTTTGTTTTTCTTCATCCGTGATTACAGCAGTCCTTCTTCGCTCCCGGTAAAATTCGATACCGTTGACGAATATCAAACGAATTTATTGTATCATAACTTCCATGTCAACTGATTTCAGGGCGGTGGATCGCTGCCTTCCAAGTAAAGCTGACGCTGGCGCAACGCGCCAGCAAAGCCATCAGACAGACAAGCCTTTACCTGACACGCAAGACCCGCATAATACCTGCAACCTGTTTCATTGATTCCTGTTTGCGGACCCGGACCATGACTGCAAAAAGCCAACTAGAACTGCTCATCAAGAATTTTCAGAAGAAACGGCCACTCCGCGCCGGCTCTCTCATCATTACCATCTATGGCGACGCCATCGTTCCCCGTGGCGGCAACGTCTGGCTTGGCAGCCTGATGAAACTGGTAGAGCCCATGGGAATCAGCCAACGGCTGGTGCGTACGTCCGTGTATCGCCTGGTTCAGGAGTCCTGGCTGCAAACCGAAAAGGTCGGCCGCTGCAGTTATTACAGTCTGACAGGTCCCGGCCTGCGCCGATTCGAGCAGGCGTTCCAGCACGTTTACAACCTGGATACTGAAGAGTGGAGCGGCAGCTGGTGCCTTGTGTACCTGAATCAACTGGCACCGGAGCTTCGCCAGAAAGTCCGGGAAGAGCTTAAGTGGCTCAGCTTTGGCAGCATGGCACCGGGCCTGATGGAGCACCCCAGATTTACCCGCAATGAATTGATCCCAATGTTGCAGGAATGGGGAGCCCTAGAGGACACCATCGTGATGGAGACCATGCCCATGGAGCAGAAGAGCCCCAGGGCGCTTCGCCTGCAGGTCCGGGAGAGCTGGAACCTGGAGGAGCTGGGAGGGCGGTACCGACGTTTTCTGAAACAGTTCCGCCCGCTATGGCGGGAACTTCAGTCCGAGGACACCCTCAGTCCGGAGGAATGTCTGCTCCTGCGGGTTCTGCTGATCCACGAATATCGCAAGATTCTGCTCCGCGACCCTCTACTGCCAGATGAACTGTTACCGGGTGACTGGGAAGGCCGAAGCGCCAAGCAGCTTTGTCGCAACCTTTACCGCAAGATCTATGTGCGGGCCGAACAGTGGCTCGACGAAACGCTGGAAAATGCGTCCGGCCCGCTGCCAGGACCAGGGGAGAAGTTCTACAAACGCTTCGGTGGCCTTCGCGATGCAGGCACTGTCACCGAAGCCCTGCCAGAAATGAAATAACCGCTCCCCGAAGTGGAGTATCACGGCCGCTGTTAGCGGGAGATTGCAGACCTGCCCTGCCCCCGCTGCTCCATTCTTCGTGCAAGATGCAGCACCACCACACCAAGCGCCATCACAACCAATGTAAGCCAGAGCCCGTTGGTGTAATTACCTTCCACATCGGCCAGGTAACCCACAACGGCAGGCGCCAGCACCTGAGCAATGCCATAACTGAATGTAAGCCGGCTCATCGGCCGGGACGGATTCTCAGGAAAAACACGCCCCACCATAGCCAGCATCATGCTGACAATGCCGATAAAGCTGCCGCCATAGATCACGGCACTGAGTATCACGCTTACCATTTCGGCATTGACGATCAGCATCAAGATACTGACAGAGTTGAGGGTGTACGCCAGGTAAAGTGCAAGCCACTGCCCCCAAAGGCGCGAGAACACATCCCATAGCCAACAAGCCGGCGTGGCGGCAAGACCAACAACAAGCCAGATCAGCCATCCGTTCCCCTCAAGCTGTGGCATGGACTCCGTGATAGCCACCAGGAAGGTGGCTGTGACCACATAGCCAACACCGGCGCAAAAATAGGCCAACTGCAAGATGCGGATAAAGCGGCTCCGCCCTTCCCTCGCAGCTTTGCTTGTGGTTTGCGGCAACGCGCAGGCCCGGTAGTCAGGCATCCAGCGCCAGACTGGAACCAGCAACACCAACGCCACCAGTCCGTAGATTACCCACTGCGTATCCCAGGTAAAGGCATCCTTGATCAGCTCGGCCACCACCGCTGTGAGAACAATCCCGAGCCCGATACCGGAAAAGAAAACGCCAAGCTCGGATTTCTGATTGTTTTTGATCAGCCAGCCCATGAGCAGACCCGCCCCCAACAACATACCGGCCGAGGTGCTGAGCCCGGAGATAAATCGCAATATGGACCACAACCACACATTGGTGGTGTACCCCATTAGAACCGTTGAGACTACCGCGACGACGAGACCGAGTTGGTAAAGCCTTACCTTGAGCCCGAGATCGCTGATCCGGGTGATAAGCAGCGCACCGGTAAGGTAGCCGGCGTAATTCACCGTCGCCAGCATTCCGACCAGGGACGTGCTCAGGCCAAGCGCGTCGACCATCTCGGGAATCATTGGCGTATAGGAAAACCGGGCAATACCCACCATGACCACAACCGCGATCACACTGGCAGCCAGTACTTTTATTGTTTCTATTGATTTCACGGAAACGCCTTATACCACTATCCGAATACCGTTACCGTTTGCCGACTCAGGGCCACCAAGTCCCCGCTTTCGGTCCAGATTCCCGCATGAGTGTGTCCGTATCCGGCGCTTGCCTCATCAATCATCGCCTTATACAGCAGCCAATCTCCCGGCTCAAGAACGGGCCTGGGATGCACGATGTCAAGGGCCCAACTCAGAGAACTGGTTTTCACTCGCCCTTTTACGTGCGGCAAAACAGCAGGCGGCCACGCATCAACGAGTGCAATAATATGGGCATCTGAAAAGGTTTCCGGCGTGTTCCTGAACTGCATCCACCCGCCAAGCTCCCGACCACCTTTGCCAGTGAAAGGAAGATTGCCAAACGCCCAGCGCATCTCGATCTGCTGGATGAATTCCGGTGTGACGCCTGCAATGTAATCCAGCCCCCGGCACTCACTGGCCGGCTTCGCTTCCGGCGCCGGCAAGGCGTCAACACGCACCGCTGAATCCCTGTCCCCGGCAAAACTGGCCAGTGCCACCAGCTTGGGCTCACCGTCCTGGACGATACGGCCCAACACCTGGCTGACCGCCTTGCCTTCGCGCAGGATTTCGGCTTCAACTGTCGCAGGCTCATCCGGTGTAACCGGGCCCACGAACGACACCTGCATGGATCGCATAGGGCGATCTGGAGCAACCACATGAGCCATCCGGTCGAACACCAGCGCCGCCGCCACACCACCGAAAGAGGCGCGCCCCTGGCTCCAGGTTGACGGGATGGTAACCTCTCCACCCTGCGCGACCGCTTCCATTAATCTGTCAAAATTCATTAGCCTACCTCATTAGCATCCTAACCGAAACAACCCGGAGATTGCCGAATATCCGCCATTAACGCAACCGCCGGCTCCGGCAACTACCTACCGCGCCGCTGGCATTAGCCGTGTTAAAGATGCAGGAAACCAGTTATAATCCACGCCACATCATGCATTGCAATGCAATGCTCTACCCTTCGAATTCCGAGTACATTAATGTCTGAATTGTCTTTTGCCGAACTCGGCCTGGATCCAGCTGTCCTTGAAGCTGTGGCCGCCGTCGGTTACGAAAAACCCTCGCCCATACAGGCCCAGACCATTCCTGCGCTGCTGGCCGGCAAACATCTCCTGGGTGTCGCCCAGACCGGTACCGGCAAGACTGCCGCCTTTGCACTGCCGTTGCTGAGCCGAATTGATGCCTCCCTTATGGAGCCGCAGATTCTGGTGCTGGCACCAACACGTGAGCTGGCCATCCAGGTGGCCGAGGCATTTACCACTTACGCCAGCAAGTTCCGTAACTTCCATGTACTGCCGATATACGGCGGGCAGGATTTCTTCCCCCAGATCAAGGGCCTGCGTCGCGGCGCCCAAGTCATCGTGGGAACGCCGGGGCGCATGCTGGACCACCTGCGCAAGGGCACCCTGAAGCTGGACAGCCTCAAGGCGCTGGTACTGGACGAAGCTGATGAAATGCTTCGTATGGGCTTCATTGACGACGTGGAAGCGATTCTGGCGAAGACACCTGAAAACTGCCAGCGCGCCCTGTTCTCCGCAACCATGCCGCCGCAGATCAAGAAAGTTGCCCAGACCTACCTGCGTGATGCCACGGAAGTAAAAATCGAGAGCGAAACCCGCACGGTTGAGCGTATTTCACAGTTCGTGCTGCCAGTTTATGCCGAGCGCAAGCTCGATGCACTGACGCGCATTCTTGAGGTAGAGCCACTGGATGCCGCCATTGTTTTCGTCCGCACCAAGGCTGAAACCACTTTGCTGGCAGAAAAACTCTCGGCCCGCGGGCACGCAGTGGCGCCACTGAACGGTGACCTGAACCAGCGCCAGCGTGAGCAGACGGTAGAAGACCTCAGGCGTGGCAAGAAAGATATTATCGTAGCAACAGACGTAGCGGCCCGTGGTCTGGACGTGCCCCGGATCACCCACGTCATCAACTACGACGTGCCCTACGACACCGAAGCCTACATCCACCGGGTTGGCCGCACCGGCCGTGCCGGCCGTGAAGGTAAGGCGATTCTGCTGGTAACTCCCCGGGAGCGCAGCTGGTTGCGTACGCTCGAGCGTGCCACCAACTCGCCGATGGAGTCCTACCAGTTGCCCTCGCCCGTAGAACTCAAGAAGATGCGTGAAGAGCAGTTTGAAACGCAGCTTCTGGGTTTTGCAGAGGATGGCAAGCTGGCCAAGGCCATGGCGCTTCTGGATGAGATTGCCGAGCGCAATGACATGGACACGGCAATGGTCGCCGGTGCCCTGGCCTGCTGGTTGGAAGCATCCCAGCCCGGCTCACTGCCGCTGGAGCAACCAGAGGCCCTGCCGGAGATTTCAGCCAATGCACCGCCACGCCGTGACCGCAAGGGCGGCGGTGGTCGCCCGGGTGGTAAGCCAGGGTACAAGCCTGGCTTCAAGAAAGGCCCCAAGGGCCGTAGCGGCCCGGGCCCGAAGGGCAAGCCCCCGGGTAAAGGCGGCAAGCCCGCCGGCAAACGCCCGCCCCGTCAGGGCTGATTCAGTCGCTCAAGACTGACTGAGGCGCTGATAGACTACGAAGCTGTAGTCGTAAGGGTTGTTATCGGACGCGGAGAAATCCTCCCGTCCGATTTCTTCCCACTCTTCCCAGTTCACTTCCGGAAAGAATGCGTCCCCCTCTACCTCTGCGTGCACCTGAGTAATATAGATTCGATCCACCATCGGCAGGGCCTCGGCGTAAATCTGCCCGCCACCGATAATCATCACTTCGTCCCCACCTTCGATCTCGGCCTGAGCTTCGGCCTTGACCAGCGCTTCGTCCAGTGACTTTGCAGCCACTGTTCCTGCCGGCGCCTCCCATTCCGGGTTCCGCGAAATCACCACGTTCATCCGCCCCGGCAATGGCCGGCCTATGGAGTCCCAGGTTTTCCGCCCCATGATAATGGGCTTGCCCATGGTGGCCTGTTTGAAGTATTTCAGATCCCCTGGCAGATACCATGGCAGCTTGTTATTACGGCCGATGACCCTGTTGCGGGACATGGCCACTATGAGTGCTTTCCTCATCGGTTGTTTACCCTCTTGCTTGGGAGTTTTGCCGGCTCTCTGGTGTTGTGGCTGCAAGAGGGCGGGGAAGAGTGTCCAAAAAACGCCTCAAGGCATCCATGCGCGGCTTGGGCTCCGCCATCCATGGCTCCGCACATTTTTGGACACTCTTCCCCGCCCTCTCGCGATTCGACAATGCAGTTCGCTGACCCATGATCATTGCGGGATAGAACACTTAACTGAGTTTAATTCGGAATAGCCCCTTAGTCTGGCTTAACCTTCCAGATAATCGAACTCTGTTGTTCAGTCGCAGGTCAGCGGGTGGGGCTTTCAGGAAATGTGCGGAGCCATGGATGGCGGAGCCCAAGCCGCACACGGACGTCTCGAGGCGTTTTCCTGAAAGCCCCACCCGCTGACCTGCAGCCCCCAAACCAAAGGGCCGGAAACCAGGCCAAAGGGTCAAATCGCAATAGGCGCCTTAATCCCCGGATAAGGGTCATACCCATCAAACTCGAAATCCTCCAGCTCATACTCGAAGATGGACGAAGGCTTCCGTTTGATCACCAGTTGAGGCAACGCCCGGGGCGACCGTTTCAACTGCTCGAAGACAATGTCGTCGGTCAGGTGGTTCTGGTACAGATGGCAATCACCGAATGTGTGCACAAACTCACCGACACCCAGATCGCACTGTTGGGCGATCATGTGGGTCAGCAGGGCGTAGGACGCGATATTGAACGGTACACCCAAAAACAGGTCGGCACTGCGCTGGTAAAGCTGACAGGATAGCTTGCCGTCGGAGACGTAGAACTGGAACAGGCAGTGGCACGGGGCCAGTGCCATGCGGCCCTGGCGGACGTTGTCCTGAGGGCCGACGGATTCGTCGGGGAGTTCGGCCGGGTTCCAGGCGGAGACGATCAGGCGGCGGGAGTTGGGCTTGTTGCGAATCTGGTCGATCACATCGCTGATCTGATCGACAGTGCCGCCGTCCGGGCATTGCCAGCTGCGCCACTGTTTACCGTAGATCGGTCCCAGGTCGCCGCTTTCCAGGGCCCATTCGTTCCATATCGAGACGTTGCGCTCTTTCAGCCAGTTATTGTCAGTGGAACCCTGAAGGAACCACAGCAGTTCCTGGATAATGCTGCGCAGATGGACTTTCTTGGTGGTCACAAGCGGGAAGCCGTCCTGCAGGTTGAAACGGATCTGGCGGCCAAATACGGAGCGGGTGCCGACGCCGGTGCGGTCGCCGCGGTCCGTGCCGTTGTCCACCACGTCTTTCATCAGGTCGAGATAGGCTTTCATTCAGCGTTTCTCCGATAAGCGAAAACAATCAGTCCGGCGCCGGCCAGGATCATCGGGAACGACAGAACCTGACCCATGGTGAGCCAGTCGAAGGCGAGGTAGCCAAGCTGGGGGTCGGGCTGGCGTACGAATTCCACCAGGAAGCGGAAGATGCCATAACACATCAGGAACAGGCCAGACACCGCCATACGGGGCCGGGGTTTCGAGGAAAACCACCACAGAATAATAAAGAACAGCACGCCTTCCAGCGCGAACTGGTAAAGCTGGGACGGGTGGCGCGCCAGTGCGTCGGGTGCCGTACGGAAGACCATGCCCCAGGGCAGATCCGTGGGTTTGCCCCAGAGTTCGCCGTTAATAAAGTTGCCGATGCGCCCTGCACCGAGTCCCACCGGCACCAGCGGCGCGACGAAATCGGCAATTTGCCAGAAGGTACGGTCCACTTTTCGGCCAAACCACCAGATGGCAAACATCACGCCAAGCAGGCCACCGTGGAAGGACATGCCTCCTTCCCAGACCCGCAACAGCATCAACGGGTCGGACGCAAAAGCTCCGAAGTTGTAGAAAATAACATAGCCGAAACGGCCACCCAGTATGACCCCGAGGGCAATATAAAAGAGCATGTCGCCCATCTGGGTTTCATTGATGGGTGACCAGGGCTTGCGGGCGCGGATACGGCCAAGCCACCAGCCCACAAGAAAACCGACCAGATAGGTCAGGCCATACCAATGCACTTTCAAGGGCCCGATGGCAATGGCCACCGGATCGATTTGCGGATGCTGAAGCATCAATAACCCCTCAGGTCATAACAGAAAACGGATACCCACCACGATCAATACCATGGCAAATATTTTTTTGAGCAGCGCCGCATCCAGGCGGTGGGCCAGGTTGGCGCCCACCCGGGCGAAAAAGACGCTGGTCAGGACAATGCCCAGAAATGCGGGCAGATAAATGAACCCCACGCTAAGCTCAGGCAGGTGGGGGTTCTGCCAGCCGGTGACAATGTTGGCCAGCGCTCCGGCAACGGCAATAGGCAGGCCACAGGCGGCGGAGGTGCCCACGGCCTGCTGCATGCGCACATTGCACCAACTCAGGAAAGGAACGGTCAGGGTGCCTCCGCCGATACCGAAAATGGCGCTGGCCCAGCCAATACCAGCCCCGGCGCCACCCAGCCCGGCAGACCCGGGTACATCGCGCCCGGCTTCCGGGTTGACTGACAGCAACATCTTCAGAGCCACCAGAATGACAAACACACCGATAATCAGCTCCAGGGCATCGCCACTGAGCATCGACGCCGTCCAGGCACCCAGTACCGCGCCGATAATAATGCCGGCGGTCATGGGCCGGAAAATGTCCCAGCGAACAGCCTGATGCAGATGATGGGAGCGGATGGAACTGACTGACGTGAAAACGATGGTGGCCAGGGAGGTACCGACAGCCAGATGTGCCGCTATTTCACTACTGATCCCCTGCAGGCCGAAACTGAAGATTAGCACCGGCACGATGACCAGGCCGCCGCCAATACCAAACAGGCCAGCCATGGTGCCCGCCAGGGCGCCCAGAGCCAGATACAGACCAATTACAGCAATCAGGGTCATACTCAGCCACACGCAGAGAATAAAACAGGCTGGTATGATACACACCGACGCATCTTTGTTCACTCGCGATGGAAGAGCCCGCCTCATGTGCCTGATAGTTTTTTCCCTGCGACAGAATCCTGACTTCCCACTGGTGGTGGCCGCCAACCGTGACGAGTTCTTTCAACGCCCCACCGCAGCCATGGACTGGTGGAACAGCGAAATCGCCGGGCGGCAGGTGCTTGCAGGCCGCGATCTGCTCTCAGGCGGTACCTGGCTTGCCGTAGACATTGATGGCCGGGTGTCAGCCGTCACCAATGTGCGGGAAGCTTCTCCGGTAGCGGGCCCGAAATCCCGGGGAGAACTCCCACTGATGGCTCTGGCCGGGGAAACCGGAACCCTTGAATCCCTGGTACGGGAACGGGGGAACCAGTATTCGGGATTCAACCTGGTCAGCCTGAATACCCGACACGGCTGGTATTTCAGCAATCACGACGTTCACCACGGACGCCACGTCCACCGGGGCACCTACGGCCTCAGCAATCACCTGCTGCAAACGCCATGGCCCAAGCTGCTCCGGCTCAGGAACTCGGTCACCGGGCTGCTGGAGAGTGCCGGCTCCGGAACCACAGAGGCGCTCCACCAGAACCTGATCGAGCGTTTGTATGACACCACCCCTGCCCCTGACCATGAGCTGCCGGACACGGGTATCGGCCTCGAGAGAGAGCGATTCCTGTCATCTCCGTTTATCGTCGGCAGCGAATACGGCACCCGCGCCACTACCGTGGTTACCGTCAGTGCCTCCGGTGAGATCCGCGTAACAGAACAGGTATGGGGCCCGGGCGGCAAAAAGGAAGGTGCCGGGGCATTCTGCTGGCAGCGGCCGGCGTGAAGCTTTGGTATAATCCGCGAAATTCCGCGAAGCAACCGGAGGCCCTGTATGGCCGGTGAGAAAAGCACGGCGTCCATCGCCGACTTTGAAAAGTCCCTGGATGAGCTGGAAAAACTGGTCCGTGACCTCGAGCAGGGCGAACTGTCCCTGGAGCAATCGCTGACAGCCTTTGAACGGGGCGTGAAGCTCACACGCGAGTGCCAGCAGGCCCTCAAGACGGCAGAGCAGCGCGTGGAACAGCTGGTTGAAAACAGCGATGGGACCCTGCAAACCAGGCCTTTTACACCGGACGAACCTGCCTGATGCCCACATCGAATACCCGCCTGGAGACGTTCCTCGAACATTGCCGCAACCGGATCGACGCGGAACTGGAATTCCAGCTTTCCGGAGCCGGCAGCGGTTCTGAGCGCCTTCAGCAGGCCATGCGGTATAGCGTGCTGGGCGGCGGCAAGCGCATTCGCCCTGCCCTGTGCATCGCTGCGACGATCGCGGTGGGCCAGCCACAGGAAAACGCACTTGTTCCTGCGTGCACCCTGGAGCTGATCCACGCTTATTCGCTGATTCACGATGACCTGCCGGCCATGGACGATGACGAACTGCGCCGGGGCCGCGCCACAACCCATATCGCCTTTGACGAGGCAACGGCCATTCTGGCAGGCGATGCGTTGCAGACCATGGCGTTCGGCTGGCTGGCAGAGGCACCGGGACTGGATGAGCAGGTGCGTCTTTCGATGATACGGGAGCTGGCCTCCGCCAGCGGGCACAGAGGCATGGTGGGCGGCCAGGCCATCGACCTGGAGTCGGTTGGCAAGAGTCTGACCATCGACCAGCTGGAGAAAATGCACCGCCACAAAACCGGCGCCCTGATTGCTGCGAGTGTCCGCATGGGGGCATTGACTGCCCCCGAAGTCAGTGACAACCAACTGGCAGCTCTTACCGTATATTCACAAACTCTCGGGCTTGCCTTTCAGGTACAGGATGATCTGCTGGATATCGAAGGTGATACAACAGTGATCGGCAAGCCCCAGGGGTCGGACATGGCCCGCGCCAAGCCCACCTATCCATCCCTGCTTGGAACGGCCGGGGCCAGAGCCTACCTGTCCCAGCTTCTGGATTCTGCCCTGTCCAGTCTGGAGGGGTTTGGCAAGGAAGGCGATGTTCTCAGGGACATGGCCGGTTATGTGGTGGCCCGCACCCATTGATACACCGGGGGACTGGGGTGCACACTGGTTGTACAAAACTTGTGGAACCCGACTGGCCCGATCGGTGTGAAACCGGGCCACTTCATCCCCTATAATAGTACCGACATTTTTGAACCATCCGGAAAAGACCCGAGCAGATGCAGGATACATATACTTTCAAGGAAATCCCGTCAAAACGGCCCAACACGCCGCTTCTGGACAGGATTGATGCTCCAGCACAGCTGCGAGAGCTGGCAGACGACCAGCTGACTCAGCTGGCCCGAGAGCTGCGTGCGTTCCTGCTCTGGTCTGTGGGCCAGACGGGTGGGCACTTCGGTGCCGGACTGGGGGTTCTGGAACTGACAGTAGCCCTGCATTATGTGTTCAATACCCCGGAAGACCGTCTGGTGTGGGATGTTGGGCACCAGGCCTATCCCCACAAGATTCTCACCGGTCGGCGCGAGCGTATGAACAGCATACGGCGCAAGGGCGGACTGGCGGGCTTCCCCAAACGGGCCGAGAGCGAATACGACACCTTCGGCGTGGGTCACTCCAGCACCTCGATCAGTGCAGCACTGGGCATGGCCGTGGCCTCGCGCCTGCAGGGAACCGGCCGCAAGAGCATTGCGGTCATCGGTGACGGCGCTATGACCGCCGGTATGGCCTTTGAGGCGCTGAATCATGCCGGCCATCTGCACGCTGACATGCTGGTTATCCTCAACGACAACGACATGTCCATTTCCCGCAATGTGGGTGGGCTGTCGAACTATTTCGCCAAGTTGCTGGCAAGCCGCACTTACAACCAGGTGCGCGACAGCAGCAAACGGGTACTGCAGGCGGCACCGCACCTCATGGCCCTGGCCCGCAAGACCGAGGAACACTTCAAGGGCATGATTGCTCCGGGCACCCTGTTCGAGGAGCTCGGCTTCAACTACATCGGCCCCATCGACGGCCACGACCTGCCCCTGCTGGTGGAAACCCTGGAGAACATCCGCGAGCTTGATGGCCCCCAGTTCCTGCATGTGGTAACCACCAAGGGCAAGGGTTTTGCCCCTGCCGAAGTCGACCCCATTGGCTACCACGCCATCAACAAGATCGAGCCGGTACCGCCCAGCAAACCGGAGCCGGTTACACCAAAGCCATCCAGGCCCAAGTATGCCAATGTCTTTGGTCAATGGCTGTGCGACGCTGCGCAAGCGGACGAACGCATTGTCGGTATTACCCCGGCCATGTGTGAAGGCTCTGATCTGCTGGCATTTTCACAGCGCTTCCCGGACCGGTATTTCGACGTCGCCATTGCCGAGCAACATTCGGTAACACTGGCGGCAGGTCTTGCCTGCGATGGCGCAAAACCGGTAGTGGCAATTTATTCCACGTTCCTGCAACGCGCCTACGACCAGTTGATCCACGATGTCGCCATACAGAACCTGGACGTTCTGTTTGCCATTGACCGCGCCGGCCTGGTGGGTGAGGACGGCCCCACTCATGCGGGTGCCTTCGACATCAGCTATTTGCGCTGCATCCCCAATATGATCGTGATGGCGCCCTCTGACGAAGACGAAACCCGTCAGCTGCTCCATACCGGCATGCTGTTCGAAGGCCCTGCGGCGGTGCGCTATCCCCGGGGAACCGGGCCAGGCACAGAGATCGTCAGCGAACTCGCTGCCCTGCCCATCGGCAAGGGTCGCCTGGTCAGAGAAGGCTCGGGTATCGCCATCCTGAACTTCGGCACCCTGCTGACGCCTGCCCTTGAAGCCGCCGAGGCTCTGGGAGCAACCGTCGCCGACATGCGATTTGTGAAGCCGCTGGACGAGGAGCTGATTCTGTCACTGGCGGAACAGCATGGCCTTCTGGTCACCGTCGAAGAGAATGCTATTGCGGGCGGTGCAGGCAGTGCGGTAACGGAGTTTCTCAATAGCCGAGATGTCAGCCAGCCCGTGCTGCAGATTGGCCTTCCGGACACCTTCATCGATCACGGCAAACACGGTGAGCTACTGTCTTCCTGCGGTCTCGACGCCGAAGGCATCAAGCGCACTATCGAAGGCCGCCTGGAGTACATGAAATACAACCAGTCACTCAAGGCGGTAAAGTAGGAGCGCTGAAAATCAGACGGTGGGATCGTCGTCCTGGTGTGTTTCGAACCAGTGGCCGAGCTTGCTCTGTTTGGTGTTCAGGTAGTGCTCGTTGTGGGGGTTGCGTCCTACGTGCAGAGGTACACGCTCTGCAATTTCGATCCCCAGGTCGGCCAGGGCGTCCACCTTGCGGGGATTATTGGTCATCAGCTTCAGGCTGCTGACGCCCAGATGCTCCAGCATATCGCGGCACATACTGTAGTCCCGCAGATCAGCCGCAAACCCAAGTTGCTCGTTCGCTTCGACCGTATCGGCGCCCTGATCCTGCAGATTATAGGCGCGGATCTTGTTCAGCAGGCCAATACCACGGCCCTCCTGGCGCAGATACATCAGAATGCCACGACCTTCGCGGGCAATGCTACGCAGCGCTTCTTCCAGTTGATAACCGCAATCACAACGCATGCTGTACAGGGCGTCTCCAGTCAGGCACTCGGAATGAGTGCGCGCCAGCATCGGCTCGGGGCTGCCAAGGTCACCCAGCGTCAGCGCCACATGTTCCTTCCCGGTATCCGGCTCTTCGAAGCCGTGCATGTCGAAAACGCCGAAAGGGGTGGGCAACCGGCATGTCTGGATGTAACGAACGGCCACAGTGCTTCCTCGTGGTTCAGTCAATCGGGCCGCGCATTCTATCACGTGGCCACCGTCCTGGCGTAGTCTCTGCACGGTCTATCCTCCGGTATAACTGATTCGTACAGGACTTACGAAGCGGAGTCTGATGCAGACCAGTGACCACTGCGGCCACCTTTCTTTTCCAGCAGGCGGACATTGTCCACAACCATGCCCCGATCAACGGCCTTGCACATGTCGTAGAGTGTCAGTGCTGCAACACTGGCGGCGGTCAGGGCCTCCATTTCCACACCTGTCTGCCCTGAGAGCTTGCAGAAAGTGGCAATATGAACCGATGCACCATCCTCGCCCGGTGTCAGTTCCACTTTTACCGATGTCAGGTTTAACGCATGGCAAAGCGGAATCAGGTCATGGGTTTTCTTGGCCGCCATAATGCCTGCCACTCGCGCGACTGCCAGCACATCACCTTTGGGGTGCTGCCCTTCCACAATCATTGAGAGGGTTTCAGGCGCCATTCTGATCAGGGCTTCTGCTCTCGCCTCGCGTTCAGTGACGGCCTTGGACGTTACGTCCACCATCCTCGCGGCGCCTTTTTCATCAAGATGCGTCAGTTTGCTCACAATCGCTCCAGGGAATCATCATGGGGTGGGTTTGAGCTGTACATCATACCAGAGGGTGCAATGCCTGCGGCCTGACCAATATCAGGCGTTATGCCACCAGAAACTGATGCCGGCAATACCCTGAGCGCCGGCACTGCGGGCTTCAGCAATATCGGTCAAATCAAGACCACCCAGGGCATACACGGGAACCGTGGAGGCTGCCGCCAGCTCCCGGAAACGAGGCCATCCTGTTCCCGGCTCACCAGGATGCGAGGGGGTGGGCCTGACCGGTCCCAGGGTGATGAAATCTGCCTGAAGCTGCAACGCATGAGCAATCTCCTCCTCATTGTGGCAGGAGACCGCCAGCAGGTAATCAGCTGTGAGGGGGCGGGCAGAAATCTGTCTGGCTTCACGCCACGGCAGATGCAGACCGCGGGCTCGGGGAAACTGCCTGATCAGCGTTGGCGCGCCATGCAGCATCAGTTCTGCACCGCATGCGGCGCAGGCCTCAAGCGCCCATTCGGCCAGCTTTTCATAGGCACCGTCCCCAAGCTCCGGCGCCCGCAACAGGCAAAGCTCCGGCGCTGCGGCAGTCAGACTCTGCGTCAGTTGTTCACCATATGCATTGCCATCGGCTGCGGCCCCGGTAATGGCGTAGTGGCTGGGCAGGCGCAGCGCGCGGATAATCGGCCGGTTGGCAGCAGGAAAGTCAGCGTCGCTCAGTTGGCCGGGATCGAGCCAGCGTATCGCCTGACCCTCAAGACCTTCCGGATCTCCCTCGGCTGATGACGTTTCCCAGACGTCGAGAAACACACGCTTGTCGCCATAGTCATGACGAACCTCGATAACCGGTTCAAGGGAGTCTGGTGCAATCCGCAGCCCGGTTTCTTCAAGAATCTCCCTGACCAGCGCCTGCTGAACGGTTTCACCGCTCTCTACCTTGCCGCCCGGAAACTCCAACAGGCCACCCTGGTGGAGATGATCCGGGCGCCGGGCAATCAGTACTTTTCCCGCGCGGAAAATGACCCCCACCGCAACGTGTATTTCCTCAACAGCCCCCATAGTCAGGTACGATACTCGGCATTGATGGTGACATAGTCGTGGGAAAAGTCGCAGGTCCAGACCCGCTCCATGACATCACCACGCTTCAGGTCGATGTGAATGGTAATTTCCTCTGCGTCCATCACCGCCTGCCCCCGGGACTCACTGTAATCCTCTGCCCGGCCACCATTGCGTACCAGGCAGACATCCCCCAGCCATATTTCCAGTGCCTCAAGATCCAGCCCCTCAACGCCGGCACGGCCTACAGCCGCCAGGATCCGCCCCCAGTTGGGGTCAGACGCAAACAGAGCGGTCTTGACCAGGGGTGAGTGGGCCACAGTGTAGGCAACGTCCAGAGCCTCCTGGACCGACCCGGCCCGGCTGACTTCGATGGTGACAAACTTGGTGGCGCCCTCGCCGTCGCGGACAATGGCGTGAGCCAGTTCCAGGAACACGTCCTGCAGCGCCGCCCTGAGTTCCGGAAGACAGGGGCTGTCGAAAGTGATTTCCGGGCCATCGTATTGACCGCTGGCAATCAGCATGCAGGCATCGTTGGTGGAAGTGTCGCTATCAATGGTAATGCGGTTGAAAGACTTCTCTCCCAGTTCCGACGTCAGGGCGGACAGCAGATCCGGAGCAATCTTTGCGTCGGTGGCGATAAACCCGAGCATGGTGGCCATGTTGGGGCGAATCATCCCTGCGCCCTTGCTGATTCCCGAGATGGATACCCTATGGCCTTCCAGTTCAATCTGGCGGCTAGCGCCTTTTGGCCGGGTATCCGTAGTCATGATTCCGGAGGCCGCCTCGGCCCAGTGTGACTCCGATACATCTGCCAGAGCCTGTGGCAATGCCTCCACAATCCTGGACACCGGCAGGGGCTCACCGATCACGCCCGTTGAAAAGGGCAGCACCGCGTCAACAGCTACCCCGGCATTGTCAGCCAGCGCCTGGCAGCAGGCCTGTGCATCCTGAATGCCCCGCTCCCCGGTACCCGCATTGGCATTGCCGGTATTGATCAACAGGTATCGGGGGGCGTCGCTGGCAAGATGGCGTCGGGCGATATGTACAGGCGCCGCGCAGAACTGGTTGCGGGTAAAGATACCGGCCACACGGCTGCCCCGGGCCAGCTCAATAACCACAAGGTCCTTTTTGCCCGGTTTCTTGATACCTGCGCTACCGATACCCAGCTTGACGCCGGCAACCGGGAAAAATGTCGGCAAGGCTCCTGGACCAACTGCCATCTTCAATCTCCTTTCATCAATCGCTACCAAACGAAAAACCCGCAGCCTGAGTGAACCAGGGTGCGGGTCGGTATTCTACTGGCCAGTATCGGGAATCAGCTGACCTTTCCGCAACACTGCTTGTATTTCTTGCCGGACCCGCAAGGACAGGGCTCATTGCGGCCCACTTTTCTGTCCTGCCGCACAAAGGTTTCCGGAGTACTCTGGGACTGTGCGCCGGCAGCAGCGGAATTGTCATCCTGCTTCTGGCCGGTGATGCTGGTCTCGTCATGGCGCAGACGGGCCTGGGCGAGCTCTCTCTCCAGCTCTTCCTTGCGGCGACGCTCCACCTCTTCCATCTCTTCACGGCTCTGCACGCGAACGTGGGAAAGTACCCGCACGACATCGCGCTTCATGGTTTCAAGCATAGTCTCGAAGAGATTGAACGCCTCGCGCTTGTATTCCTGCTTCGGATTCTTCTGGGCATAACCGCGCAGGTGGATACCGCGGCGCAAATGATCCATGTTCGAGAGGTGTTCCTTCCACAGGGTATCGAGCACCTGCAGGAACACCTGCTTCTCGAACTTGCGCATCGGTTCGGAACCGGCAATCTCTTCCTTGGCGTCGTAGGCTGCAACAACCTCGTCCAGGATTCGTTGACGGAGATTTTCCTCGAACAGTTTACTGTCTTCGTCCAGCCACTTCTGGATCGGGAGGTTGATGGCCAACTCCGACTGCAGCTGGTTCTCAAGGCCAGGCACGTCCCACTGCTCGGGCATGCTCTGCGGTGGTATGAATTCGCTGATCAGCGAGTCGACTACATCCTCGCGGATGGTCTTGACCATGTCAGAAATGTCTTCCGAGGACATCACCTCGTTACGCTGGTCGTAGATTACCGTACGCTGATCATTGGCAACGTCATCGTATTCCAGCAGGGTTTTCCGCATATCAAAGTTGCGGCCTTCCACCTTGCGCTGGGACTTCTCGATCGCATTGGTGACCATGCGATGCTCTATGGCCTCGCCTTTCTTCATGCCCATGGCCTGCATCAGGCTCTTCACCCGGTCCGGGGCAAAGATCCGCATCAGGTTATCTTCCAGGGACAGGAAGAAACGCGACGAGCCAGGGTCACCCTGACGGCCGGCACGGCCGCGAAGCTGGTTGTCAATACGACGGGATTCGTGACGCTCGGTACCGATGATATGGAGGCCGCCGGCTTCCAGCACCTGATTGTGGCGCTCAGTCCACTCTGCCTTGATACGGGCAACTTCCTCTTCGGTGGGGTTGTCCATACCCGCCACCTCGAACTCCCAGTTACCACCCAGGACGATATCGGTACCACGGCCGGCCATGTTGGTGGCGATGGTGACGGCACCAGGGCGACCAGCCTGGGCGATGATCTGGGCTTCGCTTTCGTGCTGCTTGGCGTTGAGGATCTTGTGGTCTATCCGCGCCTTCTTGAGCAGCATGGACAGCAGTTCGGACGCCTCGATGGAGGCAGTACCCACCAGAATCGGCCTGCCCTCGGCGGTAACGTCCTTGATCTCGTCAATAATGGCGTGGAATTTTTCTTCCTGGGTCAGGTAGATCAGGTCGTTGTAGTCGATCCGCTGGATTGGCTTGTTGGGCGGGATAACCACAACATCCAGGCCGTAGATCTGGCGGAATTCGAAGGCTTCGGTGTCGGCGGTGCCGGTCATGCCGGCCAGCTTGTCGTAAAGGCGGAAGTAGTTCTGGAAAGTGGTGGAAGCCAGGGTCTGGCTCTCTGCCTGGATACGGACCCCTTCCTTGGCCTCAATCGCCTGGTGCAAACCCTCACTCCAGCGGCGGCCGGGCATGGTGCGGCCGGTATGCTCGTCCACGATAACCACCTGGTCTCCCTGGACGATATAGTCGACGTCTTTCTGGAACAGATGATGGGCCCTGAGGGCCGAATGGATATGGTGCAGCAGGCTGAGGTTGGCAGCGGAATACAGGCTCTCGCCCTCTTTCAAAAGGCCCCGCTCCAGCAAAAGCTCTTCCACTCTCTCATGACCACCTTCCGTGAGTTCCACCTGACGCGATTTTTCATCGATAGTGAAGTCGCCACTGGGCTCCCCCTCTTCTTCACTCACTTCGCCCTGTTCCAGCCTGGGCACAAGTTCATTGATGGCCTGGTAGAGTTTCGAGCTGTCTTCAGCCGCACCGGAAATAATCAGCGGTGTGCGGGCCTCATCGATCAGGATGGAGTCCACTTCGTCCACGATGGCAAAGTGCAGAGTGCGCTGTACCTTGTCTTCGGTACTGAACGCCATGTTGTCCCGGAGGTAATCGAAGCCGAATTCGTTGTTGGTGCCGTAGGTAATATCAGCCTGATAGGCCGCGCGCTTCTCTTCCTGAGGCTGGCCGGCGACAACAACGCCCACCTGCAGGCCAAGGAAACGGTAGAGTTTGCCCATCCATTCTGCGTCCCGGCGGGCCAGGTAGTCGTTTACCGTAACCAGGTGAACGCCTTTTCCGGTCAGGGCATTGAGATAGACGGCCAGAGTGGCCACAAGGGTTTTACCCTCACCGGTTTTCATTTCGGAAATCCGGCCTTCGTGCAGCGTGATACCGCCGATCATCTGTACGTCGTAATGACGCATGCCCATGACTCTCCGGCTTGCCTCCCTGGTGGTGGCAAAGGCTTCCGGAAGTAATGCATCGAGGGTCTCGCCTTCGTCGTAGCGGCGGCGGAATTCCGCGGTCTTGCCCTGCAACTCGGTGTCCGACAAATTGCCATACTGCTCTTCAAGTTCGTTAATGCGCGAGACAGTTTTGCGCATTCGCTTGATTTCTCTGGCGTTCTTACTGCCGAACATCTTGGTTGCAAGCTTTGTGAACATAGACCACTGCTTCTTTGATTAAACGGAGGAAGCCGGCATTCTAACCTTATTTCGCAGCAGTACAAAAGTCAGGGCTTATAGAAGCCTGTCACAACGCTGAAAAGATTGAAAAAAAGGTCGGGCCGGGGTAACAGGAAGGAGTCAGGCGCCGCCTGGGACGCCTGACAGACCGCTTAGCGGCTGGCTCGCTTGATATAGGTTTCCGGGTTTTCGCTCTTGCCGTTACGAATCACCTCGAAATGCACGTGCGGGCCGGTAGAGCGCCCTGTACTGCCCATCAGAGCCAGAACCTCACCCTTCTGGACAACATCTCCCACGTTGACCTCGATCGTCTTGGCATGTGCGTAACGGGTAACCAGACCGTCGCCGTGGTCAACCTCCACCAGGTTGCCGTAACCATAGCGCTCATCGGCATAGGTCACTACGCCGCCGGCAACGGAGATGATATCGCTACCCTCTTTGCCTGCAAGGTCGACACCGGCATGCCAGGTACGCTTTCCGGTGAAAGGGTCCGAGCGGTAGCCATACTTGGACGATAGCCAGCCCCAGGTGATTGGGCGGCCCTGCACATAACGTTCTTTTTCGAGCTTCTGGCGGGAGGTCACCATATCCAGCATGCGAAGCTGCTGTTCACGGTCTTCAATACGCTTGGCCAGCTTGTCTATCATACCGGTAAGCTCGGGGGCCGTGTAGGAATCACCGTCCAGACTGTCCTCGGGACCACCTACTGCCGCCGGCTGATCAAAATCGAATTCGTCACTGGCCACCAGGCCGGATTCCACGAACCTTTGGCCGAGCGCGTCCAGGCGCAGCAGGCGCCCCTGCATTTCACCCAGGCGAAGTGTTAGGGCATCCACCTGCTGCTGGACATTCTGCTCCAGTTGCGCGAGTTCGTCTTTCTGTTGATGGAGTTTTGAACGCCATTCTGCCATCAACTCTGACTCTTCGGATTCGGCCGGCTCAACCTGACCTAAAGCCACCTGATAACCAGACCAGCCTGCCAATGCCAGTAGCGCGGTTACGATAAACACCAGGCCGACTGCGACCGGAGCGTTTATCGAAACCGCACGGGATTGCCCATGGCGCTTGCCAACTAGGATAATATTCATATCGTCTTCTGGTTTCATGGGGACGCAACCTGATCCTGTAGTGTTGCATCCCGAGTGATCTGACTGGGCCTGCCGAGGCATCCTTTGCCAGATTGCGGAGCTCCTCTCCGACTACTCAATCCTGGGCAGCATAGACCGCGCCTGAAAACGCACGTGCCATCCATTGCAACGACTACATTTGATAAAATAGCAGTCACCCGTGGACATACACGCGTCAGACAATGTAAAACGAGTGTAATACAGGCTCTGCCTATTAACCGTGCCGAAGTGTAACCAATCGTTACCGTTGTCGTCGAGAACTACTGATTGCCATGAAAAAGAAAACCGACCTCGAATTGACACCAGACAGCTTTTCCAGAGCTTCAACCCTGCGTGAGCTGATGGCAAAGGCCCAGCATCACGCCCAGGCGGAAAAACTGGTGGTTGCGGCGCTGCCGGAGAGCCTGGCGAAAGGCACACGTTTTGTCAGTTGCAAGGAAGGCGAGCTGATACTCTCCGCCTCTGCTGCGACTACCGCCAGCCAGATACGTTTTCGCCAGCATGAAATCATGGAAGAGCTGCGCAAACAGGAGCTGTTCCGCTTTGTCTGGAAGCTCAAGGTCAAGGTGGCCCCACCCAGGTTCAGCGAACGACCCAAAGTGAAGATGACACCCCTGAGTAACGAAAATGCCCGGCTCCTCAGAGAGGAAGCCGGGCACACGAAGGACAAACAGTTACGCGAGGTTCTCGAAAAACTCGCAAGCCACGTCCGGGACTAAGGCGTCCTGCCTCAGCCCGCCGCCAGCACAGGTTTCATGTAGGAAATCGGGGCAGCGGCCTCATCGTCGAAGGTCACCACTTCCCATGCATCCTCTTCTGCCCTGAGCTTGCGCAGCAGCTTGTTATTCAGGTCATGGCCGGATTTGATACCACGGAACTCGCCAATCAGGCTGTTACCCAACTGGTAGAGATCACCGATGGCATCCAGCAACTTGTGCTTGACGAATTCATCGTCGTAACGCAGACCGTCTTCGTTGAGGATCTTGTAATCGTCAACGACAATCGCGTTATCCACACTCCCGCCCAGCGCCAGGTTCATCGCCCGCAGCTTTTCGATATCACGCATGAACCCGAAAGTCCGTGCGCGACTGACTTCCTTTACGAAAGACGTGCTGGAGAAATCAACGGTGGCGGTCTGGGCGCGCCCCTTGAATACTGGGTGGTCAAAGTCAATGCCGAAGCTCACCTTGAAGCCTTCGAAAGGCAGCAGGGTCGCTTTCTTGTCACCTTCTTCAACCGTCACTTCGCGCTTGATGCGGATAAATCGCTTGGCCGCGTCCTGCTCGGCAATGCCGGCAGACTGCAGAAGAAACACAAAAGGTCCGGCTGAGCCGTCCATGATGGGCACTTCCGCTGCGCTGAGTTCGACGAAGCAGTTATCGATCCCGAGACCAGCCATGGCTGACAACAAATGCTCTACTGTTGCAACCCGGACACCGTCTTTCAGCAGTGTCGTGGAAAGCATGGTCTCACCCACGTTTTCCGCACAGGCCCGGATTTCGACCACAGGGTCGAGATCGGTACGGCGGAATACGATTCCCGAGTCCACGGGTGCCGGCTTCAGGGTCAGGTAAACCTTTTCACCTGAGTGAAGCCCAACACCGGTGGCACGGATGGTGTTTTTGAGTGTCCGTTGTCTGATCATCGGTACATATTTCCGTCACATAAGTGCGATATAGTCTGGGCAAAAATCTGCCCGGAGAATACCAGAAAGTAAAACTGAATACCATTTAACCAATCGTGTCGGTTGGTAACTTCCCGACTGGTTTACCGGCGCGGGGCCGGGGACAGATAGTCAGCACACGTCAATCAGCGAAAATGGTTCCACTTTTGAACGCATTTGCAACAGATTATCAGTCAGCCTGACGACGAAGGAATGCGGGAATATCGAGATAGTCGACACCCTGCTCTTCGCTGTCCTTGCTCTGATCAATCGCCACGTTGCCATGGGCTACTGCCCTGCGACGCAGAACTGCGGGACGATCAAGCTGGTTGTAATCCGTTGTTCCGTCAAGGCTTCGGGTGTTGTCCACTACCTTGGTGGGCTTATCACGATCCCCACCCAGGCCGGTTGCAACCACCGTCACCTTGAGTTCGTCGGTCATATCCGGATCGATCACCGTACCCACCACAACAGTGGCGGAATCCGATGCGAATTCGCGAACAATATCGCCAACCTCGGAGAATTCGCCAAGGTTGAGATCCATACCCGCGGTGATGTTGACCAGGATACCCTTGGCGCCCTGCAGGTTGATATCTTCCAGAAGCGGGCTGCGTACTGCGGCTTCTGCGGCCTCACGGGCCCGGTTCTCGCCGGTAGCGCGCGCGGTACCCATCATGGCATTGCCCATCTCCGACATCACGGTCTTTACGTCGGCAAAGTCCACATTGATCATTCCGTTGCGGGTAATCAGGTCCGCAATACCCTGAACCGCGCCCAGCAGAACGTCGTTGGCCGAGGCAAACGCATCCAGCAGGCTGGTTTTCTTGCCCATCACCGCCAGCAACTTCTCGTTGGGGATGGTGATCAGCGAGTCAACGGTCTCTTCCAGTTCCTTGAGGCCGACATCGGCAACACTCATGCGCTTGCCACCCTCGAACATGAACGGCTTGGTAACCACCGCCACGGTCAGGATGCCCAGTTCCCGGGCAACTTCAGCAACCACGGGCGCAGCACCGGTACCGGTTCCACCACCCATGCCCGCGGTAATGAAGACCATGTCGGCACCTTTCAGCGCTTCGGCAATGCGGTCCCGGTCTTCCAGGGCTGACTGGCGCCCCACTTCCGGGTTGGCGCCAGCACCCAGGCCCTTGGTGATGTTGCCACCAAGCTGGATAATCTGACGCGCATCCAGGTCCGTCAGGGCCTGGGCATCGGTATTGGCGCAGATGAACTCCACACCTTCAATATCACTGTTGAGCATGTGGCGAACGGCGTTGCCGCCACCACCGCCAACTCCCACTACTTTAATGACAGCGTTCTGCTGGACATTATCGACGAGTTCAAACATTCCCCTACTCCTTCGTGCTGTTTATCAGCCTTTTCCAGACTGATTTTTCGAGATTATGATTTTCGAGATACCTTCGTGTACGTCTTCTACTGGCTACCGTCAGAAATGACCGGTAAACCAGGCTTTCATGCGCTCAAACAGCGTGGGTGCATCCTCACCCTTAAGCGCCGGCGCCCGCCCCAGATCCATCTGGCGGAAGCCATGAATCAACAAACCCACGCCGGTGGCGTAGATCGGGTTGTTGACCACTTCCGTCATGCCGGAGACCGCCTGCGGACAGGCCAGCCTTACCGGCATATGGAAGATTTCCTCCGCCAGTTCCACCACACCTTCCATGGTGGAGGAACCGCCGGTAATCACGATGCCGGCCGGGATCAGGTCTTCAAATCCCGAACGGCGAAGTTCTGACTGCACCAGGGTGAACAGCTCTTCGTAGCGTGGCTCCACCACCTCGGCCAGGGCCTGGCGGGACAGATCCCGCGGCGCCCGATCACCCACACTGGGCACCTTGATGGTTTCGTCCGCACCGGCCAGCTGTGTCAGGGCGCAGGCGTACTTGATCTTGATTTCCTCGGCATTCTGCGTCGGCGTGCGCAAAGCCATGGCAATGTCGTTGGTGACCTGGTCGCCGGCAATGGGAATTACCGCCGTATGACGAATGGCACCACCGGTAAACACCGCGATGTCCGTGGTGCCACCACCGATATCCACAACACAGACACCCAGCTCCTTTTCATCCTCGGTGAGGATGGCGTGGCTGGAGGCGAGTTGCTCCAGAATGATGTCATCCACTTCCAGGCCGCAGCGTTTCACGCACTTTTCAATGTTCTGGGCGGCGTTCACCGCACAGGTCACCAGGTGTACCTTGGCCTCCAGGCGAACCCCGGACATACCCATGGGTTCCTTGATGCCTTCCTGGCTGTCAATCACGAACTCCTGGGGCAGGATGTGAAGGATTTTCTGGTCCGCCGGAATGGCCACCGCCTGGGCCGCGTCTATGACGCGGTCGATATCCGCCTGGGTTACCTCCCGGTCGCGGATGGCGACAATGCCATGGGAGTTCAGGCTCTTGATGTGGCTGCCGGCAATACCCGCATAAACCGAGTGAATCCGGCAGCCTGCCATCAGCTCCGCCTCTTCCACGGCCCGCTGTATCGCCTGGACCGTGGTTTCGATATTGACCACCACGCCACGCTTGAGCCCGCGGGACGGGTTGGAACCAATTCCCACCACCTCAATGGTCCCGTCCATTTTGCGCTTGCCGACAATCGCAACCACTTTCGAGGTTCCGATATCGAGGCCGACAATCATGTTTTCCGTTTCAACCGATGACATGTATTCCACCAAACCGTAGGTCTGAATTGTGCGTTGCTATGATTTTGACCGGGATGCCGTTTCTACCGGCTTCCACTGAACCGCCACTCCATTGCTGTAGCGGGCATCCACCCGGCTGACTTCGTCCGAACGTGACGCCAGCCGTTCCTGATAAACCGTAATAAACCGTTCAAACCGTTGTTCCACCTGATCCCTGCCGAGCACCACTTCGATGCCGTTGGCGAGGGTCAGCGTCCAGGCTCCCCGCTGCTCCAGGCTCAGCCCCGCAAATCCCAGGTCGTGACCCGATAGCGTGTCTGCCATGTCACGTGCCATGGTGATCACCTCGTTTACCCGCTCGTCCGGGCCGGCGAGCCGCGGCAGTTTGCCGGCGACTTCGGGATTGCCCGGCGAAAACAGCTCGCCATTGCGGCTCACCAACTGGTCGCTGTTCCAGTAGGCCAACGGCTTCTTCTCGCGAACCTCTACCTGCAACCGGTCCGGCCAGACCCGTTTGACCGCAGCAGACTCGACCCATGGACGTTGTTCAAGGCTGTCCTTGATTTCAGAAAGATCCGTGGCGAAAAAACTCCGCCCGATCCATTTGCCGGCACTTCGCTCCAGCGACGTGCGGTTCTCGCCTACCAGAGTGCCGGTCACATCAATGCCCATCACCTGTCGGTCCATGGCACTGAGAACCTGGCTGGTTCCCCAGGGCACCATGGCAGCCAGCAGAACAATGGCCGCACCCATCACCACCTGGCCCCACGGCGCCGCAGCCAGCACCGCCTTCAGCAAACCAAACCGGTCCCGCTCCGGCCCCAGGGAAGTTGCTCCCCTGCGCCTGGGCGGATCGGACGGTACCGCCCGACTCCGGATCAGCAGCCGTTCAAGCATCACCAGCCTCCAGCGTGTCGGTAAGAATCCGCACGACCAGTTCTTCGAAACTGATACCCGCCGCTTTCGCAGACATGGGCACCAGGCTGTGGTCCGTCATACCCGGTACCGTATTCACTTCCAGCAGCCAGAAATCGCCCTTGCGATCCTGCATGATGTCCACGCGCCCCCAGGTGCGGCAGCCCAGCACCCGGAACGCCTCCAGCGCCAGATGCTGAAGTTTCAGTTCACTGTCCGGGTCAAGCCCGCAGGGAATCTGGTAGCGGGTATCGTCTGCCAGGTACTTGGCGTCGTAGTCATAGAACACGTGATCCGTACTCAGCCCGATGGCCGGCAGTGCCTGGTTCTGCAACAGGCTGACCGTGAACTCCGGCCCTTCGACCCACTCCTCCACCAGGACCAGTGGGTCCAGAACCGCGGCCTGACCATAGGCTTCAACCAGTTCCTGCCGGTTCGCCACCTTACGGATACCAATGCTGGAACCCTCTCTCGAAGGCTTCACACTCAGTGGCAGCGTTAAGGCCTGCAGAATGCTGTCTGCTTCATCCACCGAAGCCATGGCACGGAACCGTGGGGTCGGCAGTCCGCAGCCCTCGAAGACATACTTGGTCCGCAGTTTGTCCATGGCCAGCGCGGAGGCCAGAAGTTCACTGCCGGTGTAGGGAATACCCGCCTGGGAGAGAATCGCCTGGATGGTGCCGTCTTCTCCTCCGCGGCCATGCAGCGCAATGAATACCCGGTCAAACTGCGGATCCTCAACGGTTTTGAGCAGGCAGCCCTGTACATCCAACGGATAGGCATCAACACCGGCAGAAAGCAGGGCCGACAGAACTGCATGTCCGCTCTTCAGGGAAACCTCGCGCTCGGCGGAATCTCCGCCCATAAAGACAGCGACTCGCCCGAGCGCCTTCAGGGTTTCCGGATCGGCCTGATAACCCTGCGTGTCCATCCGGTTCACCTCACTCATCAGCAATCACTCCTGCCGCCGCCAGTCGGCTGGCGACACCACCAATATCCCCCGCGCCCTGGGTGATCAGCAGGTCACCGTCACGCAGGATGTTGGCAAGCAGTGTTTCAATCTCGTTGTTGTCTTCCACGAAGACCGGTTCAACACTGCCGCGCTGACGAATACTGCGACAAAGTGCACGACCATCAGCACCGTTAATGGCGGTTTCGCCAGCGGAGTAAACTTCCATCAGCAGCAGGCCATCCACCTCCGACAACACGCGCACGAAATCCTCGTAGAGATCCCGTGTCCGCGTGTAGCGATGGGGCTGGTACAGCATCACCAGGCGGCGATCTGGCCATGCGTCGTGGGCCGCGCGAATAACCGCTTCGACTTCCGTGGGGTGATGGCCGTAATCGTCAATCAGCGTGATCGTGCCTTTGCGAGTCTTGTAGTCACCATAGACCTGGAACCGGCGACCAACACCGGCAAAGCCTGCCAGCCCCCTGCAGATGGCTGCATCTTCCACACCTTCATCCGTGGCCACCGCAATGGCAGCCAGCGCATTCAGGACGTTATGGCGACCCGGCATTTTCAGCTCGACATCCAAGTCACTACGCCCGCCGGGACGACGAACGACAAAGCGGGTTCTGAGTCCGTCAGACTGGATATTCTCGGCGCGGTAATCGGCCTCCGGATTATCGATGCCGTAGGTAATAATGGCGCGGGAAATCCTTGGGATAATCTCCTGCACATAGGCGTCATCCACGCACATCACTGCGATGCCGTAAAACGGCAGGTTGTGGAGGAAGTCCACAAAGGTCTGCTTCAGGCGCCCCACGTCGCCGCCATAGGTGTCCATATGGTCGGCTTCAATATTGGTGACAACGGAAATAACCGGGGTCAGGTGCAGGAACGATGCATCGCTTTCATCGGCTTCCGCCACCAGATAGCGGGACCCGCCCAGCTGCGCGTTGGTACCGGCACTGTTGAGCTTGCCACCGATCACGAAAGTCGGGTCCAACCCGGCCTCCGCCAGCACTGAGGCAATCAGGCTGGTGGTTGTGGTTTTACCATGGGTACCGGCGACGGCAATTCCGTGGCGATAGCGCATGATCTCCGCCAGCATTTCAGCTCGGGGTACAATCGGTACGCGCCGGCTGCGGGCAGAGGCAACTTCCGGGTTGTCTCCGGTCACGGCCGAAGAAACCACCACTACATCTGCCTTGGCACTGTTCTCCTCGAGATGGCCAATAAACACCTCGATGCCCATGGCAGTCAGCCGGTCAGTCACTGCGCCCCTGCGGATGTCCGATCCGGAAACATCGTAGCCCTGGTTCTTCAGTACTTCGGCAATACCGCTCATGCCGGCGCCGCCAATCCCCACAAAGTGAATATTGCGGATACGGCGCATCTCGGGCACCTGATAGACCAGCGGGGGATTAGTGGGCTCAGCCATTAGCGGCCTCCAGACAGTAATTCACGACTCTCTCCGTTGCATCAGGGCGGGCCAGCGTCTTTGCCGCCTTCGCCATATCGATAATCCGGTTGCGATCCTTACCCAGATCCGTAAGTGTTTCCGCCAGCAGCTCCGCCGACAGCTTTGGCTGTGGGATCAGGACGGCACCTTTTGCATTGACCATTTGCTGTGCGTTTCTGGTCTGATGGTCGTCCACGGCATGGGGAAACGGCACCAGAATCGCGCCGATACCGGCGGCGCACAGCTCGGATACGGTCAGGGCACCGGCCCGGCACAGCACTACATCTGCCCAGCCGTAAGCCTCGGCCATATCCTTGATAAAGGGCTCTACCGACGCTTCCACACCATGCTCGCTGTAGGCCTCCCCCGCCGCCTCTACATTCTTTTCACCGCACTGGTGCCGTACCGTCGGGCGCTCGTCTTCAGGCATTTTGGCCAATGCCGCCGGCAGGGTGCTGTTGAAAACCTGGGCACCAAGGCTGCCTCCCACCACCAGCAACCTGAGTGCGCCAGCACGTCCTGACATCCGCTGCTCGGGCTCCGCCAGAGACGCCAGATCCTGCCTCACCGGGTTGCCGGTACAGCGGGTTACCACGTCGGCACCGAAACTGCCCGGGAAGGCCTCCAGCACGGTAGTGGCAAAACGCACCAGGATCCGGTTGGTCATGCCGGCAATTGCGTTCTGTTCATGGATCACCAGTGGCGCTTTGGTCAGCCAAGCTGCAATACCTCCGGGCCCGGTCACAAATCCACCCATCCCGATAACGCAGTGGGGGCGGATACCACGGACAACCGAAAACGCCTGCGCCAATGCCCGCATCAACCGGAACGGCGCCATTACCAACGCGAGCCGACCTTTGCCCCGCAAACCGGATACCTGAATCAAAGACAGTGATATGTCGGTTTCCCCAATCAGGCGCTCTTCCATGCCGCCCCTGGAGCCAAGCCAGAAAACCTGGTGGCCCTTTTCCTGGAGATTCCTCGCTGTTGCCAGTGCCGGAAACACATGGCCACCGGTACCACCGGCCATCATCAGGAAGCGCTTTTTGTCAGTCATAGGCCGCACCTCCCCTGGCTGCCGGTTTACGGGACTTCTCGCCGGCCACTTTTTCACGGTCAAGACGTTCCATTTCCACCCGTGCCAACACCCCGATACAGATGGCGGTGATCATCAGGCTTGAACCGCCATAGCTTACCAGGGGCAAAGTCAGGCCCTTGGTGGGCAGCAGACCGGTGCTGACGGACATGTTAATGCTCGCCTGCAGACCAATGAGCAGCGTGATGCCATAGGAGAAGCACGCAGCAAACGGCATCCCGGCTTTTTCGGCTCTTCGGGCTATCACGAATCCTGTCACCACCAGAACGGTGAAAAGCCCCAGTACAATGAGCGAGCCCAGCAACCCGAACTCTTCGGCAATAATGGCGAAGATGAAGTCGGTATGGGCTTCGGGCAGGTAGAACAGCTTCTGCACCGAGTTACCGAGACCGGTGCCTGCCCAGTCGCCACGGCCAAAGGCAATCAGTGACTGGGTAAGCTGGTAGCCGGTATCAAACTGGTCTTTCCAGGGGTCGAGATAACTGACAACACGCTTCAGGCGGTAAGGCTGGGTAAACACCAGCACAGCGCCCATTACGATCAGCACGCCGATCAGCGGCATAAAGCGGCTGAGACGAACCCCGCTCAGGAAAATCATGCCGGCTGCGGCGGCGACCAGCACCACCGTGGCCCCGAAATCGGGCTCGATAACCAGCAGTACAGAGGCGATACCGAGAACACCCAGCGGCTTCAGGAAGCCTGCCCAGGTATTCAGCAACTCTTCCCGCCGACGCACCACATAACCTGCCAGATAGGCAATCAGGCAAAGTTTTGCAATCTCGGACACCTGCACATTGAACAGACCGAATGAAATCCAGCGGGTGGAGCCATTAACGGTGCGCCCCAGCGGCGTCAACACCAGCAACAGGGACAACAACCCGATGCCCAGCAGCAACCAGCCGCTGCGCTCCCACCAGGAAATCGGCACATTGACGGCAATCAGGGCAAACACACAGCCAATGCCGGCAAACATCAGTTGCCGGATCACGTAGTGGTAGCTGTTGCCCATCGTCTCCGCTGCCATGTCCATGGACGCGGAAGAAATCATCACAATGCCCATCACCAGCAACGCGGCGGAACTGATGATCAGCAACGGCAGCGGCCGCAGGTCGCGGAACAGGCCCTGTTGGCCAGGCAGAGACAGATCAGCGTGCATCACAGCCCCTCCACCTGTTTACGGAAACTGTCTCCGCGATCGTTGTAATCACGGAACATGTCGAAGCTGGCGCAGGCCGGTGACAACAACACCCTGTCCCCCGGTTCTGCCAGACTCGCCGCCTTGCGGACTGCATCTTCCATAGTGGAGGCATTAACAATGTCAACCCGGGGGCCAAGAGCAGAGGCAATCAGCCCTGCATCGGTGCCAATCAGCACCGCTGCCCTGCAATGGGCCGCGACCGGTTCCGCCAGCAGTGAGAAATCCGCACCCTTGCCTTCACCACCGGCAACAAGAACAACTTTCCCGTTGACGGGCGCCAGGCTTTGGATAGCGGCGACAGTGGCACCCACATTGGTTCCCTTGGAGTCATTGATGTAGTCCACATCACCAACCCGCCGGATGAACTCACAGCGATGCGGCAGCCCCCTGAACTGTTTCGCCGTCTCCAGCATCACCTCCATTGGCAGACCCGCCGCGTGCCCCAGTGCCAGGGCGGCCATCACGTTACTGATGTTGTGGCGGCCCATCAGACCCAGCTCGTCGGCCAATAGCAGGTTATCGAAACCGAAGGTTATCCAGGTTCCCTCATCATCGTCACGGGTGCTGAAAGTCTCCGGATTGATCCGATTAAAACCGAAACACAGAAACCGGAGATTGTCCCGCGCCATGGGCGTGCTCAACGCGTCATCAAGGTTCACCACAGCATTCCTGCAGCCATTGAATATCCGCTGCTTGGCCTGGAAATATTCCATCTTGGTGGGGTAGCGATCCATATGATCGTCGCTGACGTTCAGAACGGTCGCAGCCAGCGCATTGAGCTCACGGGTTGTCTCCAGCTGGAAACTGGACAGTTCAAGCACGTAGAGGTCAGCACCTCGGCCAAGAAGATCCAGAGCCGGGGTGCCAATGTTGCCGCCTACTTCCACCTGGCGGCCGGCCGCCTTCGCCATTTCTCCCACCAGTGTGGTCACCGTGGTTTTACCGTTAGAGCCGGTAATGGCAACAACCGGCGCATCCGCCGCTTCGGCAAACAGGTCGATATCGCCACGGATAGCGGCGCCTTTTTCCGCCGCGTGACGGATAGCGGGCTCGGCGACACTGATTCCCGGGCTGACCACCAGCTCGTTGAAACCGGCAAATACCTCAGGATCAAAATCACCCAGGTAGACAGGCAGCTCTGGCCAGCCGGACTCGAGCTCTCCCAGACCGGGCGGCGTCAAACGGCTGTCGGCCACTGCAACATCACGGCCTTTTTCGCACAGATAGCGCACGCAGGAGAGCCCGGTTTTACCGAGCCCTACAACCAGTGTGCGACGATCTGAAACGATGACACCCATGGTGCTCTGCTTCCCTATCTCAGTTTCAGGCTGGCGAGGCCAACCAGTACAAGTACAACGGTGACGACCCAGAAGCGCACGATAACCCGCGGCTCGGGCCAGCCTTTCAGTTCAAAATGATGGTGTAGCGGCGCCATGCGGAATATCCGCCGACCGGTGAGCCGGAAAGACGCCACCTGCAGGATCACGGAAATGGTCTCCATCACGAACACACCGCCCATGATGAAAAGCACGATCTCCTGCCTGACAATGACAGCCACAACGCCCAGGGCCGCGCCCAGGGCCAGGGCACCCACATCGCCCATGAATACCTGAGCGGGATAGGTGTTGAACCACAGGAACCCAAGCCCCGCTCCAACCAGCGCCCCGCAGAAAACAATCAGCTCGCCGGTGCCCGGCAGGTGGGGGATCAGCAGATAGTCGGCAAACTGCGCATGGCCGGATACATAAGCAAAGATGCCCAGGGCCGCGGCCACCATGACGGTGGGCATGATCGCCAGGCCGTCAAGGCCGTCAGTGAGGTTGACCGCGTTACTGCTGCCCACAATCACGAAGTAACTCAGCAGAATGAACAGTACCGGCCCCAGCGTCAGCGACACATTCTTCAGGAACGGCACGTAGAGCGACGTTTCCTGGGGCAGTGAGGAGCTCATGAACAGCGCAATTGCAGCCGTGGCACCGATCACCGACTGCCAGAAATACTTCCAGCGGGCTGGCAGTCCGCGGGGATTGCGCTCCACCACCTTGCGATAGTCATCCACCCAGCCAATGGCCCCGAAAAACAGGGTGACCAGAATCGCGACCCAGACATACCGGTTGCTGAGGTCAGCCCAAAGCAGTGAGCTGACCCCTACTGCAACGAGAATCAACGCGCCACCCATGGTCGGGGTACCTGCTTTGCTCAGGTGGGTCTGTGGGCCGTCGTCACGAACCGCCTGACCGATCTGGTACTGGCTCAGCTTGCGGATCATGAACGGGCCGATGAGCAGGGAAATCAGCAAAGCCGTCAGCACGCCGAAAATCCCCCGGACCGTCAGGTACTGGAAGACTGTCAGCGCGGAAAAATATTGTGAAAGAGCCTCTGTCAGCCAGAGCAGCATGCGTTACCCACCTTTTCTTTTATTCCCTCCACCACGCGATCCATGGCGGAACTGCGAGAACCCTTGACCAGAACCGTCTGTGAATCGGCAGGCCCCTCAAACAGACGACGCACCGCATCGCCATGGGTCGCACATACCTCAGCGGTATCCCCGAACCCTTCAACGTATCCTTCACAGCCATCACCCACGACCAGCAGGCGCTCGATGCCATGGTGCCGGGCAAACTCACCCACTTCCCGATGCAGCGCGAGGCTGTCTGCCCCCAGCTCTGCCATTGCGCCCAAGACAGCAACACGGCTGGCCGGCCGCGACGCCAGCACTCCGAGTGCCGCTTTGATCGACGAAGGGTTGGCGTTATAGCTGTCATCAATAACCGTTAGTGAGGGCGACAGCTCAAGAATCTGCAGCCGCCCCTTGACCGCCTGCATTGCAGCAAGCCCCTGTTGCACTGCTCCATCACTGGCACCCAGATCACGTGCAGCCGCAATTGCCAGCAATGCGTTAGTAACATTGTGCTCCCCGTGCAATGGCAGGCTGACATCACAAGCCCAGCCTTCCGGGCCACAAGCACGGAAAACCAGCGAATTGCCATCATCGCGGACGCTCTCCGCGAAGTAATCTCCACCGCCTTCGGTCTGTCTGCTGACAGCCATGACCCGACGCGCGCCTGCTCTCAACTGCCACTGATCAAAGGCCGGATCGTCCCGGTTGAGTACCACCAGGCCGGATTCCACAACACCATCGATGATTTCACCCTTGGCGCGCACGATGTTGTCGTAGCTGCCAAAACCCTCCAGGTGAGCCTGCCCCGCATTGGTCAGGATCGACACGTCCGGGCGCACGATACTCACGGTATGGGCAATTTCGTTCAGCCCGCTGGCACCAAGCTCTATCACTCCGTACTCATGCTCCGGGGCAAGCCGGAACAGAGTCAGGGGGACACCGATGTGATTATTGAGATTTCCCTCGGTGGCGAGGGTATTGCCGACACCCGAAAGGATGGCGGCAACCATTTCACGCACCGTGGTTTTGCCACTGCTGCCGGTGATGGCCACAAATCGCGCCGGGCTGTTGTTCCGATTGCCTGCGGCAAGTTTTGCCAGTGCGTCTATGGTGTCTGATACCAGAATTTGCGGAATTGCCAGCGCAGTATCCGCTGTGTCCACGACCGCGGCCACCGCTCCCGCCTGTTCGGCAACAGACAGGTAATCGTGTCCGTCAAAGTTATCGCCTCTCAGCGCCACAAACAGGTCGCCTCTGGCAATGTTGCGCGTGTCAGTGGAGACGCCGTGGAATACTAGGCCTGCCAGGTCGGCTCCGGCTGACGTGCCGCCAACCCAGCTCATTGCATCAGCCAACGGGACCGTCTGCATCATGCGACACCCCCGTTCAGTGACAGTGCGTGTCGAACCTGTTCGGCATCGCTGAATGGAAGACGCTGGCCGGCCGTCTCCTGCCAGGCCTCGTGCCCTTTACCGGCAATCAGCACGATATCGCCCGCCGCGGCCGAGTGAATTGCCTGACGGATGGCTTCGGCGCGGTCATGAATAATTGTCACCTGCTCCGGATGGTTGAAACCGGCCATGATGTCGGCAGCAATGCGGGCAGGCTCCTCACTGCGGGGATTGTCATCGGTCACGATTACCACGTCGGCCGCACTCTCGGCTTCCCGCGCCATCTCAGGGCGTTTCCCGGAATCACGATCACCACCGCAGCCGAACACGCAGAGCAGGCGACCTCTGATGTGGGGGCGCAGCGCCGCCAGCGCACTGTTCAGGGCATCCGGCGTGTGGGCATAATCCACGACAACACGAACACCGTTACTACCTGCGAACGGCTCAAGGCGCCCGGGTGGAGGCGACAGTTTCTCAACGGCACGTTGAACCCGTTCAACCGGCACACCCAGGCTGAGAACCGCGGCCATCGCAGCGAGAATATTGCTGACGTTGAAACTGCCCAATACCGGTGCGGAAATGTCGAAGTGCCCCCAAAGCCCATCAACACTTGCCGTGAACCCGTCTATGGATGGCGAGAATTCCGTCAGCCAGAGTTCAGTCTGCGCTTCGTGCAGGCTGTAACGGACACGGTCACATTTTCCTTCTAGCTGCTCATAAAGCTGCCGGCCGAACGGATCGTCGAAATTGACCACCGCGAAATGCAGTTCTTCACGTTCGAAAAGACGCGCCTTGGCAGCACCATAGGCCTCCATGGAGCCGTGGTAATCGAGATGATCCCTGGTCAGGTTGGTAAACACCGCGCCGGTCATGGTCAGGTTGTCAATTCGCCCCTGATCAAGAGCATGGGACGACACTTCCATGGCCGCTGCACGCCCACCCTGAGCCAGAATCCTCGACAGAACACGGTTTACCTGGACAACATCCGGGGTTGTATGCCCCCCCTCCTGCAATGCATCGGGCATACCGTAACCGAGAGTGCCTATAACGCCACAGGGCGTGCCGGTTTCCTGCAAAAGTGTGGCCAGGAAATGACTCACCGAGGTCTTGCCGTTGGTGCCAGTCACTCCTATCAGGCGCAGCCGCTGGGACGGGTGCTCGAAAAACCGGTCAGCTATCTTGCCAAGCTGGGCCCGTAGATCTGTCACCGGCACAATCAGCACGCCCGCGTGCTCGTGGCATTCACCGGCCTGCGCCACTTCCAGCAGCACAACAGTGGCGCCAGCGCCAATGGCGTGTTCGACATAATGGTCTGCGGGCGTTCGGGCGCCAGCGAGGGCAATAAACGCATCGCCGGATCTGACCTCCCGGCTGTCGGTTTTCAGGCCGTGAATAGTGACATCGAATACCGACGGCACCGGCGCGATCCCCTGCAACAATGTGCTGAGTGATGTAATACACATAACCCTAACCCCGCTCCCCGGAAGTGCGATGCAGTTCTTTGGCTTCGCCCAGTTCCAGTTCCGGCTTTACATTCAGCAGCCGCAGCGCATCCCCCATGACCCTGGCGAATACCGGTGCAGCCACTTCGCCACCGTAATATTCTCCGGACTGGGGAGCATCAACAGCCACTACCGTGACAATTCTCGGATTATCGATCGGAGCCATACCTGCAAATATTGCTTTGTACTGGCTCTTTTCATATCCGCCCTTGCCGACCAGGTGAACGGTTCCGGTTTTGCCACCAGCGGAATAAAACCCGGGTTGTGCCCGCTTCCCGGTTCCGTTCTCCACCACTTCTCTCAACATTCCCCTGACCTGGAATGAGACTTCCTCGGAAAGCACCCGTTCCCCGACAGGACGTTCATCCGTTTTGAGCAGGCTTAACGGGTAGCGGATTCCGCCATTGGCAAGCACCATATAGGCTTGAGCCAACTGAAGCGCATTAACGCTCATACCGTAGCCGTAAGAGAGCGTTGCCTCCTCCACCGGCCTCCATTTGGGTGGCGCAGGCAGCACGCCCACTGCCTCTCCGGGGAATCCGATGCCTGTGGGCTGGCCCAGCCCGAGGCGGGCATACAGATCCCTGATGGAGTCACCACCCAGTTCGGTGGCGATCTTGCTGATACCTACGTTACTTGATTTGGCAATCACATCAGTCAGACTGATCACGCCGTAGTTGCGATTATCACGGATCGTAAAACGACCAAAGCGCCGGAACCCCGGCGCCGTGTCTATCGTGCTGGATGCCTTGAATTTTCCCGACTCCAGGGCTGCCGCCATGGACACCGGTTTCATGGTCGACCCGGGTTCAAACAGGTCGGTAATCGCTTTGTTCCGCAACCGGTCGGGACTGAGCTGGGTGCGGTCGTTGGGGTTGTAGGATCCCTGATTCACCATCGCCAGCACTTCACCGGTGTCTACATCCAGCATTACCAGGGTACCGCCCCTGGCGCCGTGGGCGCCGACCACAGCCTTAAGCTCACGATAGGCCAGATACTGCAGCCGCAGATCAATACTGAGGGACAGGTTACGGCCCGGCTTGGCATCACGAATCAGGGTCAGATCCTTGATCACGCGACCACGATTGTCCTTGAGCACGCGTTTGCGCCCGCTTTCACCGCTCAGCCACTGGTTATAGGCAAGCTCAATGCCCTCCTGGCCACTCTCATCAATATTGGTAAAACCGACAACATGGGCGGTTACCTCACCAGCCGGATAGTAACGGCGATATTCCTGGCGGCTGTACAACCCCGGAATACCCATGGCAAGCACCTGCTTTGCGGTTTCCGGCTGCAATTTACGGCGCAGGTATATAAATTCCTTGTCCGCATATTTGTGCAGGCGTTCCCGCAGCCTGGCCTCCTTTAGTCCGAGCAACCTCGCAACATTGGTCAGGCGCGGTTCATCGGCCGCGATTTCCGAGGGATTGGCCCAGATAGTCTGAACCGGAGTGCTGACCGCCAGTGACTCGCCATGACGATCAGAAACAACACCCCGGTGAGCGTCAATACTTTCTACCCGTATCGTTCTCACATCGCCCTGCTTTCGCAGGAACTCGTTATCCACGACGTGCAGATCAACCAGACGCCATGCAAGAGCGCCCACCACCAGAAGAAAGACGCCCAGCACGGTGCCATACCGCCAGGCTCCAAGCCCGGCAGCCAGTCGCTGGCCCCATGATGCTGTCTTTCCCTGATCAGACAATGTCTTCACCTTACGGTTTGTTATATTTGCTCAGCGCGCCCCGACAAGGGGCGCCATCAGTGGCACCAGGACAATGTCCTGCTTGCCTGGCACAACCATGTCAAAACGCTCGGATGCCAACTGCTCCACCCGGCCATGTGCGCTCAGCGCGCTTTGCTCCAGCAGTAACTGGCTCCACTCACGCTGATAATTGTCTCGCCTCTCCTGCAACTGCGACAGGGTATTGAACAACTCCCGATTTTCGTGGGCACTGACCACCACACCCAGTGATGACGCCACCAGGAGCATCACCAGCCCCATGGAGATCAAAACGCGCTTCTGCTGAAGTGCTGCAAACACCTGCTGCGACAACCTGACCGCCGTAGCCACGCCGTCGCGCACGCGCTGCTTGTTCAGCCGCGCTGTTTTTGTTGGCTTTTCAATGGCAATCGCGCCCATGGTTACGCGCTCCCCTGCTTATGTTGTTCCGGTATCCGTTCAAGAACACGCATGACCGCGCTTCTCGCCCGTACGTTATCGCTGACTTCTGCTGTATCTGCCTTGTTTGCTTTGCCTATCAGCCGGAATGCCGATGCTTCCTGTTCCGCGGTTACCGGAACCCCTTTTGGCAACCTCGGACCGCGCGCCAGGTCCCGCATGAACCGCTTGACCAGCCGGTCTTCCAGCGAGTGAAAACTGATCACCACCAGCCTTCCGCCGGGCATGAGCTTTTCGGCGGCAGCACTGAGCCCCGCCTCCAGGTCTTCCAGCTCCCGATTGATAAAAATGCGGATTGCCTGGAAAGTCCGTGTGGCCGGATGCTTGTGCTTTTCCTTTTTGGGGACCGCCTCACTGACCAGTGAAGCCAGCTGATGCGTTGTCTCGAGCGGCGCCTCTTTACGACGCTCCACAACGAGGCGGGCGATACGGCGGGAGAACTTTTCCTCACCGTATCGCCAGATCACGTATGCGATGTCTTTTTCATCCGCTTCCGCCAGCCACTGCGCAGCACTCGGTGCCCGGCCGGGATCCATCCTCATATCCAGCGGCCCATCCCGCATGAAGCTGAACCCCCGGGTAGCGTCGTCCAGTTGCGGGGATGAAACACCAAGATCCAGCAACACGCCATTAACCGCCATCCACCCCTGGGCATCAGCTGCCACCCCCAGTTCTGCAAAAGAGCCGTGGAACGACTGGAAACGTGAATCTTCCAGCGCCAGTTCCCGGGCTACCTGAATGGCCTCCGGGTCCTTGTCAATGCCCAGCAGTTTTCCACGCGCCCCGAGCTGGCCAAGAATCAGGCGGCTATGGCCACCGCGGCCGAAGGTGCCATCGATATAAACGCCTTCTGGATCATTAACCAGCAGCTCTACCGCCGAATCCAGAAGCACGGAGCGATGCCGGTACTTCCCGGCGGGCTCCTGCCTACGGCCAGTGGTCATAGCGACAATGCTTCCATTTCGGGAGGCATTTCGTCTTCATCAGACGACTCGTCAAGCCATGAGAACCAGCGCTCTTCGCTCCAGAGTTCCAGTTTTTTGCCCTGGCCAATCAACATCAGTTTTTTCTCTAAGCGCGCATAACTGCGCAGTGTGGGCGGCACCAGAATGCGGCCGGCCGAATCCAGCTCCAGCGGCGTGGCATGCCCCAGCAGCAGGCGCTGCAACCGTCGGGCGGCCTTGTTCATATTGGGAAGGGCTTCGATCTGCGGCCTCAACGCTTCCCACTGCGGCTCCGGATACACCAGCAAACAGCGTTCTTCATCGGCGTTGGCCGTCAATACAATGCGGCCACCACAGGCATGCGCGAGCTCTTCACGCACCCTGGCGGGGATCGCAAGGCGACCCTTCGCATCCATATTGATGGCATGACTGCCGAGAAAATTGCTCATTTGCACCTAATTCCGGGGTTGAGAAACCACAAATAACCACTAGAAACCACTTTTTCCCACTTGTGCACACTATAGAAACACGCAATACACAATGCAAGCGCCGCGATCAGCGCCACACCCGGGAAAGTTCCTTTTATGACAATAGGTTACAGAACAAGATTGACAACAGAGTGGAGGTTGCGAAAAAGAAAAACTCTAAAATCAATCACCTGCGGACAGAACTGAAGATGACAAGTGAGGTTTAAGATTTTTTGGCTATAAAAGCATGCTGGTGAGAATGACAGCAGTTACACATAAAGCAGAAAAGAAAAAAGAGCTCGCCGGTAAGCCGGGTTCTGTCTGGGACAGTCATTCATCTAGGGCCTGCGTCACCACAGGCCTCAAGCGACCTACCCGAATCCAGCGCGGGCCGCGCCATAGGATTCCTATTTGGTCTTGCTCCAGGTGGGGTTTACCATCGCCGTGAACTGTTGCCAGTCACGCGGTGCGCTCTTACCGCACCATTTCACCCTTACCGGTGGTCGCGAACGTGTCACGGCCACTTAGGCGGTATACTTTCTGTTGCACTTTCCGTCGGCTCGCGCCGCCCAGGCGTTACCTGGCACCTTGCCCTATGGAGCCCGGACTTTCCTCCCCCGGGTATACCGGCGGCGACTGTCTGGCGAGCTCGGGCGAGACCATACGCCAGCTCGCCAGGACAGGCAAGGAAAACCGGTGCCCCACTATTACTCCTTCAGCGCGAGCGCTCGCTGGTATAATTCATTCTTGGGCCGGCCAGTCAGTTCTGCTGCCAGCTTTGCTGCCTTTTTTACGGGCAACTCCTGCAGCAACAATCCCAGTACCCGATCCACTTCCACGGATCCTACCGCAACCTCAGCATCGCTGGCCCCGTGAACCATCACTACGAATTCCCCGCGGCTGCCATGGGGGTCAGCCTCAAGGATGTCTGCAACTGATTTTGCCGCACCTGCGTAAAAAGTCTCGAACGTCTTGGTGAGCTCCCGGGCCAGCACCAGCTCCCGATCACTGCCCATGACCCGTTCGATATCCCGGACCGTATCAACGATGCGATGAGGGGACTCGTAGAAAACCAGAGTTGCAGACTCTCTGGCCAGCCGCTCAAGTGCAGTGGTTCGCGCCCCCTGCCTGGCAGGCAGGAAGCCCTCGAAAAGAAACCGGTCGGTGGGCAGGCCAGCCGCACTTAATGCCGTCACAAGCGCGCAGGCCCCTGGCACCGGGGTGACCCGAAAGCCACGCGCCCGGGCTTCCCGAACCAGCACATAGCCCGGATCCGAAATCAACGGTGTTCCGGCATCCGAGATCAGCGCCACATCCTGGGATGCAGCAAGCTTTTCAAGGATCTGACCAGCCTTGTCCCGCTCATTGTGGTCATGCAGCGCCATCATCTGCTTACGGATCCCAAGGTGTTGCAGCAGCCGGCCACTGTGCCGGGTATCTTCGGCGGCAATGACAGCTACCCGTGATAAAATGGCAGCGGCCCTGGGGGACATATCGTCCAGATTACCGATGGGAGTGGCCACGATGTAGAGTGTGCCAGAGTTATCTGGCCGGTCATTCTGGGAGTTCACGAATACCTCTCTTTTGCCCCGTCGTATGACACCAACGTCATGTGAATTCACGCGGGAGCTGTTAAACTTGCTGGCCTGACATTTGAGCAAACCATTTACCGGAAGCCCGGCGGATTCAGGGCTCCCGGCATGATGCCGCCGATTATCCGGCGCCACAAGCGTAATAACCCGGAGTATTGTGAGCCAGCCATGACCAGATACCGCCTGAACCTGAGAATCACCGCCCTCCTTATGGCGATGGTATTGCTGTTTGCGGGTTGCGCCAGCGTAAACCTCGAATCTCATGTTGCCGAGAGCGCCAGCGAGGCCCTTGATCTGGCGGCCAGCGAATCGGACCGGCAGGAAGCACACGCCTACCTTTTACGGGCAGCAGACAGATTCCAGAATCAAAACCAGCACCGGGATGCCAGAACCCTGCTGCAGAGCAACCAGTTTGACGCGGCTGACGAGCAAACCAGAAACCAGTTGATACTGCTTTCGATGGCAAGTGCGACAGCCCTGGATGACGACACCTGGGCTGAAGACATTGCCTCCAACATTGCTCCGGGTCACTTCCTCAACTACGACCGCGACCTGATTAACCGGGCCGCGAAACTGCAAGAGCAGACCTATCGGCTTGCCGGCGACAATCTGGCTGCCGCCGTGACACTGATTCTGCTTGCAGAGGCGGATGCCAATGCCGACACCCAGTCTCTCCACGATGCCATCTGGCAGAACCTCAAACAGACCTCAGACGCCAAACTGGCTGACGAGGAAGGACGGGCGATCGGCTATGAAGCCCAGGGCTGGCTGGAATTGGCGGCAATTCTAAGAGAACCCGGGGCGAATCTTGACGAACAGGGCAGGATGATCCGTGACTGGCAGAACAACTGGCCCGACCACCCCGCTGCGTCCACACCGCCTGCAGAGCTGCAGCTCATCGCCAGCCTGGCGGATAGCCGGCCGGAAAAGGTCACGCTAGCCGTCCCACTCAGCGGACCCCTGGCCAGCGCTGGTGCGGCTATCCGTGATGGTTTCTTCGCCGCCTATTACGAGGACGAGTCAGCGGATCGTGAGAAGATCAGCATCCGCGTTGTGGACACTTCCGACAGTTCATTCCCGGAGCTGTACCGGGAATTGGCCAATGAAGACCAGGACCTGGTTGTCGGCCCCCTGGAAAAAGACGCACTGGCAGCGCTGGCCAACATGGACAGCCTGCCAGTCCCGGTACTGGGGCTGAACTACCTGCCCTCCGATACGGAAGCGCCTTCCGGACTTTATCAGTTCGGACTTTCTGCAGAAGACGAAGCCCGGCAGATCGCAGATCGCATGAACGCCGAAGGCATCGACCAGATTCTGGTACTCATCCCTGCAGGAGACTGGGGTGACAGATTGGAGAGCGCATTGCTCAAACGCCTGGAACACAATGAAAGTGTGGCGCTGGACATAGAACGCTATTATCGCGAGGACAATCTGCGCGCAGTCACTGCTGACCTACTGGGCATCACGGTTTCTCGCGATCGCGCCATCGATGTAGAACGCACGGCCGGTATCAACGTGGAATTCGAACCGCGGCGCCGTCAGGATGCCGACGGCATCGTCATGGTCGCTGAGCCCACCGTTGCGCGCCAGTTCAAGCCGTTGTTCGCGTTCTATTTCGGAGGCAACCTGCCGGTATATTCTCCCTCCATGGTTTACGAAGGCAATCCGGACCCATCCCGGGATCGTGACCTGAACGGCGTCACTTTCACAGACACCCCCTGGATACTGTCAGACGACAACCAGTTCCGCAGCGTGGTCAGGGAGGCCATGCCGGACATCAGGGGCCAGCTTGGTCGCCTGTTTGCAATGGGCGCCGACGCCTGGAACCTGAGCAAACGCCTGCCCCTGCTGCGGCAGGTTGAAGGCTCATCCATTGACGGACAGACCGGGAAACTGGCCATGACACCCGCGGGCAGCATCCACCGGGAACAGCTGTGGGCACAGTTCCGCAACGGTACACCGGAAAAACTGCCGCCGGTAGAAACGCCAGAAATCACAGAAATCCAGGAAATGGACGAACTTACAGAACAGGAATAACAAGGAACATACAGCCATGGATGGCTCCCAGAAAACCCGGAAAGCGACCGGAAACCACGCGGAAGGTGTTGCGGCGCGCTACCTCATGAGCCGTGGCGTTAATATTCTTGAGCAAAACGTCTTCAGCCGCGGCGGCGAAATCGACCTTGTCGGTGTTGATAATGGAATCCTGGTGTTTTTCGAGGTGCGTTACCGGGGTAGCGGCAGCCTCGCCGGCGCAGCCGAGTCCGTAACCGCGACGAAACAGAAACGACTGGTCAGAGCAGCTTCCTTCTACCTCCACAGGCACGGATTGTGGAATGCTGACAGCCGCATCGATGTTGTTGCCATCGCACCGGGCGAAAGCAGAAAATACCGGATACAATGGATCAAAAATGCCATTCAGGTCTGACTATGACGGATACCGAACAACAGATAAACCAGTGGTTCGCCAATCACATGGAGCACACCGCCCAAACCGCAAGCTCTGCAGCCACTGGCATTGAAAGGGCCTCAGACGCGCTTGTCGGCACCTTACTCAGCGACGGCAAGATCATTACCTGCGCCAACGGTAACGCCAACATCCTTGCCCAATACTTCTGTACTGCCCTGCTGAATCGGTTCGAGCAGGATCGTCCGGCACTGCCCGCCATCAACCTCGGCGCTGACGCGACCACTTATTCTGCAATCTGTCGCGACAATCGTTTTAACGATACGTTTTCAAGGCAAGTGCGTGCGATCGGCAAAGCCAATGATCTGTTGTTGGTCATTGTTGACGATGGCCACAAGGCCAACCTCATACAGGCCATACAGGCAGCCCATGACCGGGAAATGAATGTGGTTGTGCTGAGCGCCAAGGAAAAGACTGATATCACCTCCCTCCTGCACCCTGAAGACCATGAAATCGCCCTCGACAACCTTTCACCGACCGCCGCAACGCCCATAATGCTGGTGGTTATCAACGCCCTGTGCGGGCTGATTGACCAAAAACTTTTCGGCGGCATCGAGTAGGAGGGGGAGTTGCCTCCCCCGTCCTCTCACACCACCGGGCATACGGTTCCGTACCACGGCGGTTCATGGTTGGCTCTGAAGCCGTTTCAT
>NZ_JAWLDU010000117.1:0-4164 GCF_041686475.1 Marinobacter sp.
ACGGATAGAAGTGCGGTTGCAGTCCATGGCGGTATCACCACCACCGAGAACCACCACGCGCTTGCCTTTCATATCGATAAAATCTTCGGCATCCTTTTCAAAACCAAGGCGGCGGTTCACGTTGGACACCAGGAACGGCAGGGCATCGTGAACGCCCGGCAGGTCCTCGCCCGGGAAACCACCTTTCATATAGGTGTAGGTGCCCATGCCCATGAATACGGCATCGTATTCTGCGAGAATGTCAGCCATCGCCACATCCTTGCCCACTTCCGTGGAAAGGCGGAATTCCACACCCATTTCCTCGAAAACTTTGCGGCGGCGGCTCATTACGGACTTTTCAAGCTTGAACTCGGGAATACCGAAGGTCAGCAGGCCGCCGATTTCCGGGTAAATATCAAACACCACCGGTTTGACGCCATTACGGACCAATACGTCGGCACAGCCAAGGCCCGCCGGGCCCGCACCGATCACGGCAACCTTTCTGTCGGTCCATTTCACCGCAGACATGTCGGGCTTCCAGCCCAGCGCGAAGGCAGTGTCAGTGATGTACTTTTCGACAGACCCGATGGTCACGGCACCATAGCCATCGTTCAGCGTACAGGCGCCTTCACACAGACGGTCCTGGGGGCAAACCCGGCCACAGACTTCCGGCAATGAGTTGGTCTGGTGACACAACTCCACAGCCTTCATGATGTTGCCTTCAGACACCAGCTTCAGCCAGTTGGGAATGTAGTTGTGTACCGGACACTTCCACTCGCAGTATGGGTTCCCGCACTCCAGGCAACGATGCGACTGCGACGCTGCGTCTTCCTGGGTGTACTGGTGATAGATTTCACCAAACTCCTTCTTGCGCTTCTTTGCCGGTACTTTCTTCGGGTCGACGCGCCCAACTTCGACAAACTGGAAGTCGTTACTCAGTCGTTCTTTCATTATAAAGCTCTCATCAGACTCAATTTCGACACGGGCGTTACCATACCGGCAACGCCCCAACCCTGTTCTATCAACCGTTACTCCGGACGGGCCCGGGTACTGGCCAGCAGGCTGCGAAGATTTGCAGCCTTGGGCTTGACCAGCCAGAAGCGGCCGATGTAGTCGTCGAAATTGTCAAGAATATGCTCTGCCCATTCGCTCGCGGTTTCGGAAATATGCTCCCGGACAACCCCACGGAGGTGGTTCCGGTAGGATTCCATATCCTCGCTGGAAATACGCTGGATCTCCACCAGTTCATGGTTGTACTTATCCACGAAGGTGTTGTTCAAGTCCAGCACATAGGCAAACCCGCCGGTCATCCCAGCGCCAAAGTTATGGCCGGTGCTGCCCAGGACGGTTATCAGGCCACCGGTCATGTATTCACAGCAGTGATCGCCTGCGCCTTCCACAACCGCATGGGCACCGGAGTTGCGCACGCCGAACCGCTCACCGGCTGTGCCGGCAGCGAACAGTTTGCCTCCGGTCGCACCGTACAGGCAGGTGTTACCCACAATGGAGGTTTCCTGTGACTTGAAGGCACTGCCGGATGGCGGCCGCACAACCAGCTTACCACCGGTCATGCCTTTGCCTACGTAATCATTGGCATCGCCTTCAAGAAGCAGGTTCAGGCCGCCAACGTTCCACACCCCGAAGCTCTGTCCGGCGGTGCCGTTCAACTCAAGGGTAATCGGGGCTGACACCATGCCCTGATTGCCGTGCAATTGCGCAATCTCACCCGAGAGGCGGGCGCCAATCGAACGATCACAGTTGGTTACCCGGTAAGACCAGGTGCCCCCCGCCTTGGCCGCAATGGCGTCCGCCGTATCCTTTACCATCTGCTCGGCCAACCTGCCCTCATCAAAGGGATGGTTGCGCTCTACCTGACAGGTGTTGGGCTTGTCCGCCGGAATATGATCGTTGGACAGCAGGCGCGTAAGGTCCAGCTTCTTCTGGCGCGGGGTATCACCTGGCAGACGCTCCAGCAGGTCAACACGGCCCACCAGCTCCTCAAGACTGCGCACACCCAGTTTTGCCAGCCACTCGCGAGTTTCTTCCGCCACGAAGCGGAAGAAGTTCATGGCCATTTCCACGGTGCCCTTGAAGTGCTCCTCCCGCAGGTGCTCGTTCTGTGTCGCAACACCGGTGGCACAGTTGTTGAGATGGCAGATCCGCAGGTATTTGCAGCCCAGCGCTACCATTGGCGTGGTGCCAAAGCCAAAGCTTTCGGCACCCAGAATGGCACCCTTAACAACATCCAGACCGGTTTTGATACCACCATCCGTTTGCAGGCGAATCTTGCCACGCAGGTCGTTTGCCCGCAGTGCCTGCTGGGTCTCGCTGAGGCCAAGCTCCCAGGGGGAACCGGCATAGCGGATGGAGGTCAGCGGGCTCGCCGCAGTGCCGCCGTCATAGCCGGAAATGGTAATCAGGTCCGCATAGGCCTTGGCCACACCGGCAGCGATAGTGCCGACGCCCGGTTCGGAAACCAGCTTCACGGACACCAGAGCATTCGGGTTGACCTGCTTGAGATCGAAGATCAGCTGGGCCAGATCCTCGATCGAGTAGATATCGTGATGTGGCGGCGGGGAAATCAGCGTCACGCCCGGCACCGAATAGCGCAGGCGCGCAATCAGATCATTGACCTTGCCACCGGGCAACTGACCGCCTTCACCGGGCTTGGCACCCTGGGCTACCTTGATCTGCATGACGTCGGCGCTGCGCAGGTACTCAGCGGTAACACCAAAGCGACCAGAGGCAATCTGCTTGATTTTGGAGCGCTTTTCTGTGCCGTAACGAGCAGGGTCTTCCCCACCCTCGCCGGAGTTGGATCGGCTGCCCAGAGTATTCATGGCTACTGCCAGAGCTTCGTGGGCCTCCGGGGACAACGCACCGAGAGACATGCCGGCAGAGTCAAAACGCGGAAATATACTCTCGACCGGCTCAACCTCCGACATATCGATCGGCTTGATATCCTTGCGGAAACCCAGCAGATCCCGCAGCGTCGCAACCGGACGTTCGTTCACCAGCCCGGCGTATTCCATGTAATGCCCATAATCCCCGCTGGTAACGGCTTCCTGCAGCCTGGCGATCACATCCGGATTGAAGGCGTGGTATTCCTGCCCATGTATATACTTCAGCAGACCACCCTGGGAAATCGGCTTGCGATGCTTCCAGGCAACAGCGGCCAGTTGCTCCTGATCCTGCTGGAAATCAAAGAAGCCGGCGCCCTGGATGCGACTTGGGACGCCCTTGAAGCAAAGATCCACCACATCATCTGCCAGACCGATGGCCTCAAACAACTGGGCCCCACGATAGGAGGTGATGGTAGAGATGCCCATTTTGGACAGAATCTTGAGCAGACCTTTGTTGATGCCCTTGCGATAATTATTCTTCGCATCGATGGGATCCATCATCAACTCACCGGTACGGATCAGGTCATTGAGCACCTGATACGACAGATACGGGTATACAGCGGTGGCACCAAAACCAAATAGCACGGCAAAGTGGTGCGGGTCCCGAGCCCATCCGGTCTCTACCAGGATGTTGGAGTCACATCGCAGTCCCTTACTGACCAGGTGGTGATGAACGGCACCAGTCGCCATCATGGCATTCACCGGCAACTCGCCCTCTTTCAGGTCCTTGTCGGTCAGGATAAGGATCACCTTGCCATCCCGAACCGCCTGCTCGGCGTCGTCGCATACCTTCTGGACAGCCTTTTCCAGGCCCATTTCCGGGCTGTAGCTCATGCTGATGCGGGCCACTTCGAACCCGGGACGATCGTTATTGGCAATCTTCAGGAACTTGGCCGGCGACAGCACAGGCGTGGTCAGAATAATCCTGTTGGCGTGCTCAGGCGTTTCCTCGAACACATTACGTTCCGCGCCAATGCAGGTTTCCAGCGACATGACGATGGATTCCCGCAGCGGATCGATAGCCGGGTTGGTCACCTGGGCAAACTTCTGTCGGAAGTAATCCGCCACATGGCGGACACGGCTGGAGAGGACGGCCATGGGAGTATCATCACCCATGGACCCGACCGCTTCCTGGCTGTTTTCTGCCAGCGGACGCAGAACCTGATCGCGCTCCTCATAGGACACCATGAACATCTTCTGGTGGATATGGAGCTCGTCTGACTGCATCAGCTTGAAATCGGGGGTGTCCTGATTCAGCGTGGTTTCAACCCGCAGGGAATTC
>NZ_JAWLDU010000056.1:0-18115 GCF_041686475.1 Marinobacter sp.
CTAACCACAAACCCGCGAACGCGCCTCGCGATACTCCTTGCCGATCCGCTCCACCAAGTCACCGACCGCAACAACATCGGTAATCTGACTCACCCCCTGACCTGCGGACCACACGGTTTTCCAGGCCTTGGCTTCGTCGTCCACGGGTTTGAGTTTTTCGCCGTAATTAAGTTCGCCCGCCTGGTTGAGTTTGTCCATTGGGTAGCCTGCCGCTTCCAGGCTCTGGCGCATGAAGTTGGCGGGAATGCCCGATACCGCCGGGGTATGGATGATGTCGCCGGATACTGCTTCAATAATCATATTCTGGTAGGCCGCTTCCGCAAGGGATTCGGTGGTGTTGATAAAGCGTGTGCCCATGTAGCAGAGGTCGGCACCCATGGCCTGGGCCGCCAGAATGTCTTCGCCTTTCGATAGCCCGCCGGCGAGCAGGATAATGCCATTGAACACTTCGCGAAGCTCATGCACCAGCACGAAGGGGTTAATGGTGCCGGCATGGCCGCCGGCGCCGGCGGAAACCGCAATAATGCCATCCACGCCGGCTTCCGCTGCCTTGCGGGCGTGCCTCTGGTTGGTTACATCGTGGAAAACCAGGCCGCCGTAACTGTGCACGGCTTCTGTGACGCGGGTTGCGGCGCCGAGAGAAGTAATCACAATGGGTACCTGGTGCTTCACGCACAGTTCCAGGTCAGCTTCCCAGCGGGGATTGGTACGGTGGACGATAAGGTTAACGGCGTAAGGCGCGGTTTTGTGGTCAGGATGACTCTGACGGAACTCTTCCAGCCCTTCGTTCATCTGAATCACCCAATTCTCGAAATCTTCGCTGGAGCGCTGGTTCAACGCCGGGAAGCTGCCAACAATGCCCTGCTTGCAGCAGGCAAGCGCCATCTCCGGGCCGGAGATCAGGAACATGGGCGCTGCCACCAGCGGCAGGTCCAGCGAGTTCTTCAGTGATTCAGGTAACGCCATGAGAATTCCTTAATTTTTGTTGGAACTTTTGTACGATATAAAGGATCTTAGCGTGCTTACTACCGCCTGAAAATGACCAGAAACGAATAAATAACAAGGAGCTCCACCATGGGCGAAGCAAAAAGAAGAAAGGAAACCGGTGCGCCACCACCCCGCAAGCCGAAAGATCGCAAGCCGCTATACGCCGGCCTTGGCGTTATTGTTCTGGTTCTCGTTGCGGTTGCTGTCTTTTTTCTGGCTGCAAGCCCGGATCCGTCATCGGATGAACTTCCCGTTGCAGCGCCCAATGCCGATCCCTTTCCTGCCCAACTGGATCGTTACGGGATTTCGGTAGGTGACAGCGACGCGCCCGTGGTTGTGCGGGAATTTGCAGATTACGAGTGCCCGGCCTGCGCGCGCTTCGCGGACGCGAGCGAGCGGTTGAAGGAGGAATACGTCGAATCTGGCAAAGTGCGTTTTGTCTACTTCGACCTGCCATTGCAGCAACACGACAATGCCGTGCCAGCAGCCCACGCCGCCAGATGTGCAGGTGACCAGGGTGCCTACTGGGAAATGCATGACGAACTGTTCGATATGCAGACCGAATGGAGCGGTTCCGGTAACCCCGCGGACACCTTCAGCCGTTACGCCAATGACCTGGGGCTTGATGAACGCCGTTTCCGCCGTTGTATGGATACCGACCTGCACATTGATGATATCGAGGAGAGTCGTCGCGTCGCCATGCAGCTGCGTGTCACCAGCACGCCGACTGTACTGGTAGACAACGTGCGCCTGACCCGCCCGGGCTGGGGGCAGCTATCTGCAGTTGTCGAGCGTGAACTGAATGACTGAGCTCATGTAACTCCCCGTAATACTCTACTGGGTCGTGATTCGTTAGAATGACGGCCTCGCGCCTTTGGCGATCATTAACCATGCTCCGGATTTACGGTCCGGCCCGCAGGAGAAATCAGACTCATGAGCCAGGATGTTGTTGTCTGCGCGCTTTACAAGTTCGCGGTTCTGAACGATTACAAAGCCCTTCGCCAGCCGCTGCTGGATCTGATGCTTGAGAAGGACGTGCACGGCACCCTGCTGCTCGCACGTGAAGGCATCAACGGCACCATTGCCGGCAGCCGGGCCGGTGTGGATGCCATCCGCCACTGGCTGGATGCCGATGAGCGATTTGAGGGTATTGATTACAAGGAATCCTTCGTGGATATCCAGCCCTTCAAACGTACCAAGGTGAAGCTGAAAAAAGAAATTGTCACCATGGGTGTGGAGGGTATTGATCCCAAACGAATTGTGGGCACCTATGTAGACCCGAAAGAATGGAATGATCTGATCTCCGACCCCGGCGTAATGGTAGTGGATACCCGTAACCAGTACGAAGTGGAAATTGGAACCTTCAGGAACGCCAGGAACCCGGCCACGGATACCTTCCGGGAATTCCCGGAGTACGTAAAGGAAAACCTGGATTCTTCCAAGCACAAAAAGGTGGCCATGTTCTGCACCGGGGGCATCCGTTGCGAGAAATCCACGGCGTTTCTGAAAGAGCAGGGCTTCGATGAGGTTTATCACCTGAAAGGGGGCATCCTCCGGTACCTGGAAGAAGTGCCGGAGTCGCAGAGCCTCTGGCAGGGCGAGTGCTTTGTGTTTGATGACCGGGTAACGGTGAACCACAAACTGGAGCGGGGCGAGTACGATCAGTGCCATGCCTGTCGCCGGCCGATTACCGAGGAAGACAAGCAGCGCCCTGAATACGAGCGGGGAGTGAGTTGTCATCAGTGCATCGATTCACTGACGGAAGAGCAGAAAGCCCGTTTTGCCGAGCGTGAGCGACAGATGCGATTGGCGGAACAGCGTGGCGAAGCCCACGTAGGGGGCGAAGCGGCACGCGTTATTGCCGAACGCAAGGCCCGGAAAAAGGCGGAGCGTGAACAGCAGGCCCGAAACAGCGCCATGGGTGAGCGCCGTGCAAAATCCTGACAGTTGACACGAGGAGATTTCATGCAGTTCAGAACAACCGTTGCGATTGTCTCGCTGGCTGTGTCACCGACGGTGCTTGCAGAAGGATTCGATAACTGGGAGGGGGAAGGCGAACTTGGCGTCCTGGTCACCTCTGGTAATTCCGAGGAAACCGACATCAACAGCCGTCTCGGGCTGATTCATGAAGTGGCTGACTGGCGCAATACGGGCGAATTCCGCTCGTCGTTTTCAGAATCGGAGGACACCACCACCACCGAGAAATACAAGGCGGAGCTGCAAACCGATTATAAATTCGAGGGCAGCCAGTATGTGTTTCTTCGTGGCTCCTATGAGGATGACCGTTTTTCCGGATATGACTTTCAGTCGTCCCTGACTGCTGGTTACGGTAACCGGCTCTGGCAGCGCGGCGAGCGTTCGTTCCTTGATCTGTCCGCCGGTGGTGGTTACCGCTTCAACAAACTTGAGGAGCCGGACAACGACGGCGACCGCGACGAAAAAGAAGCGATTGCCCGGCTGGCGGGTCAGTTTGACTATGCTTTGTCCGACAGTGCCCTGTTTCGGCAGAAGCTGAGCACTGAGGTCGGGCTCGACGAGAATAATACCGTGACAGAATCTGAAACTTCCTTGCAGGCCACAGTGGTTGGCAACCTTTCAATGAAGGCGGCTTACCGGGTGCAGCATGTTTCAGACGAGCCGGAAGGCTCTGAAGCCACTGATACGCAGGTCTCGCTGTCGCTGCTGTACGGATTCTGAAGCCAGGTGCTAGACCCGGTTCCTGAGCCCCAGCTCGTCAGGGTAGGGGGTCAGGTATTTCTGGGTGTGAAGGTAGTCCACCGGCTCCCGCCGCTGGGCCATCCGAAGAAGGGTCATGGGTACTACCAGTGGCACCTCGCCCCGGTGGTACGCCTCCACCTGTTCCATCAATACCTTCCTGTCTTCATCCGCCATCGAATCCCGCAGATAACCCATCAGATGCTGCATCGCATTCACATGTGAGCCCCGGCTTACCCGCAGGGTCATGGCTTCCATGAATGAAGTAATATACCGGTCGGCAATGTCCCGCAGTGGCTCTGATTTCAGGTCCCCGAGCATGGGCCCCAACTGGCGGTAGATCTTTTCGGAATGGGCCAGCAGCTGGAACTTGTGCCGCGTGTGGAATTCGATCAGGGCACGGGCACTAAGGTTGTCGCCTGCCACGTTCTGCATCCAGTCATCGTAGGCAAACACCCGCTCAATGAAATTTTCCCGCAGCATGTCATCGTTCAGGCGGCCTTCCTCTTCCACCGGCATCAGCGGGTAATGCCGCATCAGGGCCTCGGCAAACAGGCCCCGGCCGTCGCGGCGGGCCACGTTCCCGTTCTCGTTGTGCACCTTGATGCGTTCCATGCCGCAGCTGGGTGATTTCGCCATCAGGATATAGCCGCGCAGGTTCGCCAGCGTTGGCATTACTTCATCGATAAACCCCTGCATTGCATCGGTATGGTCTGCTGTGCCTTTGGTTTCGATCAGCCTCAGGCCGTCCTGGTATTCCCGCAGATGGATGGCAGGCCTTGGCACACCCAGCCCCGCTTCCAGTTCCGGGCAGATGGAACAGAAATCGAAATGGCGTGAGAGCACCTGGGTGCAGAAGCGGGAATGTTTGTGCCCGCCGTCGTGGCGGACTTCCTTGCCCAGCAAACAGGTGCTGATACCAACGGGAATGCCTGTCACAGTCTGTCTCCGGTTTTAAAAAGTACCTTACAAGTACGTTTTCACAGTTTAAACCGATCATCTCCGACATTGAAAGTGGGGTGTTGAAAGTGGTGCGAAGAGGCTTACCGGGAGGCGTACTGTGCCAGGGTAAGGGCATAGATTTCCCGCACATCCCGGGCAAACTGCTCCACCGAATAGTCCGCAGCAAATTCCAGGGCGTGGTCGGCAAGCTCCTTGCGCAGGGTGTCGTCTTCCAGCAGCTGTTGCACACGTTCACACCACTGGCCCTGCTTCTCCGGCGTTTTGAAACCGTTAAAACCGTGGCGTACTACATCGTCAATGCCGCTGGAGCGCACGGCAACCACCGGCAGCCCTGCCGCCATGGCTTCAAGAATAACCATGCCCTGGGTTTCGGACTTTGAGGCAAAGAGGAAAACATCACCCAGGTGATACCAGGTGGCCATCTGGTCCGGCGGGATGGAGCCCACCAGTGTGAAATGCTTCTGCAGACCGAGTTCATCGATACGTTGCTGCAGCCTCTGATGCTGGTGGCCCTCTCCGATCATCAGAAAGCGGAACGGGCGGTCGCTGCGCCTGCGTAGCTCGTCAATGGCGTCGATCATGAAGTCGATGTTCTTTTCGTTGGATAGCCGCGACACGCTGACAAACACGATTTCATCGCTGATGCTCAGGTTCTCCCGCAGCTTACGGACATCATCGTCATCCACTTCCTGAAAACGCTGGTACTCGATGCCGGTTGGCTGCACGAAGGTGGCGCTCTTGACGCCAATCATCCGCAGGTACTCTTCCGTAGAGTAGGTGGGCACGATGACGCCATCGCACTTGTTGGCAAACCGCCGGATCAGTTCGTGGGAGATCAGGTTACGGAACAGATTGCCCGGCAGGGGCACGAAATGCGCGTAGTGCTCCAGGCGAGTGTGATAGGTGTAAACCGTTGGCACCTTCAGGCGCCTGGCGATAAATATCCCCAGGGAGCCGAGCCAGAACGGATGATGCACATGGATGATGTCCGGTTTGAAGGCCGTCAGCCTTTTGCGGATACGCGCCAGGAAGATATTGGCCAGCCGGAACTCCCGGTTCTCACCCATGGCCAGCAACGATGGAACCCGGACCACGTTGGACTCATGAACCGGTTGGTCGCGGTAACGAGGGCACACAATCAGCGCGGCGTCGCCCAGGGTTTCCAGGCCTTTCCTCAGGCGTTCGATAGAGATCGGTACCCCGCCAATGAAGGGCAGGTAGTTATTGGTGAACATGGCAATACGAAGATGCCGGGAGAGCCAGGGCTGCGGGTCCAGGTCGTAATTGGGGTAGTAGTCCTTTGCCACGAAAATCGCGGCGTAGAGCCTGGTACCGATCAGCACGAAGACGCTGACCAGCAGTATGAAATTCACGTAGCCCACATAGAACAGCGAGTAGATGAAGAACCACAGGGATTCCAGTGTGCTCAGTACCGGATGTTGCCTGGCTTCAAGGCGCTCCAGCGCGTGGCTGATCTCATCGTCCTCACTCACATCCACCCGCACATAGTGGTAGAAGCTGGTATCGTTGTTCAGCACCAGGCCTCCGGCACCACCGGTGGTTATGAAGCGAGTGTCCCCCTGGACCTGGTCGGCATAAAGGGAAAGATTGGCAGAAAACACCATGTCGATCCGATGCCGGGCGATGGCTTCCATCAGTGCATCCCGGAATTCCGGCGGCTGAAGGAAATCGTCCTCCTCCTCGAAGGGTGCTTCCTGTTCCGGTTCCATCAGAGGGTGACCGATAAACAGAAATCGCGGCCGGTTTTCCTCCTGGCTTAACAGATCATTAAGCCAGCGGACCTGCCACTGCCAGGGTGTCTTTCCGGTGCTGTCGAGGAAAATAAACTGGGCGCCGCCGACCTTGATACTGAAGAAATGAGGGCCGAAGTGGTCGTAGAACCGGTAACTGCCGAAGTTCTCGTATTCGTTTTCGCCGAAGGTGAGCAGGTAGGGGATTTCCAGGTGTGAAAGCGTGCCCTGGATCGCCCGGTATTTGTCTTCGCCACCTCCGCTGACTGCATTGCCGGCCGACACCATGAAATCCAGGTCGGCCTGGTTTAGCGCCGGAATGATGCGCTCTTCAAAGACACCAACCGAGTTGTTGATGTTGCCCACAACCGCAAAGCTGAAACCACCGGGGTCGGAAAGGTTCTCATGGATCCGGTCGACCTGCTCTGTGTGCAGGGCTTCATAATCCGGCTCGAAATAATTCAGGTAGCCCTTGTACCCCACCAGCAGCATGACAATGGCGAGGTTGATGTAGAAAAGGATCTTTAATGGATGACGTCGTGTCATTGGGCTTCCTTTCGGTTCCTCACCAGTTCCCGCTGCAGAATCACCAGGCCCGCCAGCATGCCCAGGTAAATGGTGATGAATCGCCAGCTGATGGTCACCAGCACCAGATGGTTGGCCGTCAGTATGTCGCGGAAAAAACTGCCGAATACACCTTCCGAAATACCGGATGCACCGGGTGTGGGTGAAAAATACATCACAAAGGTAGTCACCACCAGCAGACCCGTGCTCACCAGGTAGTCTACCTCATAGTCCAGCGCTGAAATCAGCAGCGCCGGAAAGCTGAACAGGCTGAGCAGGAAGACAAAGGTGAACAGTACCGAAAGCGCAACGAACTGTTTTGGCCCCTTAAGGTAATCGCCAAAGCTGCGCGAGAAGCGCAGCATCTCCCGTTTGGCCTTGAACTGCCAGCGGCGATGGCGGCGCTCACCCAGCAGATGGAAGCGGTGCAGCAAACTCAGCAGCCTCGCAAGCGGTGTGATCAGCCAGTGGGTGCGGAACAGCACCACCATGAAAAAGCCGAGGTAGAGGAGGATCAGCACGGCCAGCACCGGCCCCATTTCACCAACCAGAGGCTGTCCATCCAGGGCGTCAAGGGTGAGCAGGAAAACCGGGGTGAGCGAGAAAATAAAGATTACTGCGATCACCGTGCGGATAGTGGTTGCCGCAGTGGCGCGGCCCAACGGCACGCCGTGATGCTGCAGATACCAGATCTGGGCAAAGCCGCCACCGGTGGCCATGGGCGTAACGTTGGAGAAGAAGAGGTTAATGAAAACCAACCTGAAAACCACCGTGAAGGGTAAACGGTGCCCCAGTGCCCGCAGGGTAAAGTGCAGCCGCAGCCCGTCCGCGACGAAGTAAACAACCAGCAGGGTCACAACGGAGGCAATGGCTTGTGGGGACAGCAGGTGCTGGTCGAACGTGACGCTGCGCCCCGCGAACTGGTCGTATACCGCATAGAGCCCGGCAGCCGTCATGGCAATGAAAATCAGGCTGAAAACCGTCAGCCTGCGCCAGGACGCACGTTGTTGATAATCCTGGTCCGGGATATTGGTCATGGACTGCCCGCCGTCAGGCTCACGAGGTCGGCGCTCTGCTCGACAAGGGTGTTAGGAACCTGAAAACCCATAGGGGCTCTCTGAACCGGTGAAATGCACAGCAAGTTTATCACAGCCATTTAATCAAGGATTGTCATGAAGTTACCGCCGGCCAGGCCAGATAGTAATCAAAATTCACCCAATCCAGGTTGACGACTGTCAGATTGTAGGACAATAATGCAGTCAACAAGAGGCGATCAACAGAATCCAGTGCAACAGCCAATGAGGTAAGACCCCGTGAGTACCAAACGCTTAACCCTGGGTACCGAATCCGCGCGCCGGAAAGTGCTGCTGACGCTCAAGAAATACAGCTACCTGATTGCCATGCTGCCCCTGGCACTACCGCCGTTGTTGTTGTCGGCCGGGCAGGCCACTGGATGGGTAAACCTGTTCGCCTGGGGCGTTCCCGTGGTGGTGTTTGGCATCATTCCCATCCTTGACCTGCTGCTGGGCAAAGACGCTCTCAACCCGGATGAGGAGATGGATGCGCCCCGCATGAACTCCGAAGTGTTCTACAAGTTCATCACCCTGGGTTGGGTCGCTGCCTTCGCGGTGCTGCTGGTATGGAGCATGTTCGTGCTGGCTTCCGGCATCTTTAATGTGGCCGGTGGCATTGGCTGGATCTTCTCCGTCGGCATCGTGGGAGGCCTGGGCATCAACGTTGCCCACGAACTCATCCATAAAGACGGCAAGCTCGAAACCTGTGCCGGCGGCTTTTTGTTGTCACTGGTGTGCTACGCTGGCTTCAAGGTGGAACATCTGCGTGGCCATCACGTGCACGTATCCACTCCCGAGGATGCATCCTCCTCGCGCTACAACCAGTCCCTCTATAACTTCCTGCCCCAGGCCTATGCCCGTAACTTCATGAACGCCTGGAAACTGGAGGCCAAACGTCTGGAGAAAAAAGGCCACAAAGCCTTCAACTGGCGCAACGAACTGATCTGGTGGTACAGCCTTTCCGCCCTGGCACTGGCTGCTTTCACCGTCGCCTTCGGCTGGCTGGGCGTGGCGTTCTTCCTGGGCCAGAGCTTCATCGCCCTGAACCTGCTGGAAATCGTCAACTACCTCGAACACTACGGCCTGCACCGCCGCAAACTCGAAAACGGCCGCTACGAACGCACCGGCCCGGAACACAGCTGGAACAGCAACTACTTCCTCACCAACGTATTCCTGTTCCACCTCCAGCGCCACAGCGACCACCACGCCTGGGCCAAACGCCGCTACCAGGTCCTTCGCCACCACGAGATAGCCCCCCAACTCCCGGCCGGCTACGCCGCCATGGTCGTCCTGGCAATGATCCCGCCACTGTGGAGAAAGGTGATGAATCCGAGGGTAGAGGCCTACTACGAGGGCGAAGAACACCAACTGGCCAGCCCGACCCTTGAAATATCCCCGACACGCACGCAAGTATAAGGGTTGAATCCTGAACGCGTAAAAAAGGGAGCCCCCCATGCCCAAGAACTTCGAACAAGCCCCAGGCCTGCACGAAGCGCCAGTCCCGGAAACCGAAGGCTACGTCTTCAACCAGACCATGATGCGCATCAAAGACCCCGAACGCTCCATGGACTTCTACACCCGGATAATGGGCATGCGCCTCGTCAGAAAACTCGATTTCCCGGAAATGCAGTTTACGCTCTACTTTCTGGCCTACCTGGACGACCGCCAGGCCAACATGGTGCCCAATGACGACGCCCATCGCACCACCTTCATTTTTGGCCGCGAAGCCATGCTGGAACTGACCCACAACTGGGGAACCGAAAACGACGAGGACTTCAGCTACCACAATGGCAACGACGAACCCCAGGGGTTCGGCCATATCGGTGTTGCCGTGCCGGATGTCTACAGCGCCTGTGCCCGTTTCGAGAATCTTGGCGTGGAGTTCGTCAAGAAGCCGGACGACGGCAAAATGAAAGGGCTGGCCTTTATCAAGGACCCGGACGGCTACTGGATCGAAATCCTGCAGCCCAATATGCTTGAAAAGCAGCGCCGGGACGAAGAGGAAGCTTAAGCAGGATCAGGCGGTGCCGGGCCGGCGTCCGGCACTGCTTCTGGATGCCACGATCACTGCCGCGGTCAGAATCAGCGCACCGGTGATTCCGACTACCCCCAGCTCTTCACCCAGGAAAACCCAGGCCAGCAGCGCCACGAATAGTGGCTCCAGCGTGACGATTATACTGGATAACGTCGCTGGCGTTGTTTTCATGCCGGTGAAGAAGCTGAGATACCCCAGGCAGGTCGGCACAATGCCGATGTAAGCCACCATCAGCCACTGCCCGAAGCCAAGGCTGTTCAACCCTTCGAAACCACCGCTTACAGCCACTACCGGTAGCAGGATTAGCGCTGCCGTAAAGAAACAGATAAAGGCCGTGGTGAACACCGGAGTGCCCGTGGACGTGTGGCGGCTGGTCAGAGTGAAGCCGGCGTACACAAAAGCTGCCAGAACCGCCATCAGGATGCCGCCCAGGCGAAGTGTGCCGGCGCTGTCCATATCGCTGACCACCAGCATGGCGGTGCCGGCAATGGCTGCCACAAGGGCCAGTATGGTGACCAGCCCGGGTTTTTCACCCAGCAGCGGTGCCGCCAGTATGGCAACCAGCACCGGCGCCAGGCACAGGGCGATCAGCGTGGCGATACCGGCCCCGGTCATATCCACTGCCAGCAGATAACTACCCTGGTATACGGCCTGGAAGCAGCCCAGAGCAACCAGCGGCAACAGTGTCTTGCCGGTCAGTTTTGGCAGGGGTGTTGATTTGCGTGCGAAGGTGCGCTGTTCCCTGCGCATCAGCACAAAAAAAACGGCAGGGCCACCACCAGGCGCAGTAAGGCAAGAGTGACAGCCTGCAGTTCGGTGCCGGTAAACAGAAATTTTGCGACGACGCCGGTGGTCGCCCAGAGCAGAGCGGCCAGGGCGATCAGTAATGCGCCTTGAATCATTCAATAACCAATACGATCAGTTCCTTGGGACCATGAACACCGTAGGCAAGGGTTTGCTCGATGTCAGCGGTTTTCGATGGTCCGGAGATTAACAGCGCATTGGTTGGCATGCCAGTACCCCAGTTCTGGGATTGCATGGCCTGGTGAAAGGTGGTGTAAAGCTCGCTGGCTTTCAGCACCGCAATATGGATAGGCGGCACCAGGCTCATCAGCCGTGGTTCGTCTACCGATGGCCAAAGGATCAGCGAGCCTGTTTCCGCAATACCACCACGGGTGGACGTAATGCCGGCGTCCACGTCGCTGAACAGCGCGTTCTGCCAGCTTTCCACCGGCTCATCGTAGACCAGCAGTTGCGGCAGGTCCTCGCGGTTTTTGGTGGCGCTTTGCAGTGCCTTGCCGATCTCGTGTTGCTTTGCAATCAGCAGGGTCTGTGCGCTCCGGGTCTGCAGGATTTCCGCCAGGCGATCGATCCAGCCGTCTTCGGTGGTGCGATGCACTTCGCCATGGACGGACTCAATGGTCTGTTCGAACATGTCGAGCTTTTCAGCCGTACTCCATTCGGGGCGGTTGAGCACCGAGAAGTCGCATTCCGGAGCGGTCAGTTCGCCGCCTGTGCGGTGGCGCAAGCGCTGGAGAATTGTATCGCGGGAACTCACTGGCTGCGCTCCTTCATCCGTTCGTGAAGTGTTTTGGCGGCCAGTTTCGGCGCCGTGCGGTACTGCGTCCAGCCACCGATCTTACCCGGCTGCAGCTTGCGGAAGCGGGCGCCCAGGTTGGTGCCCATGCGATAGAGCCCTGGGCGGGCGTGCATCCAGCTCCAGCCTTTCCAGATCATGGCTTCCATACTGCTGCGTTTGGCGCCGTGGCCGCGAACCTTGGCAGGGTGCAGTTTGTCACCGTCAACGGCTTCCTGGCGCAGGCGCACCAGCAGGTCCGGTATGGGAATCTTCACCGGGCACACTTCGCCACAGGCACCGCACAGGCTCGAGGCGGTGGGCAGGTGCCGCCCTTCGTCCAGGCCCACCATATGGGGCATCAGTATCTTGCCAATGGGCCCCGGGTAGGTGGTGCCGTAGGCATGACCGCCAACACGGGTATAAACCGGGCAGTGGTTCATGCAAGCGCCGCAGCGGATACAGCGCAGGGTGTCCAGCAGTTCATCATCCTGGTAGATGGTGGAACGGCCGTTATCCACCAGCACTACGTGGACTTCTTCCGGGCCGTCCAGTTCACCGAGCTGGCGGGGCCCGGAAATCATGTTGAAATAGGTGGTGATGTGCTGGCCGGTGGCTGATCGGGTCAGCAGTGCCAGCAAGGCGGTGACGTCTTCCAGGTTGGGCACGACCTTCTCGATGCCGGTTACCGCAATGTGGCAGGGCGGCACCGTGGTGGTCATGCGCCCGTTGCCCTCGTTCTCCACCAGGCACAGGGTGCCGGTTTCAGCGACCGCAAAGTTCACGCCGGACACACCCACATCCGCATTCATGAATTTCTCACGCAACTGCAGGCGGGCATTGGCCGTCAGGTACTCCACATCGTGGGACAGGTCGGTGCCGGTCTTGTCATGCAGTAGCTGGGAAATCTCTTCGGTGTTCTTGTGAATCGCCGGCATGATGATATGAGACGGCGTTTCCTCGGCCAGTTGCACGATGTACTCGCCCAGGTCCGACTCCAGTGCTTCTATGCCCTGCTCTTCCAGGTAATGGTTCAGCTCCATTTCCTCGGAGACCATGGACTTGCCCTTGATCACGCTCTTGGCTTTGCGGGCCACGCAGATGTCCCGCACGATCTCGCAGGCTTCGTCGCCATCGTTGGCCCAGTGCACGGTAATGCCGTTTTCGGTCAACTTCTGTTCCAGCTGCTCCAGCAGATCCGGCAGGTTGGCAAGCGCCCGCAGGCGGATATTGGCACCCAGGTCCCGCAGGGTTTCCAGGTCCCAGCCCTCGAAGGAAGACTTGCGCTTGGTCATCAGCCCGTCCATCGCCTTGCGGAAATTCTGACGAATCTGCGGGTTGTGGAGCGCCGCCCGGGCACGCGGGTGGAATTCCTTTACATCAATGTGATGGGGGGACTGTTCAGCTGTTTCGCTCATGAGCGCTTGCTCCCATCGCCGTGAGTGCGTTCCCAGAGAAAACTCAGAATGTGCTGGCCGGTCACCGGCTTATGGTTTTTCTCTGCGTATCCGTCAATGTTCATCAGGCAACCACAATCCGTGGTAACGAATTCCTTGGCTCCGGTATTGACCAGGGTGTCCACTTTTTCACTGACCATGGCGCCGGAAATCTCCGGATGGCGTACCGCGAAGGTACCACCGAAGCCGCAACATTCCTCCGCCCGCACCTGTTCCACCAGGTTTACGTTCTTCAGCTGCCCCAGCAGTTTCGGGCCAACTTCCGCCACGCCCATTTCACGGCGTGCCGAGCAGGAGGTATGCATGGCCACGGTAGTGGGCTCGCCAAGGTCGTCCAGTTTGATATGGCACACGTTCACCAGGAAATCCGTCAGTTCCCAGATCCGCCCGGCAATTTCCGCCGCTTTCACGTCATCGGCGGTATCCTTGAACAGCGCCGGGTAGTGCTTTCGCATCATCCCGCCACAGGAACCGGAAGGAACCACAATGGGCCAGTCTTCCGGGAACAGCCCGAGCTGGGCCTTTGCAACCGCACGGGCTTCGTCATGGTAGCCGGAAGTATAGGCAGGCTGGCCGCAACAGGTCTGGTCTTCGGGGTAGATGACCTCAATGCCTTCCCGTTCCAGCAACTGGATGCCAGCCATGCCCGCGTCCGGGTAGAACATATCCACCAGACAGGTGCCGTAAAAATACACTTTGGAAGGTTTGGCCGGATAAACCTTGATGGGATCAACCATAGCGATGCCACTCGAAGAAATCGTTGACTGTAACAGTCAATCATAGGGTGGCGAAGAAGCTGTTGCCAGACGACTTTATGGGAAGTTTTCAGGAAAGGTGGGCAGCGGCGCCAGACCGCTGCCCGGCAGGCTTATTCAACAGACAGGCGCTTGGCGTTCTTTTCAACCGTGCGCTCACCAATGCCCTTGACATTGGTCAGGTCATTGCTGGACTGGAAAGGGCCATTGGCATCGCGATAGGCCACAATGGCTTCGGCCTTACTCTGCCCGATACCGTTGAGGTCGGCCAGGGTTTCGATGTCGGCGGTATTGATATTGATGGTTGCAGGTTCAGCTTGGGCGAAACCGGTGAACAGGCTGAACAGCAGGACCATCATGGCCATCAGAGGGGTGCGTTTCATGTTTAAAAGCTCCTGAGATTTAATTTACGTGTCTGATTATTCGTCAGGACGTAAAAGCGGCGGAGCTGGTGTAGCAAGAAGTAGGAACCGATAGGGGAGGGAAAGTGCACGGACCGGAACACATTCCATGTGATTCCGAGCCCGTGGCTGACCCCATGCCTGGTCCCTCAGGCTGCGCAATGTCCTTCGCGCATCATCCCTGTTTTTCGTCCCTGTAAGCCCTGATTTCCTGGGCAACTCCTGATCCCTGGAGTGATCTTCCCTGAGCCAGCTTTCCGTGCCGGCTTCTCATCCTTGACGCTGATCATTCTACGTGGGATCCGTTGTCAGCAAATCGGACAATCGCTCTGTGGTTTGTGCGATATCTCTTACAGATTTGTAATCAATGCAGCTTTGATAGTAGTGAATATAAGTTCAGGTTTTTACGATTTTTTTTCCGGCGCCATGGAAAGGTCGGTAGTGTTTCCGGAGAACGATTGATGGGCTTCCGCGGCCTCGCGAATTTTCTCCATGGTAATCTCCCGTACGGCCTTCTGGCTGATGCGGATGTGGCGCGTTAACCGGTCCGCTGCCTCCACAGCATGACCGGCCCGGATAGCCTCCAGTACTTCGGCGTGTTCCCGGTAGGTGGCGTCTATCCGGTCGTCGCGAGTAAAGTCCAGCCGCCGGATAATCCGCAGTCGGTCGGTAATTTCCCGGTGAATCCGCGTCATCTCCCGGTTGCCCGCGGCGGCCACAAGATCGCAATGGAAGCTTTCATCCAGCGCCCGCACGGTACTGCCAACGGCGCGTTCGGAGGGGTGGTCGGGGTTCCAGATGGCGGTGAGGGTTTTTACGGTCTGGGGTATTTCGGATTGCTGGCAGATCTTGTGCATCGCGGCCCGTTCTAGGGTGATGCGCAGGTCGTAGAGTTCCTCGACCTGCTGGAAATCAAACGGCTTCACCTGCCAGCCACTGCGGAACAGCACTTCGACAAACCCTTCCCGCTGCAGCCGATACAGCGCCTCCCGCACGGGCGTCCGGCTGGCATTCAGGCGTGTTCCCACATCGCCCTCGCTGAATTTGTCGCCGGGGATCAGCCGATACTCAAAGATGTCGTCCTTCAGGGCCTCGTAAACCCTGTCTGCCATGGACTCTTTTCTTTTGGTGTTTGTTGCCATTTTCCCTGTTTCCCCCAGCGGCGATACTCCAAATTAAGAGGCCAGTGCGGCACAACTCTCAAGCTAAACTTTGATGCTTAACAGAGGCTCCCCGGTAGTCACAGCCTTGCCAGGCTCAACTTGCATGGCACTGATCTCTCCGGTTTTACCAGACACTTCCAGATGTTTCCGGCGATCTCTGCACTCACCATTTCACCGAATTTCGCCAGGTCAGACCCCGGGCCCGGCTCCAGAGCCGGACCCTAAAAACCCGCGCCAACCACCAAACTCAGTCACATCCCGAGCCCCCTCGAATCCATAGCCCTCACAAATAAACCCATTCACCCAACGGCCATCGGCGAGCTCGACACTGCCGATGCCCAGCGGCGCGGGGATCAGGTCCACGAAGGAGCCGAACGCCGAGGCGGGCATCTCCCAGACTTCCACGATGATTTGCTCACCTTCGCCCGGTGCTACCCGCTTCAGCCCGGGTTTGGGTGGGGTGGTGTTGGGCAGGGCGTAGAGCCGGTAATTGGCGGAGGTGGTGGTCTGCTCCAGCAGTACGGAATAGCGCTCGGTAAGCTGGGTATTCAGAGGCATGCCACTGAGATGGGCGCCTACCACGGCCACCTGCACGGTGGGCGTGGAAATCGCCGCCCCGGGCGTTTCTTCCGGCCGTGGCTTGTCGGTGGCGCCCAGGGGAGTTGGGTGGGCATTCAGCCACTGGCAGGCCAGATGCTGCAGTTCGGTGTCTTTCCAGGCGCCGCTAATCAGCGTTAGGCCGAATGGCAGGCCGTCGTCGCGGAAGCCGGCGGGTATGGCCAGGGCGCTGAAATCCGCCAGGTTGACGAAATTGGTGTAGGTGCCCAGTTGGCTGTTGAGGGTGACCGGGTCTTTGTTGACCGCTTCAATGGTCGGCGCCGTGGGGGCGGTGGGCACCAGCAGGGCGTCTATATCGGCCAGCAGTTCGTCAATCTGGCGCAGCAGTTCTTCCTTGCGGTACTGGGCCCCGAAGGTATCCGTGGCTGTGAACTTTGTGGCCTTGCCGATGATGCCTTTCACCACCGGGTTCATATCGCTGCCATGGTTTGCCATGAAGGATTCCACCGCGGCGTGGCGCTCTGCCACCCAGGGGCCTTCATAGAGCAGAGCGGCCAGTTCCAGCATGGGGCTGAAATCCAGTGGAACCAGCTCAACGTTCTGCTGGCGCCACAGACTGACGGCGGTATTCCAGGCTGCTTCCGCCTGCTGGTCGCCAAACCATTGTGGGTGCTCCGGAATGGCGAGGCGATTGATCGGGCCTGGGCGGCGAATGGCCGGGCCATCCAGAGGCAGGGCGTAGGGCGCCTTGCGGGAGAAGGCATCTTCTGCATCAAAACCGTCCATGGCATCCGCCACCTTGCCGGCGTCGTTCACCGTCAGTGCAAAAATCGAAACGCAATCCAGGGAACGGCAGGCCGGTACCACACCGTGGATGCTGAACAGCCCCCTGGTGGGTTTCAAACCCACCAGGTTGTTCAGCCCTGCAGGCACCCGGCCGGAGCCGGCGGTGTCCGTACCCAGCGCAAAAGGCACCAGGCCGCGGGCGGTAACCGACGCGGAGCCGGAGCTGGAGCCGCCGCTGATCACTTCCGGCTTGAAGGCATTGGATACCGCCCCGTAGGGCGAGCGGGTGCCCACCAGCCCGGTGGCAAACTGGTCGAGATTGGTCTTGCCGATCAACACGGCGCCCGCGGCCTTCAGCCGGGCAATCACCGTGGCGTCCTCGTCCGGCGTATAGGCATAGGCCGGGCAGCCCGCTGTGGTCTCGAACCCGACGGCGTCTATATTGTCCTTGGCCGCGAAAGGAACCCCATAAAGCGGAAGACGGCTGATATCACCGCCCACCTTATTGAGTGTGCCCGCCAGATCGAACAACGCTGCCTGTAACTGCGTGCTTCCTGATAGTGCAATCCAGGCGTTGTCGGTTTTATCCAGGCTGGCGACCAGTTCACCCAGCAGGTCTTCAGGCTTGGTACCCGATTGGTAGGCCTTTCGCCAGTCCTCAATGGTCCATCCGGTTGTAGCGGGCATGGTGCATCCTCACGTGCGTTATCAACTTGTATACATGAGCAACGGCAATGGCCGTGCCATCCGAAAAGAATTTAAAAATAACTATTATAAACAGACAGATATAAACGTATGGTGAGAAAAGAGACATTTTCAGGGTGCACCATTGATGGGCGCATGCACCAGAAAAAGGCCCCTGATCCCTGGATTTGATGGCTCGGGAACGCAGTAAGAAGGACAGCTGACAGCTTGTATACTAGATAACTCGCTGTTTTGGATGGGGATTGGTGAAAGCTGGAACAGCAGATGCAGAGGGCATGGAGCGTTTCAAGACGAACTGCATACCCCAACTAGAAAAGGACGCGCACCATGAGCATCAAAAAACACGTGAAACTGGGCCTCTCTGCGCTCGCACTTTCCATCTCTTTTAATTCCGTGGCGGCGGAAGACCCTATCAAGGTAGGCATCCTGCACTCGCTCTCCGGCACCATGGCTATCAGTGAAACCGTGCTGAAAGACACCGTTGAAATGCTGATTGAACAGCAGAACGCCAAAGGTGGCGTGCTGGGACGTGAACTGGAAGCCGTGGTTGTGGACCCGGCCTCTGACTGGCCGCTGTTTGCTGAAAAGGCCCGCGAACTGCTGGCCCAGGAAGAAGTGGACGTGAT
>NZ_JAWLDU010000118.1:0-4090 GCF_041686475.1 Marinobacter sp.
GGCTACGCCATGGGCATGTACCTGATGCGCCAGATCGGCGACCGCGGCACCTACGGCGACCCGGTACTGCCGGACTTCATGGTGTTCCTCAACTGGGAGGAATTGCCCTGGTACTGGCTGGGCTTCGACATGGCCTGGTTCGCCTTCATCATGGTGCTGTTGGCACCGGGCCTGCTGGCGCTGGTGTTCGGCTTCCTGGCCTTCCGCTCACGGGTGACCGGGGTGTACCTCTCCATCATCACCCAGGCGCTGACCTTTGCACTGATGCTGGCGTTCTTTCGCAACGAAATGGGCTTTGGCGGCAACAACGGCCTGACTGACTTCCGCGACATACTCGGCTTCAACCTGCGCACCGACGCCACAAGGCTGGGGCTGTTCATCGCTACCGGCATAGCGCTGGCGATTGGCTACCTGATCTGCCGCGGCATTGTTACCAGCAAGCTGGGCCGGGTCAGCGTTGCCTGCCGTGACGCCGAAGCCCGCGCCCGCTTCCTGGGCTACCGGGTAGAGCGGGTGCAGCTGTTCGTATTCGTGGTGTCGGCCATGCTGGCCGGTGTTGCCGGTGCGCTCTATGTGCCCCAGGTGGGCATCATCAACCCCAGTGAATTCTCCCCGATTTTCTCCATCGAGATTGTGGTCTGGGTGGCGCTTGGCGGCCGCGCAACCCTCTACGGCGCAGTGATCGGCGCGATTCTGGTGAACTATGCCAAAACCGTGTTCACCGGCGTGATGCCGGACGCCTGGCTGTTCGCCCTGGGTGGCCTGTTCGTTCTGGTAACGGTGTTCCTGCCGAAGGGCATCGCCGGCCTGCTGGCCAGTCGTCGAAAAAAGAAAGACGAGCCCACTGATACCGACCGCAATCCCGACACCGGCAAGGAGGCAACCGCATGAGCCTGCTGGAAGAAATTGCAAACCGGGACCGGGTATTCGAGTTTCTGACTCCGGTGGCGTCCCCGGTGGACGTCCGTCACGGGCCGATTCTGTACCTGGAAGACGTCAACGTCAGCTTTGACGGCTTCAAAGCCATCAACAACCTGAACCTGACCATCGACGACGGCGAACTGCGCTGCATCATCGGCCCCAACGGCGCGGGCAAAACCACCATGATGGACATCATCACCGGTAAAACCGCCCCGGATACCGGCTCGGTCTGGTTCGGCAGCCGCCACAACCTGTTGCGGATGAACGAACCGGAAATCGCCAGCCTGGGCATTGGCCGCAAGTTCCAGAAACCGACTGTGTTTGAAGCGCTTACGGTGTTCGAAAACCTGGAACTGGCCATGGCCGCCGACAAACGCATCCTGCCCACCCTGACCGCCATCATGAACCCGGAATACCGGGACCGCATCGACGAAGTGCTGGAAACCATCGGTTTGCAACAACTGCGGGACAGACTGGCAGGCATCCTCTCCCACGGCCAGAAACAGTGGCTGGAAATCGGCATGCTGCTGATGCAGAAGCCACGGCTGCTGCTGGTGGACGAACCCGTAGCGGGCATGACCGAACAGGAAATGGAACGCACCGCCGAACTGCTCACCAGCCTGGCCGGCAAACAGTCCGTTGTAGTGGTGGAACACGACATGGGCTTCGTGCGCTCCATCGCCCGCCAGGTGACTGTACTGCACCAGGGCAGCGTGCTGGCCGAAGGCACCATGGACCAGGTCTCCAACGACCCGGAAGTGATCAAGGTTTACCTGGGGGAGGAAGCCTGATGTCCAGCGATAACCTGATGCTAAAGATCGACAAGCTGAACCAGTTCTACGGTGAAAGCCACACTCTCTGGGATCTGGAGTTGGACGTACCCCAGGGCAAATGCACCTGCGTGATGGGCCGCAACGGCGTGGGCAAAACTACCCTGATGAAATGCGTGATGGGCGAGGAAACCGCCAGCAGTGGCAGCATTCTGTTTGACGGCAGCACCGAACTGAGCAAACAGAAACTGGAAGACCGCTCCCGCATGGGCATTGGCTACGTGCCCCAGGGCCGCCAGATATTTCCGCTGCTGACTGTGGAAGAAAACCTCCGCGTTGGCCTTGCCGTGCGCAAGGATGGCGGCCGGAAAATCCCGGAGCGGGTGTACGAGTTGTTCCCGGTGCTGAAAGAAATGAAAAACCGCCGGGGCGGCGACCTGTCCGGCGGCCAGCAGCAGCAACTGGCCATCGGCCGCGCGCTGGTGATCGAGCCCAGGCTGCTGATCCTGGACGAACCTGGGGAGGGCATACAGCCCAATATCGTTACCCAGATCGGCGAAGTCATCCGTCGGTTGATTGAAGAAGACGGCCTGACGGTACTGCTGGTGGAACAGAAGCTGCCCTTCGCCCGCAAATTTGCCGACCACTTCGCCATCATGGACCGCGGCCGCCGCGTAGCCGAGGGCGACATCGGCGAACTTTCCGACGAACTCATCAAGAAGCACCTGACGGTATGACAGTCTACGAACGTTTGCCCATACAGGCGGATTCAGGCCACCGCTTCGACCAATCGAGGCGCTGGGCAGCAACCCTGTCCCTGGGCTTCGAAGCCCGGCAGGAACGGGAGCAGACCGTCACTCGCATGACCCGCATTCGACACCAGGGCCCGTTACGGGTGCAGCGACCTTTTTATCCCGAAGGCAAAACCGGCTGCTGCCACGTCTACCTGTTACACCCGCCTGGCGGTTTAGTCAGCGGTGACTCACTGGGAATCGACGTGTCGGTCGGCGCGGGCGCCCATAGCCTGGTGACAACACCTGCGGCCGCCAAACTCTACAAAGCCGACAGCAACGGCGTGGCCTGGCAGCAACACACAAAGCTGAACGTGGAAGAGGGCGGCACCCTGGAATACCTCCCCCAGGAAATCCTGGCCTTCAACGGCTCCAAAGGCGAACAGACCACCACCATCGACCTGGAGGCTGGCGCCAAGTGCATCGGCTGGGAAGTCCTGGCTCTCGGCCGCCCGGTGGGTAATCTGCCTTTCGTCACCGGCCACCTGGAACAACGCTTCCGCCTGAACCAGAACGGCAAGCCGTTATGGCTGGAACGCCAGATCCTCGACCCCACGCATGCCCGCTTCAAAGGCAAATGGGGCCAGGGTGGTGCCACAGTTCAGGCCACTTTGTGGGTAGTCGGCCTGGAAGACGAAGCCGATGCCATAGAGGCAATCCGCGAACAACTACCAGCCTCAAACCGCTGGGCCATCACCCGGCGCCGGGGCGTGGTGCTGTTGCGGTACCTGGGCAATGAACGCAATGAAGCCTGGGATGTATGTCAGCGAGCCTGGGAGTTGCTGCGGCCTCTATTGACCGGTTGTTCTGCGGTTATTCCGAGGATTTGGCTGACATGAGATTTTGTGCGGGAACAGGGCGGGGTGAACCGTCCGGGGCACGCTGTAAATACTTCCCTGTACGCTTGACGAAAACATCCATGTTTTCGACATCCCCGGACGGTTCACCCCGCCCTGTTCGGCGGAAATCCGAGTTAGCGCAACAACTTGGTGTTCGCAGTGGACATTGGTCGGATTTGATCACCGTGATCTGTCACGACTCGAAATTCAGAAAAGGCGGGAGGGGCCATGCTTCCGGGATCGTCAAAAACATGGATGTTTTTGTCGAGCTTACATGGACGTATTCACAGCGTATCCCGGAAGCATGGCCCCTTCCGCCGAAAGGCTCCAAGTTCGAAGGAGAACAAAAATGGAACTAACCCCAAGAGACAAAGACAAGCTGCTCCTCTTCACCGCAGCCCTGTTAGCAGAACGCCGAAAAGCAAAAGGCCTGAAACTCAATTACCCCGAAGCCGTCGCCCTGATCAGCGCCGAAATCATGGAAGGCGCCCGCGAAGGCCGCACCGTGGCAGAAATGATGACCGCAGGCACCGAAATCCTCACCCGCGACGACGTAATGGAAGGCGTGGCTGAAATGGTCGACGAAGTGCAAGTCGAAGCCACATTCCCCGATGGCACCAAACTCGTCACCGTCCACAACCCCATAGTCTAAGGAGCTCGCCATGATCCCCGGAGAATACGATTTAAAAGACGGCGACATCGAACTCTGCGAAGGCCGCGAACGCATCACCATCGAAGTCGGCAACAGCGGCGACCGCCCGATCCAGGT
>NZ_JAWLDU010000119.1:0-4088 GCF_041686475.1 Marinobacter sp.
GTGAGAGGGTTCACCGCAAGACCATCACAATACAGAAAGGGATTTGTAGCCGTTGTGAGTAGACGACTTTTAATCGTAGAGGACGATCCTGGCCTGCAGAGCCAAATGCGCTGGTGTTTCAGCGAGGATCTGGAAGTAACCGTGGCCGCAGACCGGGAGACCGCCCTCGCGGCCCTGCGACGAAACGAACCGGACGTTGTCACCCTGGATCTGGGCCTGCCCCCCGATCCCGGTGGCGCGTCGGAAGGCTTCCTGCTCCTGGACGACATTCTCCGGCTTGCGCCCATGACCAAAATCATCGTGGTCACCGGCCGTGAGGATAAGGAAAACGCCGTCAAGGCCATTGGCATGGGCGCCAGCGACTTCTACCAGAAGCCCCTGGATGCCGATATCCTCACCTTCGTGGTCAACCGCGCCTTCCGGCTCGCAGAACTGGAGCGGGACAACCGCGAACTGGCCCGCCAGCGTAATGGCACCAGTATCAAAGGCATTGTTGCCGCCAGCCCGCAGATGCTCACCATCTGCCGCACCCTGGAAAAAGTCGCGCCCACGGATGTAACAACCCTGATCACCGGCGAGACCGGCACCGGCAAGGAACTGCTCGCCCGCGCCCTGCACGACCTGAGCCACCGATCAGAAAAGCCGTTTGCGGCGATCAACTGTGCCGCCATCCCCGAAAACCTCCTGGAAAGCGAACTGTTCGGCTTCGAGAAAGGCTCTTTCACCGGCGCCACCCAGAGCAAAAAGGGGAAAATTGAAAACGCCAACGGCGGCACCCTGTTCCTGGATGAAATCGGCGACATGCCCATGCCCCTGCAAGCCAAGTTACTGCGCTTCCTGCAGGAACGGGTGGTAGACCGGGTCGGCTCGGTGAAACCGGTTGCCGTAGACGTGCGGGTTGTGTGCGCCACCCACCGTGACGTGCAGGATCTCATCAACCAGGGCACCTTTCGGGAAGACCTCTACTACCGCATCAGCGAAATCACCCTGGACGTACCCGCCCTGCGGGAGCGAGAAGGCGATGCCCTGGTAATCGCGCAATCGCTGCTGAAGTCCCTGGGCAATCAGATGGACCGCGCCAACCTCGCCTTCACCGAAGACGCCATCAAGGCCATCAAGAACCACCCCTGGCCCGGCAACGTGCGGGAAATGATCAACAAGGTGAAGCGGGCCACCATCATGGCCGATGGCAAACGGGTGACCGCGGCCGACCTGGAGCTCAACTGCGACCAGGAAGGCTCTGAAAGCCAGCTGAACCTGCGGCAGGTGCGTGAAAATGCGGAACGGGCGGCCATCATACAGGCACTTCAGTCCTGTGGTTACAATATGGCCCAGGCCTCACGCCTGCTGGGCGTCACCCGGCCGACGCTTTATAACCTGACCGACAAATACCGTATAGAGACATCTGCTGAATCACCAAGTGCCTGAGTAGCAGGCAGGGAATCCATAACAATACCCAGAAAGGAAAGGAAAAGGGCCATGAGACCAGTATCCGCAGTACGCGCCACCCTTCTTTCAATTGCCATTTCGCTGGCCCTTGCAGGCTGCAGCGGCGACAACGATGAAATGAGCCAGGACGAAATCCAGTACCTCAGCCACCTGGACCAGTCGCGCTTTTTCCAGCGCCAGGGTGAGCTCAAGGCCAGCACGCTGGAGGCGCGTAGCGCCATAGAGATGCAGCCGGAGCGCATCGAGCCCTACCTGATCATCATCAATAACCTGCTGACCGCCGGTGATGCCCGCAATGCCGAGCGCCAGCTTGACCAGCTGCTTGCAGACATCGGTGAAGAGTCCATCAGCCAACAAAGTCTCAACGATGCAGCGCTGATACGCGCTGAGGCCCGGCTGATGCAGCAGGAATACGACGAGGCCCTGGCTGCCCTGGAAGCCCTGGAAGAGCCGGACCGGATGCACGAACTGGAAGCCAGCCTGCTCAGGGGCGACATCCACCTTGCCGCCAACCGCCCCGAAGAGGCTGCGGACGCCTATGCTGCTGCCCGGGATACCAATTCGGGAGCCGTGCGGCCCCTCATTGGCCTTGCGCAAGTTGCCTTCAGCCAAAACGATCCGGAACAGGGCAATGAGTACATCGCCCAGGCCGAAGAACTGGACCAGGATCACGTGGACCTGTGGCTACTCAAAGCGCGAACCGCCCACGCCAACGAGCAATGGGCCGATGCGGAACAGGCTTACATCAACGCACTGGAAACAATTGGCCAGTACGACCTGATGACCTTTCAGAAATTCCGCACCATGTCCGACCTGATTGACGTCCTCAGGCAACAGGGCAAATCCTCGGAGGCCTTCGTCTACGAGGAGATTCTGTCCAAGTCAGCACCGGGCATGCTGAGAAGCAACATGATTGCCGCACAAGAGGCATTTGACGAAGGCGACCTGAACAATGCCGCGCGGTATCTTGAGGAGGTACTCACCCAGTCACCACAGAACGAGCAGGCCGCCATGATGCTGGGTCTGATTCGTTTCCGGCAGGGCCGCGTCGAAGAGGCCGAGACACTCCTCGCGCCGGTTGCCGCCCTGGATGAGTCTGAACAGGCTAACCGGCTGCTGGCCGCCACACGCCTGCGAATGAGGGATGCGGAAGGCGCGCGGGAAATTCTTGAACAGATTGATGACAAGGATTCGGACCCGGCCACCCTGGCCCTCGTAGGCATCGCCTCACTGGCAAGCGGGGACATCGAAAGCGGCGAACAATTCATCGAAAAATCCCTTGAGCTTAACCCCGACAACAACGCTCTGAGGCTCAGGTACGCGGATTATCACATCCAGCGGGGGAACGCCGACCGAGCGGTGGCGCTGGCACGGGAGGCCATGGACAGGGATTCGGGCTCCGCACCCGCCAGGCAGATGCTGATCAGAGCTCAGCTGGCAGCCGGAAACCCGGAAGCGGCCACTGAAACCGCCAATAACTGGCTGGAAGCCGAACCGGACAGCGTCCAGGCACTGATGGTGCGCGGCAATCTTGAGCAACAACTGGAAAACCCGGAGCGGGCCGCCCAGTTCTATGAACAGGCCTCCGCCGCCGAGCCGGAGAACGCCGTTCCATTGATTGCCCTCGGCAGACTGGCGCAAACCAGAGACGACACGGAACAGGCACAAAGCCTGTACACCGAGGCTTTACGCCTGTCACCGGATAACCGTCAGGCCCTGCAGCGCCTGGCGGCAATTCTCCCGCGCGATGATATGGAAACTCTGATGGAGGAGCTCCATGAGACCCACCCGGAAGCCGTGGGGCCAAGGCTGATTTTACTTGAATCGGCACTGATCAATGAGGACCAGGCACGTGCGGACGAACTCACCGCCAGCCTCACCGAGCGCGAGGACGAAGACACGCCGGCGCCCGCCGAGCGGCTGGTGGCCAACGTATACAACGGCATCGCCACGCAACTCGCTCAGCGCGGCCGTACCGAACAGGCAACCGAGGTACTGGCCAGAGCGCGGGCACTGTTTCCGGCCCATGAAGAAATCGGGCTCCAGGCCGCGGCACTGGCATTCAGGCAGGATGACATCAGCGAGGCCCGCAACATACTCAGCGACGTCAAGCAGGCCCACCCCGAGTCCTCATCGCCGTTTATCGTAGAGGCCCGGTATTTTGAGAGCCAACAGGAGTACACAGAAGCTTCGGAGCTCTACCAGCTTGCCCTGGAAAAAGACCCGGACAACACCGGATTGATGATGACACTCGCTTCCCTGCATCAGAGCAACAACAAAACGGAAGAGGCGGTGGTTCTGTATGAGAAACTGGTCGAAATGGAACCCGACAACGTGGCCGCCCTGAATAACCTGGCATGGATCTATCAGGAAAACGAAAACCCCGGAGCCCTGGCGCTGGCTGAAAAAGCCTATGAATTGAGCCCGGAGAGCGCCGCCGTGGCCGACACCTACGGCTGGATTTTACTGAAAAACGGGGAGCACGCAGAAAGCCTCGAATTACTGGAAAAGGCCCACAGCCTGGCACCCGACTCTGAAGAAATTGCCCGGCATCTGGCGGAAGCCTACCGTGCCAATGGCCGTGATGCAGAGGCGGAGCGCCTGCTGGAGGATTCCGGAAACGAAAGCTGAACACCGAA
>NZ_JAWLDU010000057.1:0-16145 GCF_041686475.1 Marinobacter sp.
AGGATTACGAGTCCGGGGCCACCGCGTTGGCACTGGATACACTCAGGGGGCTGGCAGCCTGTGTGGAGGCAACCGACCCGCAACCGGCCGATCTGGCACCCCTGCTGCAGGAACTCCGCAACGCCCGCCCCAGCATGATCGTGATTGGCAACGCCATGGCGAAGGTCGAGTCGCTGTTAAATGATGGCAACAAGCCATTGGACGCGGTCAAGCAGGTTACCCGTGAACTGGACAATGCCAGTGCGGCGATCGCTGAGCATGCCAGCGGGAAGATTCCCGCCAATGCCGTGATCATGACCCACAGCGCCAGCTCGGTTGTGCTGGCGCTTTTTCGTTTACTCACCCGGAAGCAACACCGGTTTTCCGTCATCTGCACCCAGAGCAGTCCCGGTATGGAGGGGCACCAGCTGGCGCTGTCACTGAACGATCTGGGCATTCCTGTCACGCTGATTACCGATGCCCAGATGGGCCTGTTCGTGTCCCGGGCGGATGTGGTGATCACCGGTTGCGATACCTGGCTGGCGGATGGGCATTTCATCAACAAGAGTGGAACCTTTCTGCTCGCACTGGCAGCCCGTGCCCACCACAAACCGTTCTGGGTGCTTGGAGACAGCTTCAGGAGAAGTGACCAGGCCAGTGATGACGTCACTCTGGAGGAAATGCCGGTCAGCGAATTACACGCGCCGGAAGGGGACCGGATTGCCCCAAGGAACGTCTATTTTGAAACTATTCCGGAGTCCCTGGTGACGGGCAGAATCAGCGAGCAGGGCGTTTTTTCGTTCCCTGGCTCGCCTCGGCAGTAAAGGGGTCTTCCGGCCAGGGGTGTTTGGGGTAGCGCCCGCGCATGTCCTTGCGCACTTCCGGGTAGGCATTGCGCCAGAAGCTGGCCAGGTCCGCCGTCACAGCCAGAGGGCGTTGTGCCGGAGACAGCAGGTGGATCACCACGGGTACCCTGCCACCAGCCACAGTGGGGGTTTCTGTCCAGCCGAAAAGAGCCTGGAGTTTGGCTGCCAGTACCGGCCCGTTTTCCGCCGTGTAGTCCAGGGTTACGGACTGGCCTGTAGGAATGGTCAGGCGGGTGGGTGCCAGGTTATCCAGCATCTTCTGCTGTTGGTAATCCAACAGGCTGGCCAAAGCCTGATTCAGGTCGAGCATCTCGAGTTCACGCCAGCGGTTTATGCCTGCCAGGAAAGGCCCGAGCCAGGCTTCCAGATTGTCCGTGAGCCAGCGCTCGGTAACCTCCGGCCACTCTTCCGGGAACCAACGGGCCAGCAGGGCGACCCGGGCAAGCCACTGTTCTGCCGATGACGTCCAGGGCAGGCTCTTGAGGCCTTTTTTACGCACTGCGGTAAGCAGCCCCTGCTGTATCAGCTCGGGAGACGGAGCAGGCAAGGCCTTCTCGTCCAGCACCAGCTGCCCCAGTTTCCTGACACGGCGCGCCACCACGGTGCCCCGAGTGTCATCCCAGATCGCTTCATCCAGATCATGAATATGGCGGGCGAGGTCCTGTTCCAGTAACGCCGGATCAACCGGTGCAGCCAGATAGATCGTCGCTTCCCTGGCCTTGCCATCCAGTTCGGCTGTGGCCAGCCACTGGTGTCGTGCAAGCGGGTCGTCGTCGCGCAGGGCTGCACCGCGGCCGTTACTGAGTTGATAACGGTGTTTATCGCCCCGACGCCTGCGGGCAACCCGATCCGGATAGGCCAGGGCCAGCAGGCGGCCCACCTCGTCATCCGTGGGCATATCATCTGGCCGATGGGAATGGTCGGCCAGCCGCGACACCGACTTGCCAATGGCTTTCACCCGGGCAGCATCGACACCCTGCCGGCGACCCTTTCCCCGAAGTATCCGCACACGCTCCTGCATATCAGCACCTGCTGAACGTCCGGCCAGGTCCCGTTCTTCCAGCAAAGCTGCCAGCTCTGCCGCGAGATAGCCGTGGCCAATATCGCGGCCCCGGAGAATCATATGGGCCAGCCGCGGGTGCACACCCATATCCCGCGCGGCTTTACCATGTTCGGTGATCGCGCCATCGGGATCCAGCATGTCCAGCCATTGCAGCAACGCCAAGGCCTGCTGCCAGTGTGCTGCAGGTGGCAGATCAATCCAGTCCAGCTGTTCCGGCGATCGTGCGCCCCATTGCGCCAGCTCAAGCACCAGCGGCGCCAGATCAGCCTCCTGAATTTCCGGCGGCGTGAACTCCGCCAGACCGAACTGGGCTGACTCACTCCATAACCGGTAGCAGACACCAGGCTCAATCCGGCCTGCACGCCCCTTGCGCTGCTCGGCCGAAGCCCTGGATACCCAGCCGGTCACCAGCCGCGTCATCCCGCTGTTGGCATCGAATACGGCCCGGCGCTGCTGGCCACTGTCGATAACCACCCTGATGCCTTCGATGGTCAGACTGGATTCTGCGATGGCCGTGGCCAGCACCACTTTGCGATAACCCTCGGGCGCCGGCGCAATGGCCCGGTCCTGCTCCTCGTTTTTCAGGTTGCCGTACAGCGGCGCCACGATCACATCGCCGGCCACCTGCCCCAGAAGCTGCCTCTCCGCCCGGCGGATCTCCCCGGCTCCAGGCAGAAATACCAGCAGCGACCCGGTCTGATCCGCCAGCGCTTCGTGAATCACTGCCACCACCTGATCCACCACCCGGCCATTGCGCGGTAGCGGCCGGTAAGCCACCTCTACCGGAAAAGCATGCCCTTCACTGGTCAATACCGGCACGTCACCCAGCAAACGGGCAATGGGCGCGGTATCCAGGGTCGCCGACATAACGATCACCCGCAGATCCTCCCGCAGTGCCTGTCGCGACTCCCGCACCAGCGCCAGACCCAGGTCAGCCTGCAGTGATCGTTCGTGAAATTCGTCGAAAATCACCGCTGCGTAGTCTTCTAGCGCAGGATCGCTCTGAATCATCCGCGTCAGAATACCTTCGGTCACCACCTCAATCACGGTAGCCGAGCTCACCCGCGTATCCAGCCGCGTTCGATAACCCACGGTCTGGCCCGGCTTCTCCACTATCTGCCTGGCCATATACCTTGCCGCCGACCTGGCTGCCAGCCTTCTCGGCTCCAGCATCAGAATCCTGCGACCTTGCCGCCACGGGGCGTCCAATAGCGCCAACGGTACCCTGGTGGTTTTACCGGCGCCGGGTGGAGCCTGGAGCAGAACCGTTGTTTCCGACTCAAGTGCTTGCAGGAGGTACGGGATTATCTGGTTGATTGGGAGCATTTTCTGGCTTTTCTTAAGACTGGTCGGGTTGGGGAGGGGCGTGGGGGTGTTTGTTTTTCAAGTGGAAAATGAACTCGCTTCGCTCAGACACCATTTTCTGTTTGAAAAACAAACACCCCCACACCCTTATATCACCCGGTGATTTCTTTAAAGCGTACTATGGTCTGACTCTGTATTGCACGGGGAACGGTGCCCGTATCTTTAACGGCACGATAACTGCCAGTTACGTGAGAGTGGGGTGGTGGCATTAATTTCCGCCAGGAATGGGTGTCTGAGCGAAGCGAGTTCCATTCCCAAGGAAAATAATGCCACCACCCCGCTCTCCGCCACCTGACCATCAGTCTTGAGAGGACTGCCACACCCCAGGCCCCGGAACAAAAAACAGGAACACCAAACCGAAGGCCAGCGCCGCAACCCCAATACCAAAGGCCGTGGTCAGGGTTCCACCCGCGTCCAGCCATTGCTTGGTGAGCCAGGGGCCCGCCATCTGGGTGAAGCCGTATAGTGACACCATCGCGGCGGAAAGCCGTGGACCCTGATGGGGATGCAGTGCACGGCCGATACGTTGGGTGAGCATTACCGTGCCGACGAAGGTGATGCCCACCAGCGCGGCACAGAGAACGAGGCCAATGGCACCGGGCAGGATCACAGCAGCGAGTACGCCGGCCAGCTGGACCACGAAATTCAGGCGTAATGCCGGGAGATCGCCGATTTTTGCGCCAAGTATGTTCCACAGCCAGGGAGAGAACAGGGTCACCACAGCAGCAACGAGCCAGGCGCCTTCCAACAGCCAGTGGCCGGCTGGTAACTGGTCCTTGGCAAGCAGCGGCAGGAAGGTCATTGGCAGGATGTAGCCCAGCCCGGCGCCGGCATAGGAGAGGAACAGGGGCACACTGGCGCGGTCCAGCAGCGGGGTTTTTCCGGTGGCACTTCCAGCTTTGCTTTCTGCCCGCACAGGTACTTCCAGCCTGAGCAGGCGCGCGGTTGCCCACCACGCCAGGGGCACCGATAGTATAAATGCAGGCCACCAGCGTTCCGTTCCCTCAAGCCAGGAGGCACTGAAGCTGACCAGGCCACTGGATAGAAGAAGCCCCAGGCCTACGCCGATATAGAGGTGGCCGCTCATGGTGGACCGGTTACGCAGCACCAGCCATTCCAGGATCAGGGCCGGAGCCTGGACAAAGACAATGCCGTTGGCGATACCGTTGAACAGTCGGGCAGCGGACATGCTCGCAAGCTGGTCTGTGTTGGCCATCACCAGGGTGGTCAGCACATGCCCTGCCAGGGCGGTGGGCAACAGTATCCGGATATGACGGATGGTATGCCAGCGGATTGCCAGCAAGGCGCCCAGCAGATAGCCGAGGTAATTCCAGGTGGCAATTGCGGCGCCCTGCCCGGTGGTTATCTGGCCGTCGTCGACAAGATAGGGCAGCAACGGCGTGTAGATAAAACGGCCCAGGCCGTGGGTAACCAGCAACAGGATGGCCCCTGCGGCCAGCACCGCGAACAGTTCCCGGGGAGATGTCCCGGACTGACGAGAATTTGGCATGGCAAGTCCCAGATTAAAACCGGTGCGCAGTGTAATCCAGACAAAACCCGAAGTCAGTGTGACTTAAGCCGCAACCGCGCAACTCATCAGGACTGGGAAGCTCGTGGATGGTTGGCCCTGGCCCACTCATAGATCTCGCGATAGGCCTTCACCAGATCTTCGGGATTGTGAGGGGGTTGCAGTACCGCTGCCATTTTCCCTTCCGGATTGATCAGGGCAAAGTGGCCACTGTGGTCCACCAGCAGATCACCGTCCACCTCCCGGTGGGTGAAGGCGGCATTGAGGCTTTTGGCAACTTCTCTCAGAGTTTCCAGGTCGCCGGTGTAGCCATGGAAGTTGTCACCGAAAAAGCCGACATACTCACGCAAACGCTCGGGCGTGTCGTGTTCGGGGTCAGCGGTGATCAGTAGGAACTCCGGTTGCGGCAGGTCATCCGGCAGCAGACTGTCGGTTCTGCGCAGGTTGGCCATGGCAACAGGGCAGATATCCGGGCAGTTGGTATAGCCCACGAACGCAAACGTCCATTGGCCCCGCAGGCTTTCCCGGGTAACGGTTTTGCCCTGTTCATTGACCAGCTCGAAGTCCGCAAGTTCACGGCCCTGGTCATACACGTAGGCGTTGATCTCACTGAGTTCCGGGGCGGGAGATGGCTCCTCGTTGCCCACCAGCAAAACCTGTCGCCCGACCACCAGACCAAAGATCAGCACTACCACCAGCAGCAGGATGATCAGCGTCAGGCGAATCGAACGGTCCATGAAATCTCCGGTTAATCAGCAATCAGAAAAATACAAAGTGATCGACAAGCAATACCACGAACAGTGCCATCAGATAGGTAATGGAATACTTGAACGTGTTCAGTGCCACCCGACGATCATCGCCTCTGAGCAGGCGCACGGCATATTGCAGGAAGCGCAGGCCAAGCGCCAGCGCGCCTACCAGATAGATAAGGCCCGACATTCCGGTCACAAAAGGCAGCAGGCTGACCGCCAGCAACATCAGGGTGTACAGCAGGATGTGCAGTTCGGTGTACTTGTTGCCGTGGGTGACCGGCAGCATTGGAATACCCGCCTTGGCGTATTCTTCCTTGCGGTGGATTGCCAGGGCCCAGAAATGTGGCGGTGTCCACGCGAAGATGATGAGCACCAGCAAAAGCCCGTGACCTTCGACCTGCCCTGTTACTGCTGTCCAGCCCAGCAACGGCGGCATGGCGCCCGCCAGACCACCAATCACGATATTCTGGGGAGTCATGCGCTTGAGGAACAGGGTGTAGACGCCAGCATAGCCTACCAGTGAGGCGAGTGTAAGCCAGGCAGTGAGGGCATTGACCTGCCACACCAGAACCACCATGCCCGACACCGCCAGTACAGTTGCGAACATCAGGGCATCGAGGGGGGAGATTTTCCCGGTGGCAACGGGGCGCTTGCGGGTGCGGGCCATGACGGTATCAATCTTCTGGTCCACCACGTGGTTGACCACGGCTGCGGCGCCCGCCAGCAGTGCAATACCCAGGTTGCCATAGACCAGCACCTCCCAGCCCGGCACGCCCGGAGTGGCCAGCAACATGCCGATGACGGAGGTGAGAATCATCATCGCCACGACCCTGGGCTTGGTCAGCTCCAGGAAGTCATGCCAGGAAATGCTTGCGGAATCCGCTCCGCTAGTCGTGCCATGCGCCGGCAGTGCCTCAACACGCTCGCTCATGCCGTCACCTCTCGTTCAATTGTTGTTTTATGTTTTGCATCCGCTGGCTGCGGCAGATCCTGCTGGTGAAAACGCCAGAGCAGGTTGATTACCGTGAGCAGCAATCCCGCACCCATGGCATTGTGCGCCACTGCCACCGACAGGGGAATATGAAATACGACGTTCGCCAGCCCCAGGCCGATCTGTGCCGCCAGTACCACAGCCACCAACTGCACATGCTTTGCCATCGGTGAATGCCTTGTTCTGCGCCACAGTAATGCCAGAAATACCGTGAAGTACGCAAGTACTATCACTGCCCCCACCCGGTGGGTGACATGAATGGCAACCCGCCCATCCGCGGTGAGCTGACCACCCAGGTAATTGGGGCCCACCTGCTGGGTAACGTCAAATCCATGAACGAAATCCATATCGGCAGGCCACCATTCACCCTGACAGGTGGGCAGATCGGTACAGGCAACTGCGGCATAATTGGCTGCGGTCCAGGCACCCAGGGCTATCTGCATCACGACCAGCACAAGCCCGCCATAGAGCCAGGGCCGGAAACGGTTGCGCTCCGAAGGTGGTGGCTCGGCGAGTCCGGCAGCCCGCTGCTGCTTCCCGCGCAGGCGCAGTGTCAGAAGTACAAGCATGCTCAGTGTGGTAAAACCACCCAGCAGGTGCAGTGCAACCACCTGGGGCCAAAGCTTCAGGGTGACCGTCCACATGCCGAATGCACCCTGCAGCACGATAAAGACAGCGATGAACAAGGGCAGCCGGAACGGCAGCCCCTCACGGCGATGGCGGAAAGCGAACCCGGCCAGGCCAAAGACCACCAGCCCCAGAATACCGGCAGCGTAACGGTGAATCATTTCCGGCCAGCCCTTCTCGACGTCTACCGGTGTGTCAGGAAACCTCGCATTGGCGATCGCCATGCGGGTCTCATCCTGGGGCACGGTCAGAAACCCGTAACAGCCGGGCCAGTCGGGGCATCCCAGGCCGGCGTCCACCAGCCGGGTCCAGGCGCCCAGCATGATAACCACCACTGTCAGCAGGCTTGCAAGGAGAGACCAGCGTGCCAATGTGCGGGCATGACGAGATGTGTTGTTGTGGATGTCGTTCAACGCTGGTTCTCCCGGCAATAACGATTAACCAATCTGTGACAGTTTCAGCAGATGTTTGAGATCTTTCAGCATGTCCTTGCCGGTGTGCTCGGTACCGTAATGCAGAACGACGTTACCGAAGGGGTCGACCAAAAGGATACGGGGCTCCTGATCGGGGCTGATACCCGTTGGCCATTGAGGAGACTGCCCACCGGAAATGGTCAGGCGCTCCATGGAACTGTATTCATCATCCCAACGTTCGGACAGGTCCTCTGACACAGATCCCAGCCAGGCCGCCCGATTGACCCGGTTCGCATTCTTCCCCAGCGCAATATTGACCTGACGGGCGCGGTAAAGGAGCTCTTCGCAATCCGCGGTACAGTCGCCGGAAACCACCATCATCATCCACTCCGGATCAGCAGCCTCTGGGCCAAAACGGTCAGCAAGAGGTTCACCGCTGGCATCCTCCAGATGCATCTGGCCCAACGGTGCCGGCGGCTGTATCAGTTCACCGTTGTTGCTGTGACCAGCGGGGTTGAGCCAGCCGGTGTAATACATGATTGTGGCAAAAATCATCGGTCCAAATCCGATGGCAAAGAGCAACAGAGCTGTTCGCCTGCCGCGACGGACCTTCTCGGGGGAGACCGGATCTTCCTGGTCGTTCCGGTCCGTTTTCTCAGCCGTTGTCATTGTCATCGTTGGCTCCTGTTTTGCGATAACTCGCTACGACCGTCAATATAACCAGTGCTGCGGCCAGTGAAAACCATTGCAATGCGTATCCGTAGTGAGTCTGCGGTCCCATCATGTCCGGAGCCCAGTCCGCACGGTAAGCGCCGGGCTGCTCCGGGCCCGAAAGCCGCACAACAAGGCCAACCACATCGTCCCGGATCTCCTGTGCCTGTTGGTGAGACAGCGACTGAGTTCGACGGGGCCATTCCTTTTCGAACCCGGACGCGTCCTTCAGTACCGGTGGCTCCGGAAACTCGCTCAGTCGGCCACGCAAGCTCACCTCACCTTCAGGCCGGCTGATTTCCGGCAGTTCATCCCGACGACGAGGCGCCTGCAGCCAACCACGGTTTACCACTACAGGCCGGCCCCGCTCCGGATAGAACAGCGTTAGCACCTCGTAGCCGGGCGCCCCATCACGGGTGCGATTATCAAGTAACCACGAAGCCTCGCCATAACGGCCTGAAACCGTGACCGGCTTACCGGCCTCCAGGCCCGAAGCCTGCTGTTCCACCCATCCCAGGCTGTCCGCTTCCTGCTGCCACTGTGCCAGTTGCGCCTTCTTTTCCTGGGCGCGTTCGAGCTGCCACACACCCAGACCAAGGAGCAGGGGCAGAAACAGGCCCGCGAACAGCATCAGCCGCCAGTCAAAATGCCACTGCCGGCGGGATTGATCAGCCGGATCAGACATGCTCTGCTATAGTGGTTTCTTGACCTAAATTCCCGTAAACAGGATTTTTCATGCTGAAGTTTCTCATTGTCGTACTTATGCTGGCGGTTTTGGTGAGCCTGTTCAGCGGGCTGTTCTTCCTGATCCGGGATGGCGGGAAAACGAACCGTGTCCTGAATTCCCTGGCATTGCGGGTCGCACTGAGCGTAATGCTGCTGGCTGTTATCCTGATTTCGCTATGGCAGGGGGGCCTGACACTGAACCCGACCCCCTGATCTGTGAAAATCAGATTACATAAACGAAGACAAACAATCCGAGCCAGACGACATCCACGAAGTGCCAGTACCATGCCGTCGCTTCGAATCCGAAGTGATTATCGGCCGTGAAGTGTCCCTTATTGATGCGTACCAGCATAATGATCAGCATCAGGGTTCCCAGTATCACGTGGGCGCCGTGGAAGCCGGTCAGCATGAAAAAGGTACTGCCGTATATACCCGACTCAAGGGTTAGATTCAGGTCCCGATAGGCGTGGACGTATTCGTATCCCTGGACACACACGAAAACCAGCGCCAACCCGATGGTTGCAGCCAGCCAGGTCTTGACCTTCTTGCGATGGTCTTCCTTCAGTGCGTGGTGGGCGACAGTAACCGTGAACGACGACGTGACCAGCAGGATGGTGTTGATCAGTGGCAGGCCCCAGGGGCCGATCGTGCCTTCCGGCGGCGGATAGTCTTCTGGATTGGGCGTGTTGATCAGTGGCCAAGTGGCCTGGAAGCCTTCCCAAAGCATGTTGGAGCTGCCACGGTCACCTTCGCCACCAAGCCACGGCAGGGCAAAGACCCGGGTATAGAACAGCGCCCCGAAGAACGCCGCGAAGAACATCACTTCCGAAAAAATGAACCAGCTCATTCCCCAGCGGAATGAACGATCCATCTGCGGGCTGTACAGCCCGGCCCGGCTTTCCTTGATGACGCTGCCAAACCAACCGAACAGCATGTAGGTCATAATCAACGCGCCAATCCAGAACACTATCCAGGCACCGGTAGTGCTATCACCCTGTTTGCCGTTCACCATGATTGCGGCAACGCCGTAAAGGGTAACCCCCAGGCCAACAGTGGCTACGATCGGCCACTTGCTCTGTTCCGGAACGTAATACGTCTGGTTCTCCGCCATGACAATCTCCGATGGCTTATCCGTTATCGTTTGTTATTTTCCCGGCCGCTCACTTTACTTCCGGCGGGGTGGAGAAGGTGTGGTATGGCGCCGGTGAGGGCACAGTCCACTCCAGGCCTTCCGCTCCGTCCCACGGCTTGGCAGATGCCTTTTCACCGCCTCTTACACACTTGACCACAATCACCAGGAACAGAATCTGGGTAGCGCCGAACATGAAGGCACCGATACTGGACACCATGTTGAAGTCGGCAAACTGCAGGGCGTAATCCGGGATACGGCGCGGCATACCTGCGAGCCCGAGGAAGTGCATCGGGAAAAACGCCAGGTTCATGCCCACGAACGACAGCCAGAAATGGGTCTTGGCCAGGGTTTCGTCATACATATGGCCAGTCCACTTGGGCAGCCAGAAGTACGCCGAGGCAAAGATGCCGAAGATAGCACCGGGTACCAGCACGTAGTGGAAGTGGGCAACCACGAAGTAGGTGTCGTGATACTGGAAGTCCGCCGGGGCAATGGCCAGCATCAGACCGGAGAAACCACCGATGGTGAACAGGATGACGAAGGCCACCGCGAACAGCATGGGGGCCTCGAATGTCAGCGAGCCACGGAACATGGTGGCTACCCAGTTGAATACCTTCACCCCGGTGGGCACGGCAATCAGCATGGTCGCGTACATGAAGAACAGTTGCCCGGCGATGGGTATACCCACGGTAAACATGTGGTGAGCCCAGACTACAAACGACAGCAGCGCGATAGCGCCCACCGCATAGACCATGGACGCGTAGCCGAACAGCGGCTTACGGGAGAACGCCGGAATGATGTGGGATACCGCGCCGAAGGCCGGCAGAATCATGATGTAAACCTCGGGATGCCCGAAGAACCAGAACAGATGCTGGAACAGTACCGGGTCGCCGCCGCCGGAGGCATCAAAGAAACTGGTGCCGAAGTTGATGTCCATCAGCATCATGGTGACCACGCCCGCCAGTACCGGCATTACCGCAATCAGCAGGAAGGCGGTGATCAGCCAGGTCCATACGAACAGGGGCATTTTCATCAGGGTCATGCCAGGTGCACGCATGTTCAGGATGGTCGCAATCACGTTGATGGCACCCATTATCGACGACACGCCCATGATGTGAACGGCAAAGATGAAGAAGGTGGTACTGGGCGGACCGTAGGTGGTTGAAAGCGGTGCGTAGAAGGTCCAGCCGAAGTTAGGAGCCCCGCCCTGCATGAACAGAGTGGAGATTAAGATCAGGAAGGCGCAGGGCAGCAGCCAGAAACTCCAGTTGTTCATCCGGGGCAGTGCCATGTCCGGCGCGCCTACCATCAGCGGAATCATCCAGTTGGCCAGGCCAACGAAGGCGGGCATGACGGCGCCAAACACCATGATTAGACCGTGCATGGTCGTCATCTGGTTGAAGAATTCCGGCTCAACTATCTGCAGGCCCGGCTGGAACAGCTCGGCCCTGATAACCATGGCCATGGCCCCGCCAAGCAGGAACATGGTGAAACTGAATATCAGGTACATGGACCCGATATCCTTGTGATTGGTCGTCAGCAGCCACCGTGTAATGCCCTTCGCGGGGCCGTGGTGATGATCGTCCTGGGCGTGGGTATCTGCAACCGCACTCATGAAAAACCCCCGTTACCGCCGTATTGTTCTGGCTGGTGATGTCATTAGTCTGGCGAAATTGGACGGGGCGGCATGGAATCGCATTTCCATCGCCGCCCGGTTAATCATTCCTGGTTCTTGTACTCGAACACTTCTTTAGGCGTAATCATCTCGCCGGTATCGTTACCCCAAGCGTTTCGCTCATAGGTAATAACTGCTGCAAGATCCACCTCGTTAAGCTGGTCGCCAAATGCCTGCATAGAGGTCCCGGAAACGCCGTTCACCACAATATCCAGGTGCGCGTCCATATCTTCCAGGGCAACCTCGCTTCCCTTGAGTGCCGGGAATGCCGGCGGTGAACCGCTGCCATCATCCTGGTGACATGACGCACAGGCACTGGCGTAAGCCTTCTCGCCGCGCTCCATCAGCTCGTCCATAGTCCAGTCTTTTTCGGTCAGCTCGCGCTCACGCTCGGCGTCTTCTTTCTTTTCGGCCACCCATTCATCGTATTCGTCCTGCGGCACTGCCTTGACGACTACCGGCATGAAACCGTGGTCCTTCCCGCAAAGCTCGGTACACTGGCCGCGGTAGATACCGGGCTCGTCTACCCGGGTCCAGGTTTCATTGATGAATCCGGGGATGGCGTCTTTCTTGACACCGAATTCCGGGACCCACCAGGAGTGGATGACGTCATTCGCGGTCAATAGCAGGCGAACCTTGGCGCCGACGGGAACAACCATGGGGTTGTCTACATCCAGCAGGTAATTATCGCTCTTGCGGATCCGGTTGTAGATTTCATCCTTGCTGGTGGACATGCTGGAGAAATAACCGAATTCTTCATCAATATAGTCATATTTCCAGCGCCACTGGTAGCCCGTGACCTTGATGTCCACATCGGCTTCGCTGGTATCGTACATATCGACAAGTGTAGCGGTCGCGGGAATGGCCATAACCACCAGGATAACCAGCGGTATAATGGTCCAGAGAACCTCGACGAGCGTATTCTCGTGAAAGTTGGCCGGTTTGCGGCCCGACGACTTGCGGTGGGCAAATATTGACCAGAACATGACCCCGAAAACCACTATGCCGATGACGACACAGATCCACAGGATAGTCATGTGAAGGCTGAAAATATCGTTACTGGTACCGGTGACCCCAGGGCTCATGTTCAGCGTCCAGTCCGCCATGGACAACGCCGGCGTCATAAGCCCGCCAAAGAGGACACCTGCCCGCTTAGCGTGCACGCGCATAATACTGTGTCTCCACAGAGTGTTATTCTTGTCGGATTTTGCGTCTAATCCCCCTGTGCCGGACAGTGCTCGCACACACTATTCTAGCCAGAGTGGAAGTCTGCTATGGATATTCCAGAGACAAGTATAGACACAGATCAAAAAAATGCGAAAGTCTGAGTGGCTATTAATACGGGAAAGAGGGAACTTTTTAATCCAGGTGAAATCATCCCCGCAACTCGCCACCACAGATCGCCGCCTCTGGGCGCTGGCCTGGCCCCTGATGCTGACAAACCTCACTGTGCCGCTGCTGGGACTGGTGGACACAGCCGTGCTGGGCCATCTCGACTCTCCGGAATATCTGGGTGCCGTTGCCGTCGGCGCCAACCTGTTCAGCATTCTGTACTGGACCTTCGGCTTCATGCGCATGGGCACAACCGGCCTTGCCGCCCAGGCCTGGGGCAAACGGGATGAATTCGCCCAGATTGCACTGCTGTTACGCTCGATACTTCTGGCCACTGCGATCGGCCTGTTGCTGATTCTGTTCCACCAGCCCCTGATCCGGCTGGGTCTCGAACTGATGAACCCCAGCGAGCGGGTCGCAACCCTGGCGGCGGAATACGCCAGCATCCGGATCTGGAGCGCCCCGGCCGTGCTCTGCCAGTACACACTGGTGGGCTGGCTGATTGGGACCCAGCTGCCCAAGGGGCCCATGGTGATGCTGATCGTGGCCAACGGGCTGAATATCGTTCTGGACATACTGTTCGTCAACGGCTTCGGCTGGAACAGCCGCGGCGTGGCCATGGCCACCGTACTGGCGGAATATTCCGCAGCTGCTATCGGTTTCCGCATGGTGCTGTTACGGATGCCTGCGGGCCAGGGCTTCAGCCGTGCGCTGTTCGGCCAGTTGAACGACTACCTGAAGATCCTGCGGGTCAACCGTTACATCATGGTACGCACCATCGCTCTGCTTCTGGTGCTGGCGTTTTTTACCGCCCAGGGGGCAAGACAGGGTGACACCATTCTAGCTGCCAATGCGGTCCTGATTACCTTTTTGCTGGTTATCTCCAACGGACTGGATGGCTTCGCCAATGCCGCCGAAGCACTGATTGGGGAGGCCGTCGGTAAAAACAGCCGCCAGCAGTTTCGCCAGGTGTTCCGGGTGGCGTTCCGCTGGTCCCTCTGGGGGTCAATACTGTTTACAGTGGCATTTGTACTTGGCGGACGCTTCCTGATCAGCCTGCTGACGGGCATTGAGGAAGTGCGCACCACCGCCTGGCTCTACCTGCCCTGGTTATGGCTGCTGCCACTGGCCGCAGTCTGGGGATTTCTGCTGGACGGCGTGTTTATTGGCGCCACCCGTACCCGGGACATGCAGAACACCATGCTGTTCTCCGCCCTGGTGGTGTTTCTGCCGGTCTGGTGGCTGACCACAGGCTGGGGCAACCACGGCCTCTGGTTCTCCCTGATTTGCCTGATGCTGGCGCGCGCCACCACCATGGGCCTGCTTTTTATAAGCCATTCGCGACATGATCGATGGTTTTCGCAACAGTAAACCCCATCCCATAACTCTCGGCCGACACCCTGTTCAGGTTTTAATGTGCACGCCGCGGCAGCCTGCCAAAACTCGTCTACACTTGTGGGAAAAGGCAGGCATGTTGCGGTGGCCAGCCGCTTCCCAGTGCCTCTTACGACCCCCATGCGTATAACGGGAGGCGCCTTGCGACCCCATTCCGTTCAGAGACCGGCATCTCCTGAAATGACACCAAAGGTTGTTCTCGACATCATTGACCAGGCGCGCAGGCAGGAAGCCCGCTCCGGCACTTTCCTTGAACAGATGCGGGAGAGGGCGGCGTCTTTGCCTGCCACCATCACCATCGAGGGTTATCGGCCGGCCACCTGCCTGTTCCAGTTTGCCATCGAATACATTGAAATGGCGCCAAGACTGATAGAATGCGTCGAAGCGTGCGCAAAAGAGGCCGGCAAGGCTGACCTGTTTGCTCCGTTCGTGAACGCTGCCATCGGCTATTTTACCCAGCCCTCGGTACTACTGGTGCGTTATGATGGCCTTGATGGCTTGCTCATCCGGGCCTACCTCTGCCACCGCCTGATGGAAGAGATGTACGAGAACAACCGCTCCACCCGTGCCAGTGAACTGGTGGACGTAGAAGCAACCCGGGCCAACCTGCTTGCCCATCAACTGATCGGCGAGCCCTTCGCCAATGAGCTGGACCAGTCAATCACCGTGACTGTGCTGCAGATAGCCGGCACACCGGATTATTACGAACTGAATCTGGATCCGTTCGTAGAGCAGACCCGCAATGCCGCCTGGGACTGGATGAAACACTATTGGGAAAATCTCCTTGTGCGCAATCACATACGCCTTTCCCTGGGCGCGGGCCTGTAATTTCCTGCCTGACCAAAAAACGTTTAGGCTTGCCCACTGATTCACTATCCTTGCCTGGCGGGAGACAGACGTTGCTGGAAAATGCTGATCCTGGGCTACCATACACGCATCGGTGCATTGCTGATCGTCTTCAACATGCTGGTGGCTATTGCACTGGTGCACAGCCACGAACTGATGACCCTTGGCGGCAACGGAGGCTGGGCACTGGAGCTGCAGGGTTTCTTCCTGTTTATTGCGGTGGCCGTGCTTTTCCTGGGACCGGGACGCTACAAACTCAAGAACTGAGTCATGAGTCGGAAATCGCCTGCGCTCCGGTGTCCCGGAATACCATCACCCGATTACGACCGGCGCCCTTGGCTGCGTAGAGGGCCTCATCGGCCCGGGCGATCAGGTCCGAAGGACTGGTTCCGGGGACGGGAGTAATGGTTGCCACCCCCACACTGACCGACAGCTCCACCGTGCCGGCATGTCCCCCGACGTGAACCGGCGTTTCTGCCACCGCCACCCGCAAGCGTTCTGCCACACTGATGGCGCCCGCTTCCGGTGTGACAGGCAGCAATACACTGAACTCTTCACCACCGTACCTTGCCAGCAGGTCGCCCGAGCGCTGGATTTCATTGGCACAGACACGAGCAAGACTGACCAGACAGTCATCCCCCGCCAGATGGCCCAGGTCATCGTTGACCCGTTTGAAATAATCGATGTCCAGCATCACCAGGCTGAGAGGGTGGCCCTGGCGCATGGCCCGGTTCCACTCGGTCT
>NZ_JAWLDU010000057.1:16245-18040 GCF_041686475.1 Marinobacter sp.
TTTTGCTGACCGCCATCACCAGATGACCCAACAGAAGTGGGGTCCAGGCCACAACGTAGAAGCCCGCAAGCACCTGCCCCCTTAACCAGACGACCAGTCCTATTATCCAGGTCAGGGGAGTGATGACAGCCGCCACCACACTGATAATGGCGACGGAAGTCTGATAGCTCCCGAACAGGCCATAGATAAAACAGCCGGCGCTGACCAGCACAATCAACTGCAGTAACCGGTGGGAGAGAGGACTGTATCTTCGTACCGCCAGGAAGCTCAACGTGAACATGGCGGCGAAGAAGATATTGGCGGAGATGGCGGGAGCCGTGAAATAGCGGTTCAGAGCCGGTAGGTCGGGCCACAACCACTGGAAAACCAGGCCATTGAAATTAAGCAGGACCAGTGCCGAGGCGATAACCGTGAGCACGTACCAGAGATAGGCCATGTGCCGTACAATCACAAAGACAAACAGATTGTACAGGGCCATGGAAATCATGATGCCCAGGAACATTGCCTGCCAACCGTAATCCAGCTGCTCGCCGGCCAGAAAGTCTGCCGACGCTATGACACGCGCCGGTATCTGCACGGAGCCTTCACTGCGAACCCGGACATAGGCCGTGGCAGGCTCCGTTTTGGCGGGTACCAGGAATACAAAATTACGGTGATGGATTGGCCGTGAATCAAACACACGACGGTCACCGGTGGCATGACGTTCCACTGGACTGCCACCGACAAACCAGTGGATCCGGACATCATCCAGCAGGGGATAACCGATCTCCAGCAAACGGTTGGCGGGATCCGCAGGTACCTCAACCCGTAACCAATAACTTCTGTCGCTGAAACCGAAATTCAGGGTTTCGTCCTCGGCCTTTGGCCGCCATTGCGATTCCGGCAAGGCGCGGATATCCTCGATGCCCATCTCCGCTTCCGGGGCTTCCACCCAGGCGAAAACAGCATCCTGTGCAACGGCCGAACCAGGCACCATCAGCAGCGCCAGCAGCAGTACGCGCAAGAATTGGCAGGCAACAGGAAATGTCATAGTGACCGCTTTACCAGGAACCAGAAAACTGAACTAGACTGACGAAGCCAACAATCAGCCCCGATGCCTCCCTGCATTCATTCGGTACAAGTCTATACGTTTGCACGGAGTACGTCCGCTGCAAAAAACACGTAGCCATAGGCTACGCGTGGAGAAGAATACAATGACTGACAGAAAAGCGGAACTCCGCCCCGGCCGATACCGCCACTACAAGGGCATGGACTACGAAGTCATCGGCGTGGCCCGGCACAGCGAAACCGAAGAACAGATGGTGGTCTATCGCTGCCTCTACGGCGATTACAGCCTGTGGGTAAGGCCTCTGGCGATGTTCCGCGAAACCGTGGAAATGGCCGGCGAGCTGGTGCCACGGTTTGCCTATGTAGGGGACAGGTAACGGTAATCACGGTTTTGACTGCGGCATCCGTTTCCGGCACATTAGCGCGTTTTCCTGAACTGCCCCCTGTTGCAGGGCGCTGACAGCCATCCCCGAAAGCCCGGAGTCTGCCATGAATGCCGTTGTTGCTGCGGTAACCATCATGCTCGTCCTGAGTTTGTGCCGCATCCACGTTGTAGTTGCCCTCATCATAGGCGCCGTTGCCGGCGGCCTGATCAGCGGCCTGTCACTGGACGCCACCATTGCCGCGTTCAACGAAGGCCTGGGAGGTGGCGCAACGGTCGCGCTTTCCTACGCCACCCTCGGAGCCTTCGCCGTCGCTATCGGCAAATCTGGCCTCGCCCACGCACTCGCCGACAAGGCCCTGGGCC
>NZ_JAWLDU010000011.1:0-61773 GCF_041686475.1 Marinobacter sp.
CGCCGTTATGGCAGCTGCCCCTGCTGCTCAGGCTTTCGAAGCTGGCGATTTTATTCTGCGTGCTGGTGTTGCGCATGTGGCGCCGGATGATTCTAGTGACTCCATTACAGTAGGTGGCGCTCCCTTATTAAATGGGGCAGATTCCAAGGTTACAGTTGACGCAAATACTCAGCTCGGCCTGCGTGGTACCTATATGTTTACCAGCAACCTCGGTATTGGTTTGCTTGCCGCAACGCCGTTCAAGCACGACATCAATGGTGGTGGAGACATCCCAAGCGATGTGAAGCTGGCTGAAACAAAGCATCTGCCACCAACGCTGACATTGCAGTATTTTCCAATGCAAAGCTCCTCCGCCCTTCAGCCGTATGTGGGCGTTGGCGTCAACTACACAACCTTTTTTGAGGAGAAGACAACTGGCACTCTCGACAGCGTGGTGGCTCTCGAATACGGAATTCCAGGAGCGAGCACTTCCCTGGAGCTTGATGACAGTGTAGGCGTAGCCTTCGAATTCGGCCTGGACTACATGCTAAGCGAAAACTTTGGCCTGAACGCGGCTATCTGGTGGGCAGACATTAATACCGACGCCAAGGTCGAAGTTTTTGATGGCGCAGGTAACTTTGCAGCAGAAACTGATGAATTCGAAGTCGAAATCGACCCCATGGTCTACATGGTAGGCTTCACCTACAAGTTCTGATAAACGTAAACGCCAAAAACCTCACTAACGTGAGGTTTTTGGATGGTACGTCCTCCAGTGCGGGGCCTTCGGGCCCCGCTTTTTTGTCTGGAGAAAACCGGATCAGGCGGTTTCGCGCTGGGGCGATCGCCGTGCCTGGCCACCGCTGCCATTCTGGCTACGGCCACCACTACGACCACCGGGCTTGCCGCCAAAGCTGCGGCCATTACCGGCCGGCTTGCCATTGCCACCACCGTTACCGTTGCGATTACGGGCACGGCTGGGATCCGGCTTGCCCTTGGGTTTCAGCGGCAGGTTGTTGGTCGGCTCAAAGCCTTCCACCGATTTACGCGGCAGCTGCTTCTTGAGCAGCCTTTCGATACCCGCCAGCATCGAACCCTCATCGGCACTGACCAGCGACAATGCGTGACCGCTTTCACCGGCACGACCGGTACGGCCAATGCGGTGCACATAGTCTTCCGGCACGTTGGGCAGCTCGAAATTCACCACCTGGGGCAGCTGTTTGATGTCCAGGCCGCGGGCGGCGATATCGGTTGCCACCAGCACACGTACTTCACCCTGCTTGAAATCGGCCAGGGCACGGGTGCGGGCACCCTGCGACTTGTTGCCGTGGATGGCGGCTGCGGTAATGCCGTCGCGCTCCAGCTTCTGGGTCAGGCGGTTGGCGCCGTGCTTGGTACGGGTAAACACCAGTACCTGTTCCCAGGCGTTATCACGCACCAGCTTGCTCAGCAGGGCGGTTTTCTGGCTCTGGTCTACCGGGTAGACAGACTGAACAATGCTCTCGGCAGCCGTATTACGGGCCGCTACTTCCACCTGAACCGGGTTATCCAGCAATCCCTCTGCCAACGTACGGATTTCCCTGGAGAAGGTGGCCGAGAACAGCAGGTTCTGACGCTTGGCCGGCAACAGCGCGAGAATCTTGCGGATGTCGCGGATGAAGCCCATGTCCAGCATGCGGTCAGCTTCGTCCAGAACCAGGATCTCCACTTCGTTGAAGCGCACAGCATTCTGCTGGTACAGGTCCATCAGACGACCGGGTGTGGCCACCAGTACGTCAAGGCCCTTGCGCAGCTTCATCATCTGCGGATTGATTTTCACACCACCGAAAACCACGGCGGACTTGGTGGGCATGTACCTGCTGTACAGGGCCACGCTGTCGTGCACCTGCGCCGCCAGCTCACGGGTGGGCGCCAGGATCAGTACACGGGGGCCCTTGCCAGTGCGGGGATTTTCCGCCAGGCGCTGCAGCAGTGGCAGGGTAAACCCTGCGGTTTTACCGGTGCCCGTCTGAGCAGCCGCCATTACGTCCCTGCCAGAAAGAACGGCGGGAATGGCCTTGGCCTGAATAGGAGACGGGGTTTCATAACCCTGGTCGGTCGTTGCACGGACCAGTTGCTCGGACAGACCGAGTGAAGAAAAACTCATATTGGATCAACTCTTGATTGTTCTGCCTCCACGAACACCGATCTGGGCGAATGCGGGCAGATGCCATGAAGATTCATGGGATAAAAGACGACTACGGCCACACACCGCTGACGGGGTGACGTCCTCTGACAGGTCGTATGGATGGTTCGCACGGGGCTTTAAAGCCTTGAACTGCGGAAATCCCTAGAGGCAGGATGGAAAGCACGTTAACAGAGGGTCCTGGAAATAGCCATAGGTGGTTTTAAGTAGGATGCTTTTTATTTTTCGGGGAAAAAGGGAACTCCCATCCATGTTACTGGTCACTAGCCGCCGTACTGTATGCAAAATTCACCTCCATGGCCGGAGAAGTCATGCTCAGTGTAGGCGTTGGTCCCTTCAGTCTTTCTATCGGACATCTGTTGCTGATAATGGCGTTTATCGTTGCCCTGATTGTAGGGGCGCTAGCCGGCCGCAAGGAAAATCTCCCGGTATCCGGTGCCCTGGCTGACATTTTCCTCGCCGCCATGGTGGGCGCACGGGTCGGCTTTGTGGCCCGTTACTTTGAACACTACCAGGACGATTGGCTGGGTATCATCGATATCCGTGATGGCGGCTTTGACGTGGTGTCTGGCCTGGTAGTGGCACTGTTGTTCACCGGTTACCTGCTCTGGCGGCGAAGCAACATCCGCCGACCACTGGGGTACGCTGTAGCATCCGGCCTGATAACCTGGGGCTTCACCGGGGGCGTGATTGCACTGATCGACAACCAGACCCAGGGCCTGCCCGAGGTCGCCCTGACCGACCTGAATGAACAACCGGTCGATCTGGACTCCCTGACCCGGGGGCAGCCCACCGTGGTAAACCTCTGGGCCACCTGGTGCCCGCCCTGCATTCGCGAAATGCCGGTACTGGAAGAAGCCCAGGGCCGCTACCCAGGCATCAACTTCGTGTTTGCCAACCAGGGCGAGCATCCGGAAACCATCAGTAAATTTCTCAGCGAGCAGAATCTGGATCTGAAGCATGTACTCAGCGACCGCCAGGGCGGTTTCGGCCGCGCCGCCGGCAGCCAGGGCCTGCCGACAACGCTTTTCTATAACGCCAGCGGCAAACTGGTGGACAGCCACATGGGCGAGCTATCCAGAGCCAGCCTGGCCCGCGGCCTTGAACGCTTCAATGCCAGCCATCTCGAACCATCACCGTCGAAGGAGGTAACATCCCGATGACCCTGCCCCCACTCAAACGCCTACTGCAAGGCACCCTGCTTTCCACCGCCGTTATGGCAGGTGTTGCCCAGGCCGACGATCTCCCGCCGGCGATTCAGAATCTGGAGCAACAGGGTGTGGAGGTAGTAGAAAGCTTCGACGCACCCGGTGGAATGACCGGTTATGTTGGCGAAATGCAGGGGCGCTCACTGGCCTTCTATCTTACGCCCGACGGCGATCATGTCATCGTCGGCACCATGCTGGACAAGGACGGTAACAACCTGAGCGAAGCCAGTATTCAGGAACTGGTCGAGGGCCCGAAATTTGAAAGCGCCTGGCCGAAACTGGAAGAGAGCCATTGGGTCCGCGACGGTGACAAGAACGCAGACACCATCATCTACACCTTCACCGATCCCAATTGCCCCTATTGCTATCGTTTCCGCCAGCAGGCAGAGCCCTGGATTGACGCCGGCAAGGTACAGCTACGCCACATCATGGTGGGCATTCTCAAGGAAGACAGCCTGACCAAGGCAGCGACCATTCTTGGCAGCGATGATCCCGAAGCGGCTATGCACGAGCACCAGACCTCCTTCGAGGAGGGTGGTATTGAGGTGGACCGCAAACGCGTAAGCGCGGCCCATCTCGATGTGAAAGCCAATAACAGCCTGATGCAGGAGCTGGGCCTGCAGGCAACACCCAGCACCCTCTACAGGGAAAAAGACGGGAAAATCAACATGGTGCAGGGCCTTCCCAACCCACAGGCACTGGAGCGCATGATGGGCCCTCGCCCCTGACCACAACGGGTGTCCCGCCAACCAAAGCGGCGGGACTTACTCAGTGGCAGCTTTGGCAAAGCCCGCCAGCGCACCCTTCACTTTCTCGATAACCTCGTCACAGCCCTCCATGTTGTGGCGCTGCTTCAGATACTCGGGGTCGTTGTAGGCCAGCCAGACAGTACCCTCGCTGTCTTCCCAGATGAGCGCTTTCTGCGGCAGATCGATAGCAACACTCTGGGCACATTGCATCAATGGCGTGCCCACCTTGGGGTTGCCGAAGATCACCACTTCGGTAGGCCGCAGTTCCAGCCCTGCCTTGTCGGCACCTTTGGTATGATTGATGCGGTTCATGACCGTCATGTCCTTGTCTTTCAGCACCGACTCCAGCCTGTCCGCCGTTGCCTCCGCACTGTGACTGCTTTTAACCGTCACCATGCCCTCTGCTGCCAACACAGACAGGGGAAGTGCCAACATGACAATGGCTGCCACGTGCCTGGATATGGAAAACATCGGTGTCTCCTCCTGTTTGGAACCGTGCCTACAGCATAGGCCAGTCTGCAATTCACTGCCCGCATCGCTAATGGACTATAGTGATACATGTTGGTTACAGGCCCGTAACGAAAGGGTGGGTCCAGATACAAGAGGTTCTTGATGACTCCCAGGCTTACTGCTGTGTTTTTTCCATGTGTGTTCATCATCGCTGGTTGCAGCCAGGGCGATGCCAATTCCGTGAACAACGAGGAAACCGCAGAAGCTCTGGCGTCACCGGAAGAAACCGGTGTGCTGGAGGTTGCCACCCGTAATGGCTCGACCACTTACTATCTGGACCGTCACGAAAATCCATCCGGCCCTGAGTACAGCCTGATCAGACAGTTTGCAAAGAGCAAAGGCTGGGAAGTCAACTGGACGATGCATGAGTCCACCGCCGCGGTACTTGAAGCACTGGAATCGGGAAACACCCACATTGCCGCAGCCGGGCTGACACATCTGCCCTCCAGAACCGAGCACTTCGTCCGCGGCCCGGCCCATACTGAAATAATCGAGCAACTGGTCTGCCATCGGGACATGAGGCCCATGCCACGCACCCCCGATGCCATGGCAGGTGTCGGCATTACCGTCACCGCAGAGGCCAGTTACGTGGAAACACTGGACCGGCTGGCCAGGGAACATGAAGGTATTGAGTTCAGCGAGGACGAGAACCGGACCACCGAAATATTGCTGTCTGACGTAGCCGAACAGTCTATCGACTGCACAGTGGCCGACTCGAACATTGTCCAGGTAATGCGCCGCCACTTCCCGCACCTGGAAGTGGCAATGAACCTGAACACCGGAAACAATCTTGGATGGTATCTTCCCACTGGTTCTGAAAGCCTGGCCGGCACAGCCCGCCAATGGATGAACAGCCCTGCCGGCGACGAAGCCATCGGTTATATGGAAAGCCGCTACTACGCCTACATCGGGGAATTCGATTTCGTCGATCTGAGGGCACTGAACCGCCGCATATCAGACCGGTTGCCAAACTTTATCGAGCGTTTTGACCAGGCGGAAGCCACTACCGGCATGCCGGCAGATCTCCTGGCGGCTCTGTCCTATCAGGAATCCCACTGGGACCCGAGCGCGGTATCACCAACCGGCGTGCGTGGCATCATGATGCTCACCCAGAACACGGCGCAGTCGCTGGGCGTTACCAACCGGCTGGATCCGGCGGCGGCGATTGACGGCGGTGCCCGCTACCTGGCTGATCGCTATCGCCGGCTGCCTGACACCATTCCCGAACCGGACCGCACCTTCCTGGCACTTGCCAGCTACAACATCGGCCGGGGCCACCTGCTGGACGCCCGCCAACTGGCGAGGGAACTGGGCAAGAACCCGGACTCCTGGGACGACATGAAGGAAGTGTTGCCGCTGAAAGCCGACAAGCGCTATTACCCGAGCACCCGATACGGTTATGCCCGCGGCTACGAACCGGTGCACTATGTGCAGCGGATCCGTAACTACCGGGATGTCATCAGCGCATCGTTTGAATAAATGCTCCTAGTAGACCTTTTCTGCACCTTCAGGGCGGGTCTTGAAACGTTTGTGCAACCACAGGTACTGGTCTGGCAGTTCGCGAACGGTCTGTTCGATATAGCGGCTCCAGGTTTCGGTGTCGCTTTGCTTGTCGGCACCGAAGTTTTCCTGGATGGGGGAGAAAATGACGCGGTAGTGCCCGTCCGGCATCCGTAAATGACTGACACATATTACCGATGCACCAGACACCCGGGCAATGTAGCTTGGGGAACTGATACAACCTGCCTCGACACCGAAAAACGGTACAAAAAGCTCGGTCTTATTGCCAAAATCCTGATCACAGGCAAACCAGACTTCGCCGCCCTTCTTCAGAAAAGAAACCAGCGGCCGCAACTCGCGCTTGGTGAACGGCCGGATTCCGAAGTGGCGGCGGCGACCATTTTCAATCATCCGGTCAATCACCGGATTGTTGTTGGGGCGGTACATGTAGCCGGGCTTTTTCAGGTGGCAGGCGATCAATGGCAGCGCAAAGTCAAAAATGCTGTAGTGCCCGCCTATCAGCAGTACACCCTTGCCCCTGGCCTGGGCCTCCTTGAGGTGCTCCAGCCCGTGCACCTCGGCGTTCTCGCAGAACCCTGACATATCCCGCCACCAGGCATGGATGCTTTCCAGGAAACCGCGGGTACAGGCCACGAAATTGTCCTGCACCAGTTGCTCACGGGCGGTTTCGTCCAGCTCGGGAAAGCAGGTGGCAATGTTGATATTGGCCACTTTGGCGCGGGATTTCAGCTTGCCTTCCAGAAAACAGCCCAGCCGCTGGCCCAGGCGCTGTTTGACCGTCATTGGCAACAGGGAAAGCAGATACAGCGTGAGTACCAGAAGCCACGAGGGCCAGAATGCAGGATGCCACAAAGGCCTGTTGTTCTTGTTGTTGGTGCCGGACATACATCATTGCCTGTTCGAAAACGAGAGACGAGCCTGCCATAGAATCCGGGCAAAGTGTACTTCCAAGTGTGACCGGAGAGCTGGCGGGCCCGCCTCAGGAACCAAACAGGGCCGATTTCAGCGGCCGCAGGAAACCGGGCCGGGTAGCAGGTTTTTCCACCGGCCTGATGCCATCGAATTCCAGGTAACCGTCTTCAATCGGGGCATACCTCAGGGTTTTCACGTCAGCCACGTAATTCTGGGTAACCCTCCAGGGGTCATGGGAGCCCTGGCGCGGCAGACGGTCATCCGCACGGCGGATATATCCCGAGTCCAGCCCGCCCATCACCGTGCCCTCGCCACGGCTGTCGCCGGTATCCCTGGGCACACAGACCTGATTGCCGTGGGCATCCATATGGTTCAACAAGCGACACAGGTACTCCGCGGCAATATCCACCTTCAGGGTCCAGGAAATATTGGTGTAACCGAAAATCATGCCGGCATTGGGCACACCTTCGACCATCACATTCTTGTAGACGACCTTCTCACGCAGGATCACCGGCTGGCCATCAACCACCAGGTCCATGCCCCCGAGCATCTGGATATCCAGCCCAGTGGCGGGAATGATGATATCCGCCGCCAGCTCCTCGCCGGATTTCAGCCGGATTCCGTCCTCCGTGAAACTCTCAATGTGATCCGTTACTACCGAAGCCCTGCCAGCGCGAATAGCGCGAAACAGATCGCCATCCTTGACCACACACAGCCGCTGGTCCCAGGGGTTGTAGCTGGGGGAGAAGTGGCGCATGTCAGCCTTGCCATCCAGCTGCCGGCGCACCAGGTTCAGCATCAGCCGGCGCATGATTCCAGGGTTCTTGCGTGAGCGATTGAACAGAAAACGGGCAACTGCCACATTTCGCGCCCGGGTCAGGCGATAGGCCGTTTCAGGGGAAAATATTTTCTGGAAAAACATCGCCAGCCGATCGTCAGAAGGCAACGGCATCAGATAGGAGGGCGAGCGCTGCAGCATGGTGACATGCCCCGCCTCTTCCGCCATGGTGGGCACCAGCGTTACGGCCGTGGCGCCGCTGCCAATAACCACCACGCGCTTGCCGGTATAATCAAGATGTTCAGGCCAGTGCTGGGGGTGCACAATCTGGCCCCTGAACCGGTCTTCGCCGGGGAAGTCCGGCTTGTAGCCAGCGTCATAATTGTAATAGCCGGTACAACCGATCATGAAGCTGGCAGTAAACGTGAGCGTCTCACCGGTTGCTTCTTCCTCTGCGGTCAGTGTCCAGCACTTGTCGGTTCCGGACCATTCCGCGCGCTTCACCGCCATACCATAACGGATATGCTTTGCCACATCGTTTTCGGCAGCAGTGTCGCTGACGTACTGCTTGATGGAAGGGCCATCCGCCAGCACCTTGCCGCTGGTCCAGGGGCGGAAGTTGTAGCCGAAGGTGTACATGTCGGAGTCGGAGCGGATACCCGGATAGCGGAAAAGATCCCAGGTACCGCCCAGGGACTGGCGGCGTTCAAGAATGGCGAAAGACTTACCGGGGCATTCGCGCTTGAGATGACAGGCCATGCCGATGCCGGATACACCGGCACCGATAATCAGTACGTCCACGTGCTGCTTGTTCATAACTGCCCTTGGCACCGATGCTCGGCTGCGATCTTGTTATCAGTTTTTTTCAAAGCTCGACACCAAAATGCCGGAGTACCACAATCATTAACCAGTAGCAGATTGCCGTAATCGCAATGGATACCGCAAGGCTGAGGTAGAAGTTGACCTCATTTGCCAATAGCACCGGCAACGCGATAAATAACGCCAACGACGGCAGAACCAACCAGAACACGCTGCCAGCAAGCTCAATGACCCTGCCTGCGTCACCCGTATCGACGTAGAGCCAGAGTATAGCCAGAACCGAAGTCAGCGGCACGGACGCCAGAACAGCCCCGATAAACGAGCTGCGTTTGGAGATTTCAGAGATCAGGACAACCAGGACCGCCGTAATGGCGACTTTTGCAATGTAATAGGCCAATTGTCTTTACCTCACGCCGTGGTGTTTCACCGGAATTCCGGAATCACACGAGCTGCGCCCGTTCATCAAGGCATTCATCGGAACCCATTTCAAACTCCCGGCAGATCCAGGGCCGGTTCTCATAAATGGTACACATGAAGGTCTCGCGATCTATTGCAGAGCACCAGCCATCCGCCAGCCGCAACATGGTTTCGCCACCCCACTCGTCGACAGCAATATGCCGGTCGGGAACCCCCGTGTCAGAAATAATCATCACTTCCAGGCGGCAGCAACAGGCCTGACAGTTTGAACAGGAGACTTCGGGTTCGGTTATATTTTTAACAGCAATAGTCATGGCGAGATGTCCGGCGGCACGTAGTTTTTGCGGATGTTCTCGTGCTGTTCGTCGATAAACTTCAGGCTGGTTTTCTCCTCACGCCGAATCAGTGCTTCGATGTCTGCTTTGTTGCCTTCGATTGCCCCCAGGTCCGCCTGGAATGTCCGCCAGCGAACGCTTCGCATGGCTGTTTCGTTGTGGATAACAAAGTTGACGTTAATTTCGTCCGGGATTGGGGATTGATCGTACAGCAGGTAGGCCTTTGGAGGGGCATCAGCGAGTTCCCGCTGAAGGTCCTGCTCAGCACCCTGTTGATAGCGCCACCAGCGTCGTCTTAACTCTTCCAGTTGGGGCTCCAGGCCATCCGCATCCAGCTGGTAATCCCAGACCACGCCGCCGTCTTCCTGCTTGCCATGGTCGGGGCCTTCCACGTAAGAGGAGGGAATCAGTTCATTCAGCCGTCGGTCACCGGCTTCTGCCACCCTTGATATCACGTAACCCGCCGTCGAAAACAGATTGCCGTATACCAGCTCGTCGTCCATCACCAGCCGAATCCAGCGTGGTTGATACAGGGGAAAGTAGCCGGGGCTGGTATAGCTTTTCAGCTCTCTGTGGCGCCACTCCTCCTGGAACAGAAAATCATCGTAGTCGTAATCAAAGAGGGTGTCGAAATCAAGTAACGAGGCGTCCTCATCCATGCTTTCATTGAGATAGACATAATCCTCGCCAATGCCTTTGGTGAGCAGGTCGGCCGGGTTGATTTCGTTGAGCTGGTCCAGGGTGAGCTCATCCCAGACATCCGAAGCCTGAGCAACGGAGCACTTGATGCCCAGCACCTGCTTCAACAGTACCTGCTCCATCCGGCAACGTGCTTCCCTGCCCGGCGCCGCCCGGAATCTTTCCCGGGCTTCCGCGCTCCAGCTGAAATACTCCGGGCTGCCAGCCATCAGGGCCCGGTTGGCCGCTGCGCGGCAAGCGCTAATGGTGTGCTTCATGGCGAAGTTAATGTCTGCGTTGCTCCCATTACGACCATTTACGTAGCGGCGGCTGATAGTTTCTGAGGGCGTATATCAATGCGTCCGGCTGCTGTTCCACTATCACCATGTCCGCATATTCCGGCCTCAGAAAGCCGGCGCCGGACATCTTGCGGATAAAAGCCAGCAGCTCTTCGTAATAGCCTCCAACATTATAGAAGGCGCAGGGCTTGTTGTGATAACCAAGCTGCCCCCAGGTCCAGGCTTCGAAGATTTCGTCCATGGTGCCGGGGCCGCCGGGCAGGGCTACGAAGGCGTCAGCCATATCGGCCATCAGCGCCTTGCGCTCGTGCATGGAGGCCACCACGTCCAGCCGGGTCAGGCCCTGGTGGGCCAGTTCGCGGTCACGCAGTGATTCGGGGATAACGCCATAGACTTCGCGGCCACCGGCCAGCACCGCATCGGCAACCACGCCCATCAGACCCACCTTGCCACCGCCAAACACCAGGTCCATGCCCTGGCTGGCCATATAACGGCCGAACTCATCGGCGGCCTCTGCAAAGCGTTCGTCATCGCCACGGCTGGAGCCGCAAAAGACAGCAATTTTCATGACGGATTCCTGTAAATGTATTCGTTGTCTCGGGTTTTTTCAGGCTATCAACCGGTTTCCTTCAGCTTTTCAAAAGCCTCCGGGTAACGGCGCTTCATCCGGGCAAGGCGGACAATGGTGATGAAATTGGTGACCACCACCATGCCTTCTGCCAGGGTACCGCCAACCGAACCAATAACGATGTTATTCAGCATCCAGGCTATGGCAGCTGCCATCAGCATCAAGCGCATGGGAATGCCACGGAGCATGAACATGCCCACGGTACCGAAGATGGCTGCGGCAATGGCGAAAAAATCCACCGGGCTGCCCCAGGTCAGCACGGCCGCCACCAGGTTCACCACAAGTACCGCCAGCATTACCTTCCAGCTACCAAGATAACGCCGGGCCAGCATGATTCGGCCAATCACCAGCAGGCTCAGGATGGCCGCCGTCCAGCTGCCGAACAGGGCAAACTGCGCTGCAAAGGCCACGTTCGCAGAGATCAGCAGCACCATCAGGCGGTCATCCCGCTTGCTGGCGAAGCCGACAATGCAGAACCCCAGTGCAATCAGGCTGACGACCTGGCCCGCCATGTCGGTATGGCTCATACCCTCAAGCATGGCGGACAACTCCGGGTGGCTGGAACGGTTTGCGTAAAGCCCGGATCACCGTCTGCGATAATCCGGGTCGGTCCAGCAAAGAGGCAGGGGTTCCCCGGACGGGAAGTTCAGGCCCGATTTTTCGAACGCCTCCGGGTCCTGGGCCTCCTCACCGAAATGCAGGCTGCCCCTGACCTCCGCGTCGTTGGGATCGAACAGCGCTTTGGTGTCCAGCACTTCAATCATGTGACCGGTCGACTTCTCGGCGAGAAACATAGATCCCTCCCGGATTTCCGCTGATGATGTGTGAAACGAGCTAGCTCGCTAACTCAATCTTCCTGAAGTCGAGTGTATTCTCTTTTGGCGAGGCTTCAATGCCCATCACTTCGGAGCGGCGCTTCACTACGGTGCAAATAAAAAAAGCCCCGCCATCCGAAAGCCGGACAGCGGGGCTGAAAACACGAACTGTCTGTTTGGGGTCAGTCGTGTGTGAACCTGTTTTCAGGCGATGATTCAGGCCGCCTGTTCTTCGCTCTCATCCGCAGAGTTACGGATCAGGAAGTCAAAGGCGCTCAGGGCGGCCTTGGAACCTTCACCCATGGAAATCACAATCTGCTTGTAGGGCACTGTGGTGGCGTCACCGGCGGCAAACACACCGGGTATCGAGGTCTCGCCACGGGCATCGACAATGATCTCGCCGTGCTGGCTCAGTTCGATGTCGCCTTTCAGCCACTCGGTGTTGGGGATCAGGCCAATCTGGATGAACACACCTTCCAGGGCAACGTGGTGCTCTTCGCCGCTGTTACGGTCCTTGTAGTTCAGGCCGCTGACTTTTCCGTTCTCGCCAACCACCTCGGTGGTCTGGGCGGAGGTCAGGATCTCCACGTTTTTCAGGCTTCGCAACTTCTTCTGAAGCACCTCGTCCGCCTTCATTTCAGAGGCGAATTCCAGCAGGGTGACGTGGCCGACAATACCGGCCAAATCGATGGCTGCTTCCACGCCGGAGTTACCGCCACCGATTACCGCCACACGCTTGCCCTTGAACAGGGGGCCGTCACAGTGCGGGCAATAGGCCACGCCCTTGTTGCGGTATTCCTCTTCGCCGGGTACCCCCAGCTGGCGCCAGCGTGCACCGGTGGACAGAATCAGCGTACGCGCCTGCAGCGACGCGCCATTGGCCAGGCGAACCTCATGAAGACCACCCTTGCGGGCCGCCGGAATCAGCTTTTCGGCACGCTGCAGGTTCATGATGTCCACGTCGTACTCTTTAACGTGCTGCTCCATGGCAGCCACCAGCTTGGGGCCTTCGGTGTAGGGCACGGAGATCAGATTTTCGATGCCCATGGTGTCGGCCACCTGGCCGCCGAAACGTTCGGCTGCGATACCAGTGGATATGCCCTTGCGCGCCGCGTAGATAGCGGCTGAAGAACCAGCCGGGCCACCGCCGATTACCAGAACCTCGAACGGGTCCTTGTGCTTGAGCTTCTCGGCTTCACGGGCTTCGGCTCCAGTGTCCACCTTGGCGATGATCTGCTCAAGGGTCATGCGGCCCTGGCCAAACGGTTTGCCGTTCAGGTAAACGCTGGGCACAGCCATGACTTCGCGCTGCTCCACTTCGTCCTGGAACAGGGCACCGTCGATGGACGTGTGCTTGATCTTCGGGTTGAGAGCGCTCATCAGGTTCAGCGCCTGAACCACGTCGGGGCAGTTCTGGCACGACAGGGAGAAATAGGTTTCAAACTCGAACTCACCGTCCAGATCTTTCACCTGATCAATGACTTCCTGGCTAGCCTTGGGCGGGTGACCCCCTACCTGCAGCAGCGCCAGCACCAGCGAAGTGAACTCGTGCCCCATGGGAATACCGGCAAAACGCACGCCGATATCGCTGCCAATGCGGTTGATGGCAAAAGATGGGCGACGAACATCCGGGGATTCTTCCGTGCGCTGGCTGATCTTGTCCGACATCGGTTCGATCTCGTCCAGCAGTTGCTTCAGCTCCTGGGACTTTTTGCTATCGTCGTAAGCTGCAACCAGCTCGATCGGCTGCTGCAGCTTTTCCATGTAGGCTTTCAACTGCTCCTTGATACTGGCATCCAACATGCTCTCTGTTCCCCTCGGATATCGTAAAACTGAATGTACAAACTCAGGTTGAGTCGTGAATCGAAGCTGTGCGAACAATACGGTCAAGCCATGCAGAGCTCAAATTAATTGATCTAAAGTATTTGATAGGCCTTTGCTATTCGACTCTGCAAATCAACCAGATAGAAACAAGTAAGGCCCGCAGAGCGGGCCTTACTACAGGTTTCACGGTTATCGAAACCTTAGATCTTGCCTACCAGATCCAGTGACGGAGTCAGTGTCTCTTCGCCTTCTTTCCACTTGGCCGGGCAAACTTCGCCAGGATGGTTGCGAACGTACTGTGCCGCTTTAACTTTGCGCATCAGGTCGTCTGCATCACGGCCGATACCCTCGGCAGTGATTTCCATCGCCTGGATAATGCCATCCGGGTCGATCAGGAAAGTAGCGCGGTCTGCCAGGCCCTGGCCTTCACGCATAACACCGAAGTTGTTGGTGATGGTGCCGGTCTGGTCGCCAACCATGAAGTAGTTGATCTTGCCGATGGTGTCGGAGCTGCTGTGCCACGCCTTGTGAGTGAAGTGGGTATCGGTAGACACGGAGAATACTTCCACGCCCAGCTTCTGAAGCTCTTCATACTTGTCGGCTACATCGCCCAGCTCCGTCGGGCATACGAAAGTGAAGTCGGCCGGATAGAAGAAAAATACCGCCCACTTACCTTTTACATCGGCTTCGGAAATCTCAACAAACTCACCGTTCTTGAAAGCAGTTGCATTGAACGGCTTAATTTCACTGTTAATCATACCCATATGAGAAGTCTCCAGTTGGTTAATTTAAGCATTGGCTAACTTGAGCGGGACACTATATTGGTCCGCTCAAGAACATACAAATTGATTGTTTTTAGTTGTTCGATAGGTAACTACTATTTTATTCTTTGGCGGGTAATAGCAAAGAACTAATTCGTATTATCGGGCTGAAAGGCACCCTTGTGGAATTCGGTGGCAACCTCCACTTCCTCTACGCCGCAATCTTTTGGCTCCATCACTACGCCTCCGGCCAGCGCCTTCAGTACCGCATGTACGCCATGAGACAAGGATTCGGTATTGTAACCGCCCTCAAGGATCATGGCTAACCGGCCATTACAGTGCTTGTCAGCAATCTGCTGGACAATTCCGGTCATGGCGGCAAAACCCTCGTAGGACACGTTCAGTGCGAGGTCGAACCAGTGAGCGTCGAAGCCGGCAGAAACCAGCACCAGGTCCGGCTTGAAGAAGTCTGCTGCTGGCACCAGAATGTCACGCACAGCCTTCAGATAGGCGACATCGGCCGGATCACCCCGAAATCGTCCGGTCTGACGCACGAGGCTACCCAGCCAGAATGTCCAGGAAGTAACTGTACAACCCGATACCTATTAACACGTTAAACGGGAAGGTCACACCCAGAGAGGCCAGCATGGCAAGCCCGATATCTGCATCGGGAATGGCGTGTCGCACGGCCACCGGCGCTGCAATATAAGAGGCACTGGCGGTAAGGGCGCCGAGGATGACAATGGTGCCGGGTTCGAGTCCCAGCCACAGACCGGTTGCCAACCCCGGCAGGGAGAGGATTGGCGGCATGCACAGGGCAAAGACAATCAGCCGCCAGTGGCGGAGCTCGATTTTGCGCAGGGTTTCAGCCGCCACCAGCCCCATCTCGAGCAGAAACAGTGAAAGTACCAGGGAGAAGGCTCCGGTCAGCGGCGCCGTAACGCCATCGCCCTGGTCCGGGCCGTAGAGAATACCGATAACCACACCGCCAACCAGCAAAACCACACTGCGGTTGGTAAGGGTTTCCTGCCAGAGGGGTGTTCCGGTGCTGCTTGTCTGGGCTGTTTCCTGGGTATAGCGCCGGTATAGCCACAGGCCGGTGAGAATCGCCGGCAGCTCCAGCAGAACCAGATACAGAGTCACCTGCCCGCCAGTGGCCATCCCCCTGGACTCCACCCAGGCCAGTGCAACAGCAAAGGTACCCGCACTGACAGAACCATAGTGAGCACAGAAACTGGCGGAATCCGCCACACTCAGTCGAACCAGGTGCCGGAGCATCGGAAACAGTACCAGGGGAATGATAAAGCCCAGTGCCATGATCGCCAGCACCTGCGAAACCAACCCCCAGTGAAGGTTGCCATGCAGGGCCATACCGCCTTTCAGGCCGATGGTCAGCATCAGCAACAGACTGAGAATGTCGTAAGCGGCCTTGGGAATCGTCAGGTCCGAGCGAAGGGTTCCAGCAATCACTCCAAGCAGGAAGAACATCACGATGATGTCTGGCATGAAACAGAAAACTCCAATAAAAAAGGGGCCCCGCAGGGCCCCTTACATAAAACTCTAAGCTAGGCGGTCCCCACCTGTTGTGAGGCTGGCCTGAAAAGCAGCGGATTTGGCTGCTGGTGTGTTGCAGTCACTTTACCATCCGATGCCACGGCCACCTCAAATATATGGTAGGCCTCTGGGCCGAATGGGTCGAGTGCTGTATCCAGGTACTGGTAACTGATTGGCACAGGATCACCCGAATACACCACTACAAATTGCCGTTCCACCATCGGAATGGCAACGTTCAATGGTTGCTCCACCCAAAGGTAAACACCCTTCTGGGGTACAACGTATTCGCAGCGGACCACGCGGTATCCTTCCCGCAGCTTCAGCGTGTTGGGCTCTTTGCCGCATTCGAGACGGAATTTGTGAATGGTTTTCATGGCCGGTTCTCCTTCTGTGGAACACAGTGACATCATCCACAAACAATAAATCGAAAGGAATACGATTTTTTCTGGTTTATCATTCGGTTTTTTCGATCTCATCGTCCAGCTCAGGACGCTCCCGCAACAACTCGACTACCGCTGCATTATGGCTGCCCCGGGCCCGTGTCACCGCGTACAGGGTGTCCCTGACCTCGTGGATACTAGCCACATGCACCACCTGGTACTGGCGACAAACCTCATCACGGATGGCCGTTGGCGCTGCGAAATAACCCAGACCCTCCCGACCGAAAACCTTGATCAGGGCGCTGTCGTCCACTTCGGCAACCACGTTCACCCGGATATTCTGGCTGGAAAACCAGTTCATCAACGCGCTTATATAGGGAGCGTCAAAGGAAGTCGCCAGGAACGGTTGCCGGTCAAGACTGGCCGGAAAATCAGCAGCCAGAATGTCCGCCAGCTTCGGGGCCGCAAACAGCGACATGGAAGAACTAGCCAGGCGATGGCTGCGGAAATGGCCAGCCTCGCCCGAGGCGGGCTGACGGTCAGTCAGAACAATATCCAGCTCCCGCTGGCCAAGGCGCTTCAACAACCCCGTGGTGTCGCCGGTACGACAGCTCAGCCGGACCTCGCGGGACAGGGACAGGGCAGGCTCCGTCAGATGAAAGGCAATGAGTTTGTGAATCGAAGCAGCAATACCGACCGACAGACTCAGGGGCCTGTTCTCCGGAGGCTGACGAATCACATCCGTCAGCGCCTGGGCAGTCTGGAACATGTCATCGGCGTAACCGAAGACAGTCTGCCCGAAATCCGTCAGTTGCAGGGCCCGGTTGGCACGTCGGAATAACGAATTACCCAGGGCAGATTCGAAAGTAGCCAGCTGACCGCTGAGGGTTTGTGGTGTCAGCTCAAGACTCTCCGCCGCACGCGCGATAGAACCTTCCCGGGCGATCACCCAGAAATAATAGAGATGACGAAGATTCAGATTGTCCATATCCGGTATTGCTCACTGTTCGTGGGCAGACGACAAGTTGTACACAAGATCAGGCGCTCACCTGGTTCACGCCTGGATGCGCGCCACTTCCACGCCAATCTGGCCGGTGCCGATGATGCCAACTGTACGTCCGCGGATGTCGAAGCCCAGGAGTCCGTCGAGGGCGAAGTTGCCGTCGCGGATACGGTGGTAGGCGACCACCCGGGTGTCGGCCTCGTGCATAAGCAACGTCAGGCTCTGGCCTACCACTCCAGTTGCGCACCGGTCTGGTACTCGATCACCCGCGTTTCAAAGAAATTTTTCTCCTTACGCATGGTAGCCTGCTCATCCAGCCAGGGCGAGACGTTCTTCGCCCCCGGGAACGGTTCTTCCAGGCCTACGGTCCTGGCGCGACGGTTGGCCACGAAGCGGAACTGTTCGCTGTGGTACTCCGCGGAGTAGCCCAGAATGGGGTCGCGCAGGATGTAGTTGGCGTAGGCGGTTTCGGCTGCCTCGGACTCATCCCACATATCCCGCACGGCTTTGGGATCGAGGGTGATGTTCTCTTCCTCCAGAATCTGATTCACCACCTTGAGACCAAACGAGAAGTGCATGGCCTCGTCCCGCAGGATGTATTGCAGCTGTTCACCGGTGCCTCGCATCAGGCCCCGGCGCTGCAGGGCGAAGATGGGGCTAAAACCGTTGTAGAACCAGGTGCCTTCAAACACGGCCGCGAAAAACAGGTAGGACATGATAAATTCCTGCAGATCGTCCTTGTTACGCAGGTTCATGTCGGAGCGCATGGCGGCGTCCAGGCGGCGGTTGGCCATCTGGATCTTGCCATTGATGGCGGGCACCACCCGGTAGCGGTTATAGATTTCGCTCTGGTCCAGGTTCAGTGTTTCGATGCAGTGCTGGTAGGCCCAGGTGTGCATGGCTTCCTCGTACACCTGCCGCGCCTGGTAGATCTGCAGTTCCGGGGCGCTCATTTTCTCCATCACCGCCAGGCCGATGTTGCGCATGGCAAGAATGTCGGAGGTGGTGAGATACGCCAGTACGTTTTCATACACGTGCTTCTCCGGCGCGGACAGGCGATGGTGATAGTCGTGAACGTCCTGGGCCATGTTCACGTCCAGCGGCGTCCAGTGGTTCTTGTTGGCGTTCATGAAATACTCCCAGGCCCAGGGGTACTTGAACGGGGCCAATTGATTGATGTCGGTCTCGCCGTTGATGACCCGCTTGTCGTCGACGTTGATGGGGGCCGGGCCCTCAGGGGTGGCAGAGGTGGTTTGGGTGGTTGGTTCGTCTTCCCAGTTGAGCATGATTAAATCTCCAGAATTATTGGCAGGCTTCGCAGTCCGGCTCGTCGATGCTGCACACCTGCGGCTGCGGCGCTGCTACCGGAGCGGATTTCTCGGCGCCGGTGGCCCCCAGGGAGCGCAGGTAGTAAGTAGTTTTAAGGCCACGTTCCCAGGCCAGCTGGTACAGGTCGTCCAGTTTTTTGCCGCTGGGCTCGGCCATGTACAGGTTCAGGCTCTGGGCCTGGTCCAGCCATTTCTGCCGGCGGGCAGCGGCCTCCACCAGCCAGCGGGCGTCGATTTCGAAGGCGGTGGCGTAGCGGGCTTTGAGTTCGGTCGGGATGCGATCGATCTGCTGCACGCTGCCGTCGAAGTATTTCAGGTCGCTGACCATCACGTTGTCCCACAGGCCTTCGGCTTTCAGATCCCGAACCAGGGACGGGTTCACCACGGTAAACTCGCCGGACAGGTTCGATTTCACGAACAGGTTCTGGTATGCGGGCTCGATGGATTGGGCTACGCCCACGATGTTGGAAATCGTGGCCGTGGGCGCGATGGCCATAACGTTGCTGTTGCGCATGCCGTTCTTTGCAATCAGTTCCCGCACCGGGGTCCAGTCCAGGCGGCTGCTGGTGTTCACGGACAGCTGACCTTCCCGGCGATGCTCTTTCAGCAGGTTGAGGGAATCGATGGGCAGAATGCCCTGCTGCCACAGTGACCCTTCGTAGCTGTCATAGGCGCCACGTTCACCCGCCAGCGCGGCAGAAGCGCGGATGGCGAAATAGCTGATCTGCTCCATGGACAGGTCGGCAAATTCCACCGCTTCCGGGCTGGTGTAGGGCAGGTTGAGTTTATAAAGCGCATCCTGAAAGCCCATCAGGCCCAGCCCCACCGGGCGGTGTTTGAAGTTGGAGTTCTTCGCCTGGGGCACCGCGTAGTAGTTGATGTTGATGACATTATCCAACATGCGCACGGCGGTGTTTACCGTTCCTTCAAGGCGCTGCACATCCAGCTCGCCGTCACGGATATGGGCCGCCAGGTTGATGGAGCCCAGGTTGCACACCGCGATTTCATCGGCGCTGGTGTTCAGGGTGATTTCAGTACAGAGATTAGAGCTGTGCACCACGCCCTTGTGCTGCTGCGGCGAGCGCAGGTTGCAGGGGTCCTTGAAGGTGATCCAGGGGTGGCCGGTTTCAAACAGCACGGTCAGCATCTTGCGCCACAGCTGCTTGGCGGGGATCTTTTTGGACAGGGCGATCTTGCCCTGCTCCGCCAGCGCCTCGTAATGCTCGTAGCGTTCGCGGAAAGCGTTGCCGTAAAGGTCGTGAAGATCCGGTACGTCGCTGGGGGAAAACAGGGTCCAGTCCTTGTCTTCGCGCATACGCTCGATCAGCAGGTCCGGTACCCAGTTGGCGGTGTTCATATCGTGGGTGCGGCGGCGTTCGTCACCGGTGTTCTTGCGCAGCTCCAGGAATTCCTCGATATCCATGTGCCAGCTTTCCAGGTAGGCGCAGACAGCGCCCTTGCGCTTGCCGCCCTGGTTGACGGCCACCGCCGTGTCGTTGACTACTTTCAGGAACGGCACCACGCCCTGACTGCTGCCGTTGGTGCCTTTTATATGCGCACCCATGGCCCGCACCGGGGTCCAGTCGTTGCCCAGTCCGCCAGCCCATTTCGACAGCATGGCGTTGTCGCGAATGGCGCCGTAAATGTCTTCCAGGTCATCGCCCACGGTGGTGAGATAGCAGGACGACAGCTGGGAATGCTGGGTGCCGCTGTTAAACAGGGTGGGCGTCGACGCCATATAGTCGAAGGACGACAACAGGTTGTAGAATTCGATGGCGCGGGCATCAGGGTCGTCTTCTTTCAGTGCCAGGCCCATGGATACCCGCATGAAAAACACCTGGGGCAGCTCCAGGCGGTCGCCTTTCCAGTTGATGAAATAGCGGTCGTACAGAGTCTGCAGGCCCAGGAAGCCGAACTGGTAGTCCCGCTCCGGCTTGAGGGCGGCGCCCAGTCTCTCCAGGTCAAAAGCCGCCATGGCTTGGTCCAGCAGATCGTGGCGAATGCCCTGGTGAACAAAAGCCGTCAGCGCCTGTGGATAGACTTCCTGAAGCGGCAGATGCAGAGGCAACTCCAGGGCGGTGATGGTCTCCAGTCGCAGCTGTTCCAGCAGCAGTCGGGCGGTAACGGCGCTGTAGTCCGGCTCCTGTTCGATGCGCCCGCGGGCGGTCATGATCAGGGCGGTCAGCACTTCTTCCTCGGCGATGCCGTCGTAAAGATTGCGCAGCGCGCCTTCCACCAGGGATTCCCCGTCAATGCCGTCGAGGCCCTGGCTGGCGTGTTCCACCTGCACTTTCATCAGGCCAAGATCCAGCGGGGCCACTTCGCCATTGGCTTTCTTGATGGTCAGCGTAGGGTGAGCTTCAACCGGCTCGTGCAGAGCCCGCTCCTGGGCGTGGGCTTCGCGATAGAGTACGTAGGCACGGGCAACCTTCTGCTCCTCTGCCCGCATCAGTGCCAGTTCCACCTGGTCCTGGATATCTTCGATGTGCACCTTGCCACCGGCTTTCAGGCGGCGGCTGATGGCCTGGATAACCTGGTGGGTAACGCGTTCCACGGAATCGTGAATACGGGCAGAGCCGGCGGCTTCGTCACCTTCCACGGCGAGGAAGGCCTTGGTAACAGCAACACTGATCTTGGCAGGATCAAATCCAACCAGGGTACCGTTGCGTTTAATGACCTGCAGGGAGGCAGTATTGGTTGGCCCGGAGGCCTGAAGTTGAGACTGGGGTTCAGCCAGGGTGGCGGTGGACATGTCGGTTCTCCTGAATACGCGTCGCTTTCCATGTCCTTCGCGCAGGCAGGGAGAATCGGAGGGCAAGGCCGCAGGCCCACGGGTTCCCGACTCTGCTCAACCTTATACGCGAAGGTGCAGTTGTTTCCCTGGCAGGTCTTCGGACTCAGGGGCGTGAACCGTCTGGTTCGGCCTTGCCTGGCGACTTCCCGGTGTTAACCAGTGTCTTGCTGCCAGGCTTGTTCCCCAATACCGCTGCGCGTCAGTTCCGGACTCTCACCGGATTCCTAGTACCATATCTGGTACTTTACCAAGGATTTAAACACTATATACAGTGAGAAGCATGACGACAAGGCACTTTTTTACCGGTTTGCGGTCAGTAAACGGAACCAAGGAGAGCACCATGAAGGCAATACTCGGATACCTGCTGACAGCCCTGACCCTGCCTGTCCTGGCGGCCACGGCCCATGCAGATGGTCGCGATGACTCACTGATCAAAGCCTTTTCAGCCATGACATCTCTGGAAGATGGCTGGGAGCCGTTGGAGTTTCCCAAAATCGACCGGCATAGCCGCTATGAACTGGTCGACGACGAGGGCAAGCAGGTTGTTGAAGCCACCACTGACAACAGCGCCTCCGGGCTTATTGCAAGGATATCGGTGGAACCCGGGGATTCACTGATACTGCGCTGGCGCTGGAAGGTTTCAAATGTGTTCGAGCAGGGAGATGCCCGCGAAAAAGATGGCGATGATTACCCCGCCCGCATCTACGTGGCATTCGAATTCGAGCCTGAAGAAGCCGGTTTTTTTGAGCGCGCCAAACGCAAAACAGTGGAGGTTGTGTTCGGGGAGGAACTGCCGGGCAACGCCCTGAACTACATATGGGCCAACCAGCTGCCGGCTGGAGAAGTTGTTGCCAATCCCTTTACCGATACCACGATGATGGTGGCGGTGAATTCCGGCGCGGATAGAACTGGCGAATGGGTCACTGTGGAGCGGGACATTGTCGCAGATTACGAAGATGCCTTTGGCCGCAAGCCTCCAAAGCTGGTGGGAGTAGCCATTATGTCTGATTCGGACAACACCGGGGAATCCGCCACGGCCCGGTATGGCGACGTAGAACTGGTTCGGCCCTAGGGCAATTGCGGTAAGCCGGGAAGCACGAATCCTGCCGTCAACTCCCGTCGAGGAGGCACGTCACCCCGCTCTGCAAGGCGGAGGTAAGCATCATCAAATTCATTGCGTAATTGGGCACTTCTTGGATTCGCCAGTGAAAATATCCAGGCGGCGTTCCTGGTTCGCACCGGGTACTCGCGAATTCCGGGAACCCGAAATTCCTCGAGCACCGCCATGACCGCCTGTTGAAAGTTCAGCAGGTAATCTCCCCGTCCACGCTCCAGCATGGCAACACCGGCCCGGTGATTCCGGGCATAGATCACCGTGATCTCGGGGCTTGATTCCAAAATCGAATCCAGTCCGCTGTGGGTATAGCCTGAAATCAGAATCAGGGTCTGGCCCGTCAGGTCATCAAAACGGGACACTTTGGGCGTATTTTCCAGGCCCCAGGCACTGAGTTGCAAGGGAAACGGGCTGACAAAACTCTCCAGGATCTCACCTTCGAGATCCGGTATATCAGTAGCGCCCGGCCAGACGTCGATACCGCCCGTGCGCAGGTAATGATATGCCCGGCTGATCGGCAGCAACTGGAAATCCACATCGTACCCTGCCTCCTCTGCCACGCGGCGGGTCAGCTCAATAAAAATACCCTCGGCTCGGCCTTCTTCACTCTGGAACGTCACTGGCGGCGCATCAAGATAGCCAACCGTGAGCGTATCGTCATTGTGCTGGGTCTGAGCGAAGACAGGCACACACCAACCGATGATAAAGGGCAGAAGTACCGGGAGTACGCCGCAAAGTCTGGTCAATATGCTGACTGTTATTTTCATTGTGCCGCTGGCCGTTACCTTTACAGATTATAAAAAGCGTAACAGACCTGCACGGGAATGCACTTCACACGAGCCGATATTCAGCATCGCTACGATACATTTTCAACGGCATCCGCCAGCATCTCGGCGGTAATTGCCGACAGGGTCCAGCCCAGATGGCCATGGCCGGTGTTATAGAACACCGTGGGCAGCCTGCCCGGCCCGACCCGGGGCATCATATTGGGAAGCATGGGGCGCAAGCCCGCCCAGGGCACTACGCGACGGGTACAGACACCCGGAAAACATTGCTCTACCCAGCGAGTGAGCGGCCGGATGCGGTCATCCCGGATATCGCGATTATATCCGCTGAATTCCGCGGTACCGGCGACACGGAAACGCTCGTCCCCCAGGCGGCTGGTGACGATCTTGGTGGCATCGTCCAGCAGGCTGACGGTCGGTGCCGCTTGCCGGGACGCTTCATCGTCCAGCTCCACGGTGATGGAATAGCCTTTGACCGGGTAGATGTTGACACGATCGCCCAGCTTCGCGGCCAGTTCCCGGCTGCCCACCCCGGCGCAGATCACAACGCCATCGAAAGTGTCACGGGTCTGCTCTTCGCCGTCATGGGAGGTTACCCATGCATGGCTTTCGTCGGCACTGAGCTCGGTCACCGAATGGCCATAGCAGGTCTTCACCCCAAGCCGCTGAATCGCCTCCGCCAGACCATTGGTAAACTTGTGGATATCCCCGGTTGAATCGCTCTCGGTGAAGAAGCCGCCGTAATAGCTGCCGGCCAGGGTAGGTTCGATGTCACGCATTTCCTCGGGGGTGACCGGCCTGCGATCAAGGCCTCCGGCAGCCAACAGCTTGGACACATGGGATGCATGGTCAAAACCGGCCTTGTCGCGGTAGATGTGCAGAATGCCCTGCTTTTTCAGGTCGAAATCAATGCCTTCCTCTTTTGCCCACGCAAACAGATAGTCCCGGGCGGCAATGGCCAGGCGGGCGGTTTCGGTGGTGTTATTTTCATACTGGGGAATGGCAGCGATGAACTCGGCAAACCAGCTCAGTTTGTGCCAGGACGGCCTGGGATTTACCAACAGCGGCGCATCACTGCGCAACATCCATTTAAGGCCTTTGATAATGGTCTGCCAGTTGTTCCAGACTTCGGCATTGGAGGCCGACAGTTGACCACCGTTGGCGAAGGAGGTTTCCATCGCCGCATAACGGTGCTTCTCGTAAACGGTGACATCAAAGCCGCGTTTGGCCAGGGTGTAGGCAGTCGTGATACCAGTAATACCACCGCCAATAACTGCAATTCGCTTCATAGCAATCTCCAGGGAGCGTCCAGGGTTTCCTTCCTACACCAGGCGGTAGAAAGCACCCCTTCCGTCACTGGACCTGAGAGATTCACGTACCGGTTAAACGAAACCGGCCGCTTGCTCCTTCGGTGTGCCAACAGACGCAGTCGACAACTCTTCGGAAAGTTTTCGCGCTAGCGGTCCTTTTGCCTGAGAGTTTCCGGGGCAGTTGCTCCTTCGGCGCCGGGTGCACAGTTGTGTGACCCGGTCTCTCCCGCTAGCACGTCTGTCTTGCAATCAATTCAGAACTTGGTCAGAAAATAGCAAAACTCTGGAGGTTTGAACACTCCTGCACCGAGCAGCTACTCCACCGTAACACTTTTCGCCAGGTTTCTGGGCTGGTCCACATCGGTGCCTTTCAAGACTGCCACATGGTAGGACAGCAGCTGCAAGGGCACGGTATAGACGATCGGCGATGTAATCGGGTGCACAGAAGGCAGTTGCATCACATGGATACCTTCCTGGGCCTTCACACCCGCCGCCTGGTCCGCGAATACGAACAACTCGCCACCTCTGGCCCGGACTTCTTCCAGGTTGGACTTCAGCTTTTCCAGCAGTTCATTGTTCGGAGCCACTGTGACAACCGGCATGTCGCCGTCCACCAGTGCCAGCGGGCCATGCTTGAGTTCACCGGCAGGATAGGCCTCGGCGTGGATATAGGAGATTTCCTTGAGCTTCAGAGCGCCTTCCAGAGCCACCGGGAACATGGCACCACGGCCCAGGAACAGGCTGTGGAACTTGTCCATGAACGATTTCGACAGTTCGACGATCTCACCGTCCAGTGCCAGTACCTGCTCCACCTGCCCGGGAATCAACCGGATAGCTTCAACAATTTCCGCTTCCCGCGCTTCGTCAAGGCCGTTTTGGCGAGCCAGTGCCAGGGTGAAAATCAACAGCGCCGTCAGCTGGGTGGTGAACGCCTTGGTGGAGGCGACACCGATTTCAGGGCCGGCCTGGGTCATGATCACCAGATCGGATTCCCGCACCAGGGAGCTGCCGGGCACGTTACAGATCGCCATGGCAGCGCGGAAACCGGCCTTCTTGGCCTGACGCAGAGCCGCCAGGGTATCGGCGGTTTCACCGGACTGTGAGATGCACAGGAACAGGGTGTCCGGCTGGATAACGTGTTTGCGGTAGCGGAACTCGGAAGCCACCTCCACGGAGCAGGGCACACCCGCCAGATCCTCGATCCAGTAGCGCGCCACCAGGCCGGCATGGTAACTGGTGCCACAGGCAATGATCTGGACATGGCGCACGTTTTCCAGCAGGTTTCCGGCCTGGGTGCCCAGGGCCTGCTCCAGCACGCGGGTTTTGGTTACCCGGCCTTCGGTGGTGGCGCGGATGACCCGTGGCTGCTCGTGAATTTCCTTGAGCATGAAGTGGCGATACTCGCCTTTTTCAGCGGCGTCCGAGCTGTGTTCGAAACGGGTGGTGACACGATCCACCGGCTGCTTGTCACGGTCGTGAATCTCGATGCGGTCACGGCGGATATCGGCAATATCACCCTCTTCCAGGAACATGAAGCGGTCGGTGACCGGCAGCAACGCCAACTGGTCGGAAGCGATGAAGTTCTCGCCAATACCCACCCCGACTACCAGCGGGCTGCCTTCTCGACACACCACCATGTGCTCAGGTTCGTCGGCGTGAATAACGGCCAGGGCATAAGCACCGCGCAAGCGCTCGATGGCCGTGCTGACCGCCTGGTAGAGATCCTTGCTCTGGCGATACTGCTTTTCAATAAGGTGTACGACCACCTCGGTATCGGTCTGGGAGGTAAACTCAAAACCCTCGGCTTTCAGCTCCTCGCGCAGTTCCTGATAGTTCTCGATAATGCCATTATGAACAATGGCCAGGCGCTCACCGGACATGTGCGGGTGGGCGTTAACCTGAGACGGCTCACCATGGGTCGCCCAACGGGTGTGGGCAATACCGGCAGCGCCCTGCAGGCCTTCACCGGTAATAACGTCGGCCAGGGCCGCAACCTTGCCGACTTCCCGTGCCCGGTTTATGGCGTGGTTACTGTCGATCACAGCCATACCCGCGGAATCATAACCCCGGTACTCCAGGCGGCGCAGTCCCTCCAGCAAAATACCCTGAACATCCCTTTCCGATACTGCACCTACAATTCCACACATAAACCTGTCACCTGTTCTGAATGTACCGAAGCCTGTCCGGGCTTTTGAATCAGTCTTTTTTAACCGGGCGTTCCCAGTTGTTGATATTGCGCTGGCGTCCACGGGCCACGGCGAGTTCGCCGGTCCCGACATCACGGGTAATGGTGGAGCCGGCACCAATGGTGACATTGTCCGCCAATGACACGGGCGCGACCAGAGCAGTGTTCGAGCCCACGAAAACGCCGTCACCCATCACCGTTCTGTACTTGTTAACCCCATCATAATTGCACGTAATGGTTCCTGCACCCACATTCACATTGCGCCCGAGGGTGGCATCGCCCACGTAGCTGAGATGGTTGATTTTGCTGCCTTCACCCACCTCGGCCTTCTTGGTTTCCACAAAGTTGCCTACTTTGGTGCTGTCTGCCAGTTTTGTGCCTGGACGCAGCCGTGCAAAAGGGCCAACCTGGGCGCCGCTGCCGATGACCGCGCCATCAACAATCGAATTGGCTTCGATATGGGTGCCCCGGCCAATGGTGGCATCACGAATCACGCAGTTGGGGCCAATGCTGACATCATTAGCGAGGGAGACATTGCCCTCGAAGACCACATTGATATCGATCAGCACATCCTGTCCTACCGACAGGTTCCCCCGTACATCCACTCGCCCCGGGTCTGCCAGCGTGGCACCTTCGGTCATCAGCCGGCCAGCCTCCTGACGCTGATACCAGCGTTCCAGTTCCGCCAGTTGCAGCCGGTTATTCACGCCCTGCACTTCGTATTCGTTGCCAGGTTGTGCCACTGCAATACCCACGCCTCTGTCGGCCGCTATGGCAATGATATCCGTCAGGTAGTATTCGCCCTGGGCATTGCTGTTGGACAATTGCGGCAGCCAGTCTTTCAGGTGGCGCGCGGAAACCGCAAGGATACCGGTATTCACTTCGGTCACGGTTTTCTGCGCCTCGGTGGCATCCTTCTGTTCCACAATCGACGTCACCTGGCCAGCTTCGTTGCGGAGTATTCGGCCATAACCGTCCGGGTTGTCCAGCGTCACCGTCAACAGGCCGAGTGAGTCTTCACTGACCTGAGATACCAGAGCCTCCAGAGTTTCTGGTCGTGTCAGCGGCACATCGCCATAGAGAATCAGCACACGGGCATCGTCGGGTAGCGCCGGCAGGGCCTGGGCGACGGCGTGGCCGGTACCCAGTTGTTGCTCCTGCAATGCCCATTGCACACCGTCAGCCGGTGTGATGGCTTTTACCTGATCCGCACCATGACCGATGACGCCATGAATACCCTCCGCACCCAGTGTACGGGCGGTGTCGATCACATGATGAAGCATGGGTTTGCCGGCAATACGGTGGAGAACCTTGGGCATGGCGGATTTCATCCGCGATCCCTGGCCGGCGGCCAGAATTACAACGTGCAGGGATGTCATAGGGATAACCACACTCCGGACTGGTGGCGGGTTTGCATGTATTGAACAAAAAAAGCCGCCTCCCTGGCAAATGACACTCCGGAAAGATTCCGGTGCGTCATCCGTTTCAGGATGCGGCTCTTGTCAGGCGAATGGCTGCCTGTACGCAGGTTCCGGCAATAACCGACCTCAGCGTACGTTCTTGCGCAGCTTCTGAATTGTACGCAGCTGAGCGGCAGCTTCTGCCAGCTCGGCCGCGGCACGGGAGTATTCGAACTCGCCTGTCTTGTTTGCCAGTGCCTTTTCAGCTTCTTTCTGGGCTTCCAGTGCCGCTGCTTCATCCACATCCTTGGCGCGGATAGCGGTGTCAGCCATCAGGGTAATGAGGTTGGGCTGAACTTCCAGGTACCCACCTGAAACGTAAAGGATTTCCTCTTTCCCGTTCTGCTTGATGATCCGCACTGAGCCGGGCTTTAGCTCGGTCAGCAGCGGAGCATGGCCCAGCTGTATACCCAGTTCACCCTCGGTGCCGGTAGCAATCAGCATCTCTACCAGCCCGGAGTAAATTTTTTCCTCGGCACTTACGACGTCACAATGTACGGTCATAGCCATTTTTGATGCCTCTTGGGTCTGAAAGCAAAGGAAGTCTTACTTCTTGCCTTCCTTCTCTTTCATTTCCTTCGCCTTCTCGATTACTTCCTCGATGCCGCCACACATGTAGAAAGCCTGCTCGGGCATTTCGTCGTATTCACCGTTCAGAATACCCTCGAAGCTGGCGATAGTCTCTTTCAGAGACACGTACTTACCCGGTGAGCCGGTAAATACCTCAGCAACGTGGAAAGGCTGGGACAGGAAGCGCTCAATCTTACGGGCACGGGATACTGTCTGCTTGTCTTCTTCGGACAGTTCGTCCATACCCAGGATGGCGATGATGTCTTTCAGCTCTTTATAACGCTGGAGTACGTTCTGAACACCACGTGCAACGTCATAGTGCTGCTCGCCGATCACCAGCGGATCCAGCTGACGTGAGGTGGAGTCCAGCGGATCAATCGCCGGGTAGATACCCTTGGAAGCGATGTCACGGCTCAGTACAACAGTGGCATCCAGGTGCGAGAAGGTGGTCGCCGGCGACGGGTCAGTCAGGTCGTCCGCCGGCACGTATACCGCCTGGATAGACGTGATGGAACCGGTCTTGGTGGACGTAATACGCTCCTGCAATTCACCCATCTCCTGGGCCAGTGTGGGCTGGTAACCTACCGCGGACGGCATACGGCCCAGCAGTGCCGATACCTCGGTACCCGCCAGCGTGTAACGGTAGATGTTGTCGATGAACAACAGTACGTCACGACCTTCGTCACGGAACTTCTCGGCAATGGTCAGGCCGGTCAGGGCAACACGCAGACGGTTTCCGGGGGGTTCGTTCATCTGCCCGTATACCATTGCAACCTTGTCCAGTACATTGGAATCCTTCATCTCGTAGTAAAAGTCGTTACCCTCACGGGTACGCTCACCTACACCAGCGAAGACCGACAGACCGGAGTGCTCTTTGGCGATGTTGTTGATCAGTTCCATCATGTTAACGGTCTTACCAACACCCGCGCCCCCGAACAGGCCAACCTTACCCCCCTTGGCAAACGGACAGATCAGGTCGATAACCTTGATGCCGGTTTCCAGCAGGTCAGCAGACGCTGCCTGATCGGCATAGCCCGGCGCCTTGCGGTGGATGGCCCAGCGCTCTTCCTCGCCAATGTCACCCTGCTCGTCGATGGGACGACCCAGAACATCCATGATGCGGCCCAGAGTCTGGGTGCCTACCGGTACCGAAATCGGCTTGCCGGTGTTATCTGCTTTCAGGCCACGTTTGAGGCCTTCGGTGCTGCCCATTGCGATGGTACGGACAATGCCGTCGCCCAGCTGTTGCTGAACTTCCAGAGTTGTCTCACCACCTTCAAGCAGCAGTGCGTCGTAAACGCCCGGAACGGAGTCACGTGGAAATTCCACGTCGATAACCGCGCCTATGATCTGAACGATATGTCCGCTACTCATGCTCGGTTCCTCGTTATCTTGATAGTCAATAAAACCAGTAGGATTGTGGGCAGGATCAGACCGAAGCCGCGCCGCTCACAATCTCCGAAATTTCTTGCGTGATAGCTGCCTGACGAGCCTTGTTATAGGCAAGCTGGAGCTCGTTAATGATTTCGCCGGCGTTGTCTGTCGCACTCTTCATGGCGATCATTCGCGCAGCCTGCTCGCAGGCCAGATTCTCTACCACTCCCTGATACACCTGGGATTCGATATAGCGTGGCAGCAGTCCATCGAGGATGGGCCGTGAATCCGGCTCGTAGAGATAATCCCACTGGTCACCGACTTCCTCATCATCGCCTTTCGGCAAGGGTAGAAGCTGCTCCGCGATGGGCGCCTGGGTCATGGTGTTCACAAATTCGTTGAAAATGAGGTAAAGGCGGTCGATCTTGCCCTCCTCAAATGCATCAAGCATGACCTTGACGTTACCAATGAGCTTTTCCGCGCTGGGGCTGTCACCGATGTGAGTCAGTGCCGCGACCACGTTCCCGCCGTAGCTGCGGAAAAACGAAGCGCCTTTCTGCCCGACAGCGCAGATATCGGTCTCTACACCCTTGTCTTTCCATGCACGCATTTCACGAACAAGCAGTTTGAAAGCGTTGGTGTTAAGGCCCCCGCAGAGTCCACGATCCGAGGACACCACAATGTAACCGACACGCTTTACGTCACGCTCTTTCATGAACGGGTGCACGTAATCCTTGTTGGATTTGGCAATATGTCCGATTGCCTGACGCATCTTTTCCGCATAAGGGCGCGTGGCCTTCATGCGGTCCTGAGCCTTACGCATCTTGCTCGCAGCCACCATTTCCATGGCGCTGGTGATTTTCTGCGTGCTCTTGATGCTTCCGATCTGGTTGCGTATTTCTTTTCCGACGGCCATAAGTCACTGCCTTTTCAAGTTAGACACTCATGTGGACCAACGGACCCGCCGCGGCGGGTCTCGGGCTTACCAGCTTTGAGTGGTCTTGAATTTCTCCAGAGCAGCTTTCAGGCTGGCGGCAACATCGTCATCGTACTTGCCTTCTTCACCGATCTTGTCGAGCACGTCTTTCTGTTCTGCACGCATCCAGTCAAGCAGTTGCGCTTCGAATTTAACGACGTTGTTGACTTCGACATCATCCAGGAAGCCTTCGTTAGCTGCGAATAGCACGGTACCCATTTCCGCAACGGTCATGGGGCTGTACTGGTTCTGTTTCATCAGCTCGGTAACGCGCTGACCGTGCTCCAGCTGGTTCCGGGTGGCTTCGTCCAGGTCTGATGCAAACTGGGCGAAGGCCGCCAGTTCACGATACTGGGCAAGGGCCAGACGGATATTACCGCCAAGTTTCTTCATGATCTTGGTCTGTGCGGAGCCACCAACCCGGGATACGGAGATACCGGCGTTCATTGCCGGACGGATGCCGGAGTTGAACAGGTTGGTTTCCAGGAAGATCTGACCATCGGTAATCGAGATTACGTTGGTCGGTACGAAGGCGGAAACGTCACCAGCCTGGGTTTCAATGATCGGCAGTGCGGTCAGGGAACCGGTCTTGCCTTTCACTTCACCGTTGGTGAGCTTTTCAACTTCGTCGGCGTTGATCCGGGAAGCACGCTCCAGAAGACGTGAGTGCAGGTAGAAAACGTCACCCGGGTAGGCTTCACGGCCCGGCGGACGACGCAACAGCAGGGAAATCTGGCGGTAAGCCACGGCCTGCTTGGAAAGATCGTCATAGATGATCAGCGCGTCTTCACCACGGTCACGGAAGTACTCACCCATGGAGGTGCCGGAATACGGTGCCAGGAACTGCATCGCAGCAGGATCGGCAGCACCGGCTGCGACCACGATGGTGTGGTCCATGGCGCCATGCTCTTCCAGCTTGCGAACAACGGCCGCAATGGAAGACTGCTTCTGGCCAATGGCTACATAGACACACTTGATGCCGGTGTTCTTCTGGTTGATGATCGCGTCGATGGCAACAGCGGTCTTACCGATCTGACGGTCACCGATAATCAGCTCACGCTGGCCACGGCCGATTGGCACCATGGTATCAATCGCTTTGAGACCAGTCTGTACCGGCTCGTCAACAGATTGACGAGCGATTACGCCGGGCGCGACTTTTTCGACCGGTGATGTCAGGGTGTTGCCCAGGTCACCCTTGCCGTCGATCGGATTACCCAGGCCGTCTACAACGCGGCCAAGCAGTTCCGGTCCGATCGGTACTTCCAGGATACGGCCGGTACAACGAACTTTCTGGCCTTCAGCCAGATCTTCGTAGTCGCCCAGTACCACGGCACCTACGGAGTCACGCTCCAGGTTCAGTGCCATACCATAAATGCCGTTAGCGAATTCAATCATCTCGCCGTACATGACGTCGGCCAGACCGTGAATCAATACGATACCGTCAGAAACAGACAGGATCGTACCTTCGTTTTTTGCTTCTGAAGAAATATCGAGTTTTTCGATTCTCTTCTTGATGATGTCACTGATCTCGGATGGATTCAGTTGCTGCATGCCTTTGTCCTCAAACCTTGTGCTGAAATCAGGAGCCCATGGCGTTGGCGAGTTTCGCCAGCTTGCCACGAACCGAAGCGTCGATAACCAGGTCGCCTGCGCGTACAACTACCCCACCGATCAATGACTGATCAACCGAGGATTCAAGTTCGACCTTGCGCTCCAGCTTCCTGGACAGTGCGTCAATCATCTTCTGCTGCTGTTCGGCGGTCATTTCAAAAGCCGTACTCACCTTGAGTTTGACACTGCGCTCAAGGTCGGCACGGTGAAGAGTGAATAGATCCGAAACGGCAGGCAGCAGGGCCAGACGCTTGTTTTCAGCAAGAATCAACAGGAAGTTTCTGAGTGCCTCAGGCAGTTGCTCTTCAAAACAGTCAGCGAAGAGTTCCGCCTTGCGCTGCTCAGACAGGCCCGGATTGGCCAGGATGATTTTTACCTCTGGGTCAGCCGCAACCTTGGCAGCGAAAGCCAGAGCCTGATCCCAAAGATCGACAGCGTTCTGGTCCTGCGCAGCGTCAAAAACGGCTTTCGCGTAGGGTCGGGCTAACGTAATCAGTTGTGCCATGATGACCCTCTTTTAGAGTTCTGCGGCCAGCTTGTCCAGCATCTCGCTGTGAGCTTTGGCGTCGACGGAGGTTTCCAGGATCTTCTCGGCACCGGCGATGGCGATGGCTGCCACTTCCGCTCTCAGTGCGTCACGAGCCTGTACACGCTCCTGCTGGATTTCCGCCCTGGCCTGCTCAATGATTTTCTCACCTTCTTTGCGAGCATCATCTTTGGAGGCTTCAACGATCTGGGCGGCACGCTTGTTGGCCTGATCAATCAGGCCTGCAGCTTCTTCTTTGGCCTTCTGCAGTTCCTTAGAGGCTTTTTCCTGCGCGAGTTCCAGATCGAGGGAAGCCCGATCTGCGGCAGAAAGGCCATCAGCAATTTTCTTCTGGCGCGCACTCATGGCTTCGGTGATCGGAGGCCATACATATTTCACGCAGAACCAGACGAAAATAGCGAAGGCGATCGCTTGCCCTATTAACGTAAGGTTTATATTCACGGCAATATACCTCTTGCTATTCGTTGCATGCTGGTTTCCGGAAAACCGGGCACTGCCAGTGCATTTTCAGCATCAGTGCCCCGGATTTTCGGGCGTAATTAGCCAGCTACAACGAAGATCAGGTACATAGAAATACCAACGCCGATCATGGGAACCGCGTCGAGCAGACCGGCCATAATGAAGGTCTTAGTCTGCAGCTGGGCAGCCATTTCCGGCTGACGAGCAGTTGATTCAAGCAGCTTGCCGCCGAGCAGGGCGAAGCCAATGCCGGTAGCCAGTGCACCAGAACCCAGGATGATAGCGGCTGCGATGAATACGATTTCCATTTAAAACTCCTCAGTTTTCAGTTTATTAAAGGTTAATTTCTATTTTCAGTTCAGATTTTCGTAAGCGATTTCGACGACCAGTTAGTGATCTTCATGCGCCTGGCTGAGATAAACAACAGCCAGCGTGGTGAAGATAAAGGCCTGCAGCGTGATTACCAGAATGTGGAAAATCGCCCAGGGCACGTTCAGTGTCCATTGAATCCAGAACGGCAATATTGCGATCAGGATGAACACTACCTCACCGGCGTACATGTTACCGAACAGACGCAGCGCCAGGCTGAGTGGCTTGGTAAGCAGTCCAATGAGTTCGAGTACCAGGTTGAATGGCACCAGAGACCAGTGGTTAAACGGCGTGAACGACAGTTCCTTTGCGAAGCCACCAGCACCTTTAACCTTGATGCTGTAGAAGATGATAAGCAGGAACACACCGATGGAAATCCCGAAAGTACCATTGGGATCGGTGGTAGGTACAATCTTGAAGTATTCTGCCCCCAGGGCATGGGCGATCTGTGGTATGAAATCCACCGGAATCAGCTTGAGGCTGTTCATCAGGAAGATCCACACGAACATGGTCAGCGCCAGTGGCGCAATCACCGGGTTCTTGCCGTGGAAGCCGTCGCGGACAATGCCCTGAACGAATTCAACGATCATTTCCACCGCGTTCTGCAGACCGGACGGAACGCCCGTGGTCGCACGTTTGGCAACCATGCGGAAAAGCCCGATAAAGACCAGACCCATGAAGATCGACCAGCCCAGGGTGTCCACATGAAACGCCATGAAGCCCATATCCGCCGCTTCCGTAGAGGTGCGGGCGAACGTCCAGGATGCTTCCTGCATTACCGTGACATCGTTGGTGTAAGGATCAACCCGTTCATAGCCTGCCGGAAGCTTGCCATAAGTCAGGTTCTGGAGGTGGTGTTGGATATACTCTACTGGGGTATCAGCTGCCATACTGCTCTCGTCCAGTCATCGCTGTTGTCTTGGCCGGGTGAACCAACGAATGAACGGGTTCAAAACAACCATCACAGCAAAAGTGAATAACAGAGCCGGCACGTGCACAGGCTCCATCAAGATGAAAACGGCCGCAAAAAAAACGGCAATCAGGGCGAGTTTGATACCTTCAGCCCTGAACATGTTACTCACCAGCAGATGCACTTTTCGTGCGCCCTCATAACGATACATCTGGCGAGCAAAGTATGCGTTTGGTATTACAAAAATAAGACCGCCTATGAACGCGGAATAACCAGCCAAACGACTTTCTAACAACCAAACCAGGCTCAATACAGCCACGAGCCCGACATCCACCACCAGCCACCTTACAAACGGCAGCTGATTTATACGCCTTCTGGTCGGGGACATGGAACCAGCCTGAATATTGTACCTGCGTACCTGAAACCTGTTTCCTGCCACAACCCTGTCCGGTGTTTATGCAAGCGCGCGAAATTATATGTGTTAACCGATGGGTGTTCAACAAAACCGGCGGGAAAATTTGATGGAAAAGTAGCCAATTTTCACGGCAGATGCCATCAATATCACACAAGTTGTGTTTTTAAACAATTCAGATCACGACATGTGGTGTTTTGGCGCCGAGTCAGTACTTTCGCACTATCGACCAATGACACTACTTGATGTGGTCCAGGATACCGTCCAGCTCGTCCAGTGAGGTGTATTCAATCACCAGCTTGCCTTTTCCACGCTGGCCATGGTCGATAGACACCCGTGCTCCCAGACGTTCAGCAAGATCATCCTGCAGGGCGCGGATATTGGGGTCTACCTCGCCTTTGGCTTTCTTGCGGCCCGGGGTTTCCTGCTGAACGCGGCGAACCAGGGCTTCGGTCTGGCGCACAGACAGGGATTTCGCCACCACCTGCTTCGCCACCTGCATCTGCTGTTCCGGCTGCAGAGTCAGCATAGCGCGACCATGACCCATTTCCAGGTCGCCGTGCTCCAGCATCACACGCACATCCTCGGACAGGCTGATCAGGCGCAGCAGGTTGGTAATGGTGGTTCTCGACTTGCCCACCGCTTCCGCGACCTGGGCCTGGGTAAGGCCGAATTCGTCCTGCAGGCGCTGAAGGGCAAAGGCCTCTTCAATGGGATTGAGATTCTCGCGCTGGATATTTTCGATCAGCGCCATGGCGATGGCGGCATCATCCGGCACATCACGGATGATAGCGGGGATGCGATCAAGTTCTGCCATCTGGGTGGCACGCCAGCGGCGTTCGCCGGCGATCAGTTCGAACCGGCCTTCGGCGATCGGGCGCACCACGACCGGTTGCATTACACCTTGTTGACGAATGGAATCCGCCAGCTCCTGCAGGGCCGCCGGGTCCATGTCCCGGCGGGGCTGGAACCGGCCGCGCTGGATCAGGTCAATCGGAACCTCCCGGAGCTCACCGTCGTGGTCCTTCAGTTCCTGATCCAGATTAACCCTGGAACCCTGTAACAGAGCGCCCAGTCCGCGCTCACCCAGTCCTCGTTTCTTCGCCGCCATGGTGTTTGTCATTCTTCCCGATGAAAAATCTGTGTGCAAAGGAGAGGTAGTTTACACGGCAACGGCCGCGGATGTCTTTTGTGAACCGTGCCGGCGAACCATTTCACCAGCCAGGGCCAGGTATGCAATCGCGCCCTTGGAGGTACGATCGTATTTCAGCGCCGGCACACCATAACTGGGCGCCTCGGCCAGCCGCACGTTACGGGGAATCACTGCCTTGTAGACCTTGTCGCCGAAAAACTCACTGAGCTGGCCGGAAACGTCCAGGGTCAGGCTGTTACGGGGGTCGTACATGGTACGCAGGATACCTTCCACCTGCAGATCCGGATTCACCGTTTCCTGAATCTGTTCCACCGTGTTCATCAGCGCCGCCAGGCCTTCCAGTGCGTAATACTCACACTGCATGGGGATCAGCACGGTATCCGCCGCTGAAAGGGCGTTAACGGTCAGCAGGCTGAGGGACGGTGGGCAATCGATGAGGATGTAGTCGTAGTTTTCCCGCACCTTGTTCAGGGCCAGTCGCAGGCGGTGCTCGCGGCCGATTTCATTCATCAGCTCCACTTCGGCGGCGGTTAGGTCGCCGTTGGACGGCAGGATGTCGAAACCGGATGCCTCGGCGTGGAAAATTACCTCGCCGGCGGTGGCCCTTTTGGTAAGCATGTCGTAGCCGGAACGCTCGAGCGCGTTTTTATCCACACCGCTGCCCATGGTGGCGTTGCCCTGGGGGTCCATGTCCACCAGCAGCACACGGCGCTTGGTTGCAGCCAGGGAGGCAGCCAGGTTGACGCAGGTGGTGGTTTTCCCAACACCGCCTTTCTGATTGGTCACTGCAATCACACGCGCCATGGCTAGCCTCCTGTGGTGAAATTCTGATGGCCGGAATCCCGCCCGATCACCAGTAGATGCCGGTCGCCGTCCGAGCCGGGTACCGATAACGGGTACCGGGACTTTACCTGCCAACCCGCGGGCAGGGCCGCCACCTCATCATCCGGAAACTGGCCTTTCATGGCAAGGAACTCGCCCTCATCCGCAAGCAGATGTCCGCACCAGACAACAAGATTGTCCAGAGCCGTGAACGCGCGGCTGCTGATCTGGCGGTATCGAATGGCGGGATCACAGCTTTCCGCCCGGCCGTGGATAATTTCCACATTATTCAGGCCCAGTTCCAGCACGCACTGGGTCAGGAATCGGGTTTTCTTGCTGTTGCTGTCCAACAGGGTAAATCTCTTATGGGGCAAAACAATGGCCAGGGGGATGCCCGGCAGCCCGCCTCCGGCACCTACATCCAGCAGGTGGTCGGTGGTGACGAACGGCAGAATGCTCAGGCTGTCCAGCAACTGACGGGACACCATCTGCGCCGGTTCCCGCACGGCCGTCAGGTTGTAAGCGCGATTCCACTTGTTCAGCAAAGCCAGAAACGCCAGCAGCTGGTGCTGGCTGGCGTCATCGAGTTCCAGATTCAGATCAGCCAGACCCTCGGCGAGCTGGCGTTGCCAGAGTGCATCGTTCATGGGTGCGCTCAGGCAGACTGTTTACGCAACAGGTCGCGCTTTTTCAGATGCACCAGGACCTGGGAAATCGCCGCCGGTGTCACTCCCTGGATGCGTGAGGCCTGGGCCACGGTCTCCGGCCGGACTTCCTTGAGCTTCTGCCTGATCTCGTTGGACAGGCCGCCAATGGCGTCAAAATCAATATCCACCGGCAGGAGAGTGTTCTCGTTCCGGCGCAGGCGCTCGATCTCATCCGCCTGGCGGGAGATGTAACCCTCGTACTTGATCTCGATTTCCACCTGGTCCGCAACAATGGGATCGTCTGCGATGCCCTCAGCCATCTGAGCAATATGGCTGTAGCTGATCTCCGGGCGACGTAGCAGTTCCGCCAGGGTCTGGTCACGGTTCATGGGCTGGCGCAGGAAGCTGTTGGCGGCCTCACCACCGGGGGTACCCGGATGAATCCGGGTGGTTTCCAGGCGCTTGCGTTCTTTGGCGATCGCGTCGCGCTTGGTGTTGAAGGCCTGCCAGCGCTGCTGATCCACGACCCCCAGCTTGTGGCCGGTTTCGGTCAGGCGCAGGTCGGCGTTGTCTTCCCGCAGGATCAGCCGGTATTCGGCGCGGCTGGTAAACATGCGGTAGGGCTCGGAGGTACCCATGGTAATCAGATCATCCACCAGCACTCCGAGGTAGGCCTCATCGCGGCGGGGGTACCATTCGTCCCGCTCCTGGGCCCGCAGCGCTGCATTGATACCCGCCAGCAGGCCCTGGGCACCGGCTTCTTCGTAGCCGGTGGTGCCGTTGATCTGGCCGGCAAAGTACAGACCCTGGATAAACTTGGTCTCCAGGGTGTGGCGCAGGTCCTGTGGATTGAGGAAATCGTATTCGATGGCGTAACCGGGCCGGGTGATATGGGCATTCTCGAAGCCGGGGATGGTGCGCACGGCGGCCAGCTGGATATCGAACGGCAGGCTTGTGGAAATGCCGTTGGGATACAACTCATTGGTGGTCAGGCCCTCGGGCTCAACGAAAATCTGATGCGAGTCCTTGTCCGCAAAGCGATTGACCTTGTCTTCGATGGACGGGCAGTAACGAGGCCCGATACCTTCGATGTTGCCGGCAAACATGGGCGAACGGTCAAAGCCGCTGCGGATGATGTCGTGGGTCTGCTCGGTGGTGCGGGTGACGTAGCAGCAAACCTGCTCGGGATGCTGGGCACGGGAACCCAGGAACGACATCACCGGTGCCGGGTCATCACCCCATTGCTCCTGCATCACGGAAAAGTCCACGCTGCGGGCGTCGATCCGAGGCGGGGTACCGGTTTTCAGGCGCCCGACATTGAACGGCAGCTCACGCAAGCGCTGCGCGAGGGCGTTGGCGGGAGCGTCACCGGCACGGCCGCCGGAATGCTGCTGCATACCAATGTGAATAACACCGCCGAGGAAAGTACCGGTGGTCAGTACCACCGTGGGCGCTCGGAAGCGGATGCCGGACTGTGTTACCACGCCGGTGATTTGCTCACCGTCGACAATCAGGTCGTCGGCGGCCTGCTGAAACAGGGTCAGGTTGGGCTGGTTCTCGAGGATTTCACGAATGGCCGCCTTGTAAAGCACCCGATCCGCCTGGGCACGGGTAGCCCGAACCGCAGGGCCCTTGCGGGAATTGAGCACGCGGAACTGGATTCCGGCCCTGTCTGTAGCCATCGCCATGGCGCCACCAAGGGCGTCGATTTCCTTGACCAGATGGCTCTTGCCAATACCGCCAATGGCCGGATTGCAGGACATCTGGCCCAGGGTTTCAATGTTGTGGGTCAGCAGCAGGGTCTGTGATCCCATACGCGCAGCCGCCAGCGCGGCTTCAGTGCCGGCATGGCCACCACCAATGACAATCACGTCGAAACGGGTCGGATAATCCACTACATCACCTCGGCAAACGGGGTATCAAAAATTCTGGGTATCAATAACAGCCTGAAAATCAGGGCGGGGATTATAACGCCTTACCCTGTAAATTGCAGTCAGAATGTGCAAATTTTAACCAGACTGGAAGCCCATATTAACCTTCTGGCAGACCACCCGCGCACTCCAGGGTGTTCCACGCCAGGTTTCACAGATAGGTGAAAACCGAAATCCGAAAAATTTCAGCGTCTTGTCGTGATCTTCTCATAAAAGTTTTCAAGAAAGTTATCCACATTCATGGAGTGCTTCTGAAGGCACCAAAAAACATCCTAACCGTATGTTTTTAAATATTTTGTAGAGTTTTACTCAAAGCTTATCCGAAGGTTATCCAATTATTTATCCACAGTTTGATGCCGCCAGCAACAGCCGCACTGTTCCGCGCCCTTGGGCTGTTCCATTTTTGGGCAATCATCCGGGCATTGCCCGTTAACGGTGCAGATTTCTGGGGCCTGCCAACCGATGATCGTTTATTGACACCTTTAAATGACTATATCCGCCTGTTTAATGACGAACTGGCATGAAATTCGCGGGGATTCACAGCTTTCAATCAAATTTCAGCCCAGGGCCAGTGCGGCTTCACCGCTGAGGGAACCTGACCATGACCAGTGTAATTTCGTTTTCCAGACACCGGACCTTCCACGCCCGACACACCCGGGAAAGGAATATTTTCAACGACTTCGATTTCAACTCGGTGTATCAGCCAATTTTCAGCCCGACCCATCAGAAACTGGTCGGCTTTGAAGCGCTGGTGCGGGTCAGCCAGGATCACCAGGCGGTCTCACCGGTACAACTGTTCAAAAGCGCTCACAAAAGCAGGCAGACGGTAGAGCTGGACAACTTTCTGTTGCACCGTCACCTGGAACAGTTTTCAACGCATCCGATACCCGCATGGCTTTTCCTGAACATCAATCCGGAGACCTGCACCCATCCCGCCTCGTCTATGGACCGGCTGATTGACCAGTGCCAGGCGTGCGGCATTTCACCGGACAGGGTGGTGCTGGAGCTGGTGGAGACCGCAAGCGAACACCCTGGCGCCCTGCTGAAGTTTATCGATATTGCCAAAGCCAGGGGTTTCCGGATCGCTATCGACGACTTTGGTACCGGGGATTCGAATTTCGAGCGCCTGTGGCGAATGGACCCGATGATCGTGAAGCTTGATCGCAGCCTGCTGGTCAATGCCGAACAGCACCATCGTGCCCGCCAGTTACTGGAAAGCCTGGTGCGGATGATTCGTGAGAGTGGCAGCCTGGTGCTGCTGGAAGGTATCGAAAACCAGGCCCAGGCCGGAATTGCACTGGCAACCGAGGCTGATCTGTTGCAGGGATTCCTGTTGGCTATGCCGGATGCCATCAACCAGGCCACGGTGGCTCAGGGTGAAGCTGCGCTGAGATCTGTGATGAATCAGTCCAGCCAGACTTCCCTGAAGGAAAGTTCGGATCACCAGGACTTTTTGCGTCTGCTCAGATACGAGATCCTTGAAGCCTGCCTTCGGGTAGCAAGAGGGGAGCCCTTTACTGCCGCGTGTGAAACCATGCTGAAGATCGAAGGTGTCAAACGCTGCTTCCTGCTCAACCGGGACGGAGTGCAGCAGGGCAACCTGGTGTTCGCCACCCACACTGCGGCACCTCATAATTTTAACCCGCTCTACCAGTCAGCCGGTGCCTGCTGGGCCCACCGGGAATATTTCCGCAATGCGGTTACCCGGCCGCAGCACATCAATGCGTCCCGGCCCTACGTGGCATTACCGGATGCCATTCGCACGGTGACACTGTCCACTTCATTGACCAGCGGCAATGGCCGCCAGGTGTTCTGTGTTGACCTGCATCCCGATGAACTCTTCGACGGCCAGCTGTGTTTTCCACATACACTCTGAGCCGTCGCGATCAGAACCGGTCCATCTCTTTTGACTGTGGTGCAGTGGCCATGCCGCGGCCGCCGGCAGATTGACTGGCCTGTTTCTCGAGTTCCACGCTCACCGCGTTGCTGGACTTTGCAAACCGCGCCAGCAGGTTGTAGAGCACGGGAATGATGAACAGGGTCAGGGTGGTGGCGAAGATTAGCCCGCCAAGAATCACGATACCAATCGAAGCCCGGCTTTCAGCGCCGGCGCCGGTTGCCAGTACCAGCGGCACCGCCCCGAATACCGTGGAGATGGTGGTCATCAAAACCGGCCGGAAACGCAATATCGCCCCTTCCAGGATGGCATCATGGACTTCATGGCCTCTGTCGCGCAGCTGATTGGCAAACTCCACGATCAGTATCCCGTTCTTGGCCATCAGCCCCAATAGCATGATGATGCCTATCTGGCTGTAGATGTTGAGAGTGATGCCGGAGAAGAACAGGGCATAGAGCGCACCTGTAACAGCCAGCGGCACCGACAGCATGATGATCATCGGGTGAATCCAGCTTTCAAACTGCGCCGCCAGCACCAGGAAGACAATCACGAACGCCAGCCCGAAGGTCACATAGATAGCCGCCGATGAATCCTGGAACTCTCGGCTCAGCCCCTTGTAACTCACCCTGGCCTCCGGTGGCAGGTTATCCACAGCAAGACCGTTCAGGTAGTTCAGAGCCGAACCCAGATCGTAGCCGTCCGCCAGTGAACCGCTGATAACCACCGCCGGCAACCGGTCAATGCGCCGCAGATCCGGGTTGGCGCCAACCTCTTCAATCGAAACCAGGGCTTCCAGGGGAATCAGGTCGCCACCCTGCCGTGGGCGCAGGAACACGCGGCCAAGGTCACTGGGGGTAGCCCGATCGATATCAGAAGCCTGCACGATCACATCGTATTCCCGGCCCCGATCCAGGTAGGTCGTCACCTGCCTTGAAGCCAGCATGGTCTGCAGCGTCAGGCCCACATCTTCCACCGTCACGTCGAGATCCGCAGCCCGCTCCCGGTCGATGGTGACGTTCAGTTCCGGACGGGTAAGCTCGAAATCGGTTTCCAGGCTGAGGAGATCGGGGTTTTCTTTCGCCCGTTCGACAATTTCCTCGCTCCATGCCTGCACCGAGTCGTAGTCGGGGCCACCAATGACAAACTCCACCGGCTGATTGAACCCACGCTGGCCCAGGCCTGGCGGATTCACCGCCACGGATCGCACACCCGGAATGCCTGCCAGTTTGCCCCGTAGCTCACTGGTGATTTCCTGCTGCTTGATGTCCCGCTCGTCCCAGGGGGCCAGGCCCATGATCATGAAGGCATTATCCGGTTCATTCCGGAATCCCACGATGGAGAGTATGCGGTTGGCACTGCCATCTTCCAGGTAAGGCAGCAACTGCTCCTCGGCCTTGAGAACATGATGGTCCGTGTACTCTACCGTGGAGCCACGAGGCGCACTGGTAGGCATGATGATGACACCACGGTCTTCGGTGGGGGCGAGCTCCTGTGGCAGTTTCGGAAACACCACCACCGCCATGATCATTCCCACTACGCCGAGACCCAGCAACAGGCCAGGCTGACGCAACGAGAACCGCAACAGGCGGGCATAACCATTGGTAAGCCCGTTGAGAACACGCTCGCTGGCAGCCCAGAGTCGGTGGCCCTCTTCCGTTTCCGGGCTGTGCTTCAGCCACTTGGAACACAGCATCGGAGTCAGTGTCAGTGCCACAATACTGGATACCACCACGGCCGCCGCCAGCGTAAAGCCGAACTCCGCGAACAGGCGCCCGACGTTGCCTCCCATGAAGGAGATAGGTACGAACACCGCAATCAGGGTCAGGGTGGTAGCGATAATCGCAAACGCCACCTGCCGGGCACCGCGATAGGCCGCCAGCAGCGGTGGTTCACCTTCGTCAATACGCCGCTGGATGTTCTCCAGCATCACGATGGCGTCATCCACCACCAGGCCGATGGCAAGGATAACGGCCAACAGCGTCAGCACGTTGATGGAGAAACCGAGGGCACCAAGGCCGATGAACGCACCGATGACCGCCACCGGAATGGTCACCGCAGGAATCAGTGTCGCACGCCAGGAGCGCAGGAACATGAAAATAACCAGAATGACCAGGGATACCGCGATCGCCAGTGTGATGGCGACTTCCCGGATAGAAGCACGGATAAAGATGGATTCATCGTAGCTTTCAGCGATGTTGACTTCCGGGGGCAGGGTTTCGCGGATTTTATCCAGTTCTGCACGAACCAGGTCCGAGACAGCAACGGTGTTGGATTTGGATTGCCGGATGACCCCCAGCCCCACCGCGGTCTGCCCGTTAAAGCGCAGACGGCTGGTGTCGGACTCGACCCCCAACTGCACATTGGCAACTTCACCGAGCCTGAGCAGATCGTTACCGTCACGACGGATAACCAGCTGACGGAATTCATCGACGCCACTGAGCCGCCCTTTGGCACGTACAGTAAAATCCCGGGTAGAGGATTCCACCGAACCCGCTGGAAGCTCTACATTATTCGACCTGAGGGCCCGTTCCACCTCGGCCACTGTCATGTCCCTGGAAGCCAGTTTTTCACGATCCAGCCAGACGCGAATGGCATAGCGCCGCTCGCCACCAATCCGGACATCCGCCACACCATCCAGAACGGAAAGACGATCTACCAGTACTCTTTCGGCAAAATCACTAAGCTCAGCGCTGTCCCAGACATCACTGCGCAATGACAGCCACATCATCGGACGGGCGTCGGAATCCGCCTTACGAACTACCGGCGGGTCGGCTTCTTCGGGCAGGTTATTGGCCACCCGGGCGACTGCATCCCGGACATCGTTGGCGGCAATGTCCACATTCCGCGATGTATTGAACTCGATGGACGTGCGGGACTCGCCCTGTTCGGTACTGGACTCGATGGAACGGATACCCTCGATACCACTGATGGCGCTTTCGATCTCCTGGGTGATCTGAGTATCCACCACTTCAGCGGCCGCGCCGGTGTAATCGGTGGAAATTGACACCACCGGCGGGTCGATATCCGGGTACTCACGTACTGGCAGGCCGCGCAGGGCAGCCAGACCGAAAACCAGGATAAGCAGGCTGATAACGGTGGCGAAAACCGGGCGCTTGATGGAGATGTCCGAGAGGATCATCGATCAGGACTCCGGGGAACTGGCAAAACGGTTATCCGGAATTGCCTCGTCGTCATCCACCACATCAATACGGTCACCACTGCTGAGACGATCCTGACCGGTGACGATCACCCGGTCATCCTCCGCTAAGCCGTCGGATACCTCCACCCAGCCGGGCGAGCGGGAACCTGTGGAAACGGATACCCGGCGGGCGACACCGTCCTCGGCAATGAACACATATTTGTCGTCACCACGGATCATGATGGCCTGCTCGGGAATGACCAGTGCTTCCCGCTCCCGCAGAGTCAGGTTGGCAGACATGAACTGACCCGGGCGTAACTTGCCATCCGGATTGTCGATAATGGCACGCACCGGCAAAGTGCGGCTGAGTTCGTTGATCCGCGTACCCATTTCCACCAGTTCACCCTGAAACCCCTCGTCGGGATAGGCCGGCGACGTGCCACGGACCATCTGTCCCATCTGCACCTGACCCAGGAAACGCTCGGGAACGGAAAAACCCAATTCCATACGATCTGTTGAATCAAGGGTGGTGACCGGCGTTCCGGAACTGAGGTAGGTGCCAAGGCTGATATCACTGAGTCCGATAACGCCCTCGAAAGGGGCCTCAATGCGGTGGTTGTCGAGACGGGTCCGGGCTGACTCCCGTTGGGCCTCGGCCACATCCATGGCGGTCCGGAGCTCATCCACCCGGGACTGTGAAATGCTGTTGTTGGCCTGCAGGCGCTGCGCCCGTTCATACTGACGGCGAGCATCTGCCAGAGTGGCTTCCGCTACCTGCAGATCAGCCCGCGCCTGACGGTCGTCCAGGCGCAGCAACAACAGACCCTGGCCAACCCGCTTTCCGCTGGTCAGGTTCATTTCCACCACACGGCCACTGACTTCAGTGGTCAGCTCCACCTGATCAAGGGCCCTCAGGTTGCCCACCGCGTTGACGGAATCCCGAACCAATTCCATGCTGGGGCTGATCGCATTCACCTTGCTTGCCGGGCGCTCTCTCTGTGCGCCCCCAGATTCTTCCTGGCCAAAATACTGCCAGGAGAAAGCCCCTCCGGTTGCCAGGACCACAAGAACCAGGGCGATCAGCCATTGCTTAGCCATAATCTTCTCTGTTAATTGGTTTTATGTTGCTCGCATTGGCGTCGCCAGGGCACCGCCCGGCTATTTCCTGCTGATCACCAGTACAATTTCACCGACGTCGATTCCCCACTTGCTCATGGTGGTCTGGTTGATCAGCGTGTCGGATGTGATCAGATACATCCAGTCATCCATGCGTACATCGATGGTGTCATCACCATATGGCACTCTCAGGACATAATTCATATTGATGGCGTTACCCTGCCAGCGCATGGAGCCAGGCTCCACCACATCCCCTGCATCCGCGTGCAGGGCACCGTCATCCGGGGTAAGGGTCCAGACCCGGGTCTGGACTTCGCCATCATCAAAACGGAACTCTTCATCCAGGGTGCCGACACCGTCGCTGTCCCAGCTGGCGGAAATATCCGCATCAAAGGTACGAATCACTTCCCCTGAAAAATCCTTGACCACCCCCCGGGCGGAAAGTTCGCCGGTGAAGAATTCCTGGGGCGTCAGTACCGGTTTGCGATCCTTGTAATCCTCCAGCGCCGGCCCGGCGCAGCCGACGAGCAGGGCTGTGGATAACAATAACCACAGATAGCGGGGCAAACCAGTGATGACCTTTGATCCGGCTGAACTTTGCATGACTTTTACACTCTCGGGACGTTGCGAAAACAATTTGTAACCTTTGAAATACGCCGAAAGCACGGTTACCGATCAATGCCGTAAAACAACGGGCAATTAAAGCTGCAAGGCTTTGCGGTTCCGGGATTTTCAATTCTTCCGGAGCGGCTCCTGGATGTCCGCTCCTTGAAATTCCGGCAACCGCCCCCAGACTTCTAAATAGCCGCCATTCGCGCGGTATTCCATACCAGATCAACTTGTTGTTTTTTTGCTTTTGGGGAAGCCAGTGCGGTTTCCCCTTTGCGATAGAAAAATAGGGAGGTTTGACCATGGAGACTCGTACTGACGATCTGTACCCCACCCGGCTTGAGCGCCCCAACGCAAGTTTCGATCGCCTTGACCCGGTGGTCCACAGTAGCGGTCGAGACCGCACCGACGGCCCGCTGAGCGAGACCGAACTGGCTCAATACGAAAGAGACGGCTTCCTGGTATGCAACAACTTTCTCGATGCCATGACAGTGCAGCGTTTCCGTGACGACCTGCGAGCCTACGAGAACGACACCACCATACTGCACTCAGAAGGCACAATCACCGAGCCGGGCAAGCAGGAAATACGTTCGATTTTCGGCATCCACGAACTCTCTGATCGTTTTGACCGGCTGACCCGGGACCGTCATATCCTGGGAATGGTGCATCAGTTGCTGGGAAGCAATGCCTATATCCACCAGTCCCGCATCAACTTCAAGCCCGGGTTCCATGGCAAAGGCTTTGACTGGCACTCGGATTTCGAAACCTGGCATGCGGAAGACGGTATGCCCCGTATGCGCTCCGTCAGCTTTTCCATTGCTTTGACTGACAACACGCCGTTCAATGGGCCATTGATGCTCGTGCCGGGTTCCCACAAGACCTTTATTCCCTGTGTCGGTCGCACGCCCGAGGACAACTACCAGTCATCCCTGAAAAAACAGGAGTTGGGCGTGCCGGCGGACCAGGATCTCGACCGGATGATCGATCAACATGGCATCCAGGCGCCTACTGGCCCTGCAGGCTCGCTGATCATTTTTGAATGCAACACCCTGCACGCCTCCAACGCCAATATGTCTCCCTGGCCCCGGAGCAACCTGTTCTTCGTCTATAACAGTGTGGAGAACCAGCTGTTAGAGCCGTTCTGCGGCAACAAACCAAGGCCGGAGTTCCTGGGCAACCGCGCCCGGACGGAGGCACTCCAGTCAGTGGATAACCGGCATCACCGCAGAACCGGGTAACGAAAGACCGCCGGAAACAAAAACGGGAGCGATACCCGGTTCCCGTTTTGCCCGCATGGTGACGGGAATAATTGAGATTCAACCCGGACAGCAATAACGTACCGGCCACGAACACCATTGTCAGCGGGGCAAGCAGCCACATGACCGACTGACCACGCATCGGACAAACGCTCGCGGTTGATGCCTGCGCTTATTTACCGATGCAGAAACTGCTGAAAATCTTGCCCAGCAGTTCATCTGGCGTCATTGCACCGGTAATCTCTCCCAGGGCGTCCTGTGCTGCACGCAGGTCTTCTGCCAGCAACTCGCCGGCACCAAACCCGTTCAGTTGCTGCTCCCCCTGCCGCATGAAATCCCGAGCCCGCTCCAGCGCATCCAGGTGGCGGCGGCGGGCGATGAATCCTCCTTCTGTAGTACTGGCAAATCCCACGCACTGCTTCAGGTGATCCCGTAAATCCTCGAGTCCATCGGCAGATCGGGCGGCAATACGGATGACCGGAGCCGCCGCTTCGTCGGATTGTTCAATACCAACGGGTTCACCGGTCAGATCCACCTTGTTGCGGATCACCGTAAGTGGGGCTCCCTGAGGTAACTGATCAATAAAGTCCGGCCATAGCCGGTGCGGTTCGGTCTCCGGTGTGGTGGTGGCATCCACCATCAAGAGGATACGGTCCGCCTGGCGGATTTCCTCCCACGCCCGGGCAATGCCGATCTGTTCCACCTCATCGGGGCTGTCCCGCAGGCCGGCAGTGTCGATAATGTGCAGGGGCATGCCATCGATGTGGATATGTTCCCGCAGCACATCCCGGGTAGTACCCTCAACGGCGGTGACGATGGCCGCTTCGCGACCTGCCAGGGCATTGAGCAGACTGGACTTGCCGGCGTTCGGCCGCCCGGCAATAACCACCTTCATGCCATCCCTGAGAATCGTGCCCTGCTGGGCTTCCGCAAGAATAACGTCCAGATCCCCCATGATCGCCTGGAGATCGTTGGCAACTTTGCCATCCGCCAGGAAATCGATTTCCTCCTCGGGAAAATCAATGGCGGCTTCCACATAGATCCGCAGGTGGGTAATGGCATCAACCAGGGCATCAATCCGGCGGGAGAACACACCCTGTAACGACCGCACCGCGCAACGGGCCGCCTGCTCGGAACTGCTCTCAATCAGGTCGGCAATGGCCTCTGCCTGGGTAAGGTCAAGCTTGTCGTTGAGAAAGGCTCTTTCGGAAAATTCACCGGGCCTGGCCAGGCGGGCTCCAAGTTCGCAGACGGTTCTTAATAACAGATCCAGGATAACCGTGCCGCCGTGCCCCTGTAGCTCGATTACGTCCTCGCCGGTGAAGGAATGGGGATTGGGGAAAAACAGCCCGATACCTTCGTCGATCAGCTCGCCGTTGGTGTCCAGGAACGGACCATAGTGAGCGTACCGGGGCTTTGGCCTGAATCCCAGCATCTGCCGGGCAATGGCGGCTGCATCCGAGCCGGAGACCCGCACGATACCGACACCGGACTGGCCCGGTGCTGTAGCAATGGCGGCAATGGTATCGGTGGCATTGAACATATTGTAGTCCCCTGAAACAGCAGAGGCTCCCGGAAGGAGCCTCTGTGATTACTGGCTTTGATCGTGCCCTGTCAGCTCTTCTTGGTGGCCATTTCCCCTTCGATCTTGCGGGTAATATACCACTGCTGGCTGATGGACAGGATGTTGTTAACCAGCCAGTACAGTACCAGACCTGCCGGGAACCAGAGGAAGAAGACTGTAAAGACAATTGGCATCATCTTCATGATCTTGGCCTGCATAGGGTCCGGTGGTGTCGGGTTCAGGCTCATCTGCAACATCATGCTGGCACCCATCAGGATCGGCAGGATGAAGTAGGGATCCATTACCGACAGATCGTGAATCCACAGCATGAAGGGGGCATGGCGCAGCTGCACACTTTCGAACAGGACCCAGTACAGGGAAATGAACACCGGCATCTGTACCAGTATCGGCAGACAGCCACCCAGGGGATTTATTTTCTCCCGTTTGTACAGTGCCATCATTTCCTGGGACATTCGCTGACGGTCGTCGCCGTAGAGCTCCTTCAGCCTTGTCAGCTGAGGCGCCACAGCTCGCATTCTCGCCATGGAACGGTAACTGGTTGCCGAGAGCTTGAAGAACACGGCCTTGACCAGAACCGTCAGCAGGATGATCGCGACACCCCAGTTGCCCACCAGGCCGAAGAACCAGTCCAGAATGAGGAATAGCGGCAGGGCAATAAAGAACAGGAAGCCGAAATCAACGGTGCGATCCAGGTTCGGTGCGACCTCTTCCAGACGTTCAATGATCTTGGGACCGACATAGGCCCGGGCTGATACTTCTGCGGTTTCTCCCGGCTGAACCTGAGTGGCGGGATATACAAACCCCATCACATGGAGCGGGCCGCGCTGGGTGGACTGAAACTGTGCCGGTTGATCCCGCTCAGGTACCCATGCCGCCAGAAAGTAGTGCTGGAGAAAAGCCAGCCAACCATTGGTGACGGACTGATTGACAGGTTCGTCGGTCAGGTCATCAAAATCGTACTTTTCGTAGGGGTCTTCCGGGGTGCTCACAACCATGCCCAGAAATGCCCTGATGCCCAGGCTGTTTTGCGCGGTTGGATCAGGCGCCTGATCCCTGACAATCTTGCCAGTCATGTTGGCCTGCCAGACATCGTCGGACTGGTTATCGATCAGATAGCGGACATCGATTTCATAGCTGTCACGGGCAAACCGGTACCGTTTGGTGATTTCCACATCATTATCGGTGGTATAGCTCAGATCTACCGTCAGCGAATCTTCGCCTTCCTCCAGTTCGAATTCACTGGCAGAGACATCGTAAACCGGCGCGTTTCCGTTGCGTTTGCTGTCGATACCATCACGGCCGATAAGACCGCTTTCCATGATGTAGGTGCGCCGGTTGGTATTGGTCAGGATCCGCAGGGATTCTTCACTGTCTAGAGAGCGATCGTATTGGAGCAGGGAACTCTCGATGAGATTACCGCCTAACCGATCAATTTTCAGTTCGTAGACGTCGGTACGCACGGTAATTAGCTGATCGCTGACTTCCACCGAACCATTTCCGGTACTGCCAATGGCTTCGCTGTCGCCTTCCGGCGTGGTGAACTCTTCTTCGGAAGATTCAGAGCCGTCTGCGGATTCGTCCGGCAGTGTCAGGTCATCGCTGTCTCCTGACTGGGCACTGGAACTGGTCTCCTCGGCTACCTGCTCGGTCTGGGGCTGGTTATAGTCTTCATTCCAGGCAAGAACCATCAGGTAACTGACAATGGCCAGGCCGGCAAACAATACAATGCGTTGAATATCCATAAACTTACTGTTTGGTCTGGTTAGTGTTATGGGTTTGGCTGGCCGGCCCGCAGCAGGTGGTCGGTATTACCTCACTGCAGACTTCAGTGCCCGGAACGGGATCATACCCGCCTTTCCCCCAGGGATGACACCTCAGAAGACGTTTCACCGAAAGAAAAAGGCCTTTTATCGCACCATGGGTGGTTATGGCTTCAATAGCATACTGGGAACAGGTCGGATAGTGACGGCAGTGGCTGGCCATCATGGGGCTGATTGCGTACTGGTAGACTCGGATGGGCAGGAGCAACAGTTTGCGCATTAACCCGTTCCTTTGCCGGTACCGGAATGTTCCGATGTTGAGGGTTTCTGGAGCTGGTGGTGTTTCTTCCTGAGACGAGACCAGAGCTCCGTCAGGGTAGCATTGAGCGTTTGATTATCAAGCTCGATCAGCCCTCTGCGCCCGAGTACCACAATGTCCAGAGCAGGGAAGTCTGTCTGATGCCTGAAAGTTTCCCGAACCCTGCGTTTTACCCGATTGCGCTGGACCGCGAGTTTGAGATTTTTCTTGGAAAACACCAGTCCGATCCTGGCACGCCCCAGGGTGTTGGGTGTTGCCAGGATCAGAAAATTCCGGTGCGGAACCCTGATTTGAACGTCATCGAAGACTTTGCCGTAATCGCCGGGTTTCAGCAACCTGGATGATTTGGGAAAGGTCAAAGCCTTCATCAGGCGGTCAATGTCTTACGCAGACAAACGGGCACGGCCCTTTGCACGACGGCGGGAAATAACCTTGCGGCCGTTGGCAGTAGCCATGCGGGCACGGAAACCGTGAACGCGCTTACGCTTCAGTACGCTTGGTTGAAACGTTCTTTTCATGGTGTCGATCTCACATTACGGGTATTTGAAATTCAATAGTTGACTGGAAAATGATCAGCCAAAACAGGAGCGGCATTCTATGCAATGTGGCCAGGGAATTCAATGCCTATTGTTTACGTCATACGCCTATCGGGAAACGGCCCGGAAAGTGTTGGTTAGTAATAGATTCAGTAAGTCTTTTTTAATCTCTTTAAAGACTATTATTACTGTTATTACACAGGCCATTTTCTGTGGATAAGCGGAAAAAAAGCCTTAAAACCGAGGATCTGGGGAGCATGAAAGTCAGTTGACAAGTGCCGGTGAGGCCTGTGTATAACCGAGGCAGGACATGTGGGTAACATGGCCTGAGGTAAACAGGGTGATTTATGCACCGTAGTTATAGGGGTTGTGCACAGGGTTGGGGCCGGGTTGCGAACAGGGGGTTGTGGGTAACTGACGTTGCTTTTATTTTCTGTACACAAGCCTGTAGGTAAGTCTGTAAAATAATGAAAATAAACAATTTAAATTTCCACAGGCTGTTTATTAAATGCTTTTGACCCTTTCACTCGAGGGGTGCTCAGGTTAGAATCCTTTGTCATCTCTTTCGTCGGGTCATGGAGATCCGTTACGAGTAATTTCTGAGGCATCGGAGGCAAGACTGTCGTGCCGAATAATATCTGGCATCAGTGTCTGGAAGTACTCCGGGACGAGTTTCCCGCTCAGCAATTCAATACCTGGCTACGGCCCTTGCAGTCTGATCACCGTGAGGGTCAGCTGATGCTGTTTGCGCCAAACCGTTTTGTGATGGACTGGGTTAATGAAAAATACCTCAGGCGAATAGAGGAAGTGCTGAAAGATCTGCACGGCGGCCAGGCACCGCTTGTTAATATGAAGGTGGGTTCGGCGCCAAAAACGGCGGAACTGGTTGTTCGTTCAGAAACGGCTGTTAACGGTGCTGCTTCCGAGCAGGAGTCGGCCGGTACGGTGACGGAGGAGGAAAAAGGAATCGCGGCTACCGTGAATCCCCGCTCAGCCAGGTCAAAAACCGATAGCCGGCGGCCGGTACAGGTTGAGGGTGATATCAAGCACCAGAGCTTTCTTAATGAGGGTTTTACTTTCGATACCTTCGTGGAAGGCAAGTCCAACCAGCTCGCCAGAGCAGCCTCCATGCAGGTTGCGGAAAATCCAGGAGGTGCCTACAACCCGTTGTTTCTCTATGGCGGCGTGGGTTTGGGCAAGACCCACCTGATGCATGCCATTGGCAATGACATCGTACGTCGCAATCCAAGGGCAAAGGTGGCTTACCTGCGTTCTGAACGGTTTGTGGCCGACATGGTCAAGGCGCTGCAGCTCAACGCGATTAATGAGTTCAAACGCTACTACCGGTCTGTCGATGCGCTGTTGATCGATGATATCCAGTTTTTTGCCCGCAAGGAGCGTTCGCAGGAAGAGTTTTTCCACACCTTCAATGCGCTGCTTGAAGGCGGTCAGCAGGTTATTGTTACCTGTGACCGTTTTCCAAAAGAGATTGTGGACATGGAAGAGCGGCTCAAGTCGCGATTCGGCTGGGGCCTTACCGTCATGGTTGAGCCACCGGAACTGGAAACCCGGGTGGCTATCCTGATGAAAAAAGCCGATCAGGTGAATGTAAAACTCAGCAGTGAGGCTGCGTTTTTTATTGCCCAGAAAATCAGATCAAACGTACGTGAGCTAGAAGGGGCGCTTCGTCTGGTGATAGCGAATGCTCACTTCACTGGCTCGGAGATTACTCCGCCGTTTATCCGGGAAAGCCTCAAGGATCTGCTGGCACTGCATGAAAAGCAGGTGAGTATTGATAATATTCAGCGCACCGTGGCGGAGTATTACAAGATCAAGGTCTCTGACCTGTTATCGAAACGGCGTACCCGGACGGTTACCCGGCCAAGGCAGGTTGCGATGTCGCTTGCCAAGGAGCTGACCAACCACAGCCTACCGGAAATCGGCGACGCTTTTGGTGGCCGTGACCACACAACAGTGCTTCATGCCTGCAAGAAAATTGTGGAACTCCAGGAGACAGACCCGGGGATCCGCGAGGATTATCAGAACTTTATGCGGTTGCTTACAACCTGACCGGTTCTGTGAACAACCAATAAACATTCACCTTCCAATAAAAGAATGCTGAGTGCCATGAAACTGACGATCAGCCGAGAATCCCTGCTAACCCCGCTGCAATCCATCGCTGGTGTAGTGGAGCGCAAACAGACCATGCCGGTGCTGTCCAACGTATTGCTGGTGGCAGAGGACAATACCCTTATCCTTACCGGAACCAATATGGAGGTTGAGCTCGTGGGCCGGGTTTCACCGGTACATGTTGACCAGCCGGGGCGTATTACCGTACCTGCAAGAAAGCTTTCCGACATCTGCCGGGCATTGGGTGATGAAGCGCCCATCGAACTGGCACTGGAGGGTGATCGCCTGCATCTGCGTTGTGGCGCCAGTCATTTTACGCTGTCGACCCTGCCCGCAGAGCACTTTCCCAACGTTGAGGACGAAGCCGAAAGTTTCCGGCTTGAGCTTCCCCAGAAGGAACTGAGCAGGATGTTCGATGCCACCGCGTTTGCCATGGCGCAGCAAGACGTTCGTTACTACCTCAACGGCTTATTGCTGGAAGTGGACAAAGACCACGTACGCACGGTTGCCACGGACGGCCATCGTCTGGCCATGGCGCATTTTGACCTGCCGACAGGGTGTCCGGAACCGCGCCAGGTGATTGTACCGCGCAAGGGTGTGCTGGAGCTGTCGCGCCTGCTGGATGATGTTGACACCCCGGTTACACTGGTAATCGGAGACAACCACCTGCGAGCGACTGTTGGATCCTACACCTTCACCTCGAAGCTGATCGAAGGCAAGTTCCCCGACTACAACCGGGTAATCCCACGAGGTGGTGACAAGATTGTACTGGCGGACAGGGCGACGCTGAAAAATACCCTTCAGCGTGCCGGTATTCTGTCCCATGAAAATATCCGTGGTGTGCGGCTGAACCTGGCTCCCAATGAACTCCAGGTGTTTGCCAATAATCCGGATCAGGAGCAGGCTGAAGACGCATTGCCTGTGGAATACCAGGGCGAATCACTGCAGATCGGATTCAACGTAGGCTACCTGGTGGACGTAATGAACGCGCTGGAGGAGGACCAGGTGAAAATTACCCTGGCGAATCCCAACAGCAGCGCCCTGATAGAAGCCCAGAACGACAACCGCTGCCTCTACGTTGTTATGCCCATGCGGCTGTAGAAGACAATGTTTACGGGATAAGGAATAGAACATGGGAACGGTGACGAACAGTCTCAAAGGTGCCTTTCGAATCGGCCAGACCTTGTCTGTACTTGGTCGTACCGGTGCAAACTGGGTCCGTGGTGACAGACCTCCGGCGCCTCGTCTGCTGCGGCAAACGTTCGAATCTCTGGGCGCCACCTATATAAAGCTGGGTCAGTTTATCGCCAGTTCACCCACGTTCTTCCCCAAAGAATACGTTGAGGAATTCCAGTACTGCCTGGACCGTACGCCCAACCTTCCGTTCAGTGTGATCAAAAAGATCATCAGGGATGAACTTGGGCGTCCCATTGAAGAAGTCTATTCCGATATTGATCCGGTGGCGCTTGCGTCTGCGTCCATAGCGCAGGTTCATGCCGCGAAACTGGTTACCGGCGAGGATGTGGTGATCAAAGTACAGAAGCCTGGTGTGGAAAACATTCTTCTCACTGATCTTAATTTTCTGTATCTGTCTGCCAGGATTCTGGAAACGCTGGCTCCGAAGCTGTCCTGGACATCACTGTCCGGAATCGTCGAGGAAATCCAGCGGACCATGATGGAGGAGTGCGACTTCATCAAGGAGGCTAACAACCTTAAAGTGTTCCGTGAGTTCCTGCTCAACACCCATAACGAGGATGCTACTGTTCCCCTGGTGTATGAAAGCTGCAGCACCCGCCGGATTCTCACGATGGAGCGATTCCACGGTGTGCCGCTTACGGACCTTGAAAGTATTCGCGGTTATGCGCGGGACCCGGAACGAACTCTGATCACTGCCATGAACACCTGGTTCTCAAGTCTCACTCAGTGTGAATTTTTCCATGCGGACGTTCATGCCGGTAATCTGATGGTGCTGAAAGATGGGCGCGTTGGATTTATAGATTTCGGCATTGTAGGCCGTATACGGCCGGATACCTGGCAGGCCGTCAGTGATTTTATTTCCTCCGTGATGGTTGGTAACTTCGACGGGATGGCGGATGCCATGATTCGTATCGGCATTACCCATCAGAAGGTTGAGGCCAGCGAACTGGCAAATGATCTTCGCCTTCTTTACCAGCAAATGGACAAGATGGTACCCGATGAGGTGCCTTATCAGCCGGATCAGGCTGAAGATGATGTGAACAACATCCTTATGGACATGGTAAAGATAGGCGAAGGACACGGCCTTCATTTCCCGAGGGAGTTTGCGTTATTGCTGAAGCAGTTCCTGTATTTCGATCGCTATGTCCACATACTGGCGCCTGAAATGGATGTCTTTATGGATGAGCGTCTGACCATGCTTCACTGATCGCGTTCATCTACAAGGTTTTGTACACTGGGGCAGCGTCGCCGATAGGCACGCTGCCTTTTTCGTTCCGTCTCCCCTGTTAATGGCTTATCGTGACATATGGCGCTCGTTAAATTGCACACGGAACACTTCCGCAATCTTGTCTCTGCGCCAATCAGTTTTTCACCTTCCATGAATCTGTTATTTGGCGAGAACGGTAGTGGTAAAACCAGCGTTCTCGAGGCTATTGGCTATCTTGGTCTGGGCCGTTCGTTCCGGGTCAGTCGTCACCAGGCGGTGGTAAGTCACGGGCAGCAGAAGCTGACAGTTTTCGGGGGTCTGGATACGGGGATAGCCGATGACAATCCGCCAGCCGGAGAACTCAGTCACCGGGTTGGCATTTCCAGGGATGTCCTGGCTAAGGAGACAACACTCCGTGTAGACGGGGAACCGGTCCGAAATCTGTCCTCCCTTGCTCTGCACCTTCCGGTATCGGTTATCGACCCCGGTGTATTCGATATAGTTGCAGGCGGCCCTGGTAAACGACGCCAGTTTCTGGACTGGGCAGTGTTCCACGTGGAACCTTCCTTTGCCTCCGTATGGCAACAATGCCAAAGAGTCACACTACAGCGGAATCAAGTCCTCAGAACTGGTAGAATAGATGATGCGCTGATGAAGGTCTGGGACTCCCAGTACACGGAGTTGGCAGAGCGTCTTACAAAAGCGCGGAAAGACACCTTTCTGTTGTTCACCAGGGCCTTCGACAGCCTCCTTGGCGAGATTGACGCACCCTGGGTTGACGGACTCAAGCTTGATTTTTATGCAGGTTGGGACTCGTCCCAGTCCCTGTTTGATGTGTTAAAAGCACATCGGGAGCAGGAACAGAAGATGGGTCATACATTGTATGGGCCCAATCGCGCCGATATCCGATTGCGGTTCCAGGGCCGTCCGGTATCGGAGACCTTCTCCCGGGGACAACAGAAAACGCTGGTCATATTAATGAAGATTGCTCAGGGCATGGTATTGAGCGATCTGGAGAAACAGGTCACCTTTCTGCTGGATGACATAAACGCAGAACTGGATGTGGGGCATCGGGCCATGCTGGCACAGAAGCTGTACGAATTACGATGCCAGGTTTTCCTGACCTCGATAGAGCCTCCGCGACCTGAGGAGCTTTGGCAAGATACGATGCCCGAATACAGATTGTTCCACGTGGAACACGGAAAATTGACGGAAGAATAGAACAAGGCCCGGTTGAGCCACTTTATATCTCTGCAGCCGAGGTAATGGTTTCAGGCCGGGAAATTACCCCTTCAGGAGTGCCCTAATGAGCGAATCGAACTACAATTCCTCCAGTATCAAGGTATTGAAAGGACTGGACGCGGTGCGGAAACGGCCCGGCATGTACATCGGTGATACCGATGACGGTACCGGACTGCATCACATGGTCTTCGAGTTGGTGGATAACTCAATTGATGAAGCGCTCGCTGGGCATTGTTCCGAAATCGGAGTGATCATTCATGCGGACGAGTCAGTCACCGTAAAGGATAACGGCCGCGGTATTCCCGTTGATCTCCACGAGGAAGAGGGTGTATCTGCCGCAGAAGTTATCATGACCGTTCTTCATGCCGGCGGTAAGTTCGATGACAACAGCTACAAGGTTTCCGGGGGCCTGCATGGTGTCGGCGTTTCCGTCGTAAATGCCCTTTCTTCTTCCCTGACCCTGACCATTCGTCGCGATGGCAAAGTCTATGAGCAGGTCTACAACGGTGGTGTGCCGAAAGCTCCTCTGGGTGTCGTCGGCGATACCGATGCCAGTGGTACCAAGGTTCATTTCATCCCCTCTCCAGAGACATTTACAAGTATCGAATTTCACTGGGATATCCTAGCCAAGCGGTTGCGGGAACTGGCGTTTCTGAACAGTGGTGTGCGCATCCGCCTGCAGGATGAGCGGTCCGGCAAAGAGGAAGTATTTGAATACGAGGGTGGTTTGCGGGCTTTTGTCGAGCATCTGAACTCTAACAAGACACCGATCAACCGGGTATTTCACTTCATCAAGGAGCGCGAAGACGGTATTGCCGTTGAAGTGGCCATGCAGTGGAACGATGCCTTCCAGGAAAACATCTACACGTTTACCAACAACATTCCCCAGCGGGATGGTGGTACTCACCTGGCAGGATTCCGGGCCGCCCTCACCCGTTCGCTGAATAACTACATTGAACACGAGGGCCTGGGCAAGAAGGCAAAAGTCAGTACCTCTGGCGATGATGCCCGCGAAGGTCTGACCGCGATCATCAGCGTGAAGGTACCGGATCCCAAATTCTCATCCCAGACCAAGGACAAACTGGTTTCGTCCGAAGTGAAGACGGCGGTCGAGCAGGAACTGTATCAGTCGTTTGCAGATTTCCTTCAGGAGCAGCCCAACGAGGCCAAGTTGATCGTCAACAAGATGATCGAAGCTGCCCGCGCCCGTGAGGCTGCCCGTAAGGCACGGGATATGACACGCCGCAAGGGAGCACTTGATATCGCCGGGCTGCCGGGCAAACTGGCAGACTGCCAGGAAAAGGATCCCGCCCTGTCAGAACTGTTCATCGTGGAGGGTGATTCTGCCGGCGGCAGTGCCAAGCAGGGGCGTGATCGTAAAACCCAGGCGATTCTTCCGCTCAAGGGCAAGATTCTGAACGTGGAGAAGGCGCGATTTGACAAGATGTTGTCATCGGCCGAAGTGGGTACACTGATCACTGCCCTGGGCTGCGGTATTGGCCGGGAAGAATTCAATCCTGAAAAGCTGCGTTACCATTCGCTGATTATCATGACCGATGCGGACGTGGATGGCTCCCACATCCGTACCCTGTTGCTGACCTTCCTTTTCCGCCAGATGCGGGAAATCATTGAGCGCGGCCATGTATTCATTGCCATGCCGCCATTGTACAAGGTCAAACGCGGCAAGCAGGAGCAGTATCTGAAGGATGAAAAGGCCAAGGAAGCCTACCTGACACAGACCGCTCTGGAAGGAGCCCAGCTTTATGTGAACCCCGAAGCGCCTGCCATCAAGGATTCTGCACTGGAAACCATGGTCAAGGATTACCAGGCAGTGATGGCAATGATCGATCGCCTGTCCCGCGCCTATCCTGCCAAGGTTCTCCGGCAGATGCTGGATAATGTGACCCTGAAACCGGAAGACCTGAAGGATGAGGAAGCGGTGGCCCGGTGGGTTGCCCGCCTGGGTGAAGGCCTGCATCTGGACACCCGCACCGGCACCAAATACACCTTCTCGGTGGAAAAGGATACCGAGCGCAATCTCTACCTGCCAAAGGTGGTGATCTACGTCCACGGTATTCCCCACAACCACGTCTTCAGCCATGAATTCTTCGAGTCATCTTCCTACTCTGCCATTGCGCGGATGGGGGAAACGCTGGACGGCCTGGTGGAAGAGGGCGCCTATATCCAGCGTGGTGAGCGTAAACAGACGGCGCTGTCCTTTGCCGGTGCACTGGATTGGCTGATGAAGGAAGCTCAGCGTGGTCTGAACATTCAGCGCTACAAGGGGCTGGGCGAGATGAATCCGGAGCAGCTGTGGGAAACGACCATGGATCCTGAAACCCGTCGCATGATGAAAGTGACCATTGAGGATGCTATTGCGGCAGACCAGATCTTTACTACTCTCATGGGTGACGATGTGGAGCCACGTCGGTTGTTCATCCAGAACAATGCTCTGGAAGTGACTAACCTGGATATCTGACGTTACCGGGGAATACCGCGAGGCGTGCCCTGTGTTGTTGGCAGGGTTACAAAAAAAGCGGCCAGATGGCCGCTTTTTTACTTAAAAACAATAGCTTGAAATCCAAAGGCCAGTGGTCAGGGATCCTGTCGACCGGTGGTTGAGTCCGGCGACTTGCTCTCGTGCTGGGCTGCCAGGTGCGGCGCCATGACTTCTTCGAGGGTGTAGCCGGTAAGGCGGCGGATGGTGCGCCATAAATAATAGAAAATGGCGATCATCATGATCATCGATGGAATCGCAATCATTGGATAACTCACCAGGGTCATTCGTCCCAGCTCTTCGTTAAACGCCTGGGTTCCAGACGGGCTGGTGACAATCCACTTGGCCAGCACAAAGTTCATGATGGAGGAAAACAGGAACGTCAGGCTGAAGAAGTAGCTTGCCTTGAGCAGCCTTGCCTCGAACTCTGCCTCGCTTCCCCGCTCTTTCAATACACCCTGGATCTTGTCCACATCCAGCACCGTGGGGTTATACAGCAGCGTTTTTACCAGAGGGTATCTGGTCCGGGTGGAGATAAGCACGGCAATGCCAATGACTGCAGGAACGGCGGCTTCCTTGATCGCCAGCCAGCCTGCATCCAGTTCCATCAGGCCGATACCACCGGTAAGCCCGACACTGATCACACCCAGTACTGCAATAAAGTTGTACTTGCGGTAGCGCACAAGTTCGAACAGCCCCCAGCCCAATGGGAAAGCAAGCCCGATAATCAGGGCCATCACGCTACCCAGGTATTCATCACCACTCAGTTTCATCAGAATAACTGAGGGAATAATGATGCTTACAAGCAGGTCTACCCAAGGCCTGGGCTTGTGAGTGGGTCTTGTCTGGGGTTCCGCGGAGGTCATAAATCAGCCTGAAGGTTCGGGGAAGCAATGCTGGTATGAGTCCAGCATACCGAAAAAGTTCTCAGGCAGTATACGATGAAACCACCACAAACCGAAGGATAGCCGAAGCAGCCGCCCTTGCGGTATCGACATTGTTAGTGTCATATAACTGAAACACGTGCGGAAACAGGATCGGTTAAGCTGGCAGCCGTCATCCGGAAAGGGCTTCGGGAGGAAGCATGAAGATCATAGCGTTTTACAGCCTCAAAGGTGGTGTGGGTAAAACCGCAGCGGCTGTAAACATCGCCTACCTCGCCAGCCAGGCTGGT
>NZ_JAWLDU010000012.1:0-5827 GCF_041686475.1 Marinobacter sp.
CATGGCCCGTTTGATGATATCGGCCGCGGTTCCCTGCATGGGAGCGTTAATGGCAGTGCGTTCTGCGGCCTGTTGCATCTGTTTGTTGCGGGCGTTGATCTCCGGCAGATACAGACGCCGTCCGTACAGGGTTTCAACGAATCCGTCGTCGTGGGCCTGTTTGCGAATGTTGTCCATGTACCTGAGAACACCGGGATAGCGCTCGAAATACCGGTCGATGTATTCCTGAGCCTGGTTGCGGCCTACGTCCAGTTGACGAGCCAGGCCAAAGGCCGACATGCCGTAGATGAGCCCGAAGTTGATGGCCTTGGCGCTGCGGCGCTGGTCCCCGGATACCTCGTCCAAGGCCACACCAAACACCTCTGAGGCTGTTGCCCGGTGGATGTCCTCGCCCTTCTCGAATGCGGTCAACAAACCTTTGTCACCAGACAGGTGAGCCATGATGCGCAATTCAATCTGGGAATAATCCGCCGCCATCAGCTTGTAGCCGTCCGGCGCCACAAATGCCTGGCGGATACGGCGCCCCTGTTCGCTGCGAATTGGGATGTTCTGCAGGTTGGGCTCCGACGATGACAGTCTGCCCGTTGCCGTCACCGCCTGATGGTAGGAGGTGTGAATCCGGCCGGTACGGTGGTGGATCAGTTCCGGCAGGGTATCGGTGTATGTGGATTTCAGCTTGCTCAGGCTGCGATGCTCCAGGATCAGCCGCGGCAGGGCGTGTTCGTGGGCCAGCTCCTGCAGTACCGGCTCTGCCGTGGAGGGGGCGCCTTTCGGGGTTTTCTTCACCACCGGCAGCCCCATCTTGTCGTAGAAGATGGTTTGCAGTTGCTTGGGGGAGCCAAGATTGAAGGTTTCGCCGGCTTCATCGTGGGCTTCCTTTTCCAGTTCCGCCATGCGCTCCGCCAGTTCCTGGCTGTGCTTGCGCAGGGTGCTGGCGCTGATCATGGCACCCCGTTGCTCCATTCGGGACAGCACTGGCACCAACGGCAGGTCAATGTTTTCATACACCTCCCGCAGGCGACCGGTTTTTTCCAGTTGCGGCCGCAACACTCGGTGCAGGCGCAGGGTGATGTCGGCGTCCTCGGCGGCGTAAGGGCCTGCCTGTTGCAGATCTATCTGGTTGAAGGTCAGCTGCTTGGCGCCTTTGCCGGCAATGGATTCGAAGGTGGTGGTCTGCTCGCCCAGGTACTGCATGGCCAGCGAGTCCATGTCATGGCGTGAACCCACTGAATTCAGCACGTAGGACTCCAGCATGGTGTCTTCCGCAATTCCTTCCAGGCTGATGCCATGGTTGGCCAGAACGTTCTTGTCGTACTTGAGATTCTGGCCCAGTTTGGCTTTTTCAGGGTCTTGCAGCAGCGGTTTCAACTGCTTGAGAACCGTGTCCCGGTCCAGCTGTTCCGGGGCGCCCATGTAATCGTGGCCCAGGGGAACGTAGGCGGCTTCCCCCGACTCAATGGCGAAGGAAACCCCGACGATCTCCGCATCCATGTATCGCAGGCTGGTGGTTTCAGTGTCGAATGCGAACAGGGAGGCCTTGTTCAGGCGCTCGATCCAGTCATCCAGCTCTGCCTGTTCAGTAACAACAGAGTACTTCTTTTCTCTGGGGGCCGAGTGCTGACTGCTGCTGTCACCGGTGTTGCCCTCTTTATTAGGATCTGAGGAGTCGTTTTCATTGTTTTCCAGCTCCGCAATCCAGGACCGGAGTTCGTATTCGCGGAACAGCTCAAGCAGCTTGTCGTCGTCCTGGGTTCTCAGCTTCAGGTCTTCCAGACCGAACTCCAGGTCCACATCGGTTTTGATGGTGGCCAGTTCACGGCTCAGGGGAAGGATTTCGATGGCATCCCGAAGGTGCTCGCCAATCTTGCCTTTCACCTCATCCGCATGCTCAATGATGTCGTCCAGGTCTTCCCAGGTCTGGAGCCATTTAACCGCGGTTTTCGGGCCGCATTTGTTGACGCCGGGAATGTTGTCCACCTTGTCGCCCACCAGCGCCAGGTAATCGACGATCTGTTCCGGTGCAATGCCGAATTTTTCCACCACGCCCTCTCGGTCCATGCGGGTATCCGTCATGGTGTTGATCAGGGTGACGTGGTCGCTCACCAGTTGGGCCATGTCCTTGTCCCCCGTTGAGACCACAACATCAATGCCCTTACTGGTGGCTTCGTCTGCAAGGGTACCGATTACGTCATCGGCTTCGACGCCACTGACGATCAATAACGGCAGGCCCATGGCGCGAACCATGTCGTGGATGGGCTGGATCTGCACGGCCAGGTCCTCAGGCATGGGCGGGCGGGTGGCCTTGTAGTCTTCGTAAAGGTCGTTGCGGAAGGTTTTCCCCTTGGCGTCAAAAACCACGACCATTTTCGAGCCGGGAAAGTCCTGTTCCAGCTTCCGGATCATGCTGATAACGCCCTTGATGGCCCCGGTGGGATGCCCTTTGCTGGTCATCAGTGGTGGCAGGGCGTGATAGGCACGGAAAAGGTATGACGAGCCGTCTACAAGAACGACGGGCGGAGTCTGTTGTTGTGTCATATCAAAACGGATCCGGATTCTGATTGAAGCGTTGAATGGCTTGTGCAACCCTGACAGTACGGTGCAATTTTTCGCCGTATCGGGGCGGTTTTGAGCGTCCTTAAACAGAATGGAAGAGTAACATGAAAATGAAACGGATCGCCTGTTCGGGTCTTGTGTGGGGGATGCTATGTGGGCCCGTGATGGCGCAGGATGGCATGGACGACAGTGATGTTGTAAAGACCCCGAGGGAGCCTCTGGTAGTTTCCGACTACCAGCCTTCTTCAGATGGCCCCCAGATTGTTATCCGCCCGGGTGAGAGTGAAGTGTTCTACGAATACCGGGTGAACGGCCAACTGATGGAAATCAAGGTGGTGCCGGAAGTGGGGCCGGAGTACTACCTGGTACCTGCCGATGGTGGTGGCTGGATTCGCGAGAACGAAACCGACATGCTGGTGCCAAGCTGGGTTATCTTCAGTTGGTGACCGGTCGGCTCAGCTCAACCCTGGCAGCGTGAGGGCGCCGGATGCAGAAATTCATACCGGGTTTCGGGGTTTAGTATGAACATTCTAATTTTTAACCGTAGGCTTATCCATGTAATCACAAGACGGTACAGATTCGCTGGCCGCCACGATGCAACTTTTTAACGCTATGCATCCACAACCGAAGGAGATTCATCATGGGTAAACTCAAGAGCTATCAGGAACAACTGCAGGACATCGTAGAGAAGGGCATCAACGCAGCTGAAGAGCAGCAGAAGAAGCTGTCGTCCAAGCCGTTCGAATACGCTGAAAAGCTGGAATCAGAAGCACGCGAATACAGCGTGAAAAACCTGCGCACCCGTTACTACGGTTACAGTGAAAGCCTGTTTGACCAGTTGCGTAACCTCAACAGTCGTGTCGGCAGCTTCGCAGCAGATCTGGTTGCCAAGCTGGAGAAAGAAGCAGCTGAAGGCGCAGACGTCGTTGCCGACGCAGCGGACGAAGTGACCAGCGTTGCCCAGTCAACCAAGGCCACTGCCCAGGCCAAGAAGCCGGCTGCACGCAAAACCACAGCTCGCAAGAGCACCAGCACTGCCAAGAAGGATTCCGAAACTGCCTGATTGGCAAACGGAAACTTTCTGAACGAAAAAGGTCACCCGCTGTGGTGACCTTTTTTGTGTCTGGTGGCCGGCATAATGCCGTTATTGCTCTGTCTTGTCGGGGTCAAGAGGTTCGGTTCTCTCTTCGCCCGTTATCTCCTCGAGCCGCTCGATGTCTTTCTCGAATTCTTCCCGCAGCTCTTTGATGTCGGCATTCTGCGAGTTGATTTCCCGTTCGATCTCCCGGATCTGTGACTCAAGCCTTCGTATCTTCTCAAGCGTTGCTTCCGGAATATCGCGGCCAGAGCGCTCAAGGTTTGCGGCCCGGCTCTGCTCACTGTCCAGCTGACTGTCGATAACGGAAATATTGCCCTTTTTAAGCTGGTTCAGCCCCTGTAGTTCGCGGATCTTTCTGTGCATTGCCCGCACGGCTTCATCCGGATGGCTGAAACGTTCCAGAAGCTTCCGGTCCAGTTCCCGTTGACGCTCTTCTTCCAGCTTGCGCTGCTCTTCCGCTTCCCTGGCCGCAATTTCTTCTTCGGTTGGCTCCGGGTCGATCGTTTCGATAACGCGACCGTTCTTGCTGAGAATATCGTAGCCCCGTTTTGAAGCTTCCTGGGGGATGCTATTGCTGATGACAACCTGGCCATTTTCATCGGTGTAGCGGTACATCCGTGCTTCCGCTACTGTGGCAGCCATCATTGCGGCAACAGCCGATACGGCAATTGAAAACCTGGTCAGACGGTTCATGATGAAAGACTGGCGCTCCGCTCAAAACGAATTAAGTCAGCAGGAAGCATAACAAAAGCTGGAGTAGAAACCATGCCCGGTTTCAGACACCGTAATTATCCCTGTAGCTGGCGACGTTCTGGGCGTGTTCGTCGAACCCCGGTCGGTTCTGCAGGTAATCAAGAACCTGATCAAGCGTGATAATGCTGACCACGGGGATGCCGAATTCCTTTTTGACTTCCTGTATTGCAGAGAGCTTGCCGGCACCTCGCTCCTGGCGATCGAGCGCAATCAGAACCCCCGCTGGCTCTGCGCCTGAGTCGCGAATGATGTCGATAGACTCCCGGATGGCGGTTCCGGCGGTGATGACATCATCAACAATCAGTACCTTGCCTTCCAGCGGGGCGCCGACGATATTGCCGCCTTCACCGTGGTCTTTCTTTTCTTTGCGGTTGAAAGCAAAAGGTTTGTTCTCGCCATCTGACGCCAGAGCCATGGCCGTCACGGTTGCCAACGGTATGCCCTTATAGGCAGGCCCGAAAATAATGTCATAATCCAGGCCGCTGCGTTGTAGTGCAGCGGCATAAGCCTTGCTTAACTCAAGCAGATCTTCTCCGGTATTGAACAGCCCTGCATTAAAAAAATAGGGGCTGGTGCGACCGGATTTGAGCGTAAACTCGCCGAAACGAAGAACGTTACGGCGAATGGCAAATTCAATGAACTTTTGCTGATAGTCGTGCATGACAGGGCTTCTGGCGGGTGTGGATCTTTAATTAACGCGTAAAACCGGTATCATACACACAAACCGAATCAGGGAACACGTATGCGGGTAGTAACAATCAGCGTCAACGGTCTCGCTCAGGCTGTTGAAAAAGGCTTCTTTGAATGGCTGGCCAGGCAGGACGCTGACGTGGTCTGTGTTCAGGATCACCGCATGCGGGCCTACGAAATCGAGGACTACAACCTCATTCCGGAAGGCTACGAAGGCTACTTCATCGACGGCGAACGCAATGAAGACGGTGGTGTCGGTATCTACACCCGCCATTTTCCCAAGGCCATCATGTACGGTTTCGCCAATGAGCAGGCCGACCGCGAGGGCCGCTTTATCCAGGCGGATTTCGACAAGGTGTCCGTTGCCTGCGTTCTCTCCCCCTGTGCTCTGGGCCGGGAAGATGAGCTGATCGGCGACGATGACCTTACCGTGCTTGATCACAAAGACGAATTCATGGAAGCCTTCGGCCTCCACATGCAGAAAACCCTGCGCAAGCGGCGCCAGTTTATCTTCTGCGCCAATCTGCAGACTGCGCATCACGTAACTGACGCCAGCCCGCTTTATCACAAGCTGGATTTCTCCGGATTTCTGCCCCACGAAAGGGCATGGCTGGATCGCCTGTTTGATGAAATGGGCTGTGTTGACGCATTCCGCGACATCAACAAGCAGAGCAACCAGTTCACCTGGTGGCCAGAACAGGCCGAGGGGTCCCGCAGGAATGCCGGCATTCG
>NZ_JAWLDU010000012.1:5927-61547 GCF_041686475.1 Marinobacter sp.
GGGCTGTGTTGACGCATTCCGCGACATCAACAAGCAGAGCAACCAGTTCACCTGGTGGCCAGAACAGGCCGAGGGGTCCCGCAGGAATGCCGGCATTCGAGTGGATTACCAGCTACTGACACCGGGCATCCGCAAGACCATCCGCGATGGCTGGATCGATGACAGCACCCGCTTCTCTGACCACGCGCCGGTGATTATGGATTACGACATAGAGATTGGGTTGTAAATTTCCGAGTAAGCGGTCTCGGGGAGATGGGCCTTCCCGGACACGCTACAAGCACATCCCTGTGCGCTCGACTCCGGCCATCCCTGGCCGGAGACGGTCCGGGAAGGCCCATCTCCCCAAGCCCGCCCAGACTCCAGAGTTAACCGAAAACCGTAGATACCGGATTAGCCGAAGGCGTAATCCGACAAACCAGCTTCCAGAAAATCAAGCTTCCAAAGCCGCCTTCTGGGCCTCAAACAACTGCCCAATACCCAGCTTTGCCAGCTTAAGCATGCCATCAAGCTCTTCCTGCTCAAAAGGCGCACCCTCGGCCGTTCCCTGGATCTCAATGAAACCACCCTGATCCGTCATGATCACATTCATGTCGGTCTCGGCTTCGAAGTCTTCCGGGTAATCAAGATCCAGCACTGGCGTACCCTTGTAAACACCGACTGAAAAAGCCGCAATCATCTGCTTCAGGGGCGACTTCTTCAGCCGGCCTTCTTTCACCAGGTGATTCAGCGCGTCCACAAGTGCCACGCAGCCACCGGTAATGGCCGCTGTACGGGTGCCGCCGTCAGCCTGGATGACGTCGCAGTCGATAGTAATGGAGTGCTCGCCCAGGGCGCTCAGGTCCACCGCGGCGCGCAGGGAGCGGCCGATCAGGCGCTGGATTTCCACGGTGCGGCCACCCTGTTTGCCGCGGGCGGCTTCCCGGCCCATGCGGCTGCCGGTGGAGCGGGGCAGCATGCCGTATTCAGCCGTGATCCAGCCTTTGCCTTCGCCGCGCAGGAAAGGCGGAACCTTGTTTTCGATGGAGGCGGTACAGATCACCTTGGTGTCGCCGAACTCCACCAGCACGGAGCCTTCGGCGTGGCGGGTGTAGTGGCGCGTAATGCGAATATCTCTGGATTGTTCCGGCGTTCTTCCGCTCGGTCTCATAGTCATTCCTGGTATCAGTAGTGAGTGTCCGGGGTAGTGTCCCGTCTCGCCCCTCGGGAGCCAGACGGGACACCAGTCCCGGTCGATTGCAATGTCGAAAGATTGCGGAGTATAACACGCAGTCAGGGGTGTCTGTTCGCTGTGCAGGCAGTCACCCTGCTAGACTGGAATATCTGCTTCTTTGCCAACGCGGAGTCACCATGATCAGAAGTATGACGGCCTTTGCCCGCCAGGATACCCAGGAGAGCTGGGGCACCCTTACCTGCGAGATTCGCACGGTCAACCACCGCTACCTGGAGCCGTCCTTCCGACTGCCCGAGGCGTTGCGGGAGCTGGAAAACAGTTTCCGCGAGCAGCTGCGCAAACAGCTGCGCCGGGGCAAGGTGGATGTGGCGATTCGTCTGCAGACGACGGAAACGGCGTCCCAGGGCGTCGAGATTGATGAAGACGTGGCCCACGCCGTGAACGAGGCGGCCAACCGCATTAACAAAATGCTGGATAATCCGGCACACATCAGCGCCCTGGATATTCTCAGATGGCCCGGGGTACTGGCGTCCATGGAGCAGGATTACGGCCCGGCCAAAAAGGCGGCAGGAGAGCTGTTCGAGCGCACGGTAAGTGAGCTGGTCACGGTCAGAGAGCGTGAAGGGGAGCGTCTGCGCCCGCTGTTCGAAGACCGCCTTGCCACCATGGGTGATCTGGTTGCCGAAGTGCGGGAGCGAATGCCGGAGTTGATCAGCGCCCAGGAGGAACACCTGAAAAACCGGTTCGAACAGGCAAAGGTGGAGATCGACCCGGATCGCATTGCCCAGGAAATGGTGATGCTGGCCCAGAAAAGTGACGTCGCCGAAGAGCTGGACCGGCTGGATGCCCATATCACCGAAGTGTCTGAAACCCTTCAGGGCGATGATGCCATCGGGCGGCGGCTGGATTTCCTGATGCAGGAGCTCAACCGTGAGGCCAACACGCTCAGCAGTAAAAGCATTGATGCCCGGGTCACCAGGGCCGCTGTGGACCTGAAAGTGCTGATCGAGCAAATGCGGGAGCAGGTGCAGAACCTGGAGTGACGCTCGCTGGATGCGGGGGCAGTGAAAACGCCGTATAATCCCGCCCTCGCTATTATTACGGTGGCCGGTTTGCCCCGCGCCAGCTGAAAACCAGACAAGCTCCGGAGTTGTTTGCGCCATGAGCCAGCAATCAGAACAAGGCACGCTTTACGTGATCTCCGCCCCGTCGGGTGCCGGTAAAACCAGCCTGGTGGCGGGAATGCTGGAGCAGGACGAGAAACTCGGCGTTTCCGTGTCCCATACAACCCGGTCCATGCGCACTGGTGAGCAGGATGGCGTGAACTATCATTTCGTCAGCCGCGAGGAGTTCGAGGCGATGATTGGCCGTGGCGATTTCCTGGAACACGCGGATGTTTTCGGGAATTATTACGGCACGTCTCAGGTCTGGGTGAAAAAGAAGCTGGCCGCCGGCCAGGATGTGATTCTGGAAATTGACTGGCAGGGTGCGGAACAGGTGCGTCGCCTGATGCCGGACTGCGTCAGTATTTTTATCGTGCCGCCGTCACCGGAGTCACTGAGGAAACGCCTGAATGGGCGTGGAACGGATGCATCGGAGGTGGTGGAGCGGCGTCTCAACGAAGCCGCGGACGAGTGCAGCCACGCGGTGGAGTTCGACTACCTGGTGGTCAACGACGATTTCAACGTTGCGCTGGAAGACTTGTTGTCGATCGTTCGCTGCCATCGCCTGCGCATGCAGACGCAACAGATCCGCTATTCCGGGTTGCTGGCCAGATTGTCCGAGCGCCGCTGACCACGGGTTTTAACTGTATACAAATTGAGCCGGCGGGATTACACTACTCGGTCTGCTGAAATCAGTCATTTTTGTTATTGTCGGGGAAGTTATGGCACGAGTTACCGTTGAAGATTGCCTTGAACACGTTGATAACCGGTTCCAGCTGGTTATGCTGGCCACCAAGCGCGCCCGCCAGATCGCTACCAAGGGCTACGAGCCGCTGGTTGCCGAAGAGAACGATAAGCCAACCGTTATTGCCTTGCGCGAAATTGCCGAAGGCAAAATCTCCCGTGATCTCCTCACGGAAGATGACGACGAGTAGCATGTGAGGCGGGAATATTTGCTGTTAACCCGCCGAAAGCATTGAAATCTGGTACTGCGGTTTTATAGTGTATCTGTAGGCATTACCGGAATTACGTCGGAAGGACCCGAATGCACGCATTCGGGTTTTTTTATCCCTGAAATTCAGTATCCCCACGGAGGCGCGGTGTCGGCAGAGGCAACGGTTGATGTGCTGGCCAGTGAACTCAGCACCTATCTCGATACCAATCGCATCAATCAGGTGCGAAGAGCCTACTATTATGCCGAACAGGCCCATGAAGGGCAGATGCGCAAGAGCGGTGACCGCTACATCACCCATCCCCTGGCAGTCGCCCATATCCTTGCCGGCCTGAAGCTCGATCACCAGAGCCTGATGGCAGCCATGCTCCATGACGTGATCGAAGACACTGGCATTCCCAAGGATGCACTGTCCGAACAGTTTGGTGACGATGTCGCCGAACTGGTGGACGGCGTCAGCAAGCTGACCCAGATCGAATTCCGCTCCCGTGCCGAAGCCCAGGCCGAGAACTTCCAGAAGATGACCCTGGCCATGGCGCGGGACATACGCGTGATCCTGGTCAAGCTGGCGGACCGCCTGCACAACATGCGTACCCTCGGGCCCATGCCCTATGAAAAACGTCAGCGCATCGCCAATGAAACCCTCGATATCTACGCGCCGATTGCCAACCGTCTGGGGATGCATTCGATCTGTACCGAGCTGGAAGACCTGGGCTTTTCATCCCTGTATCCGATGCGCTCGAAGTATATTTCCAAGGCGGTGGCAAAACTGCGTGGCAGTCACCGGGAGATTATCGACGATATCCGCGGCAAGCTGCAGGAGAAGCTGGAAGAGCGCAGTCTGCCGGGGCGCATCCTGGGGCGGGAAAAACACCTGAACAGCATCTACAACAAGATGAAGTTCAAGCAGAAATCTTTCCATGAAATCATGGATGTTTACGCCTTCAGAATCATTACCGACACCGAAGACGACTGTTACCGCATCCTTGGCGCTGTACACAGCCTCTACAAGCCGCTGCCGGGCCGCTTCAAGGATTACATAGCCATGCCCAAGGCCAATGGCTACCAGTCCCTGCACACCACCCTGTTTGGCATGCATGTGAACATCGAAATCCAGATCCGCACTGAGGAAATGGAGCACATCGCCAACAATGGTATTGCGGCTCACTGGATGTACAAGAATGAACCTTCCAGTGTTACCAGCGCTAATCAGTCGCGGGTAGACCGTTGGGTGCAGGGCCTGATGGAAATGCGGGAGCGCGCGGACGATTCGCTGGAATTCATCGAGCACGTTAAGGTGGATCTGTTCCCGGACGAGATCTACGTGTTCACTCCCAAGGGCAAGATCATGGAGCTGCCCAGCGGCGCTACGCCCGTGGACTTCGCGTATGCCATTCATACCGATATCGGAAATGCCTGCGTGGCCTGCCGCATCAATCGCACTCTGGGTTCCCTGAGCCAGCCTCTGCAGAGTGGCCAGACGGTGGAAGTCATTACCGCACCTGGCGCCCGACCGAATCCGGCCTGGCTCAGTTTCGTGGTCACCGGCAAGGCCCGCAGCAGCATTCGTCATGTGCTCAAGAATCAGAAGCGCGCCGAATCCCTGGACCTGGGTAAGACCCTGCTGAAGAAATCTCTCAAGGGTTTTGGAACCAGCCTGTCGAAGATCAGCGAACAGCAGATCCAGGCCGTTGTCACCCACAACCAGGTGGAAAGCTTCGACGATCTGGTCAGCGATATTGGCCTGGGTAACCGTATGGCGTATCTGGTTGCCCGGCAACTGGTCAGCGGCAGCGCGGAAGGTGAAGCGTCGGATGCCGCCTCGGCGCCGGTCATGGACAAGGCCGACAGCAGCCCGGTCACCATCCGGGGCACCGAAGGCCTGCTGGTGCGTTTCGCCAACTGTTGCAAACCCATTCCGGGGGACCCGGTGGTAGGTGCCATGGATTCCGGAAAAGGCATGGTCATCCATTCGGACACCTGCACCAGGTTGCCGGAAGACGACGAGGGCCGGGCGCGCCTGACTCACCTGAAATGGGCCAAGGACATTGCCAACGAGTTTTCAGTTGAGCTCCGGGTAGAGCTGGAGCGCCAACGTGGTGTGATTGCAGAACTGGCCAACGCCGTGGCCATGGCGGACGGCAATATTGAACGCATCAACGTAGAAGAGCAGAACGCCAGGCTGGGTATCGTCAGCCTGGTGGTGCATGTGAACGGTCGCCGGCATCTGGCCAGGGTGATGCGGCGGATCAGGAATATTCGCGCCATTATCCATATAAACCGGGTGAGGCACTGAGGCAGCAACTGATCGCTCGGCTGAGCGGCATTTTCAGTGTGTTGACAGGCCGGTCGCCCAGAGGTGACGATTGGCGTTTTGAAACAGAGGGCCCCAAGGTCATGACCAACAAATCCGTAATCCAGACCGAAAATGCGCCGCAGGCGATCGGTACCTACTCCCAGGCTGTAAAAGCCGGGGACACCGTTTATATTTCCGGACAGATTCCGCTGGTACCGGAAACCATGGAAGTCGTGGCGGGTGACTTCGCTGCCAAGACCCGTCAGGTGTTCGAAAACCTGAAGGCCGTTTGCGAGGCCGGCGGCGGTGAACTCAAGGACATCGTCAAGCTCAATATCTACATGACCGACCTGAGCAACTTCGCCACGGTAAACGAGATCATGGCGACCTATTTTCCGGAACCTTATCCTGCCCGCGCCGCTGTCGGGGTGTCAGCCCTGCCCAAGGGGGTTCCGGTGGAGATGGAAGCGGTGATGGTACTGAGCTGATTCCCGCGCCAGCGAATCGCTGAGGCGGCCTGCTACAGGCCGCCTTTTTTATTGGTGCCAGGCAATCAGTTCCCGGTAACCGGCCCGGAAATCCGGGTAACGGAAGCGAAATCCGGATTCCAGCAGACGTTTGTTACTGCAGCGTTTGCTGCCTGCTCGGCCGCCCTTACGGGCATCAGGCTGCGGAGCCGCGCAGGGTGCCTGCTCTCTCACCCAGGTCACCACTTCGTCCAGCCTCACCGGTTCACAGTCGCTGGCCAGGTAACACGGTTCCAGAGCTTTGCCTTCCAATGCCAGATTCACCAGGTGGCAGGCCACCGCTGTGGCATCGGCCTCATGGATCCGGTTGCTGAACGGGGCAGGGGATGCCGGGTCCATACGGCCGTTCATGACCGCGTCCAGAAACTGTTGGCGTGTGGGCCCATAAATGCCACTGAAACGCACGACAGTGGCAGGATGACCACTGGTCAGCGCCGTCTGTTCGCCTTCCAGGACCATTTGGCCGCTGAAACGGGCAGGTTTCGTGGGGCTGCTCTCATCAACCCAGGAGTCATCATCCTGGGAATAGACGCTGCTGCTGCTCACAAAGATCAGGCGCTTGAGCGGCTGGGAACCCAGGGCAGCCAACAGGTTTTCCAGGCCACGGACGTAGGCATTGCGGTAGCCCTGCTCATCGTAGCTGGAGGGGGTCAGGCAATAGATCACGATATCGAGATCATCCGGCAGCACTGACTCAATCTGTTGTCTGTCCAGCAGATCGGCGCCCAGGGGGTGAACCCCCTGGGGAATCCGGGCCGGATTGCGCCGTAAACCGAATACCTCTGCCTGCCGTAAAAGACTTTTTGCAATAGCGCCACCGAGTTTGCCGCAGCCTGCGACGAGTACGCGGGGCATCTGCTTGTGTTCAGTGATTGCCATAGGCAATATCAATCCTTATGCTTTGGCTAATAAATTTAGAAGGGCGCCCAATTGCGCCCTGAGCTGGACGAGATCTGACCGGAGCCCACCATGACTCTCACCGAGTTAAGATACGTTGTTACCCTCGCACGGGAAAGGCATTTTGGCCGCGCTGCCGAGCGTTGCCATGTCAGCCAGCCTACCCTTAGTGTGGCGGTCAAGAAGCTGGAAGACGAACTGGGCATTCCCCTGTTCGAGCGCAGCAAGAATAGCATCCGCGTTACCGAAACCGGCAAGCGGATCATCGAGCAGGCGCAGCGGGTTCTGGACCAGGTGGGCGTTATCCGCGACATGGCTCAGGATGGCAAGAACCAGCTCAACGCACCCCTGAAAGTCGGGGCCATTTATACCATCGGGCCCTACCTGTTTCCGCATCTGCTACCGGAATTGCGCCGCGGAGCCCCGGAGATGCCGCTGTACATCGAAGAAAACTACACCGCTTCGCTGCGCCAGAAACTGCGCCAGTCCGAGCTTGATGCCATTATCATCGCGCTGCCCTTCGAAGAGCCTGAAGTCGTGACTCTGCCATTGTATGACGAGCCGTTCGTGGTGCTTCTGCCTGGCGGCCACCCGTTGACTGAGCGGGAAAGCCTGACGGCAGACGAACTGGTGCAGGAGCAGCTGCTTCTGTTGGGCCCGGGTCACTGTTTCCGTGACCAGGTACTGGAATCGTGCCCGCCGCTGGTTGACGCGGTCACCCGTAACCCGAACAGTGCAACGTCTCCGGCGCTGGTTACCGAAGGCAGTTCCCTGGAAACCATTCGTCACATGGTGGCTTCCGGCCTGGGTATTACAGTGCTGCCGCTTTCCGCAGCCACAGCCATGCAATACGACGAGAGCATCCTGGCGGTCCGGCCGTTCTCGGCACCGGTACCTTTCCGGACCGTTGCGCTGGCGTGGCGGGTGACTTTTCCGCGGCCCAAGGCGATTGATGTGTTGTCACTGGCAGCCAGCCAGTGCCGGGTGATTGAAAAAGCGAAAATCGAAACCCCCGCTGCTGCCGTAACTGCCTGAGCCAGGATATGACGTCACTGGAAGGCATCCCGGTTACCACTCTCAGGGGCGTTGGCGGCGCCCTCGCGGAAAAGCTTGCGAAACTGGGTATCCAGTCACTGCAGGACCTGCTGTTTCATCTGCCGCACCGTTACGAGGATCGCACCCGCATCATTCCCATGGGTAATCTTCGCATCGGCGATGTTGGCGTGGTGGAAGGGGAGGTGATGAAGGCCGACCTGGTAATGGGGCGCCGCCGCAGCCTGCAGGTGACCCTGAAAGACAGCAGCGGTTTCCTGGTCATGCGTTTTTTCCATTTCAACGCAGCCCAGAAAAACCAGCTTACCGAGGGCGCGCGGGTCCGGTGCTTCGGGGAGGTGCGGCCGGGGCGGGCGGGTTATGAGTTCTACCATCCGGAATATCAGGTCAACCCCCCGCCCATGCCGGCCCGGGGCGAAGCAACACTGACACCGGTATACCCCCTCACCGAAGGCATACAGCAACCGCGGGTGCGAAGTCTTTGCCAGCAGGCGCTGGGCTACCTGAAACGTTACCCGATCCGTGAATGGCTGCCGGCAGAATTGCTGGCAAGCTATCAGCTGCCCGGCATCACCGAGGCGGTAGAGCTGGTGCATTCCCCACCGGCCAGCGCACCGGTTCATTTACTGGTAGAGGGGCGGCACCCGGCCCAGCAACGGCTGGTGATGGAAGAGCTGCTGGCACACCAGCTCAGCCTGTTACAGGTTCGCCAGCAGGTTCAGGCCCGGGAAGCCCTGCCTTTACTTCCCACCGGCGACCTGCCAGAGCGTTTTCTTGACCTTCTTCCCTTTAGCCTCACCGGTGCCCAGCGTCATGTAATGAGCGAGATTCGGCAGGATCTGAGCCAGCCAGTCCCGATGTTGCGACTGGTCCAGGGCGATGTGGGTTCCGGTAAAACCGTGGTGGCCGCCCTGGCTGCGCTGCAGGCCATTGGTGCCGGCGCTCAGATAGCTCTGATGGCGCCCACCGAAATACTGGCCGAGCAGCATTACCACAACTTCCGCGGCTGGCTCGAGCCCCTGGGCATACGGGTGGCGTGGCTGTCCGGAAAGATCAAGGGCAGGGCCCGCAAGGAAGCTCTTGAGGAGATCGGCAGTGGCAGCGCGTCGGTGTCGATTGGCACGCATGCGTTGTTCCAGGAAGACGTGGCTTTCCACCGGCTGGCACTGGTGATCGTGGATGAGCAACACCGTTTCGGCGTGCACCAGCGCCTGGCGCTGCGGGAGAAAGGTGTGGGCGGCACCATGGCGCCACACCAGCTGATCATGACGGCAACCCCGATTCCCCGTACCCTGGCCATGAGTGCCTACGCGGACCTGGATACCTCGGTGATTGATGAGCTCCCGCCCGGCCGCAAACCGATCGAAACCATCGCCATCCCCGACAGCCGCCGTGACGATGTCACCGATCGCGTCCGCAAGGCCTGCCGGGAAGGCCGGCAGGCCTACTGGGTGTGTACTCTGATTGAAGAGTCGGAAGCATTGCAGTGCCAGGCGGCAGAGGTGACCGCCCAGGAGTTGGCGGAACGATTGCCGGATCTGAAACTTGGGCTCGTTCATGGTCGGCTGAAAGCTGCCGAGAAGGCGGCGGTGATGGAGCAGTTCAAGCAGGGGGAGCTGGATCTCCTGGTGGCCACCACCGTGATCGAAGTGGGGGTTGATGTCCCCAACGCCTCGCTTATTATTATCGAGAACCCGGAGCGCCTGGGGCTTGCCCAGCTTCACCAGCTGCGAGGCCGGGTTGGCCGGGGAGAAGAGGCCAGCTTTTGTGTGCTGATGTATCATCCGCCCCTTTCCCTCAACGGCAAGTCAAGGTTGCAGGCGCTGAGAGACAGCCAGGACGGCTTCGTGATCGCGGAAAAAGACCTGGAAATACGGGGCCCTGGTGAGGTGCTGGGTACCCGCCAGACCGGCATGATGCAGTTCCGCCTGGCGGATTTCGAGCGCGACAAGGGCTGGATAGAACCCGTGCGGGAAATGGCGCCGGGCCTGATGAAGCAGCCGGCTCTGGTCAATGGCCTGATCCGCCGTTGGCTGGGCGAGCGAATTCGCTACGGTGATGTATAACCGGGACGTGAATTCGCATCAAAAGCCGGCAGGAACTAGTCTGAAGTCAACGTCGGGTTGTGGTTTGTACCCTATACTGGATGATAACCAACGTGCCCAGCGTGGTACCGTCATTATTGTGGGAGAAACTTATGGAGCTACCTGTCGTAGTCCGGCAGGCACTGGGAGATTCAGCCGCCGGCGTTTCCCTGCGTGATGTGAGTCAGGCCAGAGACGATGAACTGCTGCGGATGGTGCTGCTCAGCGACGAACAGGGAAATCTGCAGGCCATCTGTCGGCAGGGAGACATGCTTGATATCGACGCCCTGAATAAAGAGCTCGGGCGGGACCTGCGGGTGATGAAAAGACGGGAGCAGGTTCGCATCCGGGAGCGCTCCGGCCTTGCTGAGCTGCCGGCGCTGCCGTCCCTGACCGGATGGCCCGCCGTCGTGGATACGCGGGTGGATGAGCAGGCCTCTGTCGCGCTGGTACTCGGTGACCAGAACCTTTGCGTGGTCATGCCCGGTGATGAGTTCAGGGCAATTACCGCTGCGGCCGAGAGAAAGGCGTTCTCAGTGGCGCCAGACACCATTGCCGTCAACCTGAACAGCCCCGAACGGGACCGCGACCAGCTGCATTCCGCTATTCGGCGATTTACCACCCTGCGCATTCAGCAACGTCTCGAAGATACCCTGGAACTGCCTCCGCTGCCTGAAACTGCACAGCGGATTATCCATTTGCGGGTCAATCCCAATTCGGTCATGGGCGATCTGGTGGATGTGGTGGAAAGTGATCCCAGCCTTGCGGCCCAGGTGGTCAGCTGGGCCTCGTCGTCTTTCTATGCCGCAGCAGGGCAGGTGCGCTCGGTGCACGATGCGGTATCACGGATTCTGGGATTCGACCTGGTCATGAACCTGGCCATGGGGCTGTCCCTCGGCCGCGCTCTGAAACAGCCCCAGGATCACCCGGAAGGTTATGTCGACTACTGGCAGCAGGCCATCTGGCAGGCCCAGTCTGCAGGCATCCTCGCCAGCATGATGCCCCGCGGTGAACGCCCGGTATTCGGCCTGGCCTACCTTTCAGGCCTGCTGCACAACTTTGGCTACCTGGTGCTGGCCCAGGTATTTCCGCCGCACTTCAAGCTTGTATGCCGGGCACTGGAAGCCAACCCCCATATGGACTCTTCGCTGATCGAGCATTTTCTGCTGGGGGTAACCCGCGAGCAGATTGCAGCGGAGCTGATGCAGAACTGGGGCATGCCCGACGAAGTCTGCCTGGCCATTCGCAACCAGAAGAATCCTGACTATGACGGTGCCCATGCGGTTTATGGAAAACTGTTGTGGCTGGGCCGGCAATTGCTGACCCGGCGGGGTGTGGCGCTGGGGGCTGGAGAGGAAGTGAGCGCTGAATTCTATGAGTCACTGGGGCTGGACCGGGAAAAGGTTGAGGATCAGTTCGACGAACTTGTCCACAACAAGGACAGCATCATGGCCATGGCAGGAATGATGAGCCAGTAGCCACAAAAAAGCCGGCCCGAAGGCCGGCAAGCTCACCCGCTTGTTGCAGATCAAACCAAACGTGTTCAGGAGAAAACAACAAGAGCCGTTGCTGGGTCAGTAAAGGCAACGTTCTGGTTTAAAAGTAGCCAATCTGAAGGGAAATAAAAGCCAGTCGTGTTAGTGTTTGGTAAGTGATCGGGGAGTCATATTTCTGTAACAACTGAAGAGATTGATTTGTAAAGCTAATCATATCTCCGGGCGGTTATTTGATTTACAAAAAGTTACAAAAATAATTACAGGATGGTCCCATGGCCGGCAGGCAGCCGGCCTGAGAGCTAGAAGGAATGGTGACGAATAGCCGTAGCCGCGCGTCGAATGGCATCAGCGTGTTCTTCCTCAACGGCCAGTCTTTCCCGATCCATCTTCTCTACGAACCGCCCGTCTGTTTCCTGACGTGCCCGATGGGTTGGCATATGCTGGATCAGGTCATGCACTTCCTGAAACACCCGGAAGGGCGACTGTTCCAGCAGCTCAGGGGAGACGTGATCAAGCAGCCCCTTGATACGCAGGCAGGCCTCGGAATACTCCACCTGATCCTCTTCCACCGCCATTGCCAGAACGCGGATGCTTTCCACCATGTTTTCACGACGTTCCTTCTGGAACGCTTCGGTCTTGGCCTGTCGTTTCTTGCCATCCTGCAGAGTACGGGACTGGCGGATGATAAACGCTACCAGCAAGGCGATGGCCAGAAGGCCGGTGATAATCAGTGTCCATTGCAGCCACAGGGGCATAGGTTTCTCCGTTCAGTGGTTCAGGCCAGTTTACGTGGTCGCTCCGCGCGCCAGACTTTCACTTTCACCGTCTGTCCATTAAGTACGGAAGTACCAACCAGCGGATCTGTCTGCTCGTCGCTGATAACGTCATTAATGCTGGCTCCGGCGTGTGCAACAGCGACCGACTGCCTGGTACCGTCGCGATGATGGCCCCAGCCATGGGGCACCGACACCACACCTGCCATGATGTCGTCAGTAATTTCCACAGGCAATACAATCTTGCCGGCAGACGAGGCAACCTCGGCCGAATCCCCGGCCTGAAGCCCGCAACGGGAGGCGTCCTGAGGGTGCAACATCAGGGTACAGCGCTCTTTGCCTTTTACCAACCGCTGGCTGTTGTGCATCCAGGAGTTATTGCTGCGAACATGCCGGCGCCCGATCAGCAGCAGGCCGTCTGTGGGAGGGGCAGACAGCAGAGCGTGCAGGCGCTCAAGGTCCTGGAGGTAGCGGCGCGGGGCCAGGTTTACCTTGCGATCACGGGTAAAGAGCCGGCCAGGCATGCACGGGCGCAGCGGCCCCAGATCTACGCCATTGGGTAGCTGTTTCAGGGCGTTGATGGAAAGTCCCTTGGGCAGATCCTGCCAGTGCCGGTTCAGCGGGCTGAGTTTGGCAAGGCCGCGCAGCGGATGGCGCTCCGGTAGAATGTCCATGACCAGGTCAATGGCCGGCTGGACAATGCCGCGGACACGGCCAATGTCGGCACCATAAGGTCCGGCACGGAGCATCATGTCGAGAATCGGGTCGGGCCCGATCTGCTTGAAAGCGCGCCAGCCCATTTCGGCCCGTACAGGCAATCGCCCGCCCTTGCGTTTTTTCTCCAGGCGATGGGCGAGCTCGAGCAGGATCTGCCAGTCGTGACGGGTATCCTTGCCAGCATCGAACAGGGCGGGGCTGTACTTGGCGGTGTTACGGACAGCCATCATGCTGAAAATCAGGTCGTAGTGGCTGCGCTCCAGGCCAGCGGTTGGCGGCAGGATTACATCCGCATGGCGGGTGGTTTCGTTGAGGTAATAGTCCACCGATACCATGAAATCCAGCCCGCTGAATGCTTCGTCGAGACGGCCACCGTTAGGGCTGGAGAGCACCGGGTTGCCGGCTACCGTCACGAAAGCACGGATCTGGCCCTCACCCGGGGTCTGAATTTCGTCTGCCATGGTGCTGGCGGGGTATTCACCGCCAAACTCGGGCAACTTTTTCACCCGGCTGAAACGCTTGGCAAAGTGCCCGCGCTGGCCGGCCATGCCGCCAAGGGCGATAAGGTCGATGGCCGGCTGGGTGAACATCACGCCACCGGTGCTGTCGAGCTTTCCGGTCAGGATATTGAGCACGTAAGCCAGCCAGGTGGCGACGCCGCCGAAGGCCTGGGTACTGGTGCCCATGCGCGTGTAGAGAGCGGCCCGCTGTGTGGTGGCAAGCTGGCGCGCCAGGTTGCGTATCTCTGCCGCTGGCATTCCGGTCTGTTCGCTCACGGCTTCCGGTGTGAATCCCAGGGAGGCCAGCCGTACCAGGTCGACATCCCTGGTAAAGGATTCGGCGTGTCCGAGATTGACCAGGTTTTCCTCGAACAGGGTGCGCACCATGGCCATCAGCAACAGGGCATCAGTCCCGGGCCGGATAAAATGAAATTCGTCAGCAAGCTTGCCGGTTTCGGTGCGGCGGGGATCCACCACAACCATCTTGCCGCCGCGCTTCTTGAGCGCCTTCAGGCGGCCGCGGAAATCCGGGACAGTCATCAGGCTGCCGTTGGAGGCCATGGGGTTTGCGCCGATGCAGATGAACAGTTCGGTGCGGTCGATATCCGGGATGGGAAACAGGATCTGGTGCCCGAACATTTCCAGGCTGGCCAGCATGTGCGGCAGCTGGTCATTGGAGGTGGCAGAGAAGCGGTTCTGGGTGCCCAGTGCTCTCAGGAACGGCATGGTGGCCACCAGTGACCCGTGGTTGTGTACGTTGGGGTTACCCAGGTAGGCGCCAATGCTGTTGCGGCCGTGTTCCTTGCGCACGCTGTGCAGGCGGTCCGCCACCAGGTCGAAGGCGTCGTCCCATTCCATCTCCTGCCAGCCCTCTGCGGTCTTGCGCACCGGTTTGCGCAACCGTTCAGGGTCTTCGTGAAGGTCCTGGAGCGCTACCGCCTTGGGGCAGATATGGCCACGGCTTAACGGGTCGTCTTCGTCGCCCTTGATGGAGGCAACATGCCCGTCTTTCACCTCGATCGCAACACCGCACATGGCTTCACACAGGTGGCAGGTACGATAGTGGGTGCCGTTTTCCATGGGTCTCTCCAAACAGGTTTTTATTGTCTTACTCTGAGTATGGCCAAGCGGGGACGGTGTGCCGAAACACGCTGTGAATACGTCACTGTAGGATCGGGCTCCGCCCTTTGTGGCTTACTGCTCCTGCGTCGCCCCAAAGGTCCTGGGCAAGCCGTCCGTGGCTTGCCCGTGAAGCGCTTTGCGCTTCACCCATGGCTCCGCACGGTTTCGGAATACCGTCCCCGCCTGGCCCCGGACTTCGGAGTTGGTTTCAACAGGCAACCAGATTAGCAGGAAATTGATAAGAGGGGAAAACCGGTTTTCGGCTATGCCGGTCATTGAACAGGGCCAGCACGAGAATTGGCTCGGTCAGTATGTGACTGTGTCGTAGCCTGCGTCAGACCCGAAAGTATGCTTTTTGTTGCAGGCCATCACTGGAATCGGTTGACTTCAACGACAGACAGCACACGCCCCCTCCAAGGGAGCGTGTGCTGTCTGTATGTCTGCATAAAAACTTGACAGTCTAAACAGAACGAGCTTTTCTGCGGGACAACGCGAGGCCGAAAACGCCTAAGCCCAAGAGCGCAAGGGTGCCAGGCTCTGGGACCGCAACAGGATTTTTGCCATAGACGCTTATGTTTGAAAGTCCATCGCCACTACCTGAATAAGCCCACGTACCTTGGGACGTATTTGGATTTATCTCATAGACAAACCAGTTGTCGGGGTCATTGCTACCGCCGAACTTGAAGCCCAGAGCAATGGTGTCATAGCTTGCCCAAAGGTCGCTATCAAACGTCCAGTTGCCGTATGAACTCCACTGAGGGTCTTCGTATCCCAGATTGTTATCGACTTGATTGTAACCAAGTTCCGAATCCAGAATGCCTTCGAAATTATCTGTGGCACCTTCCGACTTATCGAGATATGTGTAGCCCTCTCCTGCGGGGTTTTTGAGGAACATATTCTTGTCGTTGCTTGTAAAGGCGGGGTTGTCGTCGCCTGAAGCGAGGCACTTGGAAGCATAGGCGTCGTCCATGCCCATGAAATTTGTTGCGTCCTGGCACTTGATAACTGAGGCCGTCACCGGGCTTGAAACCATGAGTCCTACAACCGCTGCCGAAATCACAACCGCGCAAAACTTCGTTTTCGTATTCATCGTCCCTACTCCTGTTAAATTATCCTTACCAAGGAAGATAGAGAACATGAATAATGCCACCATTGAAAACGGTTATATTTACAATTAGATGAGTGAGGTGACCGGTTGACACCTCATCAGATGTGTAAAAAAGGTTGACGTTGCCTCCGTGTCAGATGCGTGAGTCTCAGCTGTTGAGTACAGACAATACTCTCTGCACATGCTCAACCACTTCACTACCCAGGCTCGTCAGATACCCACCATCTTTTTGTGTTATCAGCCCTTTGAGGTGGAGGCGTTCAGCTGCAGCAACGATTTCGGGAGCTGCAGAGTGCTGGTGAACCTTGATTCCCTCCTGGGCAGAAGAAAGGTCAAACATTGCGAGGAGATTGAGTTCATCGATGTGATCGGACGTAAAGTGCATGGTTGCTTCCTTGTGTTATTTTAACGTGCTTACACTAGTTGTATACGAAGCTGACGCATTCAGCAAAGCGATTTCGGGATGAGAGAAACGAACCATGATCGGTTGGGAAGACTTCGAAAACGTAGAACTACGTATCGGCACCATCATTGAAGTAAACGAATTCCCGGAAGCTCGAAAACCGGCGTACAAGTTGAAAGTCGATTTTGGTCCGGAAGTGGGCGTCCGCAAATCCAGTGCCCAGATTACAGATTTATATGATCCCGAGAAGCTTTTGGGTCGGCAGGTGCTTGCGGTAACCAACTTCCCGCCTAAACAGATTGGTCCTTTCCTGTCGGAGTGCCTGGTGACCGGGATTAAGACGGATGAGGGGGCCATAACTCTGGTGAGCACTGATCACACGGTGAGTAATGGGCAGAGGCTAATTTAAGTAGTGAGGGAACCGTTGGCCCGCTTCAGAAGGTCCTGGGACATTCAGTTTTTAAGCTGACAATGCGGTATGCGCGCTTGGCACCGGATTACCTGAATGAGGTCACAGAGAAACGGCAGTTAGCCTGAATGGTTGGTTCAGGCTGCGGTTTTATCGAGCCCGCGCTTGTAGTGCCGTGTTTGGAAGGGGAGCAGGGCCTTCATAAACGGACGCAGATCGTAATCCAGGCCCCAGGATCGTGCCAGACCATCGACTCGTTCCCGAGACACACGTTCTGGCAGATTTGCTTTTGCTTCAGAGGCAACGGCCTGTAATTCTTTCTTCTGAGCGGCACTAAGGCAGTTGAATCGGGATAAGCGGTCAACAAGGTAGCCAGCCAGGCGTCGCTCTTCCGGGGGTAAACCCGAAAGCGTAGGGACATAACCTTGGTGCCAGACCTCAAGGGCTGCTTTTACAACCTCTTGGTCTGTCACACGGTCGAGTCCTTTGTGTGCGACGTTGAGTAAGGAATTCATAAAAGATCCATGTTGATCACTTTGTATACGTTTTTATAACGTGAGTGATATTCCCTGTCAATCTGTCCAGGTTGCCGGGAAAGTACTTACGGGCCTCTTCAGCCCGGTATTTGAACTCGCCGATGGACAGCCCGTGATCAAACAGCGTGTGTATATCTTCGATGTCCTGGTCGCCATAGCGCCCGAGTTTTGAGACGGCCAGGTCCACTTTTTGAACCAGGTAGACCCAGATCGGTGACTCCTCCTCGTTCCGGTTAAGCCAGATAGCGTCTTCCTGGTAATTCTCATGCAGCGGGGCGAGTGTTGGGGTGAAATTTGGATCGAATACGATAGATGAAGGACCGGTTTCCGGATCATCAAAGAAGACTTCATCCAGAGCAAGGACCAGCTCATCCGGCGAAATCCTCTCCATTGCTTCCAGCTCTATGTCCAGGTCACTGCTACCACGAGCGTTTGTGTGGAGATGGAGAGCACACCCGCCGAAAATGTACGCCTTACAGCTACCAGGCTTGGCCCCTCGACCTTTCAGGAAGTCAGCCAGGTTATCGAACATTTCAAAAATGGCTTTCGCCATCGGTGTGTCAGTGTAGATTCCGCTCATGGGTTCCTCCGGTATTACAGCCGGAAAGCATAACAGAACCTTGGTGGCGGATCGTCTCTTGCAACGATAGAAAAAGAGCCGTTGACGTTTGGTTGACACCTGAGCCGGTGTTGACGGTTTTGGGGATTCGTAAGCCATTGAAAAATGGTGGGCCCACCTGGACTCGAACCAGGGACCAAAGGATTATGAGTCCTCTGCTCTAACCAACTGAGCTATAGGCCCTTTTGTCAGCGGATGCTGCTTAAAGGTTTGCTTTTGGGGTGTTGCTTCCGGGCGGGAGCAACAAAGCGGGCGCCATTATACCGGTGAGGGGTGGCGCCCGCTACTGTTGTGATGTTATCCGTTGCCCTGGTCGTCGATGAAGCCGCGCAGGTGGTCGGAGCGGGAAGGATGGCGCAGTTTGCGCAGGGCCTTGGCTTCGATCTGGCGGATTCGCTCGCGGGTAACGTCGAACTGTTTGCCCACTTCTTCCAGGGTGTGATCGGTGTTCATTTCGATACCGAAGCGCATGCGCAGCACCTTGGACTCGCGGGCGGTCAGGCCGGAGAGCACGGAGCGGGTGGCTTCGCGCAGGCCTTCGGCGGTTGCCGAGTCAACGGGTGACAGGGCCTGGATGTCTTCAATGAAGTCGCCCAGGTGGCTGTCTTCGTCATCACCGATCGGGGTTTCCATGGAAATCGGTTCCTTGGCGATCTTCAATACCTTGCGGATCTTGTCCTCGGGCATTTCCATGCGCTCGCCCAGCTCTTCCGGGGTGGGCTCGCGGCCCATCTCCTGCAGCATCTGGCGGGAGATGCGGTTGAGCTTGTTGATGGTCTCGATCATGTGCACCGGAATACGGATGGTGCGGGCCTGGTCCGCGATGGAGCGGGTGATGGCCTGACGAATCCACCAGGTGGCGTAGGTAGAGAACTTGTAGCCACGGCGATATTCGAATTTGTCGACGGCCTTCATCAGGCCGATGTTGCCTTCCTGGATCAGATCCAGGAACTGCAGGCCACGGTTGGTGTATTTCTTGGCAATGGAAATAACCAGACGCAGGTTGGCTTCCACCATTTCCTTCTTGGCACGGCGGGCCTTGGCTTCGCCGATGGAAACGCGGCGGTTGATTTCCTTGATGTCGGAAACGTCCAGATCCACTTCGGTCTGGATGTTGGCAATGCGCTTCTGCAGGCGGACGATCTCGTCGATGCGCTCGGCAATCAGCGGAGCGTAGGGCTTCTTGCTCTTGGCAATCTTCTCTGCCCAGTCCAGGCTGGTTTCGTTGCCGGGGAACGACTTGATGAAATCCTTGCGTGGCATCTTGCACTCACGCACGCAGATTTTCATAATCGCGCGCTCGTTTTCACGGACGAGATCATTGGTGGAGCGGACCACGTTCACCAGTTCATCAAACGCCTTGTTGCCCAGCTTGAACGGTGCGAAAACCTGGCCCAGCTCATTCAGGGCCTCCTGGGTTTTCTTGTGGCTGCGGCCGTGCTTGGCGAGGCAGGCATCGGCGGCATCAAGCTTTTCTTTCAACAGCTCGAAACGCAGGCGGGTTTCTTCAGGATCCGGACCGCTCTCGGTTTCTTCTTCGCTGTCGTCGTCATCGTCATCGTCGGACGAGCTGTCCGAGCTGTTGCTGGACGTGTCCGGGGTGTTGTCTTCGTCCATGAACGGCTCGGCGCCATCCGGATCGAGGAAACCGGATACGATGTCGCTGAGGCGGCCTTCGTTCTCGATGATGCGGTCGTAGGCCTGGATAACAGTGCCGGCGATGCCGGGGAAGTGCGCAACGGCTGCCATCACATCGCGGATACCTTCCTCGATGCGCTTGGCAATCACGATTTCGCCTTCGCGGGTCAGCAGCTCCACGGTGCCCATTTCCCGCATGTACATGCGGACCGGGTCGGTGGTGCGGCCAGCGTCGGATTCCACCGCAGCAAGCGCGGCAGCGGCTTCGGCGGCAGCGGCTTCGTCGGCAGTGGAATCGCCGTCGGTCATCAGAAGCGTGTCTGCGTCCGGTGCAACTTCAGAGACCTGAATGCCCATGTCGTTGATCATGCGAATGATGTCTTCGACCTGGTCCGGGTCAGCAATGTCTTCCGGGAGGTGGTCATTTACCTCAGCGTAAGTCAGGTAACCTTGCTCTTTGCCTCGTGCAATGAGATCTTTTAAACGTGATTTCTGCGAATTGCCTGACATAGACACCCTGTGGACTCGCTGGTAAAAGTAAAAAAGTTAAACAGCCATTATAGCTGTCACGGTATTGCTCTGCCACCGGATGGTTAGATGGTGATCAGCACTGCAAGTTTCAAGTGCAGTAGCCTTTCCGGCTGCAGTTTTTGCGTTTTATGGCCCGCCGGCACTGTGTAGCCTGCGCTGTTCAGTCGTTGCTCTGGCCTGACAGCGCTTTCAGTTCCTGCCGCTCTTCGGCGGTTAGGTCCGCGAGGCTGCGCTTTTCCGAGAGCAGGGACGCCAGGCGCTGTTTGCGCGCGACCTCCCGGTTCGGATTCAGCATTTCCCGTGCCCCTGCCAGGGTCTGTTCCCTGGCGGGCACATGTTCGATGCCGTCGAACAGGCTGTAAAATCGTTCTCTGGCCTGGTTATCCGTTGCCAGTTGGCGCGTCAGGGAACGCCGGTCCCTGATTTCATTCTCCAGGATCCAGGTGGCAAACTGGCCTGCCTGCCGATACTGGCGGCTGCTACTGCAAAGCTCGGCAATTTCGCTGGCCATGTCCGGTGCTTCCAGCAGCGCCAGGCACAGCTGGGTGTCCTTGCTGAGCTTTACGTCAATCCGCTGTTCCTGCACCCGGCGTTCGCCGTATCCGCCTCTGGCGTTCTGCTGGCGGCGGTTCTGCCAGTCACCGCGGTTGGTACCGCACAGTCGCAGCATTTCATGCCACATGGCGTCCCTGAGGGTGCTGCGGGGCATTTTCTCAAGCAGCGGTTTTACCCGCGCCTTCAGTTCGCCCTGGTCCTCCGGCAGCGCCAGGTCCAGCCCTTCGCTCTGCCGGTTAAACAGGTAGCGGGACAGGGGCATGGCACCATCAATACGCTTCTGGAACGCTTCCGCGCCTTCCTTGCGTACCAGGGTGTCCGGGTCTTCGCCGTCCGGCATCATCAGGAACTGCAGATGCAGACCGTCGGTCAGCAATTCCAGGGCGTTCTCCATGGCCTTGTCTGCCGCACGGTAGCCGGCCTGATCGCCGTCGAAGCAGAACACCAGGTGGCGTACCTGTTTCAGCAGGGCTGCGAGGCTATCCTGGTTTGTCGCCGTGCCCAGCGTCGCCACAGCGAAGTGGATGCCATTCTGCGCCAGCGCAATGACATCCATATAACCTTCCACCACCAGCAGTCTGTCCAGCTGGCGGATAGACTGTTTCGCTTCATAAAGGCCGTAGATCTCGCGGCTTTTATGAAAGACATCAGACTCAGGAGAGTTGATGTACTTGGCCTTGTCGTCACCCAGGGTGCGTCCGCCAAAGGCGATAGTCCGGCCGCGGCTGTTGCGGATCGGGAACATCACCCGGTTGCGGAACAGGTCCCGTGGCCGCCCGTAGCGGTCGGATACCGTGCCGGTTTCGATCAGCGGCCCCTGCAGGTCCTTGCTGGCGCTGTCGAACAGTGCAGTGCCGGTGCCGGGAGCGTATCCCAGCTGGTACTGTTCAATAATGCTGTCGTCCAGGCCCCGTTGTTTCAGGTAGTCCCGGGCGAATTCCCCTTGCTGGCCCCTGAGTGCGCCCTGGTAGAAGCGACTGGCGTAATCCAGGGCGTCCGTCAGGGTTCGCGCCTGTTGCATTTCCTGGCGCGCGCTCTGGTCGTAGGGCACTTCCATGCCGGCACGGCGGGCCAGTTCTTCTACCGCATCGGTAAACCCGAGGCCATCGAACTCGCGGACAAAGCTGATGGCATCGCCATGGGCGCCACAGCCAAAGCAGTGATAGAAGCCCTTGTCCGGCCGAACGTTGAAAGACGGCGTTTTCTCATCATGAAAGGGGCAGCGGGCCTTGTAGTTGCCGCCGGCCTTTTTAAGGGTGATACGTGATCCGATCAACTCGGCCAGGTCAATCCGGTCGAGCAGGTCTTCAACAAAACGTTGCGGGATCAGTCCACTCATGATGTCTCCGGTCGCGCGGAAAGTGCCAGGCCTGCAAGTACAGCCAAAAATGCCGCCGAAGCCAGGCCTCGGCGGCATTTTGGTATCGCTCTGTATAATCCGCGGCCCGCGGTCACACAGGCAATTATAGGCTTACAGTCAAGCGGCGTCCGGATATAGCTTAGTACAGACGCTCGAACTTGCGCTGCTCCCGCTGAAGCTTCTTGAGATGACGCTTGACGGCTGCAGCTGCCTTGCGCTTGCGCACGGCTGTCGGCTTCTCGTAGTGCTCACGGCGACGTACTTCCGACAGAACGCCTGCTTTTTCGCAGGAGCGCTTGAAGCGACGAAGGGCTACGTCAAACGGTTCATTCTCTTTCACTTTAACAGCTGGCATTCGAAAATCACCTACCTGATTGATTCGGTTTCTGTTTTGTCTGATCGACCTGTCTGTCAAATCGACTCGATAACTGGCCAGATTGGCTAAAACTCGACCAGTGCTTATTTAAGGCCGGCAATGATAGCGCCTGCTCATGGCCAAGGTCAATGTTTGTTCGATGAAACTGACGGAGGGTTTCGGGTTTCTGCTAAAATGCTCCGTTGACGTTCACCAGCCCGGAGTTGTGGCCCTTATTTATGCTGATCCTCGGTATTGAAACCTCCTGTGATGAAACCGGCGTTGCCCTGTATGACAGCGAGCAGGGGCTGCTGGCGCACGCTCTGTTCAGCCAGATCGACATGCACGCGGACTATGGCGGCGTGGTGCCGGAGCTGGCGTCCCGCGACCATGTACGTAAGCTGCTGCCTTTATGCGACCAGGTGCTGGCGGATGCTGGCAGGGTGCGCGGCGATATCGAGGGCATTACCTACACGGCAGGCCCGGGTCTGGTGGGGGCGCTGATGGTGGGCGGCTCGGTCGCCCACGCGCTGGGGTTTGCACTGGGCGTGCCGGTGCTGGGCGTCCATCATATGGAGGGTCATTTGCTGGCACCGATGCTGGAGGACAATCCCCCGGCGTTTCCCTTTGTTGCCCTGCTGGTTTCCGGCGGGCATACACAGCTGGTGCTGGTCAACGGCATTGGCGAGTATGAAATGCTGGGTGAGTCCGTGGACGATGCCGCCGGTGAAGCTTTCGACAAAACGGCGAAGATGCTGGGGCTGGACTATCCCGGCGGCCCAAGGGTGGCGGCGTTGGCGGAGAAAGGCACACCGGGGCGTTATCGTTTCCCGCGCCCGATGACCGACCGGCCGGGGCTGGACTTCAGTTTCAGCGGTCTGAAAACGTTCACTCTCAATACCGTGACAGCCGCAGAAAATGCCGGTGGCCTGGATGACCAGACCCGCGCCGATATTGCGCTGGCTTTCGAGGCGGCGGTGGTGGATACCCTGACCATCAAGTGCCGCCGGGCCCTGGAGCAGACCGGTTGCAAGCGCCTGGTGATTGCCGGTGGTGTAAGTGCCAACAAGCGGTTGCGGGCAGGGCTCGAGAAAATGACCGAAAAACTCCGTGCTGGCGTGTTTTACGCCCGCCCTGAGTTCTGTACCGATAACGGTGCCATGATTGCGTACGCGGGTTGCCAGCGGATGCAGGCCGGGCAACAGGACGGTGACCGAATTGTAGCAGTGCCGCGCTGGCCCATGAACACACTTCCGCCCGTGGGTGAGCCAAGGGCGAACGGGCTCGTCGATTAGGCCCTAGAATCCTGGCTCCCGGCCCTGGGCCATGCGGATCAGGTTGTTACGATGCCGCACCACGATCAGTATCGCCAGCAGGCCGAACAGGGGCAGGGTGTCCGGTTCGATCAGGGCGCTGATGACTGGCCCGCTGACGATGGCGACGATCGACGCCAGCGCGGAAATCTTCCAGCGCCACATCACCACCGCCCAGATCGCGGCCAGCATCAGCGTGGTCACCGGCGCCAGTGCCAGTCCTGCGCCCAGTGCGGTTGCCACGCCTTTCCCGCCCTTGAAGCGATAGAACAGCGGAATCATGTGCCCGGTCACTGCGCACAGTGCCACCATGGCCTGGGAGAGAATCGTCAGGTCTGCCTGGTGGGCCAGAAATACCGGCAGCCAACCCTTGGCCGCGTCCAGCAACAGCGTCATTGCCGCCGGTGGCCAGCCACCGGTGCGGTAGACGTTGGTGGCACCGGGGTTGCCGGAGCCCAGAGCGCGTGGGTCCGGCAGATGCCAGGCCCGGCATACCGGCAGCGCAAAGAGTACCGAGCCGGCCAGGTAGGCCAGTGCGCACAGCAGGACAGTCAGTACCGGATCACTCAGATAACTCATCGGCAGCGTTCATTGGCAAAGTTATTAAGACGCAAAGACGCGCACCGATCATTTATGAGAAAATGCCGGCCCCGCGAGACGATGCAGGTCAGGCATTACACAGTATCCGCTGCCTGTACGTTATTCAATCAGCAAAGAGTGTAAGCCCGGGAGTACGATCCGTTGACAGATGATGTACTGATCGAAGGTCTGGCCGTTGAGGCAATCATCGGCGTTTACGACTGGGAAAGGGAGGTCAGCCAGCGCCTGTTGCTGGACCTGGAAATGGCCTGGGACAACCGGGTGCCGGCAGCTTCCGATGATGTCAGCGATGCGCTGGACTATGCTCGGGTCAGTGAGCGGGTTTCTGCCTATCTGGTTCAGGCCCGCCCGCAGTTGCTGGAAACCGCCGCCGAGGGCATCACCAGCCTGCTACAGGATGAATTCGGCGTGCGCTGGCTGCGGTTGACGCTTCGCAAACCTGGCGCCGTACCGGCCGCAGCAGCGGTGGGTGTCAGGATCGAAAGAGGGAGCCGCTAATGGCACGGGTGTATATCAGCATCGGCAGCAACATTGATCGCGAGTGCAATATTACTGCAGCTCTGGACGCGCTGGATGTCTGGTTTGACAGGTTGCTGATTTCTTCGGTCTACGAAAGTGAATCTGTCGGTTTTGATGGCACGCCTTTCTATAACCTGGTGGTGGGTGTCGATACGGCGCTTACCGTGGCAGAGCTCTCGGCCCGCTTCAAGCAACTGGAAGCAGATAACGGCCGGCGGCGCGATGTGCCAAAATTCAGTGCCCGGACCCTGGACCTGGATATTCTTACCTACGATAACGAGGTCGGCAGTGTCGACGGTGTGGAGCTGCCCCGGGGTGAGATTCTGAAAAATGCGTTTGTGCTGCTGCCACTGGCGGAAATTGCGCCGGCGGATGTCCATCCGGTCTGTGGCAAACGGTATGAGGCGCTGTGGCAGGGATATGACCGTGACCAGAAGCTCTGGCCTGTGGATTTCACCTGGCAGGGCCGGTTGATATCCCGCGCCGCTGCCAGTTAAGCCCACCGACTTCCTTCAAGACGAGTGATGCGAGCGGAAAATCCGGATCAGATGGTCTGTTGAACTGTCGATCGGGCCGTCACCCCCGGCGGAATCACCGGTGAGGCGGTCCAGAATGCCCTTGCCCATCTGCTTGCCCAGTTCCACGCCCCACTGATCGAACGAATCCACGTCCCAGATGATGCCCTGCACAAAGGTGCGGTGCTCGTAGAGCGCAATCAGCGCGCCCACGGTTTCCGGTGTGGATTTGTCCATCAGCAGCGTATTGCTGGGCTTGTTGCCGGGGATCACCTTGTGGGGTGCCAGCTTGTCGATGTCGTCCGCATTCATGCCTTCGGCTTTCAGTTCCGCTTTGGCTTCGTCCAGGGTCTTGCCGGACATCAGCGCCCGTGACTGGCTCAGGCAGTTGGCGAACAGAGTCACATGGTGGCTGGCCACCTGGTTGTGGGTTTCCAGGGGGATGATAAAATCCGCGGGAATCAGGCGGGTGCCCTGGTGCAGCAACTGGTGGAAGGCGTGCTGGCCGTTGGCGCCGACGCCTCCCCAGATCACCGGGCCACTGTGGCAGGTCAATGGCTCGCCGTTCTGGGTAACGCTCTTGCCATTGCTTTCCATATCCAGCTGTTGCAGGTGCGCCGGCAGGCTGCGCAGATAATGGTCGTAGGGAAGAATGGTGTAGGTTTCCGCGCCCCAGAAGTTGTTGTACCAGAGCCCGAGCATCGCCATCACCACGGGCAGGTTCTGCTCCAGTGGTGCGTTGCGGAAGTGCTGGTCCATACCGTTGGCACCGGCGAGCAGGGCGCGAAAGTTTTTCATGCCGATGGTCAGTGCCACTGGCAGGCCAATGGCGGACCATAGCGAGTAACGTCCACCAACCCAGTCCCACATCGGGAAGATGTTGTCTTCGGAAATCCCGAAGTTCACCGCTTCCGGTGTATTGGCGGTGACCGCTACAAAGTGCTTGGCGATCTGGTCCTCACTGCCGCCATTATCCAGGAACCAGGCCCGGGCTACCTTGCTGTTCTCCAGGGTTTCCTGGGTGCGGAAGGATTTGGACTGGATCAGGAACAGGGTGGTTTCCGGGTTAACCCGGCGCAGCACTTCGGCGATCTGGGTGCCGTCGATATTGGCCACATAGTGGCAGTTCAGCTGGCCGTGCCAGTAGGGGCGCAGGGCTTCCGATACCAGTTTGGGGCCAAGAAAGGAGCCGCCGATACCAATGCTGACCACGTCAGTGAAAGGTTTGCCGGTATGGCCCTGCCAGCGTTTGCTGAGCACGTCGTCCACGAACTGTTCCATGCGGTCGAGGGTGTGTTCCACTTCCGGCGTAATGTTGGTGCCGTCGACAAGAATGGGATCACCGCTGCTGCCCCTCAGCGCAACGTGTAATGCCGGGCGTTTTTCCGTCACGTTGATGTGATCACCGCGGAACATCGCCGCGGTGCGTTCCGGCACACCGCAGCTGCGTGCCAGTGCCATCAGCCCGGCGATGGTGTCGTCGGTCATGCGGTTGCGGGAGTAGTCCAGTGACAGGCCGCCGCCGCTGATGAAGAAGCGGCTGGCCCGGTCAGGGTCGTCCCGGAACAGGTCCCGCATGTGGGTGTTTTCCAGTTCCGCCTTATGGCTTTTCAGTGCCTGCCACTCGGGCCGGCTGGTGAGAGGAGCAGAGCCCTGGGACATAGTGGAATCCTTTCTTGTTGTTTGCGGTTATCGGGTGACGGACAGGTTGTCGATCAGCCTCGTGGTGCCCAGGAATGCCGCCGCCAACAGCGTCAGCTCGGTATCACCGTCGCTGGCGGGCTTGAGGGTCAGGCTGTTGGCAATGTTGAAGTAGTCCGGGCGCAGGCCGGCTTCGCTGAGGGCCTGGTTGGCTTCCTGTTCCAGCGCGGAGAAATCAGTGCGGCCCTTGCGGATCTGTTCTGCCGTGTTTTTAAGGGTGCGATAGATGATGGGAGCGATGGCCCGCTCTTCCTCCGTGAGAAAGCCGTTACGGGAGCTTTTTGCCAGCCCGTCGGCTTCGCGGATGGTCGGGCTGCCAATCACTTCCACTGGTATCATCAGATCCCGCGTAAGCTTGCGGATCACAGCCAGTTGCTGAAAGTCCTTCTCGCCAAATACAGCGATGTCGGGCCGGACCATATTGAACAGCATGGTAACGACCGTTGCTACACCCTCGAAGTGCCCGGGCCGGCTGGCGCCACAGTGGCCTTCACTGACTTCGGGTACGATAACCCGGGTGTGTCGTGCCAGCCCATGGGGGTAGATTTCTTCGTTGGAAGGCGCGAACACCAGCGTACTGCCAGCCTCCTCAAGCCGTTCCTGATCTTCAATCAGCGTACGTGGGTAGGTATCCAGATCTTCAGTGGCGCCAAACTGCATGGGATTGACGAAGATGCTGGTGACCACGATGTCAGCTGCTTCCCGGGCTTTTCGTACAAGCGAGATATGCCCCTCATGCAGGTTGCCCATGGTGGGTACCAGCCCGATGCGTTTGCCCTGCTGGCGATAGCTGCGAAGCATGGCGCGGAGTTCTTTTAGGGTATGTACGGTTCTCATGCCTTGAACGTATGCTCCTCGGCGGGGAATGAGCGGTCGCGAACGGCAGCCACATAGGCTTCGATGGCGCCCTGAACGGAATCGGATTCCGCGAGGAAGTTTTTCACGAAACGTGGCTTGCGGCCAGTGGTCATGCCCAGCATATCGTGAACCACCAATACCTGTCCGTCAGTATCCGCGCCGGCACCAATGCCGATAACCGGTGCCTGTACCGCCTGGGTAATACGGGCGGCCAGCGGGGCAGGCACGCATTCCAGCAGGATCACATCTGCGCCGGCGGCAACCAGCTCACAGGCGTGCTCGATCATCAGCTCGGCATGCTTCTCATCCCGACCCTGCACCTTGTAGCCGCCGAACTTGTTGACGAATTGCGGTGTCAGGCCCAGGTGGGCACACACCGGTACGCCCCTTTCGCTGAGGGCATGGATGGTGTCTTTCATCCAGTCAGTGCCTTCCAGCTTGACCATGTGAGCGCCGGCACGCATCAGTTCCGCGGCGTTCTCAAGGGCAGCCTCGGTGGTGCCATAGGTCATGAAGGGCATGTCGGCCATGATCAGCGAGCCGCGGTTGCCCTTGGCCACGGAGGATACGTGATACACCATCTGGGCCATGGTGACAGGCAGGGTGCTGTCATGCCCCTGGAGGACCATGCCCAGAGAGTCGCCGATCAAAATAACGTCTACGCCCGCCTCACTCACGATCTGGGCGAAAGTAGCGTCGTAGGATGTCAGCACAGAAAAGGCTTCGCCCTTCTGCTTGTAGTCCCGCAGGGTATTGATGGTAACAGCCATAGAATCCTTGCCTTGTGGGTGGATGGGCTAAAACCGGGCCGGAGTATGCCGGCAATCAGGTCTCAAGGGTAATCCGGCGCTGTGCTCGAGGCAATAGCGGCACACCGAGCCATTTGTATCAGCCGGGCGGGGTGGGTATCCGTGCCACCGGATTGAGCTTCTGCAGGTTGTTGTCCGGGCATTGCTGTCTCAGGGATGCAAGGCTGCGGCCATCCGGCAGGCGCCGTTGTGGGTCAAGGTCCAGCAGTGGCTGGATAACGAAGTCCCGGTTGGTCAGTTCGGCATGGGGAACCGTCAGTCGCTCGCTGGTGATGGTTTCATCGCCATACAGCAGCAGGTCCAGATCCAGTGTTCGGGGCCCCCAGTGCCGTATTCGCTCGCGGCCATGGGCCTGTTCGATGGCCTGCAACTGATCCAGTAGCTCCAGTGCAGTCAGTTGCGTACGCAGCCAGACGGCGCCATTGACGAAATCAGGCTGGTCCTGGGGGCCGACTGGTTTGCTGCTGTAGAACGGGGACTGGGCCACCAGTTCGGTTTTTGACAGCGCGGCCAGCCGTGCCACCGCGCCGGCCAGTTGCGTAGAGGGGTCTGCCATGTTGCTGCCAAGCCCGACAAAGGCGTCTGAGGCTGCCATGATCAGGTCTTCTTTGCAGGCTTCTTGCGGCGGCGCTTCTTGGGGCCATCGCTGCCCAGCTGGGTCAGCATGCGTTCCTGTCCGCGTTCGTCTGTTTCCTGGAACTCGGTCCACCACTGGCCGAGCCCGGGCTCGATTTCACCAGACTCTTCCCGCACCAGAAGGAAATCATAGGCTGCGCGGAAGCGCGGATGGGACATGGTGACAAATGCCCGTTTTCCCTGGCGTCTTGGCAGGCGCATCTGCAGTTCCCAGATCTCTTTCATCGGGCCCGAGAAACGTTTGGGTATCGACGTTGCCTGGACCTGGCGGCCGATCACTTTGGCGATGGCCTGGTGCAGGGCCGGCTGTACCGGCTCGCCGTTATCCTGTCGCTTGCGCCATTCTGCCTGCAGGGCCGGCCAGAGCATGGCGGCAAACAGGAAGTAGGGGGTGACCGACTTGCCCTTGGCGATACGGGCATCGGTGTTGCGCAATGCTTTGCGGATGAGTTCATCCGATTGACCATTATCGGTAGCCTGCACCGTCTCCGGGAACAGCGGCGCCAGCAGGTTGTACTTGCTGAGCAGGTCGTAGGTGGCTTCACCGTGGCCGGCGGAAAACAGTTTCAGCACTTCCTCAAACAGCCGGGCAGGCGGGATGTGGGTCAGCAGCGGCGCCAGTTCACGGATCGGGGCCTCGGTGTCCGGTTCGATATCAAACCCGAGTTTGGCAGCGAAGCGCACGGCGCGGAGCATGCGTACCGGGTCTTCCCGGTAGCGGGTTTCCGGGTCGCCAATCAGGCGCATCTGCCGGTTTTTCAGGTCCTCGATGCCGTTGGCAAAGTCCACCACGGTAAAATCACGGATACAGTAATAGAGAGCGTTGACGGTGAAGTCCCGGCGCAGGGCGTCTTCTTCCTGGTTGCCGTAGACGTTATCCCGCAGCAGCAGACCGTGCTCGCTGGTTCTGCGGTCATCGTCATCGTCGCTGTCGTCTTCCGCTTCCGTGGCGTTACCCCGGAAGGTAGTGACTTCGATGACTTCGCGTCCGAATAGCACGTGGACAATGCGGAAGCGCCGGCCGATCAGCCGTGAATTACGGAACAGGTCGTGCACCTCTTCCGGGGTGGCGTTGGTCGCGATGTCAAAATCCTTGGGCTTGCCGCCCAGCAGGATGTCGCGAACACCACCGCCCACCAGGTAGGCCTCGTAGCCGGCGTTGTTGAGGCGGTTGAGCACCTTTTTCGCAGGCTCACTGATGACCGAGCGGGAGACGTTGTGCTGATCCCGCGGGATTTCCCGGCGCTGGTAGGTACGGGCCTTTTTCTTCCCGTTACCCTGAAGGAGCGACCGGAATTTCTCGACGGTTGATGACAAGAAGTTCTGTGTATTAGTAGACATTGAATTCCGTTATTGCGCTGAGCAAAAGCGAGAGTTTAACGGTTTGGGCGGGATTTGCACATGTCTGGCACCATAAGCCGGGGAAAACTGCTTGTGGAGGAAGAGTTTGGCCAGGCCGGAAAACCGTTGGGCCAGATAATCAAAAGGCGGATCCGTTTTCACGAACCCGCCCTGAAAGCGTTGACGATCTGCATTGTTTTTGTTTTTACCGGGATTTTTCTTCGTTTTTCTACCCCACTGTCAATCCCCAAATAAAGGGATCTCAGTAGTGCAAACGGAAAGCTTTGAATACACAGAGCGGTCAGAGACATCGAACAGGCCGTTTAGGTAAATGCAGTGCCGTCTGAATGACGATTCTTCTCCACATCTACAACCCGCACGTGCCGTGGGACCACTAAAAAGCTAAGTACCCAAAACACTCAGTTCGCTCACGTTCTGTTTTTGTTTTTGTTACCGAACGTCTTCTACAGCTTTTTGTTCTTGTTGTTGGCACTGCGTTATCACTGTTGTTTTTGTTGTTGTGCGCCCTATAGAGTGCAGTCCGTGTGCCAGTTTTTGAAAATTGTTTATTAACAGCAAGTTAGTGTTTTGAAATCTTTCCGGGAGAGTACGTATAAGTACCAAGTGTTACTGTGCGTCCGGTTTTTAGATCACGAGTGTTACCGTGAGGAACACGGGGTAACAAATGAGCGCGGGTTCATAGTTTGCCGGTAACACCCGCGGGCTTTCAAGTTGCGACTTTAGTTGCCTGAGCTCTTCTTGCGGGGAATGCCAAGGCGCTGGCGCCGCTCCCACAGCGACTTTCTGCTGATGCCCAGTTTCTGCGCGAGTTCTGTTTCACTCATGCGGTCCTGGTTTTCCAGTACAAAGTGCTGGAAATAGTCCTCAAGGGAAAGGTCACTGGTTGCTTCTGCCTCCCGCGATAGCGTTTGCTCGTTATTGCCAGCCACCAGGGACTCCGGAATGTTCACGTCACCACCTTCGCCGTCCAGGTCCAGAAGGGAGGGTGTGATCAGGCCGTTATCGCAAAGGATAGTGGCCCGTTCAATGGCGTTCTCCAGTTCCCGGACGTTGCCGGGCCACCGATGTCTTTCCAGTGCCCGCATGGCCTCCGGAGTCAGGTTCAGATCGGGCTTGCCCATTTTCTCGCCCTGTCGTTTCAGAAAGCGCTGGGCCAGGCCAAGAATGTCAGCCTGCCGTTCCCGCAGAGGCGGGATGCGAACCTGCATGACGTTCAGGCGATAGAACAGATCCTCCCGGAACTCGCCGGTGCGTGTCATGGCCTTGAGGTTACGGTGTGTGGCGGCAATCATGCGAACGTCCACCTGGCGGCTCTGGGTGGAACCGACCTTGCGGATCTCACCTTCCTGGAGCACTCGTAACAGACGGGCCTGGGCTTCTGCCGGAAGTTCGCCGATTTCATCCAGGAAAAGGCTGCCGCCGTCTGCGGCTTCAATCAGGCCCGTACGCGCAGATACCGCGCCGGTAAAGGAGCCTTTTTCGTGGCCGAACAGTTCCGACTCGATCAAGCTTTCCGGAATGGCTGCGCAATTCACGGAAATCAGTGGATTGGAGGCGCGCGGGCTCATCAGGTGCAGTGCCCGGGCCGCCAGCTCCTTACCCGTGCCCGACTCGCCCTGGATCAGCACCGTGGTTTCGGTCGGTGCCACTTTGCGTATCAGCGTGAACACCTTCTGCATGGCGTCGCAGTGGCCATACATAATGGCAGCGGGGTCGCTGTCAGGGTCACTGGCGGTGCCGCGGTCGATTCGTTCCTCAGCGGCGCTTGCCGTTGACGGCTGCCTGGCAAGAATGCCCTCCACTGCTTCTAGCATTTCGTCGTGATCGAATGGCTTGGCAATGTATTCCACGGCCCCCATTTTCATCGAGTCCACGGCGGATCGCAGGCTGGCGTAGCTGGTCATGATCAGTACCGGGGTGTTCGGCGCGCGCCTGATCAGTTCGGTACCAGGGGCTCCGGGCAGTCGCAGGTCGGAAATGATCAGGTCGAATTGTGCGGGGTCGTGGTTGTCTTCCGCTTCCTCGACCGATCCTGCGTCAGCAACCTCGTAGCCGGCATGAGTGAGCAGTTTGCGGACCGCTGAACGGATGATCTCTTCGTCTTCTACGATCAGAATGCGAGGCATAACAGTTTTACGACCTTTGGTTCTGGCTGATGGTGTTTCCGGTGTCCGGTTCGTAGGCGGGTAACCTCATGCGCACGCAGGTCCCCCGGCCCAGGTCAGTATTTGCCGGACTGACCACCTGTATGTTGCCGTAGTGCTCTTCAATGATGCTGTACACCAGTGATAGTCCAAGACCGGTTCCCTTGTTGGGCGCCTTGGTGGTGTAAAAAGGCTCGAAAATGTGGTCCAGCTGTTCTGTTGGTATGCCAGACCCTTCGTCAGAGACCTCGATAATAGCGGAGTAGCCATCAAGGTTTCCACTGATGCAGACTTTTCCGCCCAACGGTGAGGCGTCACGGGCATTGGCCAGAAGGTTTATGAATACCTGGACCAGTCTCTGCTCGTCGCCCAGGATCACCAGATCCGCCGGGCAGTCGTTCAGGTAATGAACGCCCATGGACTTGTCGCTGAGGGATAGCAGGTTGATGGATTCGTCCACACAGCGGCGAATGGCCACCGGCTCATAGCGGTTGGCATGGGCGTGGTTGCCGGTGCGGGCAAAATTCATCAGAGACTGGAGGATGGTAGAGATGCGCCGGGTCTGCTGCTGGATCTGGTCGGCGGTGGACAGAATGTCCGGGTCGTCTGTTTCCAGTTTCAGGTTCTGTGCCAGGGACGAGATGCCGGTAACCGGGTTGCCGATCTCGTGCGCAACCCCGGCCGCCAGACGGCCAACCGAGGCCAGACGCTCGCTGTGCATCAGCTCGTCTTCCAGCAGGCGGGTTTCGGTCTGGTCTTCCACCAGTATGATGCTGCCACCTTCGGTGTGGTCGGGGCCACTCAATGCCGCCTTGTGAAGGTTCAGCCAGTGGGGACGGCCTTTCAGGTCGAGGCGGTGTTTGTAACGGTGCAGATCTTCACCAATGTTGAAATCGTCCAGCAGCAGGTGCCAGTGTTCCGGCAATGCCATTAATCGTGCCCCCACCACATCGTCGGCGGTGATGCCGGTAAGCGACTCCATGGCATTGTTCCACATCAGGATCTCTCCGTCCTCGCCCACAGAGCAGGCGGGAATGGGCAGATTCTGCAGGGTTTGGCGGTAATGCCGGCGCAGGTTGTCCAGTTCGCCCGCCAGCCCGGTCAGGCGGTTCTGATAATCTCCCAGTGCCCGCTCTACGTAGCGGATATCCTGGGCGGTGCCACCACTGGCCATGGGCTTGTAGCCAAGATGCCGTTTGACCATATCCCCGGCCACGGCCGGGCCCAGCAGGCCTGACAGGTTCACTTCCACCCGGTCACGCAGGCGCCGTAGCTGGTAGGGCCGGTACTCGACGTTGGGCAGCTTTAGCTGGGCCAGTGCCCGCTCAACTTCTCTTCGGGCGACGCCAAACCCGAGGGGAACGGCCAGCTGGCGCACAAAATCCGCCGACGACGTAGCCAGTAACTCCCTGCGTTGGGGACGGGAAAGCGCCCCCAGCGAGCAGGCTTCAGCAGCACCGGCTTCATCGGCCGTGCTGGTGCTCAATGCTGAAATCAGTGTGAACACGATAACGTTCACGGTCAGGCTGATAAAGGTAAAGATATGCCAGTTGCCGTAGTCCGGCACCAGCGGCGCGCCGAGGAATTCCAGCAGGTTGGCGGTGTGGGAAAATGGCAACACCAGTGTGACCACCCAGATAGCCAGCCCCGATACCAGGCCGGCGATCAGCCCGCGGCGGTTGCCTTCCGGCCAGTAGATGACGCCGAGGGCGCCGGGTAACAACTGGAGCATGCCCGCCAGTGAAATGGCGCCAAGAATGGACAGGTCAAGATTCTTGCCCAGGGTTTCGTGGAACAGCAGGGCCGCAAAGATTATGGCAGCGATCAGCAGTCGCTTGACCCATCTCAGCCAGTGGTAGATATCACCCTGGTCTTTGGGCGTGCGCAGGGGCAGCACGGCATGGTTCAGAACCATGCCTGCCAGTGCCAGGGTGCTGACGATCATCAGACCACTGGCTGCAGACAGGCCGGCAATATACATCAACAGTGTCAGTGCCGGGCTGCCAAGTGCCTGGGCGGTGCCAATGGCGTAAAAGTCCGGGCCGGTGGTGGCAGCCAGCGCCTGGCCGCCCCAGAGAATCAGTGGCACCGGCAGGCCCAGCAGCAGCAGGTAAAGAGGAAGGCCCCAGCTGGCTTTCGCCAGCGCCTTGGGCGAGGGATTCTCGCTGAAGGTCATGTGGTACATGTGCGGCAGTACCAGGGCACCGGCAAAGGACATCAGCATCAGCGCCCGCCAGCTGCCGTCATCAATGCTCATGGTCATGGAGCTGACCGGTGTGCTCTGGTCTGCCAGCCAGGTTTCCAGTCCGGCCATTCCGTCGAATACGCCGAACAGAATGACCCCGCCGAGAGTCAGCAGCGCGAAAAGCTTGACCAGGGAATCAAATGCGATGGCCAGCACCAGGCCCTGGTGGTTTTCCGAACCCTGGCTGCGCCTGGTACCGAACAGCATGGCGAACAGAACCACGATGATGCTGAACAGTGCACTGATGACCCGGGGCGAGGTGTCCGGTGCCAGCAGGCTGGCGGAGGTGGAGACCGCCTGGATCTGCATGCTCAGCAAGGCCAGAATGGCGGTGCCTGAACAGATGGTAACGAGGGTGCCTGCCCACTGGCTGCGATATCTGTAGGCAAACAGATCGGCGAGGGAGGTCAGCTGATAGGCGCGACCAATCCGCATGATCGGATTGAGCAGCACCGGCGCCAGCAGGAAGGCGCCGCTGATACCCAGGTAGTAGGCCAGGAAACCGAACCCGGATTCCGCTGCGATGCCCACGGCTGCATAGACAGCCCAGATGCCGGCATAGACACCGAGGCTTAATGTGTAGACCAGGGGATGCCTGATCCAGCTGCGGGGCAGTACGCCCTTTTCGGTAATCCATGCGATGCCGAAGAGCAGTATCAGATACAGCAGGCTGGCCAGTAACAGGCCGGGGGCACTAAAACTCATTGGGATCCCGTCGCCATTCCAGCCAGAAGCCGATGGCAATCAGGCCCGCCCAGATGATATACGGGCTATACCAGGCATTCCCGGGTGAGGTCCACCAGTCAAGAATGTTGGGCGAGAATATGTAGATGGCCAGAACCAGAAGGAAGACCAGACGGTAGATATACATCAGGCATGATATCCGCACTGTCGTTTGTGAGAAGCTTTATAACACGTCGTTCACCGGGCTGTCAGGTGAATCCGCTCGGGTGCCCAGGTGGCTGCGGCCCGGCTGAGCAGGGTATCGATGTCTGATGCTCCCGACAACAGAGTGGCGTCCTGTCCCAGGGCAGTCAGTGCCTGTTTCAGATTACCGACCGCAAGCCGGTCATCCAGCGCAGGAGCATGGTTCTGTTTGCTGAGCTTCTGTCCCTCGGCATTGACAATGACCGGAATGTGCATCCAGTGGGGCGGGCGTCCACCCAGTGCCTGGTAAATCTGCTGCTGCTGGGCTGTCATGTCCAGCAGATCGGAACCCCTGACCACATGGGTGATGCGCTGGTCTATGTCGTCGGCAACCACTGCCAGCTGATAGGCGTAGAACCCTTCCTTGCGCAGGATGACCGGGTCATCCAGTTCAGCCTGTACCTGCTGGCTTTGCGGGCCCAGCAACTGGTCCTGCCATTGGCAGTGCTCATTGTGAAGTGCAAAACGTATCGCGAAGGGACGTTCGCCAGGCTCTCCATGACCTTCACGACAGCGTTCCGGATGCCGGCCGCCATGTTCCCTGAGTTGCTTGCGTGAGCAGGCGCAACGGTAGGCCAGCCCCTGGTCCCGTAGCTTTTCAATCAGCTTGTGATACCTGGCATGGCATTCAGACTGGAAGCGCACCGGCTCGTCGGAATGCAGGCCGTGGGCGTCGAGGCTGGCCAGTATCCGTTGCGTGGCTTCCGCGGATTCTCTCAGTGGATCCAGGTCTTCAATTCTCACCAGCCAGGTGCCACCGCGGCTGCGGGCTTCGAGATAACTGGCAACAGCGGTAACCAGCGAGCCAAAATGGAGAGGACCGGTGGGAGAGGGCGCGAAACGGCCCCGGTAGAGGGAATCAGCCATGGTCTGCGACAACTGGCCCCGGTTCAGGGGCCAGTGTACTCAGGGAGCGGGGATCAGATGCCAGTCTGGCGCTCGCGGATTTCGGCGAGAGTCTTGCAGTCGATGCACAGTGTTGCGGTCGGGCGTGCTTCGAGACGGCGAATGCCGATCTCAACGCCACACTGGTCGCAGAAACCGTAGTCGTCCTTGTCGATGCGGTCGATTGTCTGGTCAATCTTCTTGATCAGTTTGCGTTCTCGGTCACGGGTGCGCAGTTCCAGGCTGAATTCCTCTTCCTGGGTTGCGCGGTCGCTGGGATCCGCGTAATTTGCGGCGTCTTCCTGCATATGGTGCATGGTGCGATCCACTTCTTCCATCAGCTCCTGTTTCCATTGCAGAAGCAGATTCTTGAAGTGCTCAAGCATGTCAGCACTCATGTACTCTTCACCCTTCTTCATTTCATAAGGGGTGAAGTTGGTAAAGCGTTCGCGTGTTTGTGCTGCAGTATCTGCCATGAATACGGCCTCTTATAATCCTGAAAAGCACTCGTCCTGAAACGGGAATTTGCGGAAAATAGCAGATTACTCCCGGGGGTGCCAGCCTTGTGACAACAACTTTAGCATGGAGTCATTGATGAAGTTACCTGCTCCGCTCATTGAAGGCAGGCTTATTCGCCGCTACAAACGTTTCCTTGCCGACGTGGTGTTGCCGGATGGCGATGAAGTAACCGCCCACTGCCCCAATACCGGTTCCATGCTTGGCTGCCAGCCGGCGGATGCCCGGGTGTGGCTGAGCACCAGCGACAATCCTAAGCGAAAGCTGAAATACACATGGGAACTGGTTGAAACCGCCCCTGGCGAAGTGGCCTGTATCAATACCTCGCGGCCCAATAACCAGGCCCGCAATGCCATCGATCAGGGTGTGGTGCCAGAGCTGGCGGGCTACGGCACTTGCCGGGCCGAGGTGCGATATGGCGCCGAGAAGAGCCGGATTGACCTGCACCTGTCGGGCCATGCCAGTCTTGCGGACGCCTGGGTGGAAGTGAAAAACGTGACCCTTTCCGAGGGAGGGCGGGGCTATTTCCCGGATGCAGTGACAACCCGTGGGCAGAAACATCTGCGAGAGCTGATGGCCCAGGCAAGGGCCGGGGAGCGGGCCGTGCTGTTTTTCGTGGTTAACCATACCGGCATCACCAGCGTGCGGCCCGCGGATCATATCGACCCGGCTTACGGCAAACTGCTGCGTGAGGCAGATGCCGCAGGCGTAGAGCTGTTGGCCTACCGGGCTGCATTGGCGGGCCCGGAAGGGGATATATCCCTGGTAGAGGCTGTGCCGGTTATTCTGGAAGCCTGATCAGGATAGTGCCGCTGTCCTCTGTTACCTCAAGGGGTGTCAGCGCATCGTTCATCATCTAGGCGCCGGGCAGCCCGAAATGCTGGCGGATACGGTCCGCGACAGCCTCGGCCACATGCTCCTGGTCGGTATGCAGGTGGATGGTATGTGTCTTCTCTTCGGTGGTCAGTGGCTCAAACCAGGTTTCCTGCTCTTCAAGCAACTCTTCAGTGGCTTCGGAGGCATCACCGGCACGTTTGCGTATCCATTCCCGACGGCTCTCAAGTGGCGCTTCACAGTGAATCAGTGCGAATGGCATGCCCCGGCTTTCCGCCACATCCGCCAGCATGTCGCGCTCGGCCTGTTTCAGGCAGGCGGCATCCACGATGACCGGCATGCCGCCGGCCAGCAATTCGCCGGCAAGGTCTGCCAGTCGCTGATACGTATGCTGGTTGGCTTCTTCGGTGTAGAGGTTTCCACCGACCGGTGATTTGCTCTGGTCCAGCGGCCCAAGACCGAAAAGTCGCTTGCGTTCTACATCCGAACGCAACCGGATCAGCCCCAGCTCTGCGGCCATGGCGCTGCTCACCACCGATTTGCCGCTGGCCGAAAGCCCGGTGGTCGCCAGCAGGTAGGGGTTGGGGATGGTGCTGTAATCTTCTGCCAGCTGGGCGTAGTCGCGGTACCTCTGCATCAGGCCTTCTTTATCAGCCTCGGTCAGTGACGGATTGCCCATGGTGAACAGGGCAATCTTGGCCCGCACCATGGCGCGATAGGCCTTGTACATGGGCAGAAGAGGCAGGGCATCGAAATCACCCCGGTATTCCAGATAGCTGTTGAGAACCAGGTTGGCCAGTTCCGGCTCGCGGCGGGACTCCAGGTCCATCAGCAGGAAGGCCAGGTCGTTGATAACGTCGATCCAGCGGAAAGGCTCGCTGAATTCAATGCAATCGAACACCGTTACTTCATTCTCGTACACGGTGATATTTGCCAGGTGCAGGTCACCGTGGCATTCACGCACAAAGCCTTCGTCGTAACGTTGTGCGATCAGCGATGAATGGCGTTCAAACGTCGTGCGGGCCCATTGTTCCAGGTTGTCCAGTTGCAGTAACAGCGCCTCATCGTCAATCATCGGGCGGATCTGGTCGAAGTTTTCCTGCATGGCAGCGTAGACGGCGTCCGGCGTGCCCAAGGGTTTGCCGGCAGCGACCGGTGGCTGCTTGTCATGGAAATCCGCCACCTGGCGGGCAAGGCTGGTGAGCAGATCCGGTGTCAGTTTGCTGTTTTCCTGGCGCACGTCGAACAGGTCGTTCTGGTCGAACTGACGCATGCGAATGGCGTATTCGAAAGCCTCACCATGGCCACCCAGCTCCGGCGCAGCTGCCGAGCCGGTGATGGGCAGCACCTCAAGGTAGAGGTTTGCGGCCAGGCGTCGGTTCAGGCGTAGCTCTTCTTCGCAGAAGCGCTTGCGGCGTTCCAGGCTCGAGAAATCCAGAAAGCCGAAATCCATGGGCTTCTTGATCTTGTAGGCGTAATCGCCGGTGAGGATGACCCAGGAAATATGCGTTTCGAGAACCTGAAATTCCTTCACCGGGTGGTCATACAGCGCCGGATCCTGCAGCGCCAGAATCAGGTTGTCGGAAGTTGCTTCGCTCACGGTGCTCTCCTCGGGTTCCTCGAACTCATTGATTTTTCTTGCGCCTATCATAACGGGCAGATTACAGAAATAACACACGGATAGCCTGCCTCAGGGATGCACGGATTCGTTATAATCCCGCCATGAAAAAATCCGTCTCCCCTAGAAAATCCCCGAAAAAGAGCAACCGCAAAGGCAAGAGCGCCCGCACGTCCTGGTTCTGGCCGTTGTTCTTCCGTGTGTTTTTTGTTGGAGTGGTGTTGCTCGCCGGCTGGATGGTCTATCTCGATGCCGTAGTGACATCCCGCTTCGAGGGCCGCCGTTTTGAGGTGCCGTCCCGGGTCTACGCCAGGCCGCTTGAACTGTACGATGGTGCCAGTGTCAGTTCCGGAGCGCTCCAGCGGGAGCTTGAGTTGTCCGGCTATCGGGCGGGAGATGGCAGCAAAGCGGGTACTTACCGCCGAAACGGCGGGCACTTCACCATCAGCACTCGTGGTTTTCTGTTCACAGACGGACTGGAGCCCCGCCGCCGGCTGTCGCTGACCATATCCGGGGACAGGGTACAGGACTTCAGAGTGCTGTCGGGTGACAGTTCGCCCATAGTTCGCCTGGAGCCGGCCCAGATCGGTGGTATCTACCCCGCCCATAAGGAAGACAGGGTGCTGGTTCAGCTGGATGAGGTGCCGGAGCTTTTCACCGATACCTTACTGGCGGTGGAAGACCGCAACTTCCATGACCATCATGGCGTCGCACCAATGTCCATTGCCCGGGCCATGCTGGCCAACATTCAGGCCGGCCGGATTGTGCAGGGTGGCAGCACGCTGACCCAGCAGCTGGTGAAAAACTTCTTTCTGACCCGCGAGCAGACGTTGCTGCGCAAGGGAAATGAAGCGCTGATGTCGTTTTTGCTGGAGCTGCATTACGAAAAAGACGACATCCTCGAAACCTACCTCAACGAAGTCTACCTGGGGCAGGCCGGCACCCGCGCGATTCACGGTTTCGGCCTGGCCAGCCAGTTCTACTTCGGCGAATCCATTCGTGATATCGAGCCACATCAGGTGGCATTGCTGGTGGGAATGGTGAAGGGACCCAGCTATTACAATCCACGCCGTCGACCCGAGCAGGCGCTTTCCCGTCGTAACCTGGTGATTGATGTAATGGCGGAAACCGGGCTGATGAGTGAGGAAGATGCCGCGAGGGCACGCGCCCAACCCCTTGGGGTGACTGACCGCGCTTCGTATTCGGAGAACCGCTACCCGGCCTACATTGATCTGGTGCGCCGCCACCTGTCACGGGATTACAAGCAGGAAGACCTGCAAAGTGAAGGCCTGCGCATTTTTACCACCCTGGACCCCGCCATCCAGTATGCCGCGGAGTTTTCGGTCCAGGACATGCTGTCGCGCATGGAAGGAAGTTCAGACACCACGCTGGAGTCCGCGCTGGTGGTCACCTCCCGCGACAGTGGCGAAGTGCTGGCACTGGTGGGCGGCCGTGATCCGCGATACGCCGGTTTCAATCGCGCCCTGGATGCCCGTCGCCCGATTGGCTCGCTGATCAAGCCCTTTATCTACCTGACGGCCCTTCAGCGACCTGATCGGTACAGCCTGATTACACCGGTGGAAGACAAGGGCTTTTCACTGGTGTTTGATGACGGCCAGCGCTGGGAGCCAAAAAATTACGATGGCGAGGAGAGAGGGGAAGTGCCCCTGCACGAGGCCCTGTCACACTCCTATAACTTCCCGGCCGTAAGGGTCGGGCTTGATGTCGGGATCGAAGAGGTGAAGTCCGCGCTCCAGGGCTTTGGGGTAACCAGCGGTATATCAGAGTACCCTTCGATGTTGCTGGGTTCCGTCGCCATGACACCGGTAACCGTGGCGCAGATCTACCAGGGCCTGGCCACCTCGGGCTTCAATACGCCGTTGAGAACGATCCGACAGGTAACCGATGCACAGGGCAAAGCGCTTTCCCGCTACAGCCTGAAAGTGAACCAGGTGGCCGACCCGGCAGCGGTGCACCTTGTCCAGTACGTGATGCAGGAAACCATGCAGGAGGGCACCGGCCGCTCCGTTTATCGCACTGTGCCCCGTGAGCTTACGCTTGCAGGCAAGACCGGAACCACCGATGATGGCCGCGACTCCTGGTTTGCCGGCTTCAGCGGTGATCTGCTCGCAGTCAGTTGGGTGGGCCGTGATGATAACGGGCCCACATCATTGACCGGCGCTACCGGGGCATTGCCGGTCTGGTCGCGGTTCATGGGCCGGGTACCCCAGCATGGATTCTCGCCAGTGGTACCAGATGGTGTGGCCTACCACTGGGTCAATCCCATAGAGGGCGCACTGACCGACGAACACTGTGAAAATGCACGCCTTGTGCCGTTTATGGCCGGCAGCGAGCCTGATAGGGAAATCTCCTGCGGTGGTAATCTGGAAAGGCGCGTACGAGGCTGGTTTGAAGGACTCTTCCAATGAAAGTGACCATGTTCAGATATGCAGGATTAATGGCCGTGGCGTTCACCGTGGCAGGCTGTGCTTCGGGCCCGGGTGGCAGTTCCATTTATGTGCCGGCGGGCGATTCCTCATCCCGCGATGAAGCTCCGGAACCACCACAGACCAGTGACAGGGATGACGAGCCAAGGGTGGAGCGAAAGAGCGAGCAACCTGAAGAGCCGGTGCGTGAGCCGGAACGGAGTTCGCCCAGCTATCAGGATGAAGGTGATGAGCTCTCTCCTGCCGCCAGAAGCCTTATTGAACGCGCAGACAGCCTGATGGCCGCCGGTGACACCCAGGCCGCCGTCGCGCAACTTGAACGGGCGCAGCGAATTGCCCCACGCTCTGCGGAGGTTTACTTCAAGCTGTCGGAAGCCTATGTGGCGCTGGACCAGTTGGGTTCGGCGGAGCAGTTTACCCTCAAGGGGTTGTCGCTGGCAGGCAGTGATTCTGCGTTGCAACGCTCGGGATGGATGCTGCTGGCGGATATTCGTCGTGCCAGGGGCAATGTGGCGGGAGCGGATCAGGCTGAGGAGCGGGCCGGGGCCCTTTGAAATGCCCCCGCACAAGGCGGGGGCTCGGTGTTATCGACCAACCGGAGTACCGGTTTGAGCAGATAGTTTTCGAGCCCAGGCGGGTTTATCAGGGACTTGCGAACGTCAAAATCGATGGTAAAGCTTGCGGACCCGCCGGCCGGCAGCTCCTGATCGGTCAAAAGGGTTTCGACTGAGCCATTCTGAAGATCGAGAAGATTGATGTTCCCCAGTTTTTCGGGATTTTCCACTTCAAAGCCGATTCTGTCGCCTTCCCCAGAATGAAGTTCCACGCCCACCACCGTGATGTTCACTTCCTGGACGCTATCGACTGCTGCATCCGTCAGACCAAACGACGCGGTGCCAGTGGCAGAATCGTCACTTCCACTATCACCTCCACCACAGGCTGCAACAGCCGCCGCCAGTGCGTTAATAGCAAAACCCTTGATCAATGCATGATTCATCGCCGAGGTCCTGATATCCATTGTCTTGGTAAAATCCCGCCGCAACGAAATACTTCGATCTTTGCTATACTCTCCGGTCTGCTTTCCTCGCACCTGACGTTTGAGTGCGGGGTATTGGACGCCACACCATTAGCTCCAGAGTAAGGCTTGCCCGGTAATACCGAATTCGACAACAGTTACCTCAGCGTCGGCGCTTCGTGGCTCTCAGCTTTCGATGCCGGTGAGCTAACCTCCACCCTCAGTCTGGCAGGGTCCTGGTTCGGAGGAGATGCCCTCGAGCGTGGGGTCCGGCTAGAGGCTTTGTACCGCCCCGATCATTGTCCTTTTGCGTCCCTGACATCCGGTATTGATTGCAGCATCAGCGGTTCGGTTTCCAGCATTAAGGGTGGAAGCGATTTCAGTGCCTACGATGGGGAAATGCTGCGATTGGGAACCGGCGCCAGCAAAAGCGTGGGGGCAAAGATCAGAGCATGTGCATAACCCGGCGGGCGGCCTCTGTGGTCTGGTGGATGTCGTCGTCGGTCAGCGCAATGCTGGTAAATCCGGCTTCAAAGGCAGACGGAGCCAGGTAGATACCTTCTTTGAGCATGCCCTGGAAGAACTTTTTGAACCGCTCCACGTCGCAGGCCATTACCTGGTCAAAGCGTGTAATGGCGGGCGCATCGGTAAAGAAGAACCCGAACATGGCTCCGGCGCTCTGCACGGCAAGGGGAATGCCGGTGCTGTCCGCCGCTTCTTTCAGGCCGTCCCGAACAGCATTGGTTTTTACAGTCAGCCGGTCGTGAAAGCCCGGTTCGGAAATGGCGTTAAGCGTCGCCAGCCCTGCGCACATGGCCAGCGGGTTTCCGCTGAGTGTGCCTGCCTGGTACACCGGCCCCAGGGGCGAGATGTGTTCCATAATTTCCCGCTTGCCCCCGAAGGCGCCTACTGGCAAGCCACCACCGATCACCTTGCCCAGTGCGGTCAGATCGGGAGTAACACCATAAAGGCCCTGGGCGCCGCCAAGGGATACCCGGAAGCCGGTCATCACTTCATCGAAAATCAGTACCGTACCGTGCTCGTCACACACTTCCCGAAGGCCGTCCAGGAAACCCGGTACCGGCGGGATGCAGTTCATGTTGCCGGCAACCGGTTCAACGATAATGGCAGCAATTTCATCGCCCATTTTTGCGAAGGTTTCCCGCACGCTGTCGATGTCGTTGAAGGTCAGGGTCAGCGTGTGTTCTGCCAGGCTGGCGGGAATGCCCGGGGAATTGGGCACGCCGAGGGTGAGGGCGCCGGAGCCGGCCTTCACCAGCAGTGAATCCACATGGCCGTGATAGCATCCCTCGAACTTCACGATCTTGTCGCGACCGGTATAACCCCGTGCCAGGCGCACCGCGCTCATGGTGGCTTCGGTACCGGAGTTCACCATGCGTACCAGATCAATGGACGGCACCAGCTCACAGACCTTCTTTGCCATTTCGGTTTCCAGGGCAGTAGGCGCGCCGTAACCGATCCCCTGGTCCACCTGGGCGTGCAGGGCATCCTTGATGATCTGGTTGCCGTGGCCCAGGATCATGGGCCCCCAGGAGCCGATGTAGTCGATATAGCGGCGGTCGTCTTCGTCGAACAGATAAGCGCCTTCAGCGTGCTTGAAAAACAGCGGTGTACCGCCGACTCCCTTGAAGGCTCGTACCGGAGAGTTGACGCCTCCGGGAATGTATTTCTGAGCCTCGGCGAATAGGGTTTCGGACTGGGTCATGATTCAGGACTCCTGATGTACGGAAGATGAGAAAAGTGGGTGATGGGTTGCAAACAGCCGGGCAAATTGGCGAGCGCGCCCCTCAATCGTGGCCGGATCGCCGTCGAACAGTCCACCAACCACTGCCAGCAGATCCGCGCCGGCGCGGATCAGGACTTCGCCATTGTCTGCTGTGATACCACCAATCGCGGTCACCGGTCTGCCGAATTGGCGGGCTCTGGCCAGTACCGAGGTGTCAGCGGCGGGTGCGTTCGGCTTTGTATTCGAGTTGAAAAACCGCCCGAACGCCAGGTAATCGGCACCGTCCCGGTCTGCGCTTGCTGCCAGGGCAAGGTCCGCATGGCAGGTTGCCCCTATGATCGCATGTTCACCAAGCTGTTGTCTGGCATTCACCAGAGAGCTGTCGGATTGCCCCAGGTGAACCCCCGCGGCACCGGAACGCCGGGCCAGCTCCGGGTCGTCGTTGATGATCAGCGGTACCCGGGCATTGTTGCACAGGGCGACCAGATCCCGGGCCTGCCTCAGCCGCTCGGGCTGCGGCGCAGTCTTCTCGCGGTACTGCACCAGTACGGCGCCACCACGCAGGGCGGCTGCCACTGCCGGTAGCAGCCGGTCTGCCGTTAACAGCTGGCTGTCGGTAATCGCATACAGGCCGGGCCGCAGGCCCTTGCGGTTCAGTTCTCCCATGGGATGCCCCGGTCTGGTACCGGCTGGCCTTCACCTACTTTGAGTGCGTGCCGGATGGCGCGCAGAACGTAATTCTGGGCCTGGGCAATAGAGGCGCGGGCGGAAAGCCCGGAAGCCCTGCCGGCAGCAATTGACGCTGCCAGGGTGCAGCCGGTGCCGTGATACTCACCGCCTATACGCTCGATATAGAAGTGCAGCGGATCCTGGTCGTGGTAATAAAGCGAATTGATGATTTCCTCGCCTTCGCCATGTCCGCCTGTCGCCAGTACCGACTCGCAGCCGGCCTCCAGCAGATTTTGCGCTGCGCGGGCGGGGTCTTTATCGCCTCCCAGCAGGGCCAGCTCAATGCTGTTGGGCGTGATGATTTCTGCGTGTGGGAACAGGCGCTCCTTCATGCGTTCAATCAGCGCCTCGTCTGCCAGGTCGCCGCCTCCGGCAGCCTTGATGACCGGATCGGTGATCAGCGGAATGTCCGGATGCGCGGCCAGGAAATCCACCAGCACGTCCACCACAGCGGCATTGCCCAGGGCGCCGGTCTTTATGGCATGAATGGGGGAATCGGCCGCCAGGCATTCAAGCTGCTGGCGAATAATCTCCGGGTCTGTTGCAGTGGCATTGTAGACATTCCGGGTGTCCTGCACAGTCAGGCATGAAAGCACAGGCATGGGGTGGCAGCCCAGTGCGGTAACGGCCTGGATGTCGGCCTGGATGCCGGCTCCCCCGGAAGGGTCAAGGCCGGAAACGATAAGAACGTGAGGGCGGTGGTGAAGTTTGATGGTCAGGCTCCTCAGAATGGTTTGACGGAAGCAAGAATGACAACGGCAACCAGAACCAGAACTGGCACCTCATTGAACCAGCGATAGAACACGTGGCTGCGGGTATTCCGGTCGTCGCGGAACACTTTTACCAGATGACCACAGTAGAAGTGGTAGACAATCAGCAGAGCCACCAATAGCAGCTTGGCATGTAACCAGCCCTGGCTCATGTAGCCCTGCACATTGTAACCGATGAGCCAGACTCCAAAAACGACAGTCGCCACCATGGAGGGAGTGGTGATGCCCCGGTAGAGCTTGCGTTCCATGATCTTGAAGCGTTCACGGCCGGGCTCGTCGTCACAGGCGGCGTGATAGACAAACAGCCGGGGCAGGTAAAAGATGCCGGCGAACCAGCACACCATTGAAATAATATGCAGGGCTTTGACCCAAAGCATTGGCTAACTCCGTCGGTATTGGTAATAGCTTTCGATATCAGCTTTCAGTACCACGCCGTATATCCGCTGAATCATCGGCGCCACGTGGCGCTGAACATACAGGGCTTCTACGCTGGTGTGCTCGAACTCGTTCAGTGCTTCTTCCAGTGTGGCCTGGTATTGCACCGGGGCAATATCCCGGCGATTGGCGGGAATATCCATCAGATCAACCTGTTCAGGAACTTCCGCTTCGTCTTCCTGCCCACTGCTGGCAGACGGTTTGGTGTCCTCAAGGTATCGTGCCAGATCCACCGCCGGTAGCAGGGCCGTCGGGCCGTTGCTGCCTTCAACCACCAGCCATTTGGGTTCTGATTTCAGAATCTTGCCGGCTTCTTCACGGGACAGGAAGCGTTCGGTACGAAGAATGCTCCGGTCCATGATGGCACCAACGGATACCCGCCTCAGTGCCTGTATAACCGGAGAGTTCTGGTAGCTCAGCCCCTGGCTCTTGAGAATGGTCAGGAACAGGGATTTTTTGCCGAAGGCTTCGCTGGTAACGAGGCTCGCCGTCGTGATCACCAGCATCCCCGGCAATATGATGTTCGGGTTCCTGGTGAGTTCCATCAGCGCCATGAGGGCTGCAAGCGGGGCCTGCAATACCGCCCCCATCATTGCCCCCATGCCGAGCATGGCGTAGAAGCCCACCGAGGACGCCGTGTCCGGAAAGATCTGTGCACCGATCAGGCCCATGGCCCCACCCAGGGTTGCCCCCATGAACAGGGTGGGGCCGATTACGCCGCTGGGCATGCCCAGGCCAAGCGTGACGGATGTGATGATCAGCTTGGCGATGCCGGCACCCAGCAAAAGCCAGAATGGCAACTGGTTGTCGAGAGTGTGCTGGACGGTATCGTAGCCGATACCCATAACTTCCGGCACCACGATGGCAAAAGGCACCATCAGCAGCCCTGCGATCGTCAGCCTCAGCAGTACCGGGCGGTGATGATGCCGGCCAGTGGTGTCCACCAGTTGAATGAATACCGCCGCAGCAACGCCGATGATAATGGCGATGGCGATAATCCAGGGAATTTCCAGCAGGGAATTCATGGTCAGCGGTGGCACGGTAAACGCTACCTCGGAACCATACATGGCCTGGCTCACCACGGCGGCTGTTACCGAAGCCAGGATGATCGGCGTAAACCCGGCAATGGTGTACTCCATCATCACCACTTCCATGGCAAAGATGACACCGGAAATCGGTGTATTGAAAGACGCAGAGATGGCCGCGGCGCAACCGCAAGCGACCAGCGTGCGAATACTGTTGTTGGGCAGCCGCATCCACTGGCCCATAAGACTGGAAACGGTTGCACCGAGATGAACCGCCGGGCCTTCCCGGCCCGCCGACTGGCCGGTGACAACGGTACTGACACCGGTCACGAACTGGACAAGAGCACTGCGCACGGAAATATAACCCTGATGGTAGTTCAGGCGTTCCATGACGTGCACAATCCCCACCTTGCGGTCGTGGGTGGCAAGATTGTGCATCAGCAGGCCGAGCCCGACAGCGCCGGCAAGGGGGAGGATTGCCCGGGTCAGAATGCCCAGTTCTTCAAAGGATTCTGAGCCGTCGCCGGGCAGGAAATATTCCAGTGGCCATTCTATGGCCAGCCGGAAAATCAGGATCACTCCGCCGGTAAACAGGCCGGACAGCAGGCCGAGTACTGCAAGCTGTGGCAGCGCATCCACACCGGACAGCCGGCGTCGGAAAACAGGGATCAGGTTCTCGGTAGTCTTGTGCCAGAATTTACGCATGAACGCTGGTTTTCCGGAGGTGAGTGATTTCCTGACGATATTGTAACCAGCGCCTGTCGGGCTGCAATAAGTCGTTGGTTTACATGTTAGACTATTGTGCTTTCGGGAACCTGAATTGTAGCTGGAGTAACTGGTGATAAAAGTAGGCATTGTAGGTGGAACCGGTTATACCGGTGTTGAGCTTCTGAGAATTCTGGCGGTTCATCCGCAGGCGACGGTGAGCTGCATTACATCGCGTTCGGAGGCGGGCATGCCGGTCGCCGACATGTTTCCGAACCTGCGTGGCCATTACGATCTCGCGTTCTCTGAGCCTGATGTTAAAACACTGGCAGCCTGTGATCTGGTCTTTTTCGCAACCCCCCATGGCGTGGCAATGCGGATGATGCCGGAACTGATGGCCGCGGGTGCGCGTGTTGTAGATCTGTCAGCAGACTTTCGCCTCAAGGATCTTGATGTCTGGGCGAGCTGGTACGGCATGCCCCACGAGAGTCCCGAATGGGCTGATAAGGCAGTCTATGGTCTTCCGGAAGTGGTGCGGGACGAAATTCGCGACGCCCAGCTTGTGGCCAACCCGGGCTGCTATCCGACAGCAGTTCAGTTGGGTTTTCTGCCCTTGCTGGAAAGCGGTCTGGTTGATCCGTCACGACTGATTGCCGACGCCAAGTCGGGCGCAAGCGGCGCAGGCAGGCAGGGCAAGATCGGTATGCTGCATGGAGAGGTGGGTGAAAGTTTCAAGGCCTATGGAGCCTCCGGCCACCGCCATCTCCCGGAAATCCGTCAGGGGCTGTCGCTGGCGGCCGGCAGTGAGGTGGGGGTCACCTTTGTGCCGCACCTGATTCCAATGATCCGTGGCATTGAAGCCACCCTGTATGCGGAGCTGAGTAACCCGGCGGACTTCGATCGCCTGCAGGCACTCTACGAAGACCGATTCCGTGACGAGCCTTTTGTGGATGTGATGCCGTTTGGCAGCCATCCGGAAACCCGCAGTGTCCGCGGTGCCAATAACTGCCGTATGGCGCTCCACCGCCAGGAACAGAGCAATATCGTTATCGTGTCGTCGGTTATTGATAACCTGGTGAAAGGTGCTGCGGGCCAGGCGATCCAGAACATGAACATCATGTTTGGTCTGCAGGAAACCATGGGGCTGGAAGCGCCCGCATTGCTGCCATAGGTCGGTCAGGTGAGCGAATCCAGAAAACCTGCTGAAGAATACGTTGTAATCCGGCATCGCCCGGGCTATCGGCTTCGCCGTACCCTGATTCTGCTGGTGTTTACCATTACCGCGGCCGTTCTGGGTTATGTGACAGGCATGGCTCAGGGTGGATTCCGGTTTTCAACCGCAGAGGAATCCCGCGATCGCCTTCAAGCCCAGGTAGAACAGCTTCGGGATCAGAACCGGGAGACCAGTCAGCAACTGGTCAACCTGGAGCGGGGTCGAACCATCGACGCCCAGGCATTGAATCAGGCCCGCAGAACCATCGTTGATCTGGAAACGCAGATCGCATCACTGAAAGCGGACCTGACATTCTATAAAAACATTATGGCGCCCTCGGAAACCAGCAAGGGGTTGCAGGTCGATCGTCTGGCTGTGCAGAGTGCGCGTCAGGACAGAGCCTACAGCTTCAAACTGGTACTGACTCAGGTAGGCGACAACAAAAGCTATATCGCAGGCGTGGTTGCGGTGAACGTAATCGGCATGCGTAACGACGAAAAGGAAGTAATCGCACTGCGAGACCTGTCCGATGACATTGATGACCTCGGCGTCAGGTTCCGCTATCGATACTTCCAGGATATTGAGGGCCTGTTGCGGCTACCGGATGGTTTTGAGCCCATTGAGGTTCAGGTGGTGGCACGTGCCGAAGGTAATAAATCGTCCCAGGCTGAGCGTACCTTTGACTGGGATGAACTAACGGAGAACTGACATGCTTGGCAAGAAAAAACAGAAACCCCGTCGCCCCAGTGGGCATTTCGATACCCTCGTTTCGTCACGGACAACCGTGGAGGGGGATGTGCACTTCTCCGGCGGACTCCACGTTGACGGTACAATCCGCGGCAGGGTAGTCGCGGAAGAAGGTGGCGATGCAGTGCTCAGGGTTTCTGAGGTGGGCGCTGTGGAAGGCGACATCGTGGCTCCCCACGTCATCATTAATGGCACAGTGCACGGTGACGTCTACGCGGCCACGCATCTTGAACTGGCGGAAAAAGCCTCCATCCACGGCAACGTCTATTACAATCTGATTGAAATGGCCATGGGCGCGTCGGTCAATGGCAGCCTGGTTCACCAGAACGAACCTGTCGGGCTGCTTGGTCGCGATAAGCAACAGGTAAGTACCCCCGCTATTGAAGAAGACAAGGCCGAGGGTCATGACGATGCGACTGTGTCCGACAAGGAATAGTTGATTGTTTTAGTCAGGAATATGATAATCAGGTCAGATCTTTTCTTGGCAAACCGGAGGCGGACTTGAGTGTAGTTCAGCAACAGGCAATGACACCGGTGTTTTTCAGTGCTAGCGCGGTGTCCAAAGTACGTGAACTGGTTGAGGAAGAGGGCAACTCTGACCTCAAGCTTCGCGTGTTTGTGACCGGTGGTGGCTGCTCCGGGTTCCAGTACGGGTTTTCGTTTGACGAGGCTCAGGACGACGAAGATACCGTGGTCGAAAAGGATGGTGTGATGTTGCTGGTGGATCCCATGAGCTACCAGTACCTGGTTGGCGCAACGGTGGACTACCAGGAAGGGTTGCAAGGCTCCCAGTTCGTTGTGCAGAACCCCAATGCAAGTTCCACCTGCGGCTGCGGTAGCTCTTTCTCCATCTGAGGCGCCGCCGGGCGCATCACGCCAGGTCAGGCGAAATAGACCGCGCCCAGAATTCTCTCCCCACTTGCCCCTGTTACGTCCGGAAGGTTTCCGGGCTTTCCTGAAAGCGTCTGGCTTGCCAGCCAGGCAAACGCCGTCGGTTCAACCCATTGTGGATCCAGGCCCAGCTCCGCGGTAGAGGCGATCCGGGAGGGGCTGCAGGTACGCTGCAATTCTCTCATCAACACTCGGTTCTTTGCGCCCCCGCCGCATACGAAAATGGTCATTCCGGGAGAGTGGGGTATCTGCTGTGCCACGGTTACGGCGGTCAGCTCCAGCAACGTTCGCTGCACATCCGCGCCGGACAGATCCGGATGCCGGTTCAACTGTATTTTCAGCCATTCGAGATTGAACTTTTCGGTGCCGGTGCTTTTAGGCGGCTTTCGCGAGAAATAGGCTTCGGAAAGCATGTCCCCCAGAAGACTCTGGTCAACGATACCTTCCTCTGCCCAGGCACCATCTTTGTCGTAAGCCCGGCCGGTCTGGTCCATACACCAGGCGTCCATCAGTGCATTGGATGGGCCGGTATCGAAACCGGTAACGGGTGCCTGGCCATCAGCAGGCAAGTGAGTGATATTGGCAATACCACCGAGGTTAAGAATGCATCGATCTTCGCCGGCAGAGCTGAAGAACGCGTTATGGAACGCGGGCACCAGAGGCGCGCCCTGGCCGCCAACGGCCATATCACGACGTCGGAAGTCAGCAACGGTTGTTATACCGGTACTTTCTGCGATGAGGTTGGGGTCGCCAATCTGAATTGAAAACGGGGCTGAGCCGTCGGGCTGATGACGAACTGTCTGCCCGTGGCTGCCAATGGCTTTGATGGACGTTGATGGGAGATCGGACTTTTCAATAACGCTGCGTGCGGCCAGCGCAAACAGCGCGCCTGTCGTGTGGTCCAGTTCGCCAAGGTCGTCGGGAGTGCCGTGGTTCTGGCTGAGGCTGCAAAGGCGCTGGCGGATATCGGCAGGGTATTCAGTCGTGTGGGTGGCATGAATCCGGATACGCTGTGCCTCGAACGACACCAGTATGGCATCAATGCCATCCATACTGGTGCCGGACATCAGACCAATCCATGCTTCCATGCTTTATTCGTCTGCGGCCAGAGCCAGCTGCTGGTAATCCTGGCGGAACAGCTCGAATTTGGCCACCTGCTGGTTGGCGAACTTTTGGAAGCGGGCCATTTCAGACTGCGGGACCGGCTTGGCATCCGGCAGTTTCACAGTCCGGGAATTTCGTGGGGACCCATTCACACGGAACTCATAGTGCAGGTGTGGGCCGGTTACCATGCCGGAAGAGCCAACATGGCCAATGGTGTCTCCCTGCTTGACCCGTGTTCCATTCTTGATGCCTTTGCCGAGGCGGCTCATGTGGGCATAGAGAGTGGTGATGTTGTCGCCATGCTTGAGGACGACGGTGCGTCCGTAACCACCTTTCCAGCCGGCAAACTGAACCCTGCCATTGCCTGCGGCCTTGATCGGTGTGCCCGGAGGCGCGGCGTAGTCGGTTCCTTCATGTGGGCGAACCACATCCAGAACCGGGTGGCGACGCTGGAGGTTAAAGGAAGAGGAAACCCGCGCGTTGATCGGAGTTCTCAGGAACGCCTTGCGCATGCTGCTGCCATCGGGACTGTAATAGTCGGTATCGCCATTGCTGTCGGTGTATTGAAGCGCAACGACTTCGTTGCCCCGGTTAACAAAGCGGGCGGAGATAATATTGCCGGTGTCGAATTTTTCACCGTCCAGATACAGCTCTTCGTACACCACCTCGAACCGGTCGCCCTTGCGAACATCGTAGACAAAGTCGATGTTCCAGCCGAAGATGCCCGCAAGCTCCATGGAGAGCCTGTCAGTCAATCCGGCTTCACGGGCGGCGATGTAAAGCGAGCCATCAATAATGCCGGAAGCAAAAGCAGGTTTCACGTCGGGTTCACGTTCAACGGTCTCACCTTTGAAGCCGTCTTCGGTCTTTTCGACCCGAAGGCTTTCAAGTAGGTTGCGCTGGAGGTCGACTGCAGCCAGTTCGCCGGCGTCATCGGTTGCAAACGAGATGGTTTCACCAGCATATAGCCGCTGCAGTTTGTCGGCTTCTCCTTCGCCGTGAATGACCGAGAGCATGACGCCATCATTGAAGCCGGCCCTGCCGAACAGTGACGACAGAGTGTCGCCTGACTTGATCTTGTATTCCTGCCATTGCAACTCCGGCTCGCTGGCCTCCGCCGTGGCAGCCGCAGTATCAAGTGCTTCAGGCACCTGAGGCTCATTCATGATCGCGATTATCTCTGCGTCTGCTTGTGCTTCCGGCTCGGGCTTTTTATAGGTTTCAGCCTGATCCACAGACCGTTTGTCTGATTCAGTGATGGTACCTTTATCAAGATCCAGCGCGTAAGCCATTCTGTTGGCTTCCACATCAGCGCTCGGGCTCATAAGAATGGCGGCAGCAACGACAACAGTGGTCGCAGCGGCAATGGTAATATGTGTTTTGGGGAACATTTTGAGCACGTGTCGCATCCGTTTTGATCGGCATTCCGGCAATTTGTACTGCCTAATTAAAGCTGTTGTTGAAGTATAGTCCAACAGATTACCGTATAAAATGCGCTCAGGACACCTTCAAACATTACCGTTGCCTGGATTCAGACCGGATTTCCTTGGCCAGGGTTGCTATAATCCCCCGCCTTAAATATGCGGCCCTGTTTAATAACTGAGCAGGAATACTTTAGCAGGGAGGTCGGTAACGCACAGATTTCTTTTGTAGATGTCTGTAACCGATCTTTCGCCCAAACCATCAGAATTGAGGATGTGTGGTTCATGGCATCTATTGATGAGGCACTGGCCGTAGTCAAGCGCGGCATGGATGAGTTGATTTCCGAAGAGGCGCTGATTGAAAAGTTGCAGCAGGGGCGTCCTCTCAGGATCAAGGCGGGTTTCGATCCGACAGCGCCGGATCTGCACCTCGGGCATACGGTACTGATCAACAAACTTCGCCAGTTCCAGGACCTGGGTCACGAAGTTATTTTTCTTATCGGTGACTTTACCGGAATGATCGGCGACCCCACTGGAAAAAGTGCGACCCGTCCGCCGCTGACAGAGGCGCAGGTTGCCGAAAACGCTACTAGCTATAAAGAGCAGGTATTCAAGATCCTGGATCCTGCCAAAACCCGGGTGGTGTTTAATTCGGAGTGGATGAACAAGCTATCGGCAGCAGACATGATTCGCCTGGCCGGTCAGTACACGGTCGCACGAATGCTGGAGCGGGACGACTTTACCAAGCGCTATCGCGCGGAACAGCCGATTGCCATTCACGAGTTTCTTTATCCTCTCGTTCAGGGTTATGACTCTGTGGCTCTTGAAGCCGACGTCGAGCTGGGAGGAACGGACCAGAAATTCAATCTTCTGATGGGCCGTATTCTGCAAAGGCATTATGGGCAGGCTCCCCAGGTGGTTCTTACCATGCCGATACTCGAAGGGCTCGATGGCGTCCAGAAGATGTCGAAGTCCCTTGGGAACTATGTGGGTGTTAACGACTCGCCCGGGGAGATGTACACCAAGCTGCTCTCCATGCCGGATGATCTGCTGTGGCGTTACTTCGAGCTGTTGAGCTTCAGGCCACTGGCGGAAGTAGAAGAGTTTCACGCGGCAGTAGATAGCGGTGCCAATCCTCAGGAGTACAAGAAGCTGCTGGCGGAAGAGATCATTACCCGTTTTCATGATGCGGAAGCGGCGGCGGACGCTCACAAGTCGGCTGGTAATCGGGTCGGTCTTGGTGAGATCCCCGAGAACGTCCCCGTGGTCGAGGTTTCCCTGAACGGGCGTGGGGAGTTGCACATCGTGTCTTTGCTGAAAGAAGCCAATCTGGCAAGCAATGGTAAGGCCGCCAAAGACGTATTCGGTCGCGGCGCCGTTTATATTAACGGCGAGCAGGTAACAGATGAGCGGATGTTCGCGCTCGGTGATGACTGCGTTGTCCAGGCCGGCAAAAAGAAGATTGCCCGTGTTCTGGTTAAGGATTGAACGGAACCCGGGGTTTTTGAGAAAATATCGAAAACCGCGTTGACACCTCAAGTGAGCTCTGTAGAATACGCATCTCTTTCGAGGGACACGCCCCTGAGGCGGGTCAGAAATTGAAAGGCAACCGTTTGAATTAACT
>NZ_JAWLDU010000120.1:0-3926 GCF_041686475.1 Marinobacter sp.
TCTGGCCGATATCGTTATCCGGTGATGAAGTGAACTGTTCCGGAAACTCCACATTTGCCAGGTCAAGCGCATCGCCTTCCTGAATTCGGAAACCGGCCTCTACCGAGTCATCGACCGCGACACAGTCATCAAAGGGTTCTGTCGTGTTTGCCGCACTGACCAGCGAAGACTGGGCAGAAACACCGGACTCATCGCCACCAGCTGCACCTGATGACTGGTCGATTGCCTGGTCCGCCAGGGATTCCGCCCTGCCGGCAACCGTGTAAGCAACAGCTATCGCCTGCTGTGAACCTGAAAGACCGGAGCCTTCCGACCCGTTACCACCGCCGCCACCGCCGTCGCCAACACCGTTGCCACCGTCGTTACCATCTTCAACACCATCGCCACCCGAAGACCCGCCGCCGCAACCAGCGATTGCCAAGGCGGCTACCAGTGGTAAAAGTTTCCAGGCCCCGGGTTCTAGCCCGGTTTTTACTTGAACGCGCTTTTTCATGATGTTACCCCATGATCTTTTATGTATATTTCCTGGTCCTGATTTTTCAGTTCACTGGCGGGATGGTTTCATCCTCTCCCGACGCAGTCTTGATGCGTCCTCCCAAAACAACGCTGTTATCGCCACTTGCTTCATTGCGCACACCTCCAACAACCACACTCAGTCGGCCCGTCGCTTCGTTATACTCGCCTCCACCGAGAACAGAACTGTATTTGCCCGTTGCGGTATTACTCCAACCTCCTGCAACAGCGCTCCGCTCTCCATCGGCGTCGTTGCCAGTGCCTCCGCTGACGGTAGCGTAGCTCCCATGTGCTGAATTTGAGGTGCCGCCGAAAACAGCCCCCCCTCTGGAAAACTGATCATAAGAAATTTTATTTAATCGACCGCCTGCAATTGTCGTTGACGAGCCCAGAGCCTCATTACTGCTGCCCCCCATAACTGCGCTGTTTACCCCACCGGCAACGTTCTCTTCACCACCAATCACTGTTGCATAACGGTTTGAGATCGCGTTATTCAGGCCACTTATAATTCCTCCGTAACCAGAAAAGGCATTGCCCTTGCCAACGATCAGGTTGTGGGAGCCGCTGCGGTGATCACTCGCCCACTCCCGGATGCATTCGGATTCCGTCTCGAACTGGCCTCTTGAGCAGACAGACTGCCCCTGCCTAACTTCGTTATAACCGATGATGAGGTTGCCACTGGCATTGCTGGATTCTGTGTCGTCCAGACCATTGACGATCTGCACATTAACGCCGCTAAAGCGGATTCTTTCACTGTTTGCAGAATGAGGGTCAGGCTGGACCGAGACATATTCGTTCATCGCAATAACGTCACTGTTGCGAAGGTCATTCAGCTCGTTTTCGAGATCTTCAATCCGATCAGTGAGAGAGTCTATATGGCTGACAAGAGCCTCGAAGTTTGCATTTACCTCAGCGGCAACCGCTTTTTCACCGGAAGTGAAAGAATGAGGAACCTCGGTTTCGGAAAATACTGGCGAGGCCGTGAGGAGGGATCCGATTACCAGCGCCAATGTCCATTTATTCATGAATTTGATTCCTTCAGGGACAACTCTGCCTTTCATGTTTGGCATCAAGGACGTTATGCACAATCACCCAAACGGGCTAGCATTCCCGTGTGATGGCGTCCCGGAAAAGAAACGCTTTATCCTGAGCTAGTATCTTTTGTCCTGACTGAACGCTTACTGGAGAGGTCAATGAAGGGAAACAAAGACTGCGGCCATGGAAAGCGCAGAGCAGCACGCCTGATTCCCATAATCGCTGCGATTCTGACTCTATCAGCTTGCGGAGGAGGATCTGGCAGTGGGTCGGGCGACAACACTGATGACCGGGAAAGCGAGTGGGGGTCAATGACTTGGGGTGATGATGACTGGGAGTAACATTGCGGGATACCGGCTGAGACCCCGGCACCCCGCATTTACGGAATTATAATTTAGTAAAGCTTGGTCAGCGACTTCTTCGCAAACGCTTCCACTTCGTTCAGGCGACCTTCCTTTACCTTGATCAGCCATTCCGGATCCTGCAGCAGGGCCCGGCCCACGGCGATCAGCTCGAATTCGTGGTTATTCATCCGCTCAACCAGTTCATCGATGCCGGACTGTTCCACCGCTTCCTTCTTGCTGGCAAAAGTGCCGCTGATGAAGTCTTCGGTCAGGCCTACGCTGCCCACGGACATGGTTGGCTTACCCGACAGTTTCTGGGTCCAGCCCGCCAGATTCAGGTTGGAACCTTCAAATTCCGGCTCCCAGAAGCGACGTGTGGAGGCGTGGAAAATATCAACACCGGCTTCAACCAGCGGCTTCAGGAACTGCTCGAGCTCTTCCGGAGTGTTCACCAGTTTCGCCTCGTAGTCCTGTTGTTTCCACTGGGAAAAACGCAGCATAATGGGGAAATCCGGGCCTACGCGATAACGCACGGCTTCGACGATTTCCACCACGAAACGCAGACGGTTTTCCATGCTGCCGCCATACTCGTCGTCACGCTGGTTGGTGCCTTCCCAAAGGAACTGGTCCAGCAGATAACCGTGGGCACCGTGGATCTCGACACCATCAAAACCCAGCGCCTTGGCGTCCTGGGCCGCGTCGGCGAAGGCGTTGACCACATCATCAATATCTTCCCTGCTCATGGCCTTGCCATTGGGTTTTCCGGGAGCAAACAGGCCGGAGGGGCTGTAGCCGGGCACCTTGGGATCCGGCTCCATGCCTTCCTTACGCACCGCACCCACATGCCACAACTGGGGGAAAATAGCGCCAGCTGCTTCATGAACGGCATCCACCACATCTTTCCAGCCGGAAAGTGCTTTATCACCGTGGAAAAACGGCACATTCGGGTAACCGTTGGCGCCCGGATGATTCACGGTCGTGCCTTCGGTAATAAGCAGACCAACGCCACCCTCAGCACGGCGGCGATAATAATCCACAACATCCTGGTTCGGCGCATTGCCCGGCGAGAAATTGCGGGTCATGGGTGCCATGGCAACGCGGTTGCGCAGAGTCAGATTGTGGACTTCAAAAGGCTCAAACAGGGGGCCAAGGTTCATACTCATTTAGATCGCAACCTCACTAATCTGGTTTCTTTAAGCAACCTTATTCAATCTGGTTTTAAAATGCAACTCTATTAGGTACACTGCGGGACATGGCCAGAAAACGTTTTGATGATTCCAGTTGCTCCGTCGCCCGTGCCCTCAATGAAGTGGGGGACTGGTGGTCACTGCTCGTGGTGCTGCACGCCATGTATGGCACCCGCCGCTTTGTGGACTTCCAGCAGGAACTGGGCATTGCCCGCAATATTCTGTGCGACCGGCTGGCACGGCTGGTGGATAACGAAGTTCTCAGGAAAGTGGATGTGGGCGAGCACGGCTCACGCTTCGAATACCGGCTGACCGAAAAAGGCCGCGACCTCTTCCCCATCGTCATTGCCCTGCGCCAATGGGGCGACAAATGGAATCCGGCACCGGACCAGGCGCCGCTGGACCTGCGCGACCGCGAAACCGGGCGCACCATTCGCCAGGTCGAAGTTCAGGATGCCGACGGCAATCCGCTTTCTATCCGTGATGTGTTTGTGCCGGAAAGTGGAAACGCTGACGCAGACAAGGCCATGGCCAGCAAAAAGAAAGTCGGCTGACAAGCCGTAGAATCACCTTCTTCCCCCATTTTATTGAGTTGAATCAATCTCCCGGCGAACTCGGTGGTCCAGGCTTGCCACACTTGCGCTATATCAAGTTTCCAATCTCCGAAAACATTAACCTGTGTTCATCGATTATTCAGGTTCAAGGAGATGGTTATGTCCCGTTCATTCAAGCTTGGTGTTCTTGCCGCCGCCGTTATGGCAGCTGCCCCTGCTGCTCAGGCTTTCGAAGCTGGCGATTTTATTCTGCGTGCTGGTGTTGCGCATGTGGCGCCGGATGATTCTAGTGA
>NZ_JAWLDU010000058.1:0-17303 GCF_041686475.1 Marinobacter sp.
TTCCTTTCGTCGAGCCGCGTCTCGGTTGGTTGAAATGGGAGGAAATGAATGGGGACGGCAATGACTAAAGGTCGCAGTGCGAATGTTCGCTTTTGTTTACGAGATCGAAGATGCCTGGGAGGGTCGCAAAGGAGAATTTCGAAATGGGCGATCAGTGCCGAAAGCAAAGGGAATTTTGCCCCATCGACCTTGCCATATTCCTAAGTTTAAACTGGCTCGAAAAAAGCGTTTACTTTTTCGCGACCGGAATCAAATGATATCCGGTCATGGAGCTGGCTGTTCAGATCCTCGATTATTAACCCGTTCCTGCTTCCGCATACGACTGCGCCGCATCGCAGCTGTCAGCGTCTCGTTTGCAGGTTCCGGAGACTCACAAGCCGCCTGAAAAGCTGCAAAGGCTTCACTGTTCAGCCGCACCACTTCTGCCTCCTCGATTGTTCGGCTAGCTTTCTCTCGAATTGCCTGCACAACAAATTCATTGAGAGTTTTCGGACCCACCAGAGCAGAAGCACGCGACGCAAGGGTTTTAATTTCTGAATCCAATCTAAGATCCAGCCTTGCGAGCTTGCTCTTCATCTTCATCTCCCGACTGAGGCTTTCCTTTGTGGAAAGTGCCCCAATCTTCCTTCTAGTAGTTTTAGTGACGGCATGAAAGACACAGTGATAACTACCACTGCATCTAAATTGTACGGACATACGCCGTACATGGTAAATCCGCTTTCTCAACCTTCATAGTGGCTAGTGCGATTTATGATCATCGACTGACCTCGGTAGCGGCTTCGATACCCAGAGCGGTTCAATCCGGGTTGAGGGGCCTCGCTACAGCAATCAGATCTCAATACTCTCGGCTATCTCCAGGGCGTCCTCCACCTCGACACCAAGGTATCGCACGGTACTGGACATATTTGTGTGCCCCAATAGCAACTGGACTGCTCGAAGATTTTTGGTCTTCTTGTAGATCAATGTTGCCTTGCTACGTCTCATTGAGTGGGTGGCATAGACGGAAGGATCGAGTCCAATGCTGGTTATCCACTTCTTGACGATACGGGCATATTGATGAGTAGTGATGTGGTCAAACTTTCTCATCCGGCTCGGCCATAAATAATCCATACCTGATAGTCCGCGAAATTCGATCCATGCTTCGACCGATTCGCGAGTCTTTTTGGTTATCTCAAACTGAACAGGTTGACTGGTTTTCTGCTGGATGACTTGCGCCCGATCCAAAACCTCTCCGTTTCTGGAAATATCTCGAACCAAGAGCTTTACCATATCGCAGGATCTGAGTTTGCAATCAATCGCCATGTTGAACATCGCCAGCTCGCGTATGTTATTTGCAATTTCTAACCGAATGCGGATAGCCCATATTTGTTCGAGTTTGAGCGGTAGCTTCTGACCAACGAGCTTTCCCTTGTTCCAGGGAGCTTTGCTGGTAGGAAATGTCATGACATGGCCCTCTTCGGAGGGAAAGGGCCTTCAAGTATGGTTCAGAAGATCATTCTCTGCCGCCCAACTTGTTGCCAAAGCGGACGTTCAAGCGGATAGTCCAGCCCTCTCCCTTGGAGAAGCTCCGCCTATTTTTAGAAATTTCCGCAGTAACGGAGTAGAACCCGTTCGTCGGAATAAGCCTCGCCGGCTCTTGCCAGTGTGTTCAGATCAATTAAGTTTTGTAGCAGTTCTTTATATTGCTTCACGAAAGCCAGTCCAGCCCCAGAACCAGCCTAGGGGAATCACCTGGTGCGGGCGAGCGGTGAACGAGGCCGCGACCTTCATTACCAATCCAGGCTTCTCCCTTCAGAATCGCAACCGAGCCGGTTGGCATGACCTGGATGCGGTTCTCCGCTGCTGGCTGCTCCGGCAATGGCCCGGGGCTTTCCGGGCGCAAAACATCCAGTTCTGCAAGCCACTCGGTTCCCCGTCCCGAATAGGTCACCAGCAATCGCGCCGGAACCCGGTCGGTGTGAAACCGGGGACACATGGTGTCGGCCAACACATGGACCCGAATCCCTACGGCGGCAGGCTCGAACAGGCATCGATACATGGCGATCAGTTGCCTGACATCTGCCAGCCACGTTCGGGCGCCAGGCAATTCCAGCGCCCACTTCGGAAGAATCTCGTCGATGGGCTCGTCCTGCTCCTGCGCCACAAAGCGTTCGAAGCTGGAGATTTCTGACGCGAAATGGCGTGCAAACTCAAGACATTCAGTGCTTGGCTCCCGTCGCCAGACCGCGAGATTGACTTCATCCCGGAATATCTCTGTCAGACATTCGGGCTTGCTCCCGTGGACAGCCACAGGACCGGACACTGCATTGGACTCTACTGTCATGGACAACCTCCGTGCCCGCCGGCTATCGGAATGAGCTTAAAAACAGATAACGTTTCAGGGCGACAAATGTTATGTTATAACATATCTAAAGTAAAGCGCCGTGGACGCGGCAGATAGCAGAAAACGCAGGAGTATATCAATGAGCCAATCTGACTCGCGGCTACCGGTCACGGTGCTGTCTGGCTTTCTGGGCGCCGGCAAAACCACGGTTCTCAATCACATTCTCAACAACCGCGCGGGCAAACGCGTGGCGGTGATCGTGAACGACATGAGTGAGGTCAACATCGATGCGGCTCAGGTCCAGCAGGAGGTAACCCTCAATCGCTCGGAAGAGAAGCTGGTTGAGATGAGTAATGGGTGCATCTGCTGCACGCTCCGGGAGGACCTGCTGGTGGAGGTCCGGAAACTGGCATCCGAAGGGCGCTTTGATTGCCTGGTGATCGAGTCCACCGGTATTTCAGAACCCCTGCCGGTGGCTGAGACGTTTACCTTTGCCGACGAAGACGGCGTAAGCCTGTCTGATATCGCCCGCCTGGACACCATGGTGACCGTGGTGGATGCGGTGAACTTCCTGAAGGACTATGACGAGGCGCAGTCACTCCAGGAAACCGGCGAGAGCCTTGGCGAAGAAGACGAGCGCAGCGTTGCGGATTTGCTGGTGGACCAGATCGAGTTCAGTGACATCCTGCTGATCAGCAAGACCGACCTGGCTAGCCCGGAAGATCTGGAACGGCTCAAAGGGGTGCTCCGCAGCCTCAACACGGAAGCAGAAATCATTCCGATCTCCCAGGGCGCAGTGCCGCTCGACAAGGTGCTGGAGACCGGCCGCTTCAGTTTCGAACGTGCTCAGCAGGCACCCGGATGGCTCAAGGAAATGCGCGGCGAGCACATTCCTGAAACCGAAGAGTATGGTATTTCAAGCTTCGTGTATCGCGCACGCCGACCTTTCCATCCCGCCAAGTTCTACGACTTCCTGCACGAAGGAACCTCGAAAGGCAAACTGATCCGCTCCAAGGGTTATTTCTGGCTCGCAACCCGCCCCGAATTCGCAGGCAGCTGGAGTCAGGCAGGCGGTATTGCCCGCTATGGTTTTGCCGGCATGTTCTGGAAGGCCGTGCCGGAAACCAACTGGCCAGAAGACCCGGAATATCGAACGGCCATCATGGAAAGCTGGGAGGAACCCTTTGGCGATATGCGCCAGGAGCTGGTGTTCATTGGCCAGAACCTGGATCGGGACTTCATAACCCGCCAGCTGGACGAATGTCTGCTGGATGACGAGCAGTTGCTCGCGGGCAAAGAGTTCTGGCAGACCCTCAATGATCCCTTTCCTACCTGGAGATAGGCCATAATGACGATGACGCGAGATGAGATTCGGCAGGCACCAGCCGACGACTACATGAACGAGGCGCAACTGGCGTTCTTTCGAAAATTGTTGGAAGGCTTACGCACCGAAACCATGGACAGCATCGAGGCTGCCAAACAGCAGCTGGCGAACCCGCCGGAAATGAACGATGAGGCGGATCGAGCCGCTTACGAGGAAGAGTCGAGACTGGCACTGCGCATTGTCGATCGGGAAGGACGCCTGCTCCCGAAAATCGAGGCTGCGATCAAGCGAATATCAAACGATGATTTCGGCTACTGCCGGGAATCCGGGGAACCCATCGGGATACCCCGGCTTCTGGCACGCCCCACTGCGGAACTGTGTGCGGAGGTCAAAACCCTGAACGAGCGAAAGGAGCTGAACTACCGGCACTAGGAGACGTTTGCCACCACGTCTGGCATTCGAGCGTGCAAGCGCTCAACGGACTACTTTCACGGGACCGTGGTCGTCGCAATGATCCCCGTGGGGGTGATGCAGGTGGCCATCAACGAGATAGTCTATGTGGTCACCGTGGGGAACCGGTTCATGACCGCACCCTGGTCCATGAACATGCCCTGGCTCGTGGCCTGCACAGGTATGGTTCGGGGTGCAGCTGTCCGGATTGGTGTCCGAGACCTCAAGCCGATGTTCATCGACATGATCTCCATGCAGATGGTGCAGATGACCATCGTGCAGGTAATCAACATGACCGTCATGTTCTATCGCCGTGTGACCACAGTCGGGGCCATGTTCGTGGGGATGATTTTTGTGAACGTTGCAGCTCATGTAAGCCTCCCGCAAATGCGTTAGTTTCGTCGTTAGGGTCCGGCGCATTTTTCGATGTTTTCGATACCGCTTCGCAACCCATTACAGTATAGACGATGGGCGTTTTTTCGCTTTCGCCCAAGCCTGAAGAGGACATCAGCCATGGTTAGCCCAAAACGTAAACAGCAACAGATAGAACGTCAACTCATCGCATCCTTGACCGACGCCTGCGAGACCGCCAAGGCAGAGATACCCGGTTTTAGCTGGCTTACTCACGACAACGGCAACCACGAATTCCCGGCTGGGCTGCGGGTTACCTGGATCTTCGACACCCAGGCGAACCTCGATCGGGCATTGGCCAGTGGTGACGACCATCGCATGCGGGCATTGACTCGGGTCGCTCTTGAGGAAACGGGCATTGACCCCCAACTTATTTCGGCCTGCCTTCAGTTCGATAGCGAGGAAGCCTGCCGTAAGGCCCGGAACGGGGACTGGCTGGCGCGATTGGCGCAGATAAGGCGAACCAGGCACTGATTATGGCCAAGCCTATTGATAATCCCTGTACATCCGTCTGCCAACTCAGTGGCGACATTTGCGTTGGCTGTGGGCGTACCCGAGCCCAAATCAAGGGCTGGAAAAAGATGAAACGGCCGGAGAAACAGGCCGCAGTTAAGGATGCGTCGGCGCGTCTCAAAAAGCTCCGCAAGAAAACCTCCTGACGGGCAGCGCTATATCGCGCCTCGCATTCTCTAGTCCGCCCAGGCGTGTTGCCTAACAAAAATGGAATATTATAACGTACTGAATCATCCAAGGAGCAGCTCATGAAGGCGAAAACCCCCGTTACAGTATTGACCGGCTTCCTGGGAGCCGGCAAAACCACGCTATTGAACAGAATACTTACCGAAGAGCACGGAAAAAAATACGCCGTGATCGTCAACGAGTTTGGTGAGACCGGGATCGACAATGACCTTGTAGTGAATGCCGATGAAGAAGTGTTCGAAATGAACAATGGCTGCATTTGCTGCACTGTCCGCGGCGACCTGATCCGCATACTGGGCGGCTTGATGAAGCGCGCCGACCGGTTCGATGCCATCCTGCTGGAAACAACCGGGCTGGCCGATCCGGCGCCGGTGGCACAAACTTTTTTCATGGACGCAGATGTGGCTGACAAAACTCGTCTCGATGCCGTTGTCACTCTCGTGGATGCCCGTCACCTCGAATCCCAGCTAAAAGACAGCCACGAGGCCGCTGAACAGATCGCCTTTGCGGATATCGTGCTTCTAAATAAGATCGATCTGGTGGATGCAAACGACCTGGCCCGGGTTGAGGCGCGGATTCGGGGCATGAACCCGTACGCGCGTATTGTCAAGAGCGAGCGTTGTCACGTTCCGATTGACGACGTTCTGGGCCAGAATGCGTTTGATCTGCAACGGGTGCTGGAGATTGAGCCCCATTTTCTGGAAGACGACCATGCCCATGAACATGACGATGACGTCACCAGCGTATCGCTGCAGGCTGATAGCCCTCTGGATCCGGTGAAATTCAATACCTGGTTCGGGGAACTGCTGAGAGAAAAGGGTCAGGATATTCTCCGCTCCAAAGGCATTCTCGACATCCAGGGCGAGTCGGAACGGTATGTGATTCAAGGGGTTCATATGCTGATGGAGGGCGATCTTATGGGTGACTGGCCTGTAGGTCAACCACGCCAATCCCGCCTGGTATTTATCGGCAGAGGGCTGGACGATATGGGTCTTGAGCAGGGTTTTGCATCATGCCAAACAGCTTAAGTACGACGGACATTACAGAGCTCAGGTTCCCGCCGAGCAAACTGGAAGCATTAGGACACTGGACTGAGACAGGCGCGCCCGTAACGGGTGCCGTTCCCCTTGACGAGCAGGTGATCACGGCCCATGGAGACGGGCGGCTTCGCCTGTTCGCGGCGGACGGCAGCGTGCAGATCATTGACGCCCACGACGGCGTCGTTCTGGCCATGGCCCGCGAGACCGATACCGCGGTGGTTACCGGTGGCGACGATGGGCGGTTTTTGCGCGTTCGGGTAGACGGCCTCGTCGAGACCCTGGCCGATTTCCGCGGCGCCTGGGTCGATAGCGTCGCGGCCCATGAGCAGACAGGCCGGGTTGCCTGCTCCGTTGGGCGAAATGTGCATGTCTGGCGCAGAGGAGTGTCAGAACCTGAACACTTTGAACACCCCAGCACCGTGGGCGGCATTGCCTTCGACCCCACGGGCAAACGGCTGGCCGTGGCCCATTACGGAGGCGTCACCATATGGGAACGGGGCAAACGGAACTGGCAGCAGCGCAAGCTTGCCTGGGCCGGGTCGCATATCGGTGTCACCTGGAGCCCGGATGGCAAGTTTGTCGTAACCATCATGCAAGAGAACGCACTGCATGGCTGGCGACTCCGGGACCGGGCCGACATGCAAATGTCCGGTTATCCTGCAAAGCCCCGTGCAATGGACTGGGTGGGGAACTTGCCGGTTTTGGCCACCAGCGGCGCTGACCAAGCCATCTGGTGGCCGTTCGATAGCAAGTCCGGGCCGATGGATCGTGAGCCTGGGCGTGGCGCTTCTGGTGGCGAGCAGATTGTCACTGCGGTTCGGGGCTTACCGGGCCAACCCGAGGTGCTTGCTGGCTTCCAGGACGGAGCCGTACTTATGAGCCGCACCGACGACGAAGCCGGAGACTATGTTTTTAGGGGCTCAACCGGCAGTGAAGTTACAGCCATTGCGGTAACCGGGTCCGCGATGCGATTTCTCGTTGGAGATGCAGCCGGCAAAATTTTCTGGGTGAATCTGGAGGCGCGATACGGGCAGGCCTGATCCATGGCGAAACTCGCTTCATTCGCTACTCAAAGCTTTGTCGGGTTGGGCGCATCGCCATAGACGTCAGCGGGATCAAAGGTTTTGTGCTGCTCAACAAACACCAGGGCCTCGCCATTTACCCTGCCAGCCCCAAGAGGCACCTGCCGGTAAAAGCATGAGAGGTAACCAACATGACAGCTGGCCCCGGAGCCGGCCACTTTGACCCGCAGCCACACCGCGTCCTGATCATCGTCAATCCGCATCTCGACAACCCGTTGGACTAGCCCGCTGGTTGCCCCCTTGTGCCAGAGTACTTGCCGGCTGCGGCTCCAGTAATAGGCCTCGCCGGTAACAATGGTTTTCTCCAGCGCCTCCTTGTTCATATAGCCCAGCATCAGGACCTCGCCGCTGTCGGCATCGGTGGTCACACAGGTGATCAGTCCATCAGCATCGAATTTGGGGGCCAGTTCAGCCTGCTCCTCCACCTGCTCAATGGAGTTTCTGGGGGCAAAGCTAACAGCATCCGGCCCGGCGGGCTGAGACTGGTCAGACGTTTCTTTCATGATATGTTCACTCTCGATGGTTGTGGCAATTCAAACGGTATCCCATCACCCCCACCCGTTTCGGCAAAAAGGGCATCACTAAACAGATTTACCTAGGCATCCGGCGGGAAGATGCCGAAATCGACTACCTGAATGCATTCCTGGAGAATGCTCAGGCGTTTTTAGCGCTGCAGAACAAGTAAAGGTAGCAGAGTTGTTAAACAAATCAGCCGTAAACAACTCGGCCCTCGGTCATGGTCATTCGGGTTTGGCCGTAAAGTGTTTCACCGATAAACGGCGAGTTTGTCGATTTTGAGGCGAAAAATGTGTCACAGACGACAAATGCTGTTTCCAGGTCAAGCAAACAAAGGTCAGCTGCAGCCCCCACTTGGATGCGCCCGCATTCAAGGTTAAACAATGCTCCCGCTTGCTTGCTCATGAGGTCAATACAGCTGGCCAGTGACAGTTGCCCAGTTCGTACAAAATGGCTGTAAATCAGCGGGAATGCAGTCTCCAGACCAATGATACCGAATGGCGCCGATTCGATAGGCTGCGCTTTTTCAGTGGGCGAGTGTGGCGCATGGTCGGTGGCGATGGCGTCAATCGTACCGTCTAGCAAAGCCTGTTGACAGGCCTCTTTGTCGGCACGAGACCGTAATGGTGGGTTCATTTTCCAGTTTGCATCCAGGCTGTTGTCTTTTCTCACGCGGATGTCTTCATCACACAGTAGTAAGTGATGCGGTGATACCTCAGCGGTCACCGGAATGCCTTTTGCCTTTGCAAATCGCACGGCATCAATGGATTCTCTGGTAGAAATATGCAACACATGATAATGGGCACCCGTCTCCTCACTCATGCGGCAGCCACGCTCTACGTGCACGGATTCCGAATTGGCCTTGATGCCCTTTACTCCAAATTTTCGCGATATGTCGCCCTTGTGAATGGCGCCGCCATTGGACAGCGACTCATCTTCAGAGTGATCCAATACGGGCAAGTTAAGCTGCCTGGCGCTTCTTAACGCTTGAAGAAACAGTTTGTCATCTTGCACGCCTTTGCCGTCATCCGTAATAGCAACGGCTCCGGCTCCTTTTAAGGCAGCAAAATCAGTCATGGTTTGACCAGCAAGCCCCATAGACAGAGCCCCCGTTGGGTAAACTTTACAGATAGCCAATTTTTTGGAGCGATTGACCATAAAGGCGATCACTTCGGGGTTATCCGCTGTTGGGCGGGTGTTTGGCATAGAAATAACCGAGGTAAAGCCGCCTTTAACAGCCGCTCTGCTGCCTGATTCGATATCTTCCTTGTACTCTGAACCCGGCTCTCTGAAATGAACCTGAGGATCCACCAGGCCTGGTGACAAAAACAATCCGGTCGCATCTATTACGCTATCAAAATACCCCTCAATAGGCTGCTCGGAAACCGACGCAATTCTGTTATTTTCAGTGGCGACATGGATGGTCACCCGGTCGTCAGAAGCCATTCCCAACAGGCGTTTTACCGTGGATGCATTTCGAATAAGTATCTTGCTCATGTGTTCGCCTCAGCTGCCGGCGTGGATCTTGTAGCCGACCTTCTTGTTGTGCAGATCATTCCCTCTTCCTGTCGCTCAGATGTTTCTGCATCAAAGCTCGCTCCTGGCTCGTTCAAACCACTCAAGCATGCGCGCCCGCTGATCCTCTCCATAAAGCTGGACAAACTTGGCAGTCATATGGTCACTTGGCGTGTTCAATGCCCTAATTCGTTGGTCGATGTACACTCTGGTCAGAGGTTGGTTGCAGAACACGGTGATGCAGTGTCGCCATTCTTCGTAGGTTTGGGGAATCATCTGATTTCTTCCTTCTAAAATGTTTGCGGAGAAGCTCGGCCGATCAGCACGAGAGCATCTGCGCGTTGCCGATTTATCTAAGAGGCTCGTGTTCCCGACGCCAATGCGGGCCATGTGCCGTATCCTCAATCACCACACCCTCCCGCTTCAGTTGCTCCCTGAGCGCGTCGGCACGCGCGAAATCCTTCTGATCACGGGCTTCCTGCCGTTCACGGACCATTGCCTCAATGAGTTCGGGTGGCAATTCCTCGCGACTACTGCTTGATTCAGCACCGAACAAATCAGCAAGCGCCACGTGACTGGGCGCGCGAAGAAGGCCTAGCATGCCTGCCGAGGCACGGAATGTCCGCGCAGCTTCTCTCGCCCCCTCGCGAGTATCGGCGCGCTGCATTTGTTGACATAGCTCATGCAGCCGTTTCAAAGCCCGGGACACGTGAAGATCATCACGAAGGGCTGCCAGAACTTCCGCGTCTGGCTCGCACTCAGCACCGATCTGCTGGCACGTGTCACTCTCCGCGTCGGCCAGACAGCTGTACCAGCGGGCCAGGGTCCCGACCGACTGAGTCAGGCGGCGCTCGTTCCAGTCGAGGGGATTGCGATAATGGGTCGACAGCAGAGCCAGGCGAATAGCCTCACCGGGAGCTTTAGCAAGCAAATCACGGATCAACAGCACATTACCCTGTGACTTGGACATCTTCTGTCCATCCACGGTGACAAAGGAGTTGTGAACCCAGCTTCGACAATAACGGGTACCATTCGCACAGGTACCCTGGGCGATTTCGTTTTCATGGTGTGGAAATATCAAATCCTGTCCACCACCATGAATGTCGATCGTTGTGCCCAGGTGTTTGCCAATCATGGCGGAACATTCCACATGCCACCCCGGCCTACCACGGCCCCAGGGGCTTGCCCAGCCGGGCTGATCGCCGGTTGATGGTTTCCAGAGCACGAAATCCAGAGGGCTTCTTTTGTAGGGGGCGATCTCTACCCGGGCACCGGCAACCATGTCCTCGGGTTTCCGTTTAGACAAAGCCCCATAATTGGAATAGGAGGGCACATGAAAGAGCACGTGCCCCAATGCTTCATAGGCGTGCCTCCGAACCATCAGAGCCTGAATCAACTCTATGATGTCCGGAATATGCTCTGTGACTCGGGGCTCCAAATCCGGAGCTTCGACTCCTAAGGCTTCAAGATCCTCGTGGTAGGCATCAATATACCGATCCGTAAGCGCCTTGATGCTCACCCCTTCGGCAGCCGCCGCGGCATTGATCTTGTCATCAACATCCGTGAAATTACGGGCATAGAGCACACAGGAATAGTCAAAGCGCAGCAGTCTGGCCAGCACATCAAAGATCACCGCGGGCCGGGCATTGCCAATGTGCGCATAGTTGTAGACTGTTGGCCCACACACGTACATGGTTACCCGTCCGGGAAGCTCGGTGCTTAGTGGCTCCTTGCGGCCGGCAAGCGTGTTGTAGAGCTGGATACGGTCAGAGCCCATCAAATCACCCCCTGAAAATCCCCGCTGGCAGACGCCACGGCATCATGGGGATGGAGACTTTCCAGGTGTCTCACGTGGGTCTGGAGGTTGTGGTAACGTCCTGAAAGGGCATTCTGAATTCGTCGGGCTGCATCCTCTACATACATCAGATTCTGGCCATTAAGCCACGCAAACGCTTGCTCATCCGCTCGTTTGACAGCGGTCTGGACAGGCGTTGCCAGAACTGACTCTACCTGGTCAATGAGTGTCATCAGGCCGAAGCCCTCGGCAGAGACCGGAATATCCACGTTCACACGTGCCTCGCTGCGCTGGCTGTGAGGCGTGGCCAGCGTGGCGTTCTCTTCCAGCCAGGCGGCCACATCCTCAGCCATCAGCCCGACACTCTCAGGGAAGCTCTTCCTGAAACCATCGGCCACCAACTGACGGGACAAGGCTGCTGAACAGGGACAGGTGGAGGAATATTCCACCAGAACCGACGCTCTTAACGAGAACGACTTTTGGTCCAACCTGGCCTCAAGTTGCACTGGATAGCCCTTCCACCCCGCCAGTTCCGGTGACCGCAGAGCCGCCCGCCTGGCAAGCAGACTAAAATCCAGAACCACCCTTGCTCCGTCGGTGTAGCAATCGCGGTGACTGGCAACCATTTGCTCGAGAAGCTTTCGTAAATGTCTGGGGCCTATTATTGCCTCTTGGCACGACATTTCATCAAGCATTCTGTATATGCGAGACATGTGAATGCCTTTGACAGTTACCGCGGGCAAATTGACCTGGGCGTCCACAACAGCATGGACCAGCCCCGGGCAACCCTGTTCAGAGATATGGATAGGTATATCAATCCGGCTCATCCCGACCCATTCCAGCGGTGCACGGATTTGCGGGGCTTCATTGCTGGCAACATCTGGCATTTCTTTGTTCATGCTAAGCCTGCTTCGGTTTCGGAAGAGGTGGTCGGTGCCTGGCTTCCCTTGATTCGTCGGAACACAAGGAACACACACCGTGAAATTCAACAACGGATCGCCCCACCTTAAAATTCATCCGGGCTAGGTCATCTTGCAAACGCTGAATGTCGGTGGCATCCGCAACTTGATGGATGTGGCCGCAACGGTCACAAATTGCGAAAGCCGTGGGCGAGGACTGGGCGCTGACAGAAACGGCAATGTAAGCATTCATGGTTTCGAGTTTTCTGGCGAGCCCGAAATCGGCAAGCTTCTCCAGGGCTCTGTAGACCTGGATTGCGCCCCGAAAGCCGGTTTTCTTAAGGATGGCATAGGCGCCCAGAGGCGCCTGCTCCTGCTGAAGCACATGCAAAACCCTTTGCTGGTTTGGTGTCAGGCTAGCCATAACATTCACTACCCATAGCACTCCAGTACGAGACCGGCTTTCTAAAACCTGTTATTGGCATTTCTCGAGACTACTCATTAATTGCCTGATTAACGTCGGGTATTGACCAAGACCGACGTCGATCTCCACGCCCAACGGGTCCATTACGCCAATGGTCCTGACCTCTGAACCTTCAAACACCGTGTCGAGCATACCTGGGTTGAATTGCGGTTCTGCAAAGGCGCAGGTTACCCCGAGCTCTGAGACCAGCCCCTGAATTTCCCGAATTCGTGCCGGGCTTGGATCAGAAGCATCAGAGATCGAGATTGCGCCGGCCGCTGGCAAATCAAAACGACGCTCGAAGTATTGGTAAGCATCGTGAAAAACGATAAAGCGTGTGCCATCCAGGCGCGTCGCTCTCTCATCAAGAGAAGCCATCAGTTCATCCATGGATTCAGCAAATGCCTCGGCGTTCTGTTGATAGACCTCGGTATTGGATGAATCGATAGCAGCGAGCACTCTTGCGATCTCGCCGGCCCATATCTTCGCATTCATGGGATCCAGCCAGGCGTGGGGGTCTTTACCGTGATGATGGTGGTGGTTGTGATGATCCACGCTGTCAGGTTCTTGAGATGTCGGTTCAACGTCCTGCCTGTCCGTCGTTTTAAAGAAATGCTCTTCCGCTTCAAATTCAAAAGGCATATGTTCAGTAAAGAATGTGTAAACGCCCGAGGATTCAACAACAATCCGGAATTCGGTCACATTTCTATCCGGATCGAACATCAACTGGTATGCACTACTATCGTTCGGTGTGAGCAATTCACCATGCACTCGCTCTGAAGAGCGAGGCGACTTGATTAAGTCTTCCGCCGCTTTCTCCTCGCTTTCAATGGCAGCCTCTCCTTTTGCATCGCTTTCAATGATGGCCATTTTCATTTTCGGATCTGCGTAATCACCATCAACTTTCGCAAATGACCATACATACTCACCAGCGGAAAGCTCAAACGCTCCAGCCCACTCGTAAGCATGACCATCGTCGTGAGAAGCATCGTCATGCTTCTCATTTCCCTGGTCGTGGTGATCGTGAGTCTCAAAGGTGGCTCCTTCGCGGTATGAGTGAGTGGTTGTGGCCTCTACTGCCATCATCTTTGTTCGCTGTGCGTCTCCTGCCAGCGTATCGAGGGACTTTTCCAACCATGGAGTGAGGCCTTCACCTATCCAGAAAACCGCGTCAGCCTCGGCAAGCGCTTCAGCTTCAGAGGGGCGTAGGGAATAGCTGTGCGGTGACGCTTCGGGCTCGATCAACAACGCTGGCTCTCCAACGCCATTCATGACCTCGGCAACCATCGAATGCAGTGGCGCAATATCAACAACGACTTTGGGACCGGTCGCCCAACCGTTTATGGGCAAAAGACTCAAGGCTAAACCTGCTACAAAGGATGATCGGATCATCGAGAACTCCTGATGCGTTCGGGACTGATTAAAAGTGACGGCTAAGCGTGACGCGTTTATTGTTATGTTATAACATAACATTAAATTTTAGAACCCTCACGTCACCAGGAGCCTTAAGAGAGACAGCCGGCCCGGAAGAGGAAAGCGTCCATCGAGGATTTTTCAATGTTGATTCAAACTCGCAATCTGTCCGTTCAGATTGGCCAGACTCCCATACTGAGGGATATTACCCTGCAGGTTCAGCGCGGCGATATTGTGACTGTTATTGGTCCCAACGGATCCGGAAAGTCGACGTTGCTTAAAACCATAATCGGGGCCCTTAAACCCTCTAACGGGCGAATCGTTCTCTCACCTGGGCTCTCGATTGGTTACGTCCCCCAACGACTTCACATCGATGAAACCCTACCCATGACGGTTAAGCGTTTTCTGCAACTGCCTCGCAGGGCCTCAGCTCCCGCCATTCGGTCAACCATGGCTAATGCAGGTGTACCCGACCTTCTGGACCAGCAACTGTTGTCATTATCAGGGGGGCAACTGCAGCGTGTTTTGTTGGCAAGAGCGCTTCTGGAGGAGCCTGATCTACTGCTTCTTGATGAACCGACCCAGGGATTGGATCGTCGGGGCACGGCAAATTTCTATAAGCAGATTGACCGCATCAGGCATTCGCTGAATTGTGGCGTCATTATGGTGAGCCATGATTTGCAAGTAGTCATGCGCCAGTCTGAACGGGTGATCTGTCTGAACGGACGTATCTGCTGTGAAGGTAAACCGGAGGTGGTCAGCAATTCCTCCGAATACCGCGCGCTGTTCGGGTTTGAAGACGACGATGACACACTGGCGCTTTATAGCCACAGAGATCATGACCACAAGGCGGGCTCTATGCGTGAGGCGGTATAATGTTGGATGACTTCCTGATTCGGGCCACACTTGCAGGCGTTGGCGTATCGATTGCTGCGGCTCCTCTGGGCTGTTTTATTGTGTGGCGACGCATGGCCTATTTTGGTGATGCTACGGCTCATGCAGCCATGCTCGGTGTCGCCCTGTCACTCACTCTCTCGACACCGATTTTCGCCGGCGTGCTGCTAATATCGCTTCTGATGGCGGTGACGGTCTCGACACTGAGCGGCCGGGGATATGCCATGGACACCCTGCTCGGCGTTATGGCCCACTCTGCGTTGGCGGTGGGGCTGGTCGCCGTGTCGTTTCTGTCGGGGGTAAGAATCGACCTGATGGCCTACCTGTTCGGAGACATCCTTGCCGTGGGCAAAACAGATCTGGCCGTTATCTGGGGCGGAGCTGTCCTGGTTCTTGTTATGATCGGATATCGATGGTCTGCCTTGATGTTATCGACCCTGAATCCTGACCTGGCGCTTGCCAGCGGAATATCGCCGCGCCGGGAGCAACTGGTGCTCACCATCGCGCTGGCCATTGTGGTGGCCGTCGCGATCAAGGTGGTCGGTGTTCTGTTGATTGCAGCCATGCTGATCATTCCAGCAGCCACAGCGCGCCGATTCAGCCGGACGCCGGAAGCCATGGCGGTCATGGCTGCCATCGTCGGTGTTTGCGCCAATGTTGCAGGTCTAGCGTTCTCCTATCACTTCGATTCGCCAACGGGGCCAACCATTGTGTGCGTTGTCGCCTTCCTGTTCGTCGCCTTAAATGTGGTAAACGCCGTAATACGTCGAACGAACCGTCAATTGTCGAACGGTCAGAACGTGGCATAGAGACTCAGAAAATGAAGATCTTTTCATTGTTTTCAACATTCCAGAAAATCGCGCTTACCCTGGCGGCCGCCGTTCTGTTGACGGCAAACCTGATGCCACTCAAATCGTCGCCGGCAGTGGCCGCTCTGCCATCGGAAATGCCGGAGCGCGGGAACCAATCGAACTCAGTTCCGACAGGGGCCGTTGAAACCGCCGGCACGGAAGACCATCAGACGGCGGAGCGCCCAACGGGCAAAACCGTTGACTGGCGCATTGAAACTGGAGACACATTGAGCCGGATTTTCCAGGCAAGCAAAGCACCCATGGAGGACCTTCAGGAGATTCTGGCAGCAGACGCCGAGTATTTGCATTTAGAAACGCTGAGGCCTGGAACCCGACTCGGTCTGAACTTCGATGAGCAGGGAGAATTTTCAGAACTGGTTGTGCATCTCGACCCGGCACGCCACGTTACCTACTCACGCCAACCCGATGGCGCCTTCGTGCACCAGGCGTTCGAAGAAGAGACTTTCTGGGTCTCCGAGGTGCTCAGGGGCACGATCCATGGCAGCTTCTACGCCTCGGCTATGCAAGCGGGCGTAACGCAGGCGCAGATCCTTCTGATCGACCAGCTTCTGCGAAGGCAACTCAATTTCCGCAGGGATCTCCGGGCCGGCGATCGATTCTCAGTCATCATTGGCCACGAAATGACGGGTACCGAAAGCACCGGGAAGACCCGCATCGAAGCCCTTTCTCTGGAGCGCTCTACCAGAACCCACTACGCCTTTCTGTATGACAACGGCAATTACTACGATGAGAATGGCGACAGCGTGACGCCCGCCTTTCTGCGACTGCCTACCAAAAAGCGTTACCGCGTGAGCTCACATTTCAATCCCAGGCGATTGCACCCTGTGACTGGCCGCATTGCCCCTCACAACGGCGTGGATCTTGCCACGCCAACCGGCACACCCATTATCAGCACCGGAGACGGAATTGTCGCCCGTATCGGCAATCACCCTTACGCTGGCAAGTACATCGACATTGATCACGGGGGCACGCACACCACACGATATCTGCATCTCGACAAGATCCTGGTCCGCAAAGGCATCGCAATTAAACGCGGCCAGAAAATTGCTTTGTCAGGAAATACCGGGCGCAGCACCGGCGCCCACCTGCACTTCGAGTTTCACATTAACGGCCGCCCCGTCGATCCGCTGACTGCCGAGATCCCTACCGCCGCAGCCATCCCAGACGCCGAGATCGCACGATTTAATAAAAATCGTAGCGAACATCTGGTTGTTATGAAGAACGCAGCAAGTCGGTCAGACCTCGCAATAGCCGAAGGTAATCCTATGTCCGACTGACCTTATCATGGGTCAGGTTCAATTGTGCTGAAACTGATCCAGCCCTGAAAGCCAACGCAGAACGGCATGTTCGAGAGTTTTAACGGAAATTTTTTGGATGAGTGCTTGAATAAGCACTGATTCCGTATCCAGCCAACGCCCGAGGGAAGATCAGCAACCGCCGCCGGGACGACAAAGCACTCAACTGGGAAAAAAGCGGCGGGAATCTGAGACTCTATGAATGTTCGCTTCTGTTTAGGTATTGCCTGGGATGCGGGACGGTCGCAAATCGAACCTTCAGGTTTGGGCATGACGCCTTGGATAAGCCGCCAGGAAGGAACGCAGCAGCAG
>NZ_JAWLDU010000059.1:0-17077 GCF_041686475.1 Marinobacter sp.
TGCAGGCCCCGCTGCAAAAGCACCTGGACCACTACCTCTCCCTGCTGTTCCCGCAAGCCACCCTGGAAGTGGATGAACACCTCAGGCCTGGCACGTTCACACGGGGAACCGAACTGGGACAGATCAACGAATTAAGCTTCGGCGCCCGCGAACAGATGGGCCTGATCAGCCGCCTGGCCTATGCAGATCTGCTACGAGAAGCCGGCAGGCCCACCCTGGTAATACTGGACGACACGCTGGTGCACAGTGACACGGACCGCCTGGAAGACATGAAGCGCATCCTGTTCGACGCGGCCAACCGCCACCAGATACTGCTGTTTACCTGCCATCCGGAAAAGTGGAGTGATCTGGGTGTGGCGCCTAGGGATATTCTGGCGATGAAAGAGCAGGGTTCTGCTAACCTGGTGTAGAAACTTATAGATGGTAGTCACAATTAGCTGCGATCCTGGCAGTAATGATTGGCAGAATCGTAGCTGCAAGTCGATGGGGCTTTGATTAAGAAATCAACGGAGATTGAACCCCTCGGAATCTATAAATGGAAAGTTGTAATGAAACAGTGCTGCCCATTTTGCGCCGTCAATGAAGCATCAGACCAGGGTTCAATGCCGTCAAATGCATTGGCTCATATCCGCCTGGATGGCTTTCCGGTTTCTCAAGGCCATTTATTGATCGTCCCCAATAGGCACGCTGCCGACTGGTTTGACCTTACTGCTGCTGAACAAAAAGCCATCATGGAGCTGGTCGAGGAAGGTAAGCATTGGCTTGAGAATCGTTACCAGCCGGATGGCTACAATATCGGTATGAATTGTGGAACGGCGGCAGGGCAGACGGTTTTGCACATGCATTGTCACTTGATTCCTAGGTACACAGGTGATCAGCAAGATCCTCGTGGTGGCGTGCGATGGGTTATCCCGGAGAAAGCAGATTACTGGAGTGGCCGGTGAGTTTGCTTGATTACGAAAAGCGCTTCGCAACGCTTCGAATGAACAGGGGTGGTTCTAATAAGAGCCCTCACAAAGTGGCCATGTTGCAGGCGGTCATGGATCTCGTAGAGTCGGGCGAAGTTACGAATAATCGGTTCTATTTTGACGATGATCTTAAACGTCATTTTACCGAGCGTTTTCAGGCATTGGCGTCTCCTTCGGATCGAAACAATCCGCATCTACCGTTTTTTCACCTCCGGAGTGAGGGGTTTTGGCACCACAAAGTCAGACCCGGCCAGCAAGAGCCATATGAACAATTGACGACTTCTACATCGCAGGGCGTCATTGATGCTCACATTGATCATGCTTTTCTGGACGATGAGCTGTTCGAACTGTTGGATAACCAGTTTGCACGAGAGCTTCTGAGATCCGCACTGATAACCAGCCTTGATGAAAAGTCGATTCGTGACCTTCTTCAACCTGAGCGTGGTGGTTGGGACTGGTTGGAATGTGAGTTCCTGGTCAATGACTATGTGACGATGCTGGAGAAACATCTCGTCGGAGCGTCCTACAGTAAAGCAGCACACCGCAGGGCGCTGCAGCCCCGCCTGAATAATCGCTCAGAGGGATCGGTCGAGTATAAACACCAGAACGTCAGTGCTGTGTTATTGGAGTTGGGGCTTCCATATATTCCCGGCTACAAACCTGCTTTTAACTATCAGCAACAGCTCAAACAGGTGGTTCTGTCCTATCTTGCTGGCCATCAGAGGGTCGTTGAAGACGTCAATCTCGTTGCTGATAAGGTTGTCGATGAACCGGAACCTCAGGATTGGGCCTGGGACACTGTATTTGATCCGGAACCGCCAGAGCGCATTCCTCATGTCGCCGAGGGTAGGCCCAGTTATTTGGCAACGCGTATCGACTTCTCGGAACGTGAGCGGCGCAACCGCCAATTGGGGGAACGCGCTGAGAAATTTGTTCTCCGCATGGAACGGCAGAGGCTTACCGCGCAAGGTCGGCCTGACCTGGCGGCAGAGGTAGAGTGGTCCAGCAAAGAACGTGGCGATGGATTGGGGTTCGATATTCGGTCTTTTGATGCGATGGGGGATAAAGAGCGGTTTCTAGAGGTTAAGGCCACCCAGTCAGGTAAGTATCAGCCATTCTTCATTAGTGAAAATGAGCGATCATTTTCTAATGAATTCGCAGAAGCGTTTCGTCTCTACCGAGTGTACGAGTTTGGAGTGGCTTCGCGACTGTTCATCTTGCCGGGGGCGATTGAACAGCACGTGCAGCTGTCGCCTCAGAGCTACAAAGCTCGATTCTAGTATCAGTTAGTTGGGTATGTCTGGACGGTAGTTGGAGTCTTTAGCATGGAAATCGCGGTTCAATTCTATACCTTCAAGGATGGAGAAATAGCATGAGTGAAGAGAACAGCTCCCCAATTGTTATCTATAAAAACGCCGATCAGGCGGTCGAGGTTCGCCTGGATGCCAACAAGGAAACTGTCTGGCTAAGTCAGAGACAAATGGCGGAAGCATTTGACACATCCATAGATAACATCGGTCTGCATCTGAAGAATATCTATAAAGAGGGTGAGCTGGACGAGTCGGTAACTACCGAGGAATCCTCGGTAGTTCGTCAGGAAGGCCGGCGTCAGGTTACCCGCCGCATCAAACAGTATAATCTGGATGCCATTATTTCGGTAGGTTATCGCGTTAACTCCAGAAGAGCGACCAGCTTTCGACAGTGGGCTACCCGCATTCTGCGCGAACACCTCACCCAGGGCTGGACCATCAACCGCCAGCGCTTTGAAGAAAACGCCCAGGAACTAGAAGCGGCTTTGACACTGGTGCGTAAGGCCGCTCATAGCCCGGCACTGGATGCTGAAAGTGGTCGCGGCCTGGTGGATATCGTTAGCCGCTATGCCCAGACCTTTCTACTTCTGCAGCGCTACGATGAGGGCCTGCTCACCGATCCACAAGCGCAGTCAGGTGGTGCATTGCCGTCCCTGAAGGAGGCTCGCGCAGGTCTGGATGGTTTGAAGAAGGAGTTGATGGCCCGGGGAGAAGCCACCGAGCTTTTCGCTCGTGACCGGAGTGATGGCCTGGCTTCACTGCTGGGCAACCTGGACCAGTCCGTCTTCGGCGAACCGGCATACCCCAGTGTGGAGGCAAAGGCGGCGCATTTTTTGTACTTTGTGATCAAGAACCACCCGTTCTCCGATGGCAATAAGCGCAGCGCGGCCTTTCTGTTTGTGGACTTTCTTCACCGTAACAGTCGATTGTTTAATGCCAGCGGGGAGCCGGTGATTAATGATGTGGGTCTGGCGGCGCTGACGCTGTTGGTAGCTGAATCTGACCCTGCAAACAAAGACACCATGATCCGCCTGATCATGAATATGCTGGCCGAGGAGGGCGAGTGAGTCTCAACCGCGTAGGCGTCTATGGCACTCTCAAGAAAGGCCATTCAAACCACCATTTTCTGACCACAGCCCACTTCGTCGGACGCTGCAGGCTGAAGCAGATCACCCTCTACGACATCGGGCCTTTTCCCGGTGCCAAGCTGCGCCCCAGTCATGGAATTGATGTTGAAGTCTACGACGTCACCGACGAGCTGTTTGTACGGCTGGATGGGCTTGAAGGCCATAAACCGCGGGCGCCAAAGTCTGGCGAGTATGACCGTCGGCAGCTTGAGACGCCGTTCGGGCCAGTGTGGATCTATTTATACAATCCGGATGTTTCCGGTCTGCCGGAGATCCGAAGCGGTAGCTGGCCTGATTCATTCACTCCGCCGCCGTCGCGATAGCTTCTCACGGGATTTGGTCTTTAATCGCTGCAACCCTTTCTTTGTACTATCAAGCCCTGAACCAAGTCCGTTGAGGGTGGATTTACCGAAGCGGGAAACCTGCTTGACGCCGGCCCTGGCTGACTCCGAAAGGTTTGTGGTGATCGAATTGATCTCTTCAAATATGGCTTCCGCCCGCTCAATGGCCACTTCTTCACGCTCATCCAGGCTGCCGTCTGCTTCTGCAATGTCATGCAGGAAAGTGATTATCTCTCTCGACATAGAACGATAGTTGCAGTCCGGGTTGGCTTTTTTAAAGCGGGCCAGTTGTTCGGTGACTTCTTCTACCGAGTACTGGTCTGAATGTTCTTCTATCAGCCTCAGGCCCTGTTGAACGAAGAGCGGGTCGTATGCCCACTCGTCGACAAAATAGTTTGTGATGAAGTCACGCTCTTGCCGGACAAGCTCGCCATCAATCTTCGCGAGCTTTATTCCGAGAGTCGCAATCATGTCGAAGAGGCCGGTAGCCAGGACGTCCATCGGTGTATTGATGAAGTCGGGAATCTGTTTGACCCGGTCAGAGGAGCCTCTTACAAATCGCTTGCCGATGATCAGGCTCAGGCCCGCGCCGGCTATCCCTGCGCCTATCGCCGGATTCGAATTGAGCCATGCTCCTTGTTCCTTAACGCAAAAAGGCAGATCCGGGGATTATGATCTGCCTTTTTGCGTTCGGATGTCTACTGCTTCTTGCAGGTCTTGATGCCGATCAGCGAGTAAGCCGGGCAGTTGCCCATCAGCGCTGTTGCCAGCGGGATGATGCCAATCCAGCCCCAGGCTGTTTGTGGCCCCACGAATACCAGTGCCAGTAATACAATACCAACAATGGCTCGTATAGTGCGGTCTGCTGTTCCCATGTTTCTGGTCATTTCTCTTTCTCCCTTGGTGGTATCAGGTAATGACTTGATCTTAGAGCAGCGCCATGGGCTACTTCAGTGATAAAGTCACATTCAACTCACAAATGCCGACAGACAGGATCAGGTTTCATGGCACGCCACAGCATTCTCGATAGTCTGAGCGACACCCTCCGCAAGGAAACCCTTGAAAAAGCCCGTGCGATGACGTTTCCGGCAGGTCAGATTCTGTTCAGCGCAGGGCAGCATTGCCAGGGGCTTCCCCTGGTCGTGGGCGGGAGGGTCAAAGTGCAGATGACGGGTGCTTCCGGGCACAGCATTGTGCTGTATCGCATGGAGAACGATGACATCTGCACGCTTTCCATCGGCTGCCTGATGACGGGGCGGGCCTACCGTGCCGAGGCTGTAGTGGAAGATGGCGCCGAGGCGCTGATGATTCCCCGTGGAGCCTTTGACCGGCTGATGGATCAGTCTGCCGGATTCCGGCTGGGCATCATGGAGTCTTATGGTCGTCGCCTGGATGACCTGATGTTGCTGGTGGAGGAGGTTGCTTTCCGTCGCATGGACAAGCGTCTTGAGGAGTGGTTGTTGGCCCGTGGCGCACGTGGGCCGGTCATGATTACCCACCAGGAGCTTGCGGTGGAGTTGGGAACGGCCAGAGAGGTTGTCAGCCGCCTGCTGAAAGAGCTGGAAAGGCGCGACATGGTCAGATTATCCCGCGGCAAGATCGAGGTGACTGGCTTGCTTGAGTCGCCTCCCCCGGCCTAGATAGCCCCCTCTGTCCCGATAAACATACCCGCCCACGGGACGCAAGCCGCATCCTGCGAGTTGTTCCTGAAGATCTCCTACTTTCGTACCGTATTTTCCCTTCCTTTTCCCGGTTCTGGGCAAAAAATGTCCGCTCATCAGTAGCTTCCGTTAATTGGTTACCATTGCCTGTCGGAAAATTGACAAATTTTTAATTGGTACAACGACGTTATTCACATTGATACTCTCCGTCGTTTTATATAATTTCACAAACGCGACGATATATTGGTGTACAAAGCATATGAAAAGCGTCATTAAAATGTCAATGGCATGGACAGCCGTGTTTTTCATAGGAGTTGTGCTTACAGGGTGTGGAGGCGATTCATCCGGCAGTTCCGGTTCGGAGAGCACTGCACAAAGCCAGCAGGCTGGCGAGCGTTCCGCGTCGCTGAGTTGGAATGCGCCTGCAACCCGTGCGAATGGTGATGGAATCAGGATGGGTGAGCTGTCTGGTTACGTGATCAGTTACGGCCAGAACCCGGAAGAACTTTCCGAAGCTGTTCGCATCGATGATGCCAGCGTTATGGACTACACCATCAGTAATCTGGATAACGGCACCTGGTACTTCACCATTCAGGTCGAGGATGTCGACGGTCTGGTGAGCACGCCGTCGGAGCAAGTCAGTAAAACGATCTGATGAGCAGTAAAGCTTCGGCCTTGTGGTTACCCGATCTGATGGGTGACCGGCAGTTTAAGGGTAAAGGCCGAACCTTCTCCAAGGCGGGAGTTGACGTGGATTTCGCCACGGTGTTTTTCTACCACCACGTTGACGAATGAGAGCCCCAATCCGGTGCCATGGTTGCCGGAAAGCTCACTGCTTTTCTGGCGCCGGTAACGGTCGAACAGGTGGGGGACTTCCTCCGGTGCGATACCTTCGCCTTCATCACTGACCGTCAGGCAGGCCTGGTGCCCGGCCTGGAACACCTGAATAATGATGGTGGACTTCGGAGCGCTGTACTGCACGGCGTTGGTCAGCAGGTTAATGACTGCCCGCTCCAGCAATTCGGCATTGCCTTTCAACCACAGGTCTTCGGTGCCCTGGAGTGTCAGCTGGATGTCTTTCTCTGCGGCCTGTTCGCTGACACTGTCTCTGGCGTTTTCCACAATGGCCAGGAACTCGCATTCGTAAAAACGGGTCTCAGTCAGCTGTTCGGCACGGGCCAGTTGCACGAATTCTTCGGCCAGATGGTAGCTGCGCCTGGCCAGCCTGCCGAGTTGATCCAGCTGCTCCGGTTCCAACTGGCCCTGGTTTCTTTTCAGTTGTTCAATCAGCGCCAGTTGGGACACCAGCGGCGAACGCACGTCGTGGGAGATGAAGTCGATGGCCTCCCGGTGCTGGCGTTGTTGTTCCCGCAGTTCCGAGATGTCGGATATGTTGGCGATAATCCCGCTCTGGTCGCTGTCTGGCAGGGAGAATGGCGCAAAGTGGATCAGAAAGTCTTTGTTGTGAATGCGCAGGTCCACGGTGCGGCTCTGTCCCAGGGTCAGCGTTTCCGACACGGTTTCATGCCAGGGTGGCGTTTCTCTCGGGTCGTGGCCTTCCAGGAGCCGTGCCAGGGGCAGGCCATTGAGGCTCGGCATGGGTTCGCGGAACCATTCCTTAATATGACCGTTGGCGAAGCGGATCACCCCCAGTTCATCGGTCACAATGATGCCATCGGGCATACGCTCGAAGCTGCGGCGTATGAACTTCTGCATCTGGCTCATGCGCTCTGTGGCAAGTCTTACACGTTCAATGCGTGCAGATATGTTTTCCCTTGGCCCGGGCCGGTTCGATGATCGCGTGTTGTTGGCTGTCAGCGGCAGGCGGCGCAGGTATCGTTGGGTGGCCTCTCGGCTCAGATCATTGGAGAGTTTCAGGCCCAGTCTGTAGGTGAGGCCACCGCGGGTCAGACTTATCCAGCTCTGGCCGCCGATGTGGACCCATTCGCCGGGATTTTCCATGGGCGGAATGTCGGATTCGGTAAGCCCGGAGGCGGTAATAACCTCATCGCCCTCGGCCAGCAGCCAGCCCTCAGGCTGGAACAGTGCCTGGAACTGGCTGAGCAGCTGCGGCGGATGCCGCCGTGAGGTCTCCTGCAGGGTCATAGTGGGCCCTCTTGCCAGTTCGTCCAACTGCTTGTTAAGGAAGCGGTTGGTCATGGCCAGCCGGAGAGCACTGGATACCGGCAGTGCCAGCAACGGGATGATCGCCGCATGGGACACCGGTAACCACAGCCGCGCGTATTTCAGCAGTAATGCATGCGCCAGAGCCAGTGCCGCCATCGTCGCGAGGCACAGGAGAATGGTTCGTGTCGGTCTCATCCGGGGCAGGGCGCTGGCCAGAAAAATAATCACGAGAACGGCCAGGCCAATGGCAGCAGCGGTTGAAACCCTGGAAATCAGCTTATTCTGAATCAGTGCCGAATAGTTGTTGGCATGGAACTCCACGCCCGACATGGGTTGATGAAGCCCGGAGAACGGGGTGGGCAGGATGTCACCAAAGCCGGGCGCAGTGGCACCGATAAAGACGGTTTTGCCACGAAACACTTCCGCAGAGGGTGGGCGTTCCAGTATTTCGGTGTAGGAGTAGGATGGCAGCGTACCTGCTCCGCCGGCCAGTGGAATGGCCCGGTAATGCTGCCTTACATTGGTGTAGTGAGGTACGTCGCCGGGTTCGTTCATTTGCGACGTTGTGCCTGAGGCAGCCAGTGCCAGGGTGGGCCAAAGGTGGTCGCCAAGGCCGTTCATCAGGTATACGCCCCGTGCCAGTCCGTCCTCATCCAGCTCCACGTGTGCATGCCCCAGCGCGGATGCGGCAGTTGCCAGTTCTGCCACGGGCAGCTGTTCGCTGATCAGGTAGTTGCGGGAAGGGGGTGACAGGTGCAGCGGCAGTATGACGTTGCCGTGTTCGCGCATGGCCCGGGCCAGCTCCGGGTCATCTGATGACGGCTCGGGGAACAGGACGTCAAAAACGATGGTTCTCGCGCCGGCCTGGTAGAGTTTTTCAATCAGCCGGGCGTGGGTAGCGCGCGGCCAGGGCCAGCGGCCAAGCCGGTCCAGGCTGAGTTCGTCGATGGCAATGATGACCACGTCATCCGAGACTTCCGCCGGGCTGTTGGTAATCAGGGTGTCGTAGAGCCAGAAATCCAGCCGTTCGGGTACAGTTGTCGCCTGCAACAGCAGCAGTATGGCAAGAAGTGGCAGGCCCAGTGTCCACGGGTTTGTTTTTATTGGAAGCCAGTTCCGGGTCATGGGGCCTGCTGTCGGGTATCAGGGTGCAATGGAGAGTTCACTGGAGATATGTGAATCACTCCAGGAACAGTTCCCTCCCTGGCCCCCAACGACTTTCAAGAGGGCCATCAGAAAGGGCTTTCAGCCGCACAAAATACCGCCTTCCGGGAATCAGGCGCAAGGCCGCCGTGGTATCAGACAGGGTAGCCTCTTTAATAATGTTGTTGAAACTGGGCTCTTCAGACAGTTGCAGGCGGTACTCCGTGGCTGTATCCACGTTCTGCCAGAACACCCGTACCTGGCTGTCCACGTAGTTCACGCTGATGATGCGAACCGGCGGCAGGGTACCATTGACAACCAGTGAGCGGGTTTCGCTGGTGGCAACGGAATTGCCGCCGGCTTCGGTAACCACACGCCAGTAATACTGCCCCGGCGACAGCGGACGTGATGGCAGGGCACTCTGATCCGGTGCCCATTCGCTGGTGGCGACCAGGTTGCCAAAGTCTCTGTCCTCGGCAATCTCGACCCTGGCCACTTCGTTCTCGCCCTGGAACTGCCAGCGGAACTCCGGCATGTCATCGTTGACGGATTCACCGGCTTCCGGTTGTTCGAGGGTGGCGGTACGGGCCTGAAGATCGACCTCTACATTCAGGATGCCGGGCATTCCCGCAATGCCATTGCTGTCCAGCGCGGCCAGGTGAATGTCGTAGCGGCCATTGTCCAGCAGGTCAATATTGAAGCTGTCGCCGCTTACGCGGCTGCTGTCCATCCAGCGGCCGGTTTCCGCATCGAAGATGTCTACCCGGTGTGCGCTGGCGCCATTGGGCTGCCAGCTCAGTTTAACCGGCAGCTGCTTCAACTGGGGCGGCAGGGGATTGATTGCAGGTGCAGGCGGCAATTGGCGGATGCTCATGTTGCCAACGCCAACGGCAGACACGCTGGCACTGTAGCCGGCAGGAATGCGGCGGGTTTTGCCGGGAGGACCGAAAGACACTTCCCCTTCGGTAACTCTGAGATCGGTTTTGCCGGGTGCCGTCTTCAGAGTGAACATGGTGCCCCGGACGGCGGCCACCGCAGAGGGTGTCTCAATCTCGAAGCGGGATCCGCCCTCAATGACCGGCTTCACCTGGGTTTCGATTTCGCCACGATCCAGGCGCAGACGGGTGTCTACCATGCCGGACTTGCCGTACTGGGTCAGGCGGTTGAACGCCAGCCGTGAATCAGGAGAGATTCTCACCACCGAACCGTCGGCCAGTTCGACCGTTGCGGTACCATTGTGGGACAGGATCTCGTCGCCAACCCTTACCAGCATATCGTCGGTGAGGGGGCGCTTGTTGCCGGTGTTCCCGGAAATGAGCTGTACCTGGCCGACAACGGAACGAACCCGCGCCGGATCTGGCTGGCGCTGGAGCCAGGACAGCGGGATGCGAAGGCTGTCTCCGCTGCTTACCGTGGCCGGGTTATCAATGCCGTTATGCTGAAGCAGCCGGCTGGCGGATACGTTGCTGGCGAGCAGAGCGTCGGCGATTTCGTTGAAGCTTTCTCCCGGCCGAACGGTGTACGACCATTCGGGAACCGGGACTGACTCCGCCGCGCCAGAGCCAGCCTGGGAGCCATGGGTAATGGACAGCTCGGCCTGCGCGGGCAGCGCAAGCCAGAGGTTGCCCAGCAGTAGAATGATATGAGCCAGAATACGGGTGGAGCGTTGAATCATTTCAGGCCTGTTCCGCAGCGACTGCGTGTGCATCCGGGCCGGAGGCCTTCATGGCTTCGAGGCGATAGCCCCGCTGGTAAATGGTCTTGATTCGGAACCCGTTCTCAGGATTGAGGCCAAGCCTGCGCCGCAGGCGGCTCATGTGTGTGTCTACGGTGCGGGTGTTGATGTCCCGGGCCAGCCCCCAGACTCGTTCCAGAAGCATTTCCCGGGTCAGTAACCGGCCCTGGTTCTGGAACAGGAACAGGGTCAGGTCGAAGTCTTTGTCGGTCAGGGTCAGTACCTCGCCGTGGAGCGAAATGATCCGCAGTTGGGTATTGATTTCAAACGGACCGTAGACCAGCACCTCTTTCTCGTTGTCTGGGTTGGTGCGGCGGGCGAGGGCATTGATGCGTGCCACCAGTTCCGCTTCCCGGGCCGGTTTGGAGAGGTAGTCGTCAGCGCCGGCGTCCAGTGCCCGCACGATGTCGGTTTCACTGTCGCGCTGGGTCAGGAAAACAACCGGGATCTGCCAGTTGAGCTGCGCCCGCACATGTTCAAGCACGTCTATGCCAGTCATGTCCGGAATCTGCCAGTCCATCACCAGCAGGTCATAGCTGCGGTGAAGCACAGCGCTCAGAAACGACTGGCCGGAGGGGAAGCTGTCACAGTGATGCCCGCGTTCAGAAAGAATGGACTGGATGTGCTGTGCCTGTTCGTGTTCGTCCTCAAGCAAAGCGATACGCATTGAACGTCTCCCGACATTAAATTGGCACTGTGAATCTGAAACCCCGGGTGCGCGGGGATTAAATGATTGAATACCACTTCACATTATTACAAATTCGCAATTTCGCTTCAGTGTCGTTATGTAGTGTTGCGTAAACGGAGCGCAGGCTTGCCGTTATCGTCATCAACCGTTTGTCGGCAGCCAGGGAAATTACTGCAGCCCCAGAACCAGCCATTTTTGCCTTTTCTGCGCACCAAAGGTGAGAAGCAGTGGGGGCAGGGCACCGGTTTGTCGCTGGTGCCGTCTTGCGGGTTCTCGTCTTCAATCTGCCGCGTGCCCTTGCAGTCCGGAAAGCGGGTGCAGGCATGAAAGGCGCCAAACTTGCCCTCGCGACGGCGCATGGGGCTGCGGCATTTGGGGCAGTGGGGCTGGCCTTCGGATGGCGTGGCGCTGTCTGCCTCCGGGGCCGGGCTGTTGATAAAGCCCCGGATCTGCTCCTTGAGGTCTTCGATAAACTGTTTCGGGTTGCCCTCGCCCCGGCGGATGCTCTCCAGGGTGGCTTCCCAGATTGCCGTCATGTCCGGCCTGCTGATGGATTCTGGCAGGGATTGGATCAGCGCCTTGCCCTTGGGCGTGGAGCGGATATGGCGTTTGTCCCGGTACAGGTAGTCGCGCCGGAACAGGGTATCAATGATCGCCGCCCGGGTTGCCTCGGTGCCCAGGCCGTCGGTTTCCCGCAGGGTTTTGCGCAGCTCAGGGTCACTGACAAATCGGGCAATATTGGTCATCGCCGACAGCAGCGTGGCATCGGTGAAATACTGAGGTGGCTGTGTTTTACGCTCGGCGATCTCCACCGAGTCGCACAGTATCGGGTCGTCTTTTTCTAGCCGGGGCAGGGGTGGTTTGGCGGCTTCCTGCCGGGCTTCGCGCTGGCGTATTTCCAGATCTTTCCAGCCCGACTGCAGGATCGCGGTTTCAGTGGCCCTGAAGGTGTGGTCGCCAATTCTGATGGCTAGCTTGCCTTCCCGGTGGATGACATCAGCGCTGAACTGCATCAGATAGTAGCGGCTGATCAGCTCGTAGATGTTCTGTTCTGCTTCGCTCAATCGCCCGGAAGGGGCCTGCCTGGCCGTGGGAATGATGGCGTGGTGGGCATCCACCTTTTTGTCGTTCCAGGCTTCGGTGCGGCGGTTCAGATCTGCCGCATCGCAGGCCGGTGACAGTTTGTTTGCCACTTTGCCAATCGCTTGCAGAACTTTCTTGCGCTGGTCGAAATGCCCCTCTGGCAGATAGCGGCAATCTGAGCGGGGATAGGTGATCAGTTGATGGCGTTCGTACAGGTTCTGGGCGGTATCCAGTACGTCTTTGGCGCCCATGCGGAACAGCCGGCCCGCTTCAATCTGCAGGGCGGAGAGTGATAGCGGCAGCGGGGGTGTTTCGTTGCGGTCCCGGAAACGGGATTCGGTCACCTTCCCCGGCCGGCCCTCGACAGCAGTGGCAATCTGCCTGGCCACGTCGCCATCCAATAGCCGGTCGTCTTCGTCCAGATAGGCCTTGTGCTCCTCTGCAGGCTGCCATCGTGCGCTGAAACCCTGCTGGTCTGCCTCTTCATCCACGCCATGGCAGTGCGCCTGGATCCGGAAAAAAGGCCTGGGCTGGAAATTCTCGATGGTGTTGTCACGGGCCACAACCAGCCCAAGAACCGGTGTCTGTACCCGCCCCACCGAATAAACGCCCTTTTCACCCTGCTGTTGCCAGGAAAGCGTATAGAAGCGGGTGAGGTTTATGCCGTACAACCAATCCGCCCGCTGGCGGGCCAGGGCGGAGTGGGAAAGGCGACGGAATTCCCGGTTGTCTTTCGGTGCGTCGATGGCTTTTGCCACAGCGGTGGGGGTCAGGTCGTTGATCAGGATTCGTTGCACCGGGCAGGTGGCGCCCGCATAGCGGATAACTTCGTCCACCAGTAACTGGCCTTCCCGGTCCGGGTCGCCGGCGTGGATGATGGTGTCTGCCTTGCAGATCAGCGTTTGCAGGACCTTCAGCTGTTGGCGCACACTGTCTTTCGGGTGCACTTCCCAGCGCGCGGGGAACAGGGGCAGGTCCTCCTGGCGCCATTTCTTCCAGCGCGGATCGTACTGGGCAGGCTCCGCCGGTTCCAGCAGGTGGCCGATGCACCAGCTGACGGTGCAGGCACTGCTTCCTTCGCCACAGCGGATCCACCCGTTGCCCTTTTGATGGGGGGCGGGGAGAGCGGCGGCAATAGCACGGCCCAGGCTTGGTTTTTCAGCAATATAAAGGCGCATAAGTCGGAAGCAATTTTCAGTTGGGGACGGAAGATGGCGCTTTGCCCCGATCCTGTCAAGGTAACATGGCGCTACGTGTAGTAGACTGTTCCGTAACACATTCAATCAGGAGCAGGCCTGTTTATGTCTTTACAACAAGCCATTGAGCAAAAGCTCTCCAGCGCGTTCGACAGCCAGCATCTATTTGTTGAAAACGAGAGCCACAAACACAACGTGCCACCGAATTCGGAAACCCACTTCAAGGTGACCCTGGTAGCGCCGGAGTTTGAAGAGCAGGGCAAGGTAAAGCGGCACCAGTCCGTTTACCGTGTACTGTCAGAAGAACTGGCCGGTGGCGTGCACGCACTGGCACTTCATGTCTACTCTCCGCAGGAGTGGGAAGCGTCTGACCAGGCAGCGCCTGAGTCCCCCGATTGCATGGGCGGTTCGAAAAAGGATCCGGCTTTTGCTTCAGGAGGCAGCCAATGAGCCAGTTTTTCCAGATTCATCCGGTAACGCCGCAGAAGCGGCTGATCAACCAGGCGGTGGATATTCTGCGCCGTGGCGGGGTGATCGTGTACCCCACGGATTCCGCCTATGCCGTTGGCTGTCACCTGGGCGACAAGCAGGCGGCAGATCGCATCAAGCGTATCCGCAAGCTGGACGACAAGCACAACTTTACTCTGATGTGCCGGGATCTTTCGGATATTGGCGTGTTCGCTAAAGTCGACAACACCCACTTCCGTTTGCTGAAGACTTTTACCCCGGGGCCCTACACCTTCATTCTGGACGCTACCAGCGAGGTGCCGCGGCGCCTGCTTCACCCCAAGCGTAAAACCATCGGCATGCGGGTGCCAGACAACGCCATCGTGCAGGCGCTGCTGGAAGCACTGGGTGAGCCCATCATGAGCAGTACCCTGATACTACCGGGCGAAGAAGACCCGATGACCGATCCGGAGGAGATTCGGGATACCCTGGAGCACGAACTGGATCTGATCATCGACGGCGGTTTCTGTGGGCTTGAGGCGACCACCGTGGTTAACATGACAGGCCCGGCGCCGGAAGTTACCCGAGTTGGCAAGGGTGACCCGGAGCCCTTCCGGGTCTAACTGCTTCAGGCCCGCGTGTTCAGACTGAGGGCGAAATCCCTGCGGCCTGAATAGTCGGATGCCTGTTCCGTACTGATCGTGCGGCGCATGCTGTCATAGCGGTGCGCCAGGTCCTGCAGGCCATTAAACTGCTGGTTATCGCTGACCAGAGTGTCCAGCAGTGAGTTAGTCACCCCGTAAGCCTTGTTGAGCTTGAGGGCATTGTCCATAAAGTGCAGGGTCGGCTCACTGGCGCTCAGGCGGCTGAACGCTTCGCGGAAGGGTTTGCTGTTGTTGAGGTCCTTCTCGATCCGGCCGCGGGTCTGTTCCGGTATCCCGCCACCCAGGCTGATATTACCCCCTTCATCTTTCGATACTTCCACATTGGTTGCCGGGTTGAGCTTGTATTCGGCAAGTTTGTGCCGCAGCGTCTCCCGCATGTAGGCAAGGTCCTGCCCGACGGTTTGCTTGTATTCCGCCATCGAAAGCCTGGTGGATTTGGGCCGGGCTGTATCGACATCTGCCCGTTCCGACAGCGTGAACCGGTCATCAGTGGCAGACGCCGGTGCCTCAGGCGCCGCAGGCTTTGCGGCAGCACTGCCTGGTTGCGACGGCGGGCGCTTTTCCATTGCCTGCTGGAACTGGGTACTGGCTTTTATCAGCGAATTGAGCAGCGACATGGCACTTTGCCCTCCCATGGCCACTGAGGAAATTTTGACGATTGCTGTTGCTGAAGCACAAAACGGGCCATGGAAAAGCAGGATGCCAGATAAGGTTTATTGTCCGTCAGCTGATCTGGGTCATGAAAGATTTTTTGCGTAGCTCTATAGTCGTCTCCCATTACCCGTGGCCCCTGATCCAGACAATTTCCGTAGCCGAGCTGTTATGAGAAAAAACCAGTCCATCCGTTTCGTTCTGTTGTTTGCCCTTGCGGGCGCATTTTCCCTGATCCTTGTACTTACCCTGTTGTACGGCAATTACTCCCAGCGTCAACACCTTGAGGATTACACCGGGCGGTATGTTGAAGGGCTCTCCAAATCCTACTTTGACGCCCTCAATACCATGATGGTTACCGGCACCATCAATAATCGCCAGATGCTCAGGGAGAAAGCCACGGCACCGGAAGACGTACTGGATGTGCAGGTTATCCGCAGTGAGCGACTGAATGATATGTTCGGAGCCGGTGACGGCGATGAACAGGCCCGTGGTGAACTGGAATCCAGGGCCCTCCAGGGCGAGCGTATCGAGCAGGTATCTGACGGGGACCGCGGGCGAGTCTACACACTCATTGAACCGGTCCGTGCCATGGAGAATTACCAGGGAGTGAACTGCCTAGGCTGTCACCAGGCCAGTGAAGGCGACATCCTGGGCGCCATTCGGGTGGACTATTCACTTGCGGAAGGCGATGCCCGCCTGCAAGAGCAACTGCTGACCAGTGGCGGCATCCAGGTCATCATTTTTGTGCTGGCTTTTTTCATGACCGCAGCGGTACTGGGAAATCTGGTGATTGCACGCCTGCACAGGTTACACGACAGCATGGAAACCATTGCTGCCAATTCTGACCTGACCATCGAACTGGATGTGTCCCGCGACGATGAGATCGGATCCGTCGCTCGTGCCTTCAACCGCATGATGGCGAGAATCCGCGAGAGCATGAATACCGTGATGGACAACGCCGGGCAGGTTGAACAGGCCGCCCGCAGTATTTCAGGCAAAGCGGAAACCACAGAGCGCGAGGTGCTGGCTCAGCGAGATAATACCGATCAGGTGGCCAGTGCCACCACTGAAATGGCTGCCTCGGCGGTCCAGGTCCGGGAAAACGCCATCCACACCACCGGCAAGTCCGCCGACACAGCCGCATCTGCGAACAAAAGTGAAGCCCTTGCACGCAATGCGGTGGAAGGCATCGAAGCGCTCAACACCGAGGTGCAGAGCGGCGCACAGCGCATCGAGCAACTGGATGAACGCACCAGTCGGATGTCTGACATGCTCGAGGTGATCTCAAATATTGCTGACCAGACCAACCTGCTGGCGTTGAACGCCGCCATTGAAGCGGCAAGGGCCGGTGAACACGGCCGGGGCTTCTCGGTGGTGGCGGATGAAGTCAGGGCACTTGCATCACGCACCCAGGATTCCACCGAGGAAATACGCAACACCATCAACGGGCTCAAGGGCGAAGTGGTGGATTGCGTCGCTACCATGCGCCATGCGTCAGGGATGGCAGAGCAGCAGGTGTCGGCGATCCTTGGTGTAGAGTCGGAACTGCAGGCCATAGCCGCCGCAGTGCGGGAAATTACCGATCTCAATCAAGAAATGGAAAGCGCCGCAAACGAACAGAGCGACGTGTCCGAATCCATCAATCACAACGTGATCGAAATCAGCCGCTCGGCAGAGCAAACCTCAGAGGACGCCAGGGAGACGGCCCGGATAGCCGGTGACCTGCTGGCCATGGCGGAGACTCTGCGAAAAGCGATCGACCAGTTCCGGCTTGATCAGAAATGAGGCGGTTATTGCCCCGTCGTCTGCCTGGTCACCACGAATGCACCTCGCAGGTCACCTTCGGAAAAACCGGTGGCCTGGTCTTCGGGGTATAGCTCATCCAGCTTGGCTTTCACCTCCGGATCGATCGACTTACCGTGGCAGCCAAGG
>NZ_JAWLDU010000013.1:0-14326 GCF_041686475.1 Marinobacter sp.
GACTGGATATCAACTATGGTAAACAAGCTTAAAGCTGACTGGCTCTCCAACATACGGGGCGATCTGCTCGCTGGTATTGTAGTGGCGCTGGCGCTGATTCCCGAAGCCATCGCCTTTTCCATTATTGCCGGTGTAGACCCGAAAGTGGGGCTCTACGCGTCGTTCTGTATCAGTGTGGTGATTGCCTTCGTGGGCGGTCGTCCCGGCATGATCTCGGCAGCCACCGGTGCCATGGCGCTGCTGATGGTCACCCTGGTCAAGGAACACGGTCTGGAATATCTGCTGGCGGCTACGCTGTTGACCGGTCTGTTGCAGATTGGAGCCGGCTATCTAAAGCTCGGCGGGCTGATGCGCTTCGTCTCCCGCTCGGTGGTAACCGGCTTTGTGAACGCCCTGGCAATCCTGATCTTCATGGCGCAGTTGCCGGAGCTGACCAATGTCACCTGGCATGTGTACGCCATGACCGCAGCCGGCCTGGGGATAATCTACCTGTTCCCGCTGATTCCGGTGGTTGGCCGCATCCTGCCATCACCGCTGATTTGCATTGTTGCACTGACAGCCTTTGCGATGATCTACAACATTGATATCCGCACCGTGGGTGACATGGGGCAGCTGCCGGATACCCTGCCGATTTTCCTGTGGCCCGACGTGCCGCTGAACCTGGAAACCCTGATGATTATCCTGCCCTACTCGGTCGGGCTGACGGTGGTTGGCCTGCTGGAATCGATGATGACAGCGACCATCGTGGATGATCTGACCGACACCACCAGCGACCGCAACCGCGAGTGCCGGGGGCAGGGTATTGCCAATATCGGCTCCGGCCTGCTGGGTGGCATGGCAGGCTGCGCCATGATTGGCCAGTCCATCATCAACATCAAATCCGGTGGACGCACCCGGCTCTCGACCCTGTCGGCGGGCGTGTTCTTGCTGTTGATGGTGCTGGTGCTCGACCAGTGGCTGGTACAGATCCCGATGGCGGCGCTGGTGGCGGTGATGATCATGGTTGCCATTGGTACCTTCAGCTGGGGCTCTATCAAAAACCTGAAGGAGCACCCGCTATCCACCAACATCGTTATGGTAGTGACGGTTATTGTCGTTGTCGCGACCCACAACCTGGCATTTGGTGTGCTGGCCGGCGTTCTGCTGGCGGCACTGTTCTTCGCCAACAAGGTGGGCCATTACATGCTGGTGACGTCCGAGTTTGACGACAAGACTGACACCCGCACTTACAACGTGGTCGGTCAGGTTTTCTTCAGTTCCTCAGAAAAATTCACGGAATCCTTTGATTTCAAGGAAGCAGTGGATAATGTGGTGATTGATCTGACCCGGGCGCATTTCTGGGACATTACGGCGGTCGGTGCTCTGGACAAGGCGGTTATAAAGTTCCGCCGCGAGGGCGCCGAGGTCGAGATCATCGGGCTGAATGAAGCCAGTGCCACAATCGTCGATCGTTTCGGTGTGCACGACAAACCCGATGCCGTTGACCAGCTGATGGGGCACTGACATGACACAAACCAAGGAATTCAACAACGATCCCGGTCAGAATAACAATCATAACGATCACCAAGGCGAGGTTGAGATGCTACGAGTAGTTGCCTGTATTGACGGCTCCAGGGCTGCACCAGCGGTTTGTGATTACGCCGCCTGGGCCAGCAAACACATGGAAACGCCCATGACACTGTTGCACGTGCTGGATGAAGAGCGCTATCCGACAGAGCCGGACCTGGCCGGCAGCATTGGCCTTGGAAGTCGGGAGCAATTGATGGACGAACTGGCCGAGCTGGATCGCAAGCGTTCCAAGCTGGCGCTGGAGCACGGCCATCACATGCTGGATGAAGCCGAAGACCGAATGAAGAGGTTGGGTATCGACGATGTCATCAAGCGTCAGCGCCACGGCGACCTCACCGAGTCGCTGCTGACCCTGGAGAACCAGACCCGCCTGCTGGTCATGGGGCTTCACGGCGAGAGCAGTTCAGACCGCGACGTACACGTGGGCAGTCAGCTGGAAACCGTGATTCGCAGCGTTCACCGCCCGATACTTCTGGTGCCTGATGAATACCAGCAGCCGAAAAGCGCCATGCTGGCCTTCGATGGCAGCGCCACCGCATTCAAGGGTGTGGAGCTACTGGCGGGAAGCCCTGTGCTGAAAGGCATGCCGATTCATCTGGTGATGATCGGGGCAGACACCAATGACCGCTGGGAGCAACTCAAGAAAGCTGAGAAGATGCTCGAAGACCTCGGTTCCGAGATCACCCTGGCCATTCGCGCCGGTGATGTGGAGCCCACTCTCCATGCTTACCAGGAAGAGCACGACATCGATATTCTGGTGATGGGAGCTTACGGGCATTCCCGGATCCGTCAGTTCCTGGTGGGTAGCACCACAACCACGATGCTGAAGACAGCCCGGAAACCTCTGGTGATATTGCGTTAATGCCTTCTTGCCAGGAATGCCGGTCCGCGCGATTGACGTCAAGCGCCTGCTTCCTGGTATTGATAACGTTGCTGGCGGGTTGCGCCAGCGGTCTGCAACCGATAACACATTCCGGAGTTGAGGAAGCCGTGCAGGACGATGACAGCTTTCTTTCCAGCCAATCCAGGCAGAAGCTGGCCGGTACCACTGGCCAGTCCGGTTTCTACATGCTGGATTCCGGGCACGAGGCCTTCCTTAACCGGGCGGCCCTGATCGAGGCCGCCGAGCACAGTATCGATGCCCAGTACTATATCTGGAGCAATGACGTTTCCGGGCAGTATCTGGCCGGCCGGCTTTTGCTGGCGGCGGACCGCGGAGTGCGGGTCCGGTTGTTGCTGGATGATTTCAACGCCGAGGGCGTTGGTGAACTGTTTGCTGCCCTGGACACCCACCCGAATATTCATATCCGCATTTTCAATCCCGCCAGAAGCCGCAGTGGTTGGGGCCGCTGGGTGTCGTTCCTAATGGATTTCGACCGTATCAACCGGCGCATGCACAACAAGACGTTCGTGGTGGACAGCGCAGCGGGAATCGTTGGCGGCCGCAACATAGGGGATGAGTATTTCGGCTTTGATGCCGACCGCTATTTCCGTGACCGTGACGTGTTCGCGGCGGGGCCTGTCGTTGGTGGTATGACGGACAACTTTCAGGCCTACTGGAATAACAGTTGGGCTTATCCGGTGTCAGTCCTCTACCCGAAGGCTCCAGCTGACGGGAATGTGGCTGAGACGTTCGAACGCCTTCGCCGCCAGGCCGGATCGCAGGCGGGTATTCCGGCCCCGGCAGATCGCGCGCAGGGAAGGGCCGAGCTGGCGAAGCTGTTCGGCCAGCTGACGGTGGCCCGTGGAGAGCTGGTTTTCGATCCCCCGTTTGAGACCATGGAAGAACCCGCCGAAACGCCTCGACGCAGCGCCAGGGCGCTTCAGCACCTGGCGCAGTCTGCCTCACAGGAGATTCTGATTGAATCCGCCTATCTGATACTCGCCGAGGAACAGCTGCAGATTCTGGATATGGGGGATCGCCAGGTGCTTCAGGTATCTGCGCTGACCAACTCGCTGGCGACCAACGACCTGGTTACCAACCACGCGGGTTACGCCCGCTGGCGCTCCTTCATGCTGGAGCACGGCATACAGATCTATGAGCTCAGGCCCGGGGCCGAGGCCTGTCAACAGTGGCTGAAGACGGACGGTGTCTGCTCGACAGGTCAAGTCAGCCTGCACTCAAAGTCCATCGTATTTGATCGTAGTACGCTGGTGGTGGGGTCTTTCAACGTCAATCTCCGCTCTATCTATCTCAATGGCGAAACGCTGTTGATTATCCACAGTGAAGAGTTGGCAGAGCAGGTGGCGAGCGACGTTCAGACCGTTATGAAACCACGCAACAGCTGGGAAGTCTCGCTGGACGATGGTGGCGATCCGCAATGGCGCAGTGGTGAGGAGCTGCATTCCAGCGAGCCCACGGTTGGCTGGTGGCGCCGCACCAAATCCCGGTTTCTCTCCTGGTTGCCGATCGAGAAATATCTTTAGTTTTGCGTCGTATCTGCTGACCTCAAGCCATCTCACAATACCTTTTTCAACTGACCGTCATCCCCACCCGTACGAAGTACCAGGGTGATGTCACTGTCATTGCGGTTGCGGAAGAACCAGCCATGGTTGCCCGTGAATACGGCGACCAGTTCGCCTTCATCCTCGGGAACGCCGCGTCCTTTCTCGTAAGAGATGGATTGGCCGCTGCCATTGCCATGGGTGTCGTAATTGATTGGGCCACCCTCGGACTCCCAGGAAAACCGGGCGACATTGCCTTCTTCCATGGTGAGTTTGTACTCCGTGCCTTCTCCCGGGGTGAGAACCACGCGTACTTCATCCTGCCACCGGGATTCCGCTGTTGTCGGCTCTGATGTCGGTTGCTCCTCGACGGTCGTAACCTCGGGCTCAGGAGCAGTGACCTCTTCCCGGACAGGTTCGGTAACATCGGTATCCGTTACCTCCGATTCCTGCTGCCCGGGTGAGGGTTGCACGGCAACCAGTTGGGCCGCTTCGTCTGCGGCGGCCTCTTCGGCAAGTTGTTCCTTGATTTCGCCCATTTCAGTGAGGCCCAGAAGGCGACCGACACCGGTTGGGTCCAGGGAGTATTCTGCAGGCATCACCACTGTCACCAACAGAACCACTGCCACAATGGCGGCAATGATGGTTGATCGAATCAGCTTGGCGGTGGTGGGTAATTCTTCACGGTTTGGTATATCGGTGTTGTACATAGTGAATCTCCAGAATCAGGCTACAAAGTAACCGGTTAGTTGATAACCAAAGAGCAGGAAGCCTGCACTCATCATGGCGACGTTGGCGGTATAGGCATGGCGGAAAAAGCCGTCGGTTTTACGCCAGAAGCTGATGACAATCAGGATCATGGCCAGGGCAATGAGCTGTCCGATTTCCACGCCCACGTTGAAGGCGAGGAGGTTCGGAATCAGCCCGTCCGGCGAGATGTCGTATTCAATGATCTTCGTCGACAGGCCAAAGCCATGGAAGAACCCGAAAATCAACGTGGCGGCCCTGGTGTTGGGCTGGAAGCCAAACCAGCGCTGATAGGCACCAATATTGTCCAGTGCCTTGTATACAATGGACAGACCGATAATCGCATCAATGATGTAACTATTGATGCCCACGTTGAAGTACACCCCCAGCAGCATCGTGGTGGAATGTCCCAGCGCAAACAGGCTCACGTAGATCGCGATGTGCTTCATCTGGTAGAGAAAGAAGATCACACCCAGCAGGAACAGCAGGTGATCGTAACCGGTGACCATGTGCTTGGCCCCGAGGTAGGTGAACGCAATGAGGTTTACACCGGTAATTTCCTGAATGTACCCCTTGTCGCCCTGGGCGATGGCATGGGCCAGCGCATCGGTACTCAGGCTGAGTAGCCCGAGTGTCAGAAATATCCAGAAAAGGCGGCTGCTTCTGCGCGCTATGTTCGCAATACGGCAATCGCCAGGCAGGCTTGACAACATAAATACTCCAAATTGTGTATGTTTCCCGGGATTGCGCATGCTGCAACTATGATCCCGTCAGCCGCTGTTCCCCGCAGCCACTCCCGAGGCCCGGAGCTCCTTCTTCATTTCTGACCAGAGCTGCCTGTAGCCGATGGCAGGCTGGGATCGGGGGCTGAGCGCTTCCAGGGGAAGCCCTTCTTCTCCCATTCGCTCAACGGCGCTGGAGTAGGGGATCATAGCGCTGGAGGGCCGTTCGAATAGTTCGGCGTTTTTTCCGGCGAGCTCCCTATGCAGTTTCTTGCGTCTATCAACCAGGGTAAAGAACGGTCTCAGTTTTTTAAGGCCGAGTTTTTTGTCCTTCACCAGCTCCTGAAATTGGTGCCAGCTGTTCAGTGATAGCCAGGTGGGCACCAGAATAACGTAAATCAGGTCTGCAACTTTCCATACAATGCTCCAGTAGTAAGGCCACCAATTGAACCACACTTGGTATTTTTGGAGATTACAGTGGTGTGACGGTCCAAGTGTACTGAAGTTAACTCCGAATAATCCCTTTTGGAAAATAAGTAGGGCTATAAGCCGCACCCAGAATGATTGCACCTACGCGGATCAATTGCGATTGTCCCCTTGTGAATGTGTGCTCAGTGCAGTATTGCGAGATGTCGAAACGAGCACTATCTGCACGTGATTGAGTCCCTGTCGACAGCCACCTGCGGTTCGCTGACTAACGTAATGAAGGAAGAAGAGCTCTGACGTAAAATCCTTGAAGTCGGCGACGAGATGAATGCCGATGCTGGGTGGGACCATCGGCGCGGTCGTTGGCGGCATCGTGTGGTGGCTCACGGGGCGAATGATGTTGCAGACGCAGTCGACCCTCTCGCCGCAGGCGGCGTGTTCGGGATCGGCTTTCTGCGCGAGCATCTCAAAATCACCTATCGCCAGAAGATTGACGAAATTCAGGCGCACCAGGCCGCAGAGGACCGGGAAGAAGTGAAGCGTTTGCTTTAAGAGTTCGATGAGGCTTCGTTAGAAGAGAAGGGGCTGGTAGCGGCTATGCTGTTCTTTACCATCAGGGGGATGCATCTGCCATGAGTTCTCGCAGTTTAGCAAGTTGGGCCTCAACCACGCGCAGGCGAACCTCGGTCTGAGCAGATGTTTCCTCTGACGAGCCGGAATCAAGCCTTTTCCGGTATTTTTCCTGCTTTTTTGTCAGCGCCTGCTCCAGACGCTTCAATTCCTTGTGCTTGAGGGATTTGCCCTTGTCGAGTTCCAGTAGCACATCGTCCAGCCTGGCCACCAAGTCCTTGAAACCCATTGTCTGACTCCGCCGTATTGGAAGATTGGTCGGCCCGCGTAGCGTCACCAGACATTGACACCTTAGACGGTGATGTCTGCCTGGCCCTCATCACCCACCGACAGGGCCTCAGTGGTCCTGGCAGCGTCTAAATCTGTTGCTGCGAGTAGCGCCCGAGTCCCGTCCAGAATAGCATCCACTGTCTCGCTGGCATAGGCAGAATCGTTCAGCAGGGACGTGGCCATGGTAGAGTTGATCTGCTTCGCTCCCAGGAGCTCCGTAACGCGTGCGGCCATGGATTCGCGGCCCACCCGGGCACGTACAGCGATCTCGTCGAGCTCCAGCATTGCCGTGCTGGCGTCGTCAAATTTGCCTTCGTAGAACCGATGGGTTTCGCGTAGCACCATCGCGACCCGCAGCCGGAGATCATTATACTCCTTCCGGATAGCCTTGTTATCCGCAACCATATAGGTGGTGAGATTCTTGCGCAGGTGTTTGACATGCTTGATGGCTTCCACCATTTCGGCGGCGGCTTGCTGTAGACGGTAGAGTGACTCGTCGGAACTGGCTGACCCCATGCGGGCCATGAGCCCGGAAAGGAAATCGAGAATGGCATTATAAAGATGCTTGACGCGCTGCCGGTAGACCTGGTCGATGTCGATGTCGATGCGCTCTCGATGGTCATTGATCGTTGCTGCCAGGTCATCGTTGTCACGGATCTGTTCACGGTGCAGGTGGAGGCCATGGGCGAGTATGACAAAGGCTTGGTCAAAGAGGTGCCAGACCTCCCGGCGAACCGCCGCCTTTGCGCTATCGGGCGAATCCATCGCGGCCAGATTGAGGTACTTGGGCTGGGCCGCAGCCTCTTCCTCTCGTTCAGGCAGCCAGCGCTCCAGTGCGCTGGCCATCTTTGATAGCAGTGGCAACATCACGGCGACACCGAGGCAGTTGAACAGGGTGTGGAACAAGGCAAGCTTGACCGGATAGTCATCTTCAGCGATCGACATGAGCGCCGACAGGCTGTCGACAGACCAGCGCAGGGGCTCGATCAGCACCAGCGCGATTGCCGCCGTCGCTATATTGAACAAAAGGTGGGCGCCTGCAAGGCGTTTGCCTGCGATATTCGCGCCGAGACCGCCAATCAGTGCGGTCACTGTTGTGCCAATATTGGCACCGATAGCCAGGGCCAAAGCGTTCTCGTAGGTGACCTGTCCCGTGGCCAGGCCCGCCAGGGTGAGGGCCAGCGCCGCATGACTCGACTGCATGACGACCGTCGCCAGAATTCCGAGCCCGGTATAAACGAAAAGTCCAGTTAAGCCCGTCATCGCGTATTCGCGCAGATCGACCGCTGACTGGTAGCTTTCGAAGCCGTCCTTCATGAAATCGATGCCCAGAAACAGAAATCCCAGGCCAGCCAAAATCGCGCCAAAGGCTTTGAGTGCTCGGGATTGCTGGAAGTTCAGCACGACGCCGAAGACGAGCATGGGCAACGCGAAGACCGACAGGCTCATCTTCATGCCGATAGTGGCGAACAGCCATGCACCGGTTGTTGTGCCCAGGTTGGCCCCGAAAATGATGCCGATGCCGGCGATCAGGGGGAGCAGACCGGCACTCAGGAACGATATCGTAATAACCGATACCAGTGAGCTCGATTGCATGATGGCCGTACTGACGATGCCGAAACCAAGGCTCTTTGGAATCGTGTCCGTTGTCCGGCGAAGCACCCTCTCAAGGAGTCCACCGGTGAATTGGCGAAACCCGTTCTGAAGTGAGAGCATGCCAAACAGGAATATGGCAACCCCGGCGGCAATCTGTTTGAACTCGGGGCTCGACCAGAGTGCAAAAGCCAGAAGTCCGAGTATTCCGGCCAGAACGAGTCGGCGGTAGTTCATTGGCTCACCTTTACCGCAATTGGCTCGGTTTCGGCACCGCGCACTCAGATCACGACACCATCCAGTTGGCAGGACCTCGGTCCCGTATATTACTTTGTCACACTTCTGTAATGTAAGTAAGCCCCGGACGCAGAGCGTCGGGCAGTCAGTCTGGAGAGGCCGCACGCAGCCAGTGGTACTTTCAGCGATATGCAGCCCACCTGCCCTACGCGCCGTGGCGTATGGTGGATGCCGATGTCTAGCGTCATGCCAGGTTGAACTGCATCAGTAATCTGCTGGAGCAATTCGATTATAATAGCGGTCTGCCGTTTGTTGAGAACGCACTGGCTCGGGTTAGGTGTCCTGTCCAGCAGCCACACCGGACGCCCAGGCCCACTGGAAGTTATGCCCGCCAAGATGCCCGGTCACGTCCACCACTTCACCGATGAAGTACAGGTCCGGTCGGTCCAGAACCGCCATGGTCCTGGATGACAGCTGACGGGTGTCCACACCTCCCAGGGTCACTTCGGCGGTGCGATAACCCTCGGTGCCGGCGGGTTTGATGGCCCACTGCCCGAGAGTCCGCGCCGCTTGTTCGATGTCGCTGTTTTTGTAGCCCTGCAGTGGGCCAGTCCAGCCGTGAAGGTCGTTAAGCGCCTGGGCGAAGCGCCTCGGCAAGTGCTGCTGCAGGTATTGGGCAACAGTGGCTTGTGGTCTGTCTTTCCTCAGTTGGTACAGGTCCTGTTCGATATTGGTCCCGGGGAGCATGTTGATGCTCAGGTTGTTACCGGGATGCCAGAAGCTGGAGATCTGCAGCATCGCCGGTCCACTCAGTCCGCGATGGGTAACCAGCATGGGCTCGTGGAAGTGTTCGTGATTGCAGCGGACGTCCACCGGGCAGCTCACCCCCGCCAGTGGGGCCAGTTGCTCCTTCAGTTCCGGGTGCAGGGTGAACGGAACCAGGCCTGCGCGTGTGGGGAGCACGGTGAGCCCGAACTGCCGTGCGATGTCATAACCGAATCCGGTGGCGCCCATGGTGGGGATGGAGAGCCCGCCGCAGGCAACAATAAGGGACTCGCAGGTTAGGGTGCCGGAGGTGGTTTGCAGTTGGTAACCGTTTCCCGGGCTGCTGATGGCCTTGACCTCTGTTTTCAGGCGCACTTCTGCACCGGCCCATTCGCATTCGGTCAGCAGCATGTTGAGAATGTCCTTGCTGCTGTCTTTGCAGAAGAGTTGGCCGGCCGCTTTTTCCTCATGCTCAATGCCGTGACGCTCCACCAGGTCCAGGAAGTGCTGGGGAGTGTAGCGTTTGAGGGCGGAGATGCAGTAGTGGGGGTTGGCCGAGAGGAAGTTGGCCGGGGTGCTGTTGAGGTTGGTGAAGTTGCAGCGGCCGCCGCCGGACATAAGAATTTTCTTGCCGGGTTTGTTGGCGTGGTCGATCACCAGGACCTTGCGGCCGCGATAGCCGGCCGTTAACGCGCACATAAGGCCTGCGGCGCCGGCGCCTATGATGATGACGTCGTAGTTCTGTTCTTTCATGCTTCCGAGTTCCAGCGCGGGCTTCTGGAGTCCCGGCACGGGTTGAGGGCAGTCAGGGATACGCGGTGAATACGTCCCTGTACGCTCGACAAAAACATCCCTGTTTTTGACGATCCCTGACTGCCCTCAACCCGTGCCTTGCCAAACATCTGTGCTGCCCGCCGCTGTGTGTTAACTGGGCGCAGTATACATTTTCTGCTGTTATCAGGGCAGGTGTACGGAACCCTCCATGTAGAACGCGGCCTGGCCGGCTATGGCTACTCGGTTGCCGTTTAGTTCGCAGCGCGGTTCAGTCGGAGCACCTTTCAAAAACCTGGCTGGTAAAAGCGTCAAGCTGATAGGTCGGTAGTGATTTCATGTGTCGCTCCGCAGGTTTATCGGGTCCAACAGGCCGGCGGCGATGGCGATGCCGGTGACGTCTGGCACCCGTTCCACACCCAGTCGCTTCATGACGCGTGCCCGGTACAGGTCGATGGTTTTGATGCCCACTTCCAGCTGTTCTGCAATTTCCCGGCTGGTATAGCCCTGGGCCAATGGCATGAACACGTCCCGTTCCCGGCGGGTGAGGGAAGCGATCAGTTCGTCGGTGTGCTGGTCGCCCTGTTGCTGGGTGCTGGCCTGCTGATGTTGCTGTAGCGCCTGCTGGACGCTGTCGAGGAGCAGCTGTTCGTTGAATGGCTTTTCGATGAAATCGAAGGCGCCGGACTTGAAGGCGCGGACCACAATCGCAACGTCGGCGTGGCCGGAAACAAAGATAATGGGCAGATGCGAGCCCCGCTTCTGCAACTCCTCCTGGACGTTCAGGCCGCCGAGGCCGGGCATGCGTATGTCGAGAATCACACAGCCGGTCCGGGACGGATCCACCGCCTCCAGGAAATGGCGACCATCGGCGTAGGGCTGTACCTGTAACCCGACGGATTCCAGTAACCACTGGGTGGACTCAAGCATGCCGGCGTCGTCATCCACCACATAAACGGTATGGGGTATATCACTCATGCTGGCCTGTCTCCCTGGACTGGTCGGATCTGTTTTTACTGCTGTTCAGGGGAGGGAAGCGGCAGACCAGCACCAGCCCGCCTTGCTCGTCCGGTTTTGCATCCAGGAATCCGCCAAAGCCCTCGACGATGGATCGGCTCATGGATAATCCCAGGCCCAGCCCCTGGGGCTTGCTGGTATAAAAGGGCGTGAACATCTGCCGCAAACCGGTTTCGTCCAGCCCCGGGCCCTGGTCGGCAACCTCCACCAGAATTTCCCGCTCCGAATTCACGCAGGTTGTCACGGTAATCTGTGAAGGGGAGCTGCTGTCCTGATGGGCCTCAATGTTGGCGTCGATACCGTTGCGGATCAGGTTGATCAGTACCTGCTCAAGCAGCACCGGGTCAGCGGTGATAACCGGGTTACTGGCGGTCAGGCGTTCCCGTATCACGACCCGGTTCTTGTCTGCATCCCACTGGCACAGGCGTTTCACGTTAGATACGGCGTCGTTGATGCTGATGGGGGCGGTGCGCTTCTGGCCTTTACGCAGAAATGCCCTTAGTCGCTTGATCACTTCCGATGCCCGGTTGGCATGGTGGGTAATTCGCTGGAGGCCGTCGTCCACGCGCTCCAGGCATTCGGGGTTTTCCCGCGCCTGTTTCAGGTAGCGCTGGCTGGCACTGGCGAAATTGACGATGGTAGCCAGTGGCTGGTTCATTTCATGAGCAATACTGGAGGCCAGTTCGCCAAGGGTTGCCAGGCGGGCCGTGTGGGCCAGTTCGTCGGCCAGCCGGCGGTTGTTCTCCTCGGATTCCACCCGGGCGGTTATGTCGCGGGAGACACTTACCACCTCGATGACTGCGCCGGTGTAGGTTTCCCGGATGGCCCGGCTGGCAATCTCGAACCAGCGTTTGCTGCCGTCCCGGTGAGTGATATCAAGCGTCAGGGTGGCATAGCCTTCGTCCCGAAGCCGATTGCGGACGTCTTCCAGCTCGGCGTTAAGGGTGCTGCTAAGGAACACGTCTTCCAGTGGCTTGCCCCTGAGTTCCTCGGGCCAGTAACCCAGTAACCGCCAGGATGCCGGGGTGGCGTCTATAAAGCTGCCGTCCGGCGCATGGCGGGAGATGAGGTCGGTGGTGTTTTCGGTGATCAGGCGGTAGAGGCGGCTGGAGCGGATGGCTTCGTCCAGTTTGCGGATGTCATCTGTGGCATTCCTGCCCCGGGCAAGAACCTGGCCAGAAGCCTGGTCAGGTATAAACGTCCACAGACAGATAAGGCCGGGAAGCCGGCTTTCCACATCCGCAATCGCCCGCCCCTGGGAGAGGCAGGCGTTGATCAGTGCCTGGGTATTGACCGGCAGAAGGCCCGCCAACCCGGCCATTCCTGCACGCTGCACCAGCGCTCTCGCTGCCGGGTTGCTCGACAGAACTGTGTTGTCATAGCCAAGCACCAGCCCGGCGTCCGGATCGGAGTCGGGAAGCTGAAAGGCGGGGATTGTCGCTATTATTGTCATTGGTCAGCCGTTATATAGTATAAACACTATAATACATTGGTGTAATTTCTAGTATATCTACTATCCAATACCATTCCTGTCAGCCAAGAGTATAGCTTTTCCAGCGTACTTACTGAATACACCACAAGAACAATGGAACCCAGAGGACCACAGCAATGACCTCGATTTTTGATGAGGGCCTGGAGCCCGTCGACGCCAATTATTCTGTTCTGTCCCCCATCGATTTTATTGAGCGCACGGCAAGCGTGTATCCGGAATACACCTCGGTGATTCACGGGGCCATTCGTTATAACTGGAGCGAAACTTACGAGCGTTGCCGCCGTCTGGCCTCGGCACTGGCTGGTCGTGGCATTGGCCGCGGCGACACCGTGGCAGCGATGCTGCCCAATATCCCGGCCATGGTGGAGTGTCACTTTGGTGTGCCCATGATCGGGGCGGTTCTCAATACCCTGAATGTGCGCCTGAACGCCGAGGCCATTGCCTTCATGCTGGAGCATGGGGAAGCCAAGGTTATTGTGGCGGACCGGGAATTTGGCGACGTTGTCCGCGACGCCGTCAGCCGCCTGGATGAAAAGCCGCTGGTGATTGATGTGGATGACCCGGAGTACGGTGAAGGCACACAGGTGAGCGACCTGGATTATGAGGTCTTCCTGCAGGAAGGTAACCCGCAGTTCCAGTGGAGCCTGCCAGAGAACGAATGGGATGCCATCTCCCTGAACTACACCTCCGGCACCACCGGTAACCCGAAAGGCGTCGTTTATCACCATCGCGGTGCCTACATGAACAGCATGGGCAATCAGGCGGTGTGGTCCATGGGCCAGCATCCGGTCTACCTGTGGACCCTGCCGATGTTTCACTGTAACGGCTGGTGTTTCCCCTGGACCGTTACCGCTTTGGCGGGCACTCACGTTTGCCTGCGCCGGGTGGATCCGGAAAAAATCCTGCAGTTGATCCGTGATCACCAGGTAACCCACATGTGCGGTGCTCCCATTGTGCTTAACGCGCTTCTGAACGTGCCGGAAGCCGCCAAGGCCGGCATCGATCACGACGTTAAATCCATGACGGCTGGCGCAGCCCCGCCCGCCCAGGTCATTGGCGCCATCGAGGAGATGGGCATTGCCGTCACTCATGTTTACGGCCTGACGGAAGTTTACGGCCCGGTCACCGTGTGTGCCTGGAAGTCCGAATGGGATGAGAAAACCCTGGACGAGCGGGCCACCATCAAGGCTCGTCAGGGCGTTCGCTACCATACGCTGGCGGGCACCATGGTGGGTGACCCCAGTACCATGGAACCGGTCCCCAAGGACGGTAAAACCATTGGTGAGATCTTCCTGCGTGGCAACACCGTGATGAAAGGCTACCTCAAGAACCCCAAAGCCACCGAAGAAGCGTTCCGTGGCGGCTGGTTCCACACCGGCGACCTGGCGGTATGGCACGAAGACGGCTACCTGGAAATCAAGGACCGCCTTAAGGACATCATCATCTCCGGCGGCGAGAACATTTCCACCATCGAGGTGGAGGACACCCTCTATCGCCACCCGGCCGTGCTCGAAGCAGCCGTGGTGGCGCGCCCGGACGATAAATGGGGCGAAACTCCCTGCGCCTTTATTACCCTCAAGCCGGAAGCCGGCGATGTGAGTGAAGAGGATCTGATCGGCTTCTGTCGCGAGCGTCTCGCCCG
>NZ_JAWLDU010000013.1:14426-59636 GCF_041686475.1 Marinobacter sp.
CGGTCCATGAAAGGCGGTATCATCATCGGTGCTGGTATTGCGGCCCTGATGGGTGAAATCGAAGCCGGCGGCCGGCTGGCAGAAACGCCGATCTCCCTGATTATCGGTGGCCTTGTCTGTCTATACCTGATGTTCTCTGTTTCCTTCAAAGGGTTTGTGGACAGCAACAGCATCGCCCGGAAAATTGCCAACTACGGCATGGTGCCGGGCATGGTCGTAGCCATTGTGGTGGGTTTCGCGACCGGCGAGTACGCCGTACCCAGTGTGGAATGGGGTATTACCAGGCCGGCGTTTGACGAACTGTGGAATTACCTGCCGTTCTCGGTTGGTTTCCCGGATGCCAATGTGTTCCTTTATGCCATCCCGACTGCAGTAATTGCCTACGTGATTGCCTTCGGCGATATCGTTGTGGGCCAGTCGCTGATGAGCCGCGTGGACCACTTGCGCAAAGACGAAGACATCGACAACAGCATTGACCGTGTACACCTGGTAACCGCTCTGCGTAACGGTGGACATGCCTTCTTTGCGCCCTATCCCGGCCTGGCGGGCCCGATCTGGACCGCAGTAACGGCTACCATGGCCGAGCGCTACAAGTATGGCCGCAATGCCATGGAGTCCATCTACAGTGGTGGTGGCACCTTCTGGATTACCGGTTTCATTGCCGTATTCATGCTGCCGCTGGTGAGCTTTTTCCAGCCGGTTTTGCCGATTGCGCTGTCGCTTACCCTGCTTCTGACCGGCTATATCTGCCTGATGGTCGGGCTTGAGCAACTGGAGAATAATACCGAGCGTGGCATTGCCGGCACCATGGGTGTGGTACTGGCGGTCTACGGTGCGGGCTGGGGCCTGGCCACCGGTGCGGTACTGTATTTCCTGATTGAACGCACCAAACTGATCGGATTTACCGCCGACCCGGAAGCTCCGGGAGTGAAGGCGGCGAAAGAGCACTGAACGAGGGCCTCGGCAATCGCCGGAGGCCATCAACCCCTGTGTGTCCTTGGAGGTATCGGCGTTGCCATACCTCCTTTTTTATGTCTTTTGACGAACTGTCATTTTGTGACAATCTGTCCGCTTTTTGCTGTTCCTGCCTTCCTTTGGAGTTGAATTCGGGTTTAAACTGAATTCCGCCCCATAATCACAATAAACCGGAGGCAGTCATGACCATCAGTTCCACCCCGGAAGGTGTTTCCGTTGCCCCACGGCACCTGCGCTTTGATCTTGCCGACGACCTCAAGACTCTCTGGCATAGTAATGATGCCTTTCGCACGGCCTTCTTCAACGCACTTTCCCTTCAGTTTCCGGACGGGGAGCAGCAGTTCATCAATGCAGTCCGCCTTTATCGTGATCAGGTGGATGACCCCAAGCTGAAAGAGGAAATTCGCGGGTTTATCGGCCAGGAAGCACTGCACAGCCGTGAGCACAAGCATTACAACCAGGCTCTGAAGGCGCGGGGCTATGATATCGATGCCATCGACGAGCGTTTCCGCAAGCACATGGAGTGGGTGGGCAACCTGCCGCCAAGTCGCCAACTGGCCGGAACCTGCGGTGCCGAGCACTACACCGCGGTGCTGGCGAATGCCATTCTCAAGGATCCCCAATGGATGGAGGGCGCCACCCCCGGTATGGCCAGGTTGTGGCGCTGGCACGCCATAGAAGAAACCGAGCACAAATCCGTGGCTTTCGATGTCTATCGCCAATGCGTGGGTAATGAGCGGTTGCGGCGGATGGTGTTCCTGTTCGTAACCTGGAATTTCTTCAAATACACCTTTCTCAACACCTGCAGCCTGCTGAAAACCGATGGCAAGCTATGGAGCCCGGGCACCTGGATCGGTGGTCTGAACTTTCTCTGGGGGAAGCCGGGTATTCTGCGCAAGTGCCTGCCGGACTTTCTGGCCTATTTCCGTGAGGGCTTTCACCCCTGGCAACAGGATAATCGTGATCTGATCGATAAAAACCTCAACGAACTTGAGCTGGAGCAAACTGCCGGCTAGCAGGGTGCTGAAATTGCCATGGCTTTGTGCAAGACTGAGCGCTGCCACGAAAAATGACAATAAAGGGAAGTATCCGGCAGGACCAACTTCCCGCAGCTGGAGGCTCCCATGCGCGTCGGTCTTATAGTGGATTCAGCCTGCGATCTGCCTTATGAGTTCAGTCGCAAGCACGACCTGTTTGTCCTACCCGTCACTGCTGTAATCGACGGCCAGACCTACATTGATGGGCATGATCCGGTGCGAACCCAGGAGTTCTACCAGAGTGGCTTGCTCCAGAAAGGCCACCATGCCGAGACGCAGGCCTTCTCCGCCGAGCAGACTCATGATCTGTTCATGGAGAAAATCGTTACCCAGTTTGATGTCGCGATTTGTGAAACCGTTACCCGCTCCCGCAGCCTGATCTTCCAGAATGCCACCGAAGCCATGAACAGCGTAATGTCGCATTATCAGGAAGCGCGCAAGGCTGCCGGGCGGGACGGCAAATTTTCCATGCGTGTTATCGACAGCAAGCAGATTTTCGCCGGTCAGGGACTGTTGGCGGCCCACACCCTCAGGCTGACTGAGCAGAAACTGTCGAAAAACGCCCTCCGTAACGAAGTGGAAATGTTCACCGACAAGATCTACACCTGTGTTATTCCGCGGGATCTGCATTACATACGGGAGCGTGCCCGCAAGCGGGGAGACAAGAGTGTGTCGGCGCTGGTGGCGTTTCTGGGCAAGGCGCTGAACATTACGCCGGTGATTTTCGGGCTGGGTGCCGAGGGCCAGCCTGCGGCCAAAACCCGCAGTTTCGACATTGCAGTGGAAAAAGTCATGAACTACGCAGTGGGCCGGGTCGAGGCAGGGCTTCTGACCCCCTATGTCAGTCTCTCCTGTGGGCTGACCTGGACCGAGATCGAGGACCTCCCCGGCCTGAATCGCCTACGGGATGCCTGTGAGAAAAACGGTATCGAGCTGTTGTTGTCCCAGATGGGGATAACCAGCAGTATCTACGTCGGCCCCGGCAGCCTGTGTCTTGCGTTGGCGGCTGAGCCTCATGAATTCAATGATTTTCAGTAGTACTCGTCTTATGAACCCTGGGGGCAGCCCTGCCATTTCCAGATAGTACCGGACCCTGATTATGACCAAAGGCAAAACGGACCTCGCCAATGCTCTTCTCGAACAGCATGTGAAACACGAACTCGCGTCCCTGAAAGGCACTAAACTGCGGCGATTTCTGGCAACCGAGGTGGATGAACTGTTTGATTACGCCGGTAGCATTGCACTGAATCGTCTGATCTCACCAGAGCAGGTGATGGGGGTGATCCAGCGCATTGTGATCGACATGGAGCTGGACGCCGGGATACCGGAAATGGCAGGAGAGATGGCGACGGAAGTACTGAATGCCCCGGTCCAGCGAACCTCGCGGCTAAAGGACATCATTACCAGGGAGCAGGCCACCGGTTTTCTTGAGCAAGCGCTGGAACTCCGGAAGCAGCGGGAGCGGGTGATCAGTGGGATTATGGCGCATCCGGTCTACCAGGAGCTGGCTTCGAATCTGGTGTACCAGGGCGTGATGAATTACCTCTACGAGGATAATCTGGTCACCAAGAGTGTTCCCGGCGTCGGCTCGATGATGAAATTTGGCAAGCGTATGGCCAACAAAGCGATGCCCGGGCTGGATGAATCCTTCGAACGGGGTTTCAAGACCTGGCTGTCGGACAGTCTGCCGGGGCTGATTGCTCGCAGTGAACAGTTCCTTCACAGGGCCCTGACGGATGACGAACTGCGCGATAGTGTGATGGCTGCCTGGGTTGCCGTGGAGGACCGCACGATTGAAGAGCTCCACGAGGGCCTGGGCGACGAGCAACTGCAGGGGTTCGTGGTGCTGGGGTACGAGTTCTGGCTGCAGTTCCGCAAGACCGCGTATTTTGAGGGTTGTGCCAGGGCGGTGGTGGAGCACCTGTTCGCCATGTACGGTGACAGGCCGGTGATTGAGCTGCTTGGCGAGGTTGGCGTCGACCGTAATCTGGTAATGGCAGAAGTGGATGCCCTGGCAGTCCCGGTGATAGACGTATTGCGGGAGGAGGGGTATCTTGAGGCCCTGATCCGCCGTCGTCTTGAACCATTTTACAGGTCTGCGGCGGCAAAAGAGCTTTTGCAGCAGTCGAACTGAATACGCCTGCTGTCGCCGGGGATGTTTGGACGTGTGGATACCAACCGATCTGTTCTGGGCCTATCTGGTGGCCATTTCACTGCTGACGGTAACACCGGGAGTGGATACGTTGCTGGTAATGCGTAATGCCGGTCGGGGTGGATTGCAGAGCGGCCTGCGGGATGGTTGCGTAACCAGCATTGGCATCTGTTGCGGGCTGTTTATTCATGCCACCCTGTCAGCCCTGGGTATTTCAGTATTGCTGGTCGAGACCGCCTGGGCATTTACGGTGCTCAAATGGGCGGGTGCCTGTTATCTGATCTGGCTCGGGCTGAGCTCATTACGCCAGGCGATTAAGTGCGCGCCAGATAGGGGGGCAGAGCCTCATCCCGCTGATTTCGTGGCGCCCCTTGTGAAGCCGGTTTCAGCCAGGGTGGCTTTTCGTGAGGGCCTGTTGTCCAACGTGCTGAACCCCAAGACTGCACTGTTCTATATGGCGTTATTGCCACAGTTTATCGATCCCACCGGGAATGCCTTCCAGCAGTCACTGTTCCTTGCAGCGGTTCACTTTGTACTGGCAATGGGGTGGCAATGCGGATTGGCGGTGCTGGTGGTCAAATCACGCCGGCTTGGGGTGAGTCAGGGCGTCAAGCGCACGCTGAACGCCCTGACCGGCGGTTTCTTTATTGCCATGGGGGCAAAACTGGCTACGCAGTGAGTGCAGCCGTTACTTCTCGAGGTACTGCAATTTGTCTGGCTTGCCGTCCCATTCTTCGGCGTCCGGCAGCGGGTCCTTCTTTTCGGTGATATTCGGCCACTTACCTGCCAGATCAGCGTTTAGTTCAACAAACTGGACCTGGTCCGCGGGCAGCTCGTCTTCCGAGAAGATGGCCTCTGCTGGGCACTCCGGCTCACACAGGGCGCAGTCGATGCACTCGTCCGGATCGATTACCAGAAAATTCGGGCCTTCGTAGAAGCAGTCAACCGGGCATACTTCCACGCAATCCGTGTATTTGCACTTGATGCAGTTATCGGTAACGACAAACGTCATAGTCAGTTTCCTGGTCCAGTAGTCAATCTCATCGGAGTAATAATAATTGCGCGATATTGTATTGAGCGGCCTGCCTGGTCGCAAGCGCCGAGGCGCTATATCGTTATTACATGGGTCAATTCTGACGCATTTTCCGCTTACTTTCCCAGTAGTTCCTTGAGTTCGTACAGTCGGTTCAGCGCATCCCGGGGTGTCAGCCCATCAATGTCCAGTTCCGCCAGGGTTTCTTCCACCCTGCTGGGTTCAAGGTTGGCAAACATATCTCCCTGCATCGCCGGTTCGCTGACCCGGACCGGGCGGTTCGGTTTGTCTGGCTCGGCCGGGGCAGTTGCGGCTTTGCCGGGCGCCGGGTTGGCCGGCGCGGCGCTGCCCTCAAGATGGGACAGTTGTTCCCGTGCGTTGCGGATAACATCCTGGGGAACGCCTGCCAGTTTGGCCACCTGTAGTCCGTAACTCTGGCTGGCCGGGCCGTCGTGGACATTGTGCAGGAAGACGATGGTGTCGTCGTGTTCCGTGGCCGTCAGGTGAACGTTAACGGCGTGCTCGAGATCATCGGCCAGTTGCGTGAGTTCGAAATAGTGGGTGGCAAACAGGGTATAGCAGCGAATCTGCTTGGCCAGATGATCTGCTGTGGCCCAGGCCAGGGACAGGCCGTCAAAGGTACTGGTACCGCGCCCAACCTCGTCCATCAGTACCAGGCTGTGTTCGGTGGCGTTATGGAGGATATTGGCGGTTTCTGTCATCTCCACCATAAAGGTTGAGCGCCCGCCGGCTATGTCGTCGGATGAACCCATGCGGGTGAAAATGCGGTCCACCGGTCCGATAACCACACGGTTGGCGGGCACAAAACTGCCGGTATAGGCCAGCAGGGCAATCAGAGCCGCCTGGCGCATGTAGGTGGACTTACCGCCCATGTTGGGGCCGGTGATCACCAGCATGCGGCGCTGCTGGTCCATCAGCAGGTCGTTGGGCACGTATGGGTCGCTCAGGAGCTGCTCCACCACCGGATGGCGGCCTTCCTCGATGTCGAAACCGGGTGTGTCGCTGAATTCCGGGGCATTGAAGCGCAGGCTGGTGGCCCGCTCGGCGAAGTTGCTGAGCACATCCAGTTCCGCCAGGGCCTGGGCGGCGTCCTGCAGTGGTGCCAGTTGGGCAGCAACGGTTTCCAGTACTTCATCGTAAAGTGCTTTTTCCCGTGCCAGTGAGCGGCTCTTGGCACTGAGGGCCTTGTCCTCAAACTCTTTCAGTTCCGGGGTGATAAACCGTTCTGCGTTCTTCAGGGTCTGGCGGCGGATGTAATCCACCGGCGCCTGGCCGGACTGGGCGCGGGTGATTTCAATGTAATAGCCGTGCACCCGATTGTAGCCCACCTTGAGGGTGCTGATGCCGGTACGTTCCCTTTCCCGGGTTTCCACATCCAGCAGAAACTGGCCAGCGTTCTCGCTGATATTGCGTAGCTCGTCCAGCTCGTCATCAAATCCTTCCCGGATAACGCCACCGTCGCGAATCACCACCGGCGGGTTGTCGATGATAGCCCGCTCCAGCATGTCCGCCAGTTCCGGGTATTCGCTGATGTTGGTGGCCAGCCTGACGATGTGGTGGGAGTTCACCGGCTTCAGGGCCTGCTGCAGATCCGGCAGGGACTGAAAAGCATCCCTTAATCGCGACAGATCCCGGGGACGGGCAGAACGTAACGCTACCCGCGCCAGAACCCGCTCGATATCGCCAATGCTTTTAAGCAGGTCATGGACCGGCTCGTAGTGAAATCCGTCCAGCAGCGCGGAAACGGCTTGCTGGCGCTGTTCAACCACCGTTACATCACGTAGTGGCCGGTTCAGCCAGCGCCGGAGCTGGCGGCCACCCATGGCGGTGGCGGTGCGGTCCATCACCCAGGCCAGGGTGTGCTGGGTGCCGCCCATCAGGTTGGTGTCGATTTCCAGGTTGCGGCGGCTAGTGGCATCCAGGATGACCGCCTCTTCACGGCGCTCGCGGCTGAGCTTACGAATGTGGGGCAGTGCGGTGCGCTGGGTTTCCCTGGCGTACTGGAGCAGGCAACCGGCTGCACAGATCGCCAGCGTGAGGTCGTCACAGCCAAATCCGGTCAGGTCTCGTACCTGTAGCTGCTGGGTAAGCACGCGGCGGGCAGTGTCGGCTTCAAACAGCCAGGGGCCCTGGCGGCGGATGCCAGTATAGCCTTCCAGTACGTCCTGGTAGGGGAAGTCCTCGCTGACGAGAATTTCCGCTGGCCGTAGCCGCTGGAGCTCTCCCTGGAGGCTTTCCAGGTCATTCAGTTCGGAGACGGTGAATCGCCCGCTGGAAATGTCCAGCGAGGCAAATCCGAACTGTTCCCTGCGACTGTATATAGCTACCAGAAGGTTATCGCGGCGGTCTTCCAGGAAGGCGTCGTCGCTGAGGGTGCCCGGTGTCACGATGCGCACGACCTGGCGGTCGACCGGACCCTTGCTGGTGGCCGGATCGCCAATCTGTTCACAGATGGCGATGGATTGACCAGCCCGGACCAGACGTGCAATGTAACCCTCAGCGGAATGGTAAGGAATGCCCGCCATGGGAATCGGGCTGCCGCCCGACTGGCCGCGGGCAGTCAGGGTGATGTCCATCAGCTCCGCGGCCTTGCGGGCGTCGTCGTAGAACAGCTCGTAGAAGTCCCCCATGCGGTAGAACACCAGTTCGTTGGGATGTTCGCCCTTGATTTTGAGGTATTGCCTCATCATCGGCGTGTGCTGGGACAGATCGGTCTGGGCTGCTGACATGAACGGTTCCGGATCCATTGGCTTTATTCGAAGGCAGGGATTGTAAGAAAATAACCGCCATGATGAAACGAAGGAGATCATTATGCCACTGACTGATGAGGCATTGGCGGAAGCCGGTGACCACCTGGCCGAATTGCTGGAGCGGCAACAGCGTACCATTGCCACCGCTGAAAGCTGCACCGGCGGCTGGGTCGCCAAGGTACTCACCGACCGCGCTGGCTCCTCGGCCTACGTTGTGGCAGGGCTTGTCACCTACAGCAATAACGCGAAAAGGGAGTTGCTGGGTGTCACTGAGCCGTCTCTAAATGAACATGGTGCCGTCAGCGAACCGGTGGTTCGGGAAATGGTCGCAGGTGCTCTGGCAGCTACGGGAGCGGGCGTTGCGGTTGCCATCAGCGGCGTAGCCGGCCCCGGCGGCGGCAGTGAAGATAAACCGGTGGGTACTGTGTGGTTTGCCTGGGGCAGCTCACCGGCGGATACCGTTGCCGTGGTTGAAACTTTTCCCGGAGACCGTGATCAGGTGCGTCGCCAGGCGGTTCTGTATGCTTTACAGGGGGTTAGGGGGTTTCTGGAAAACTCCTGAATCGGAGGGGTTGGTCTTGCTCCCGTGTTATGTTTTAATACTGTTCAAATATACAGGGATCCGCGTTTTCCGGGTCCCGATGTTCATGATTTCGGCCGTCGGGCTCCCGTCCCGATAACGGCATTGGCGACAGAGGGTTTGCAACGATGGAAGACAACCGCAACAAAGCACTGAGTGCTGCACTCAGCCAGATTGAACGCCAGTTCGGCAAGGGTGCCGTGATGAAAATGGGCGATCAGCCACGGGAAGCCATTCCCGCGGTGTCCACCGGTTCCCTTGGCCTGGACGTAGCGCTGGGTATTGGCGGCCTGCCATACGGTCGGATCTGTGAAATCTACGGTCCGGAAAGCTCTGGTAAAACCACGCTCACCCTCCAGGTGATCGCCGAAGCCCAGAAAGACGGCAAGACCTGCGCCTTTATCGATGCCGAGCATGCCCTTGATCCCATCTATGCCGAGAAGCTGGGCGTGAATGTGGACGACCTGCTGGTATCCCAGCCGGATACCGGTGAGCAGGCGCTGGAAATCGCTGACATGCTGGTGCGCTCGAATGCGGTAGACGTCATCATTGTTGACTCGGTGGCAGCCCTGACCCCGAAAGCCGAAATCGAAGGCGAGATGGGCGACAGCCATGTTGGTCTGCAGGCTCGCCTGATGTCCCAGGCCCTGCGTAAACTGACCGGTAACATCAAGCACGCCAACTGCCTGCTTATCTTCATCAACCAGATCCGCATGAAGATTGGTGTTATGTTCGGCAGCCCAGAAACCACCACCGGCGGTAATGCTCTGAAATTCTACTCTTCCGTTCGTCTGGATATCCGTCGCATCGGCTCGGTGAAAGATGGCGACGAAGTGGTCGGTAACGAAACTCGGGTAAAAGTGGTCAAGAACAAGGTCGCCCCTCCGTTCAGGCAGGCCGAATTCCAGATCATGTACGGCAAGGGCATCTACCACATGGCAGAAGTGCTCGACATGGGCGTTAAAGAAGGTTTTGTTGATAAAGCCGGCGCCTGGTACGCCTATAAGGGCGACAAGATTGGCCAGGGCAAGGCCAACGCTTGCAAGTTCCTGGAAGAGAACCTGGACATCGCCAAAGAAATTGAAGCCGCTGTGCGCGACAAGCTGATGCCCAAGCCGGTGAAAAAAGAGGCGGCCGAAGAGACAACAGCAGATGCCAATGGTGAACTTCTTTAAGCACTGTTAAGAATTCCCGCACTGTCTGGGGAGGTGGTATGGATGCGAAGAAAAGACTACTGGTCGTTGCTCACGCTCCCTCCCCGAATACGCTCAAACTGCGGGAAGCGGTAGAGCAGGGCGCAAAACACCCGGATATCGAGAACGTCGAGGTGACAGTCCTGCCGCCACTGGAAGCCGGGCCGGACAACGTTCTGGCCTGTGATGCCGTCATCCTCGGCACTACTGAAAACCTTGGTTATATGAGCGGCGCTCTCAAGGACTTCTTTGATCGCACCTACTACCCCTGCCTGGAGCAGACCCAGGGCCTTCCTTTTACCTTCTACATCCGCGCCGGGCTTGACGGCACCGGTACCCATCGTGCCATTGATTCCATCACCACGGGCCTGCGCTGGCGCCTGGTGCAGGAGCCCCTGCTCTGCCACGGTGAGTATCGGGATGAATTCGAAGATCAGTGTCGGGAGCTGGGGCTTTACATGGCGGCCAGCCTGGACGCGGGCCTGTTCTAGGTCAGGTTCTGGTCACCGAATGCTGCCCATTCGGCACTGATGTTCTATGCCCGCGTGCTGACCAGCCTGCCCCTGCGGTCTTCCGTGGGTGCGGCTTCTCCGGTCCTCGGATTGAGCAGGCGGGGGCTTCGCCGGGAGCGCTTCTTGCGGCGGTCCGGCCCTTCAAAAGCTACCTGCGTGCGACGTCTGTCCGGTTGTACCCTGCGATCGCCCTGCTGTTCCTCCGGTGGCGGAGTTGCCGGTTGTAGTTGCGGTGGGGGCACTGGTTTGCGTTTGCGCAGTGACTCCAGCACCGTTAGCGGTTGTGATTGATTTCGATAGATATCCATCCTGTTGGGTATCCTGCTGTGCTTGTACCTGGTGAATAATCATGCCCGATTGTTCAATTTATCGACAAGTTTGGCTAAATCTTTAGCCTTGGCGCGACAGGGAGAGCCCCAGATTCTACAATGACCGGCCAACACCAAATGCTTTCATACCGTTACAGGACCGAACCTTGAAGTCACTGTCCCTGAACCAGCTCTACAAAGCCTGTGTTTTAAAAGATTTACCGTTCAAAACCACCCGACAACTTGAACCCCTGGCGGAAATTGTTGGCCAGAACCGGGCGCAAGCGGCGGTACGCTTTGCCCTGGCCATGCCCCATGGTGGCTATAACGTCTACGCGGTCGGTCGCAACGGGCTGGGTAAGCGCACCATGATGCTGCGTTACCTGGAACATCATGTGGATACTGATAATCAGAGCCACGACTGGTGCTACGTGGCCAACTTCGAGGAGCCGCGTGTTCCCCGGATGCTGAGGCTGCCGGCTGGCAAAGGCACTGAGCTGAAACAGGACATGGAAAAGCTGATGGGACGTCTGATGAAGATGATTCCCCAGACTTTCGACAGTGACAGCTTTCTTGAGCGTGCCGAGCAGCTGAAGAATGAGTACGCCAAAAAGCAGGAAGACGAGCTGGAAAAGGTGGCCGCCCAGGCAAAGCGTAAAAAGGTCAGCCTGAACATCACCACCCCCGGTGGCTATCGTCTGGTGGCCATGAACGGAGACGAAGCCCACACCGCCGAATCCTTCCAGGCCCTGACCGAAGAGCAGCGGGAGAAGTTTGAGAGCGATATCAACAAACTTGAGAAGAAGCTGAGGCACGCGTTACGGAAACTGGCGGACTGGGAGCAGGAATACGCAGAGAGCCAACAGGCGCTCAACGAGGAAACGCTGGAAGGTATCTCAGGCCACCAGATCGACGAGCTGGTGGAAAAGTACCGGGACCAGCCGGATGTGGTGGCGTACTTCGAGGCTGTCCGCAAGGATCTCTCGGAAAGCCTGGAAATCTTCCTGGAAGACAATGAAGAGCAGGCGGCGATCGCCTACGCGTCTCTGGACAAGAAGATGCCCCGGCGGTATCTGGTGAATGTACTGGTTCATCAGAAAACAGACGAAGTGCCGGTGGTAGTGGAAGACAATCCCACTTATCACAACCTGTTTGGATACGTGGAGAGCGTGACCTTCAAGGGCACCGTGTTTACCGATTTCTCACTTATCCGCCCTGGCAGCCTTCATCGCGCCAATGGCGGCTATCTGTTGATGGATGCCATCAAGGTTTTGGAGCAACCGTTCGTCTGGGATGGCATCAAGCGGGCGCTGCGGTCCAAATCCATCCAGATCAACTCCCTGGAAAGGGAGCTGACCCTGTCCGGCACTATTTCACTGGAGCCGGAGGAAATTCCGCTGGATGTGAAAATCGTGCTGTTTGGCGACCGGGAAACCTGGATGTTGCTGCAGGAATACGATCCCGAGTTCGCAGAACTGTTCCGGGTGACGGCGGATTTCGAGAACGAAATGATGCGCACAGACGAGAGCCAGCTGCTCTACGCCAAGTTTATCGCCAGCCTGGTGGACGAAAAGAAACTTCTTCACTGCAACAATAAGGCAGTGGCCCGCATCATTGAACACAGCGCGCGCATGGCCGAGCACCAGGATCGGCTGTCATTGCATGCGGCAGACATTGCCAACCTGTTGCGCGAGTCCGACTACTGGGCCCGGCAGGCAGGGGCCCGACTGATCCAGAATTCTCACGTGGATCAGGCACTGGAAAGTGCCCGTTATCGAAGTAGCCGTATCCGCGATCAGTTCTATGACTCGATACGTGACGGTTCAACACTGGTATCGACCACCGGCACCTGTGTCGGGCAGGTGAACGCGCTTTCGGTGCTGTCGACGGGGGGCTTCGAATTCGGCCTGTCCAACCGGATTACCGCCACCTGCTATTATGGTGATGGCGGTGTGATGGATATCGAGCGTGATGTGAAACTCGGGGGCAATATCCACTCCAAGGGCGTTATGATTCTCAGCTCCTGGCTTTCTGCCCATTTTGCCGTCACTGACCCGATGCACCTGTCGGCGAGTCTGACGTTTGAACAGAACTATGGTGAAGTAGATGGTGACAGCGCTTCGCTGGCGGAAATGTGTGCGCTGGTTTCGGCGTTGTCCGGCTTGCCGGTGCGTCAGGACCTGGCGATTACCGGCTCGGTGAACCAGTTTGGCGAAGTCCAGCCGATTGGTGGCGTCAATGAGAAGGTCGAGGGTTTCTACAGTACCTGTAAACTGACCGGAGGGCTGACTGGAACCCAGGGTGTGATCGTACCTGGAACCAATGTGCAGAACCTTATGCTCGACCAGGACGTTGTCCAGGCCGTGCGTGACGGTAAGTTTGCCGTGCACTCGGTGACCCGTGCAGAAGAAGCCATCACCCTTTTGCTGGGCAAGCCGGCAGGTAAAGCAGACAATAAAGGCAGGTATCCCAAACAGAGTGTTTTTGGCATGATTCAGCAACGTCTGGAAAAAATGCGCGAGCACGAACGTCAGGAACATGCACGGGACGACCACAAAGATCCGTCGATTCACTGAGAGCGCTCGGTGGTAATTGAAAGGAGAGGCAAAGCACATGACTAATACCCAGCAAACGGTGTACGTAGTTGAGGATGATGAGGCGGTTCGTGATTCCCTGGAGCTGCTGCTGAAATCCGATGGCAAGCCGGTCAGTACTTATGACAATGCCAACGCGTTTCTGAAGGACTATTCCGAAAAGATGGCTGGCTGCATTGTGCTGGATATCCGTATGCCGGGTATGGATGGTATGGAGCTTCAGAAAAAGCTGAACGAAAAGCACTCCATTCTTCCGATCATCTTTGTGACGGGGCATGGTGATGTGCCCATGGCGGTCGATGCCATGAAAGAAGGCGCAGTGGATTTCATTCAGAAGCCCTACCGGGAAGAAGCCTTGCTGCAGAAAATCGAAGCGGCGCTGGAACAGGACAGGGAACAACGTAAAACCCTCGGTGAAAAACAGGAAATCCTGCGCAGGGTGAAGAGCCTGACCCCCCGCGAGCACGAGATCATGGACCGGATGATTGCCGGGCAGGCCAACAAGGTTATTGCCATCGAGCTTGAAATCAGCCAGCGAACCGTGGAAATCCATCGTTCACGGGTCATGCACAAGATGGGAACCCACTCACTGGCACACCTTGTCCGTATGGTTCTGTCCGTAAAGGACCTTATCGACGAGCGCTGATAAGGCCGGCATTATGCATTTACTATCGTAACCGGCCGTATTTATATGACAGATGCTGTCCTGGAGACAACAGACGTAACGGTTTTGCTTGTGGACGACAACCCGCAGAACCTGAAAGTTCTCTATGAAACCCTGAAAGACAAGGGCTATCGTCTGTTAATCGCCAACGATGGTGAAAAGGCCCTGGACCTCGCGCATCGTCATCAGCCTGAAGTGATTCTGCTCGACATCATGATGCCGGAAATGGATGGCTATCAGGTGTGTGAACGTCTGAAATCAGATTCCGTCACCTCAGACAGCGCCGTGGTGTTCCTGTCTGCCCTGGACGATCTCCAGGCCAAGGTTCGTGGTTTCTCTCTTGGTGGTGCAGACTATATTTCCAAGCCCTTCCAGGCCCAGGAAGTGATTGCCAGGGTAAAAACCCACGCCCGGGTCATCCGGCTGGAGCGAGAACTTCAGGCCCGGAATCGTCAGCTCGTAAACGACCAGGCCCGCATACTGAATTCCATTAGCGAAGGCATTTACGGCCTGGACGCTACCGGAATCATCGTGTTCGCCAATCCCGCGGCTGCCCTGATCATGCGTAGCTCCGCCGAGGACCTGATCGGCCAGAACTTCTTTGATCTCCATTTCCGCACCGCCGGCCAGGGATGCGAGTCGCTTCCTGTTTATGCCACCTGCAGCCAGGGCGTCGCGGAAAACCAGCGTGATATTGAAATGCTGCGGGCGGATGGCACTGCTTTCCCTGTGGAATACCGTTCCACGCCGAAGCTTGACGGGGATGAACTGCACGGTGCGGTGGTGGTTTTTCGCGATATCACCGCCGATCTTGCAAGTGAGAAGGCGCTGGAGGATGCCCGGAACGTGGTCCAGGAGCAGCGCGAGCAGATCGCTCATTTCTCACGCCTCACCACCATGGGGGAGATGGCCGCCGGAGTTGCTCATGAGGTAAATCAGCCGCTGACCGCCATTACCAACTATGCCCGGGTTGCCAAGCGCGTACTGGCAAAGGAAGAGCCTGATCACCAGCTGCTGGAAGAAACTCTGGAAAAGATTGAAGCCCAGTCACACCGTGCCAGCGAAGTGATTCGGCGGATTCGTCGGTTCATGAAAAAGCCAGCGGCGGGAAAGGATGTGCTGTCTATTTCCGCGCTGCTTGAAGACACCCGCCAGTTCGCAGAAGTGGATATCCGCAACAACGAAGGAGGCGTGGAAATCTCTGTGGCCGATGACGTGCCCGAGGTGCTGGCGGATCCGATACAGGTCCAGCAGGTGGCATTGAACCTGATCCGTAACGCCCTGGAATCAACCCGCAGTGCCGACTCTTCAGCGCCGGTGGAAGTCACTGTGACCATGTCCGGTAGCCGCTGCGTGAGAGTTTCCGTGACCGATCACGGCATTGGCCTGCCGGATGATGCCGAAGAAAAACTGTTCCTGCCGTTCTACACCACCAAGGAAGAGGGCATGGGGATAGGTCTGCCTACCTGCCGTTCCCTGATCCAGGCCCAGGGGGGCGATATCGGATTTGAGCGCCCGGATCATGGGGGTGCCTGCTTCTATTTCACCCTGCCGGTGGCCGGCTCTGACGGCGCCTCCTGCGCACCCGATGCCAGCTCTCCCCGGTCGGCAGAATAAACCCTCAACTGCCCCAGTGAACCTCACCGCTCAGGTGAGGGGCGGCGCCTGAGGCATTCAGCAGCTGATAATCCCAACCCGACTCCCCTGTCTGCCAGTTAAGCTGTGCCGTTCCCGGAAGGAGCAGCGGCTTTTTGAACTGGCAGGACACCGAAACCGCCTCCTGTCGCCAGCCGCTCTGCTGTTCCAGCAGCGCCAGCACGCGGGCCTTGCTCCACATGCCATGGGCGATGGCCCTGGGGAATCCGAATGCCTTGGCGGTCAATGCGTGCAGATGTATCGGATTTCTGTCTCCGGAAACCCCGGCGTACTGGCGGCCGATGGACTCCGGCACGCTGATGTCAACTGTCTCCGGGTAGTGGGGAAGTTCTGGTGGCTTACCGCCGGATTTCTGTTTGTTTTTATCCGGCTGCCGGAACAGGTTGGTGCTGTTTTCCTCCCATACCAGGCGGCCACCGGCCCAGGCTTCGGTGACCAGGTCAAACTCCAGCCCCCTGGAGGTGCTGTTCTGGCCTTCCAGGCGCACAACAATATCCAGGGGTTCCCCAGCACCGATCGGACGATGCTGGGTGATCTCGTTCCGCAGATGCACCAGGCCCAGCAGTGGCAGCGGGAAAGCTTTCTCCGTGAGCAGCTTCAGATGCAGCGGAAATGCCAGAATATGGGGCCAGGTGATGGGCACGGTGGTTTGCGTACCGAATCCGCAGATTTTCTGGTAGCGCTTCAGATTGTCGTTGGCGGTACTGACGCCAATGAGCCTGGCAGATAGCTCGGGAATATGGATGTCACCGCCGGATGACTTGTCTTTCGGCAGCAATGCCTTGCTGTAAAGTGACCATAAGCCCGGCGGTTGATTACGATAGATTGCAGTATCTGTCATATTTTTAACTCTCCTGGTACACCTGAGCGTCTCTGGGCTGATGTGCTCCAATGTTAGACCTGAGTCTGGCAAACCCGGCCAGTATGGGCATTGACCTGGCTCGCCGGCAAGTGTGTCCATGGTTGACGCCATGTGAGGGCATGCTTTCAACCTGACTTTTTTCATGAAAAACGTTGACATGCGGGGCGGCCTCTTTATAATGCGCCCTCGTTGTCACCGAGCAATCACACCCTTGATTGCGCCCGAGGTGGCGGCTCACGCGGAGCGGTAGTTCAGCTGGTTAGAATACCGGCCTGTCACGCCGGGGGTCGCGGGTTCGAGTCCCGTCCGCTCCGCCATTTTCCTTCCCCGTATTGCATAATCCTGTTGTCATCTCTCGTTCATCCCATGGTCACAATTGCATGTCATCGTTTTCCTGTTTGATGCACAGGAGATGAATGATGTCTGATTACGAAGAAGAGCTGATGGATTGTCAGTATGAGGATTATGACGACGACGATGTTCCGGACGACGCCACTGAACTGTAAGCCCTTATTTGCAGTCTAGCGGAGTCCTTTCTCTGCCCGCTCAGCCAGGTACTGTTTTCTGTATTCTCCCGGACTGTCTGCAAACCAGCGTCGCCATGCCTTGTGAAATGCCGCCGGATTGGCAAACCCCAGTAGCCAGGCTATTTCCGATAGCGAAGCCCGTGTTTCCCTGATGTATTCCACGGCCAGGTCTTTACGGGTCTCATCCAGTAACTCCCGGAAACCGGTTTTTTCCTCTGCCAACTGCCTCTGCAGCGTCCAGGGTGCCATGCCCAGCCTTTCTGCAATGGCGGCCAGCGTCGGGGTGTCGCCTTCAAGCAGGGAGGGAAGTAGGTCTTTTACCCGGTCTCCGGTACCCCAGCCGGCGCGGATACGCGTAAGCTCCTTCTGACAGTCCCCGGACAACCTTTCGAACATCGCCGGCTGCGCCTGCAGCGAGGCTGCTTCCGCCACGCCCGGTGCCAGCCGCAGGCTGTTGCCCTCGGCGCCAAACCTGACAGGGCAGGTAAACCACCTTTCGAACACCTCCTCCAGGCCCTGGGACGGGTACTCAATGGTCACCCGGTCGACCACTCTGTCGCAGCCGGTAATCGCCCTCAGAAATTGTGTCCAGGCTGCCAGCACGGAATCCACCACGAAGAAGTTGAAAGCATTATAGGGTTTGATGGAGTAGAAATGAGCCTCCCGGCCACCCTTCGTGGTCCATGGCACGCCGCGACTGTTACGGCTGGTGAGCAGTGCGTAGTGAATCAGGGTGCTTACGGCTTCACCTGCCGTCGGTGCAGACTGGGCAGCGAACCCGGCTATTCCTGCATCCACTGGCCGTGAGAGCTGACCCATGGTGAGGCCCAGTGCCGGGTTTCCGGTGAGCGCAATGGCGGCCTGACCCATGCGCATGAACCGCGGGATGCTGATGCGGCCCTCAGGTGTTCCCAGTGCCCGTTCATCCAGCCCGAAGCGCCCCAGCAGTTCACGAGGATCAGCGCCTTCAGCCCGGATGGCTCGCGCCATGACCGCAACGTATAACACGCTGATATCGCCGAGAGGATTCTTGTGTATGGTGTTGAGGCGCATGGGCATCGGTATTGTCTTACAAGTTGTATAAGGATATCAGATTGTGCTCCAGGGATATTGTCTGCATCAAGCCCCGGGGCTACTTTAGAGTCCGTGGTTCGGCACCGCCGGCGAAATAAGAGGAGAGAGACCATGACTGCATCAACACCGGGCGTTACGCGCTACCCCAATCTGCTGGAACCGTTGGATCTCGGGTTCACCCGTCTTCGCAATCGTACCCTGATGGGCTCCATGCACACCGGCCTGGAAGAAGCGAAGAATGGCTTCGAGCGGCTGGCAGCGTTTTACGCGGAGCGCGCCCTTGGTGGTGCCGGCCTGATCGTGACCGGTGGCATTTCGCCGAATGTCGAGGGTGCCGTGTTCCAGCATGCCGCCAAGATGAGCACGCAGGAAGAAGCCGACAGGCACAGGGTGATTACCCGGGCCGTGCACGAGGCCGATGGCAAGATCTGCATGCAGATTCTCCATGCCGGCCGCTACGCCTATCATCCAGAACTGGTGGCGCCCTCTGCCGTCCAGGCGCCGATCAACCCGCTGAAACCGAAGGCACTGGATGAAGCCGGTATCGAAAAACAGATCGACGATTATGTGACCTGTGCCGGCCTGGCGCAGGAAGCCGGCTACGACGGCGTGGAGATCATGGGGTCGGAAGGTTATTTCATTAACCAGTTTATCGTGGCTCATACCAACCACCGTACCGATCAGTGGGGTGGCAGTTATGAAAACCGCATTCGTCTGCCCATAGAGATTGTTCGCCGCGTACGCGAGCGGGTGGGCAGTGATTTCATTCTGATTTACCGGCTTTCAATGCTGGACCTGATTGAAGATGGCAGCACCTGGGAAGAAGTGGTGCAACTGGCGAAGGAGATTGAGAAGGCAGGCGCGACAATCATCAACACCGGTATTGGCTGGCATGAGGCCCGGGTACCAACAATCGCCACCTCGGTTCCCCGGGGTGCTTTCACCAAGGTCACCGCGCGGCTTAAGGACGAAGTCAGTATTCCCCTGGTGACCACCAACCGCATCAACATGCCGGATGTTGCCGAAAAGATCCTCGCGGAGGGCGATGCTGACATGGTTTCCATGGCCCGGCCGTTCCTGGCCGATTCGGATCTTGTACGCAAAGCCGCAGAAGACCGTGCTGATGAAATCAATACCTGCATCGGCTGTAACCAGGCCTGCCTGGATCACACTTTCAGCGGCAAGCTGACGTCATGCCTGGTGAACCCTCGCGCGTGTCACGAAACCGAGCTTGCCTATGTCAAAACCGCCGAGCCTAAAGCCATCGCGGTAGTGGGTGCCGGCCCCGCAGGCCTGGCGTTTGCTTCGGTAGCGGCAGAACGCGGCCACAGGGTCACGCTGTTCGATGCCGGTAGCGAAGTCGGTGGCCAGTTTAACGTGGCCAAGCTGATCCCCGGCAAGGAGGAGTTCTACGAAACCCTGCGCTATTTCCGGGTGATGCTGGACAAGCATGGCGTGGATGTTCGCCTTAACACCCGGGTGAATGTGGACGACCTGAAAGCCGGTGGTTTTGATCATGTGGTGCTGGCTTCTGGAGTCAGCCCACGTACCCCGGACATTGAGGGCGTGGATAATCCCAAAGTGATCGGCTACCTCGATGCTCTGCTGGGGCGAAAGCCCGTTGGTCAAAAGGTGGCGGTGATCGGTGCCGGCGGTATCGGCTTCGATGTCTCGGAGTTTATCGTCCACAAGGGCACGTCTGCGGCTCTCGATCCGGATCACTTCATGCGTGAATGGGGCGTTGATCTCAGTGTTGAGCACCGGGGCGGCATCCAGGGCATGGAGCCAGAGATGCCGGAACCGGCTCGTGAGGTCTACCTGCTGCAGCGCAAGACTTCGAAGGTGGGCAAGAACCTGGGCAAGACCACGGGCTGGATTCATCGTACGTCTCTCAAACACCGTCAGGTTCAGATGGTGCCGGGCGTCAGTTACCGCAGGATCGATGATGAAGGACTGCACATCACCGTGACCCCGAAAGGCGCGGAGCAGGGTGAAGACCGGGTGTTGCCAGTGGATACCATTGTCATCTGTGCCGGCCAGGAGCCATTACGCGAACTGCAGGATGGTCTGGAGGCGGCCGGCCTGCCGGTTCATCTGATCGGTGGTGCCGATGTGGCGGCGGAACTGGATGCCAAACGCGCAATTGACCAGGGTAGCCGACTGGCGGCGGAGCTCTGAATGTGAGAATGCGGTGTCAGTCCTCATGATCACAAAACGTTGCAGTTTTCCTCTGTCCAGCGGGCAATGACCCGCTAGACTATTATCCGGAAGTCTGTCAGTTTGAAACCGGCTCCGTGCAGGCCGTACGGGGCCGGTTTCTGGTATCTGGCAGTAAAACGGAACGCCCTTGCGCTGTTTTGCGTGTTGCTGTTGGGTTTTCGGAGAGTGGGGAGTCTGCAATGGGGTCTGCCGACCAGGCAAATGATGGTTATTCGGCGGTGTTTTTCATGGATGGCAGCAATGTGTCACGGCAGATGCGTGCTTCTGAGTTCGGTGCTTTCCTGGATGGCTATGTCGGGTTGTCGGACCTGGCAGACACTGACGTAAAGGCCGTTTATGTGCTTCTGGGTGCGGACCTTCTGGTACGCTCGCTGGTGTTCTTCCGCATCTATTTTGACGAAGAAGGCCGGGCAGACAGCCACTGGAATCTGCCGGTAGAGAAACTGGCAAAAAAGGGCGCGAAGGGTCCCGACATGGGGGCCGGCCCGATCCGCCTGGTATGCCGCAGCCAGTGCCCGAAGTCCGCGAATTCCGAAGAGCTATGGGACCCGGATATGACTCCGGGTAGCAACCATTTCCAGGCGATCCGTCGGGCTGTGGAAGCCAACAGCCTGAAACTCCGAAAAAAGGAACCTGTGACGGAAGAAAATATTCCGGTTCTTGGTGATGAATCCCGTTCACCCGAGGATCTTGAGTCTTCCGCCGACCGTGTGCGTCTGGCGCGGGTGATCCGTGAGCAGCGGCTTCGTATCAAAACCCTGCAAAGTGTCCACCGTGACGCCCTGTCTGATATTCAGCGGGAGAATCGTCATGAAATGCAGGCTTTGCGTAACGAAATTGCCGAACTTCAGCAGAAGTTTGAACGTCAGAAGCTGAGTAACGAGCAGCTGAAAAAACGCCTTGCGGAGCGCAATGAGCAATACCTTGCGATGCAGGAGCAGATTGCCGGCGGTGATGCCCGCAAGGAGCGGGAGGACGCAACGGCCGATGCAGAGGTTGTGCTGCTGAGGGAACAGCTGGAACGCCGGCAGCGGGAGCTGGAGCTCCGGGACGAGAAAATCGTGGCGCTTGATCAGGAAAATTACGATCTTCGTCATCAGGCGCCGGTGGAAAATTCAGTCATGGACCACCTCCAGCACCATTCGGTTTTCCTGGTGGCCTATCATGCCGGGGTTGGCCACATCACACTGCCATACGATGATATCGAAACCTATTTCAGCAATCCGGTTGCCTATGCCGCCGAGCGCTGTGGCCTGAACGAGCCGGCCTACAGGGAGTGGCTGGAGCATTACGAAAAACCTGTCTGTCACCACAAGGATGCGGACGAAACCGTCTGTGACGAACCGGTCATGCGGGTCAGCCAGCCTGCCGAGTTCCGGGCAGGTATTGATGATCGCTGCGAAAAGCACCAGCCGCAGAGCCATAATTGACGCTGCGCTCCCCTCACTGAACGGGATCTTTTTTCAGAATCTGCCCGTATTTCGTTACTATGGTCTCCCAGACATTTCCGGGAGACCAGCCAGACCGATCCCGGCCCATACAGATATCCACAGGAAGCTACATGGATCAATTCAGAAACATTGGCGTGATTGGCCGCATGGGCAGTGTCAAAGTGGTCGAGTCGCTACGTCAGCTCAAGCAGTACCTGGTGAATAACCACTATCACGTGATCATTGAAGAAGACACCGCCAGCATGTTGCCGGGCCACGGCTTGCAGGTAGCGAGCAAAAAGCTTCTTGGGGAAATCTGTGATCTGGTGATCGTGGTGGGCGGCGACGGGAGTCTGCTTGGTGCCGCCAGAGAGCTGGCGAAGTCCAAGATTCCACTGCTGGGCGTAAACCGCGGCCGCCTGGGCTTTCTCACCGATATCTCTCCCTCCGACCTGGAAGAGCGGCTTGGCAAGGTTCTGCAGGGCGAATACATCGAAGAGACCCGGTTTCTCCTCGACGGGCATGTAGAGCGCAACGGCCAGCCCCTGGGATTCGGAACCGCCCTGAATGACGTGGTGCTGCATCCCGGCAAATCCACCCGGATGATTGGTTTCGACCTGTATATTGACGGACATTTCGTATATAGCCAGAGATCAGATGGGCTTATCGTATCGACTCCCACTGGCTCGACCGCGTATTCGCTGTCAGCGGGCGGGCCGATCATGCATCCCAAGCTGGATGCCGTTGTGCTTGTGCCCATGTTCCCGCACACCCTGAGCAGCCGGCCCATCGTGGTAGACGGCAAGAGCGAGATAAAACTGGTGATTGGTGAGACCAACGAAACCTATCCACAGATCAGTTTCGACGGGCAGATGAACATTGCCTGCGCCCCCGGCGATATTATTCGTATCACCAAGAAGCCCTTCAAGATCCGTCTTATTCACCCAGCGGATCACAATTTCTACGCCACATGCCGGGATAAGCTGGGCTGGGCCAGTGAGATTTCAGCGAGTTAAAAACATGGTAGGACAGGTAAGATCCGCGAGCCGCGGCTACGATATTATTGGCGATATTCACGGATGCGCGCATACCCTGGAGCGTCTGCTGAAGCAGATGGGTTACCGTAAGACAAACGGGGTGTACCAGCATCCACGGCGTCAGGCCATATTCATTGGCGATATTATTGACCGTGGGCCACGTATCCGGGAGTCCCTGCATCTGGTGCGGGACATGGTTGAGCATGGCTCTGCCCGCATTGTCATGGGGAACCACGAGTACAACGCCCTCGGTTACTGCACCCGCGCCCGGCCAGGTAGCGGCAGGAAATTTCTGCGTGAGCACAATGCCCGTCACGACCGACTGATCCGCGAAACCCTGGAGCAGTTCGAGCATTATCCCCATGAATGGAACGAGTTTCTGGAGTGGTTCTACACCATCCCGCTGTTCATTGACGAGCCGGACTTCCGTGCCGTGCATGCCTGCTGGGATAGCGACCTGATCAACAAATTCAAGGAAAGCCAGGGTGGGGCGTGCATCGACGATGATTTCCTCCACGCCTCTGCGGCCATAGAGTCGTTCGCCGGCCAGGTAATGGATACACTCCTGCGTGGCACCGATCTGAGGCTGCCGCCGGGCGTTAAAATTACTGGCAGGGACGGTTACGTCAGAGAATTTTTCCGCACCAAGTTCTGGGCCGACAATCCCAGGACCTATGCCGATGTGGTTTTCCAGCCAGATCCGCTGCCCGAGGAAGTTGCCTGCCGTGAGCTGACGGACGCAGAGCGCAGCCAGCTGATCAGCTATCCGGCCTCGGCACCGCCGGTATTTGTGGGCCATTACTGGATGGAAGGTGAGCCTGCGCCACTGAAACATAACGTGGCCTGTATCGACTTCAGTGCCGTCAAATACGGCAAACTGGTGGCCTACAGGCTGGATGGCGAGCGTACCCTGTCCCGTGACAAATTTGTGTGGGTGGATGTGGAGCGTCCCGAGCAGCCGGAGTATCCCACCAGTGAAGACAGCGTGGCGAGGTAGCCTGTGTATCGCATCAAGCAGATCGAGACCACGGTCAATCTGGAGGGCTTCAGTCGCTGGCTCAAAGAGCAGGGCGTTGGCCATCGCATTACCGAAGAGGGCGGGTACCAGGTGCTCTGGCTGGAAAACCCGGAGCATACGGAGCCGGTACTGCAGGCCCTTGAGCGTTTTCTCAGTGAGCCCGAAATCCAGCAGGCCGTGAATACCACCGCGCGCTCGCCGGTATTTGTGGGAGGGCGCTGGCAGCCATCCCCCCGTCATGCGCCGATTGTGCTGGGGATGATATTGCTGGCGTTACTCATGGCCTGGGTGACCGCCATGGGGCAGAACCAGCTATCCACTCTGCTGATGTTTGTGGATCCCCGGCAATATGACTGGGGCACCATGGCAGAACGCATTCAGGCACTGTCCTCGACGCTGGCAAGTGGCCAGGTGTGGCGTCTCATTACCCCGGACTTTCTGCACTTCAGCTGGACACACATCATTTTCAACTCCGTCATGCTGTGGTTTCTGGGCAGCCAGATCGAGTGGTTTGATGGCCGCGCCCGGTTGCTGGTGCTGTTTGTTTTTACCAGCCTGTTGTCCAACGGTCTGCAGTACATCGTGTCCGGACCGCTGTTTGGAGGGCTCTCCGGCGTTGTTTACGGGATCCTTGGTTACTGCTGGCTGAGCCAGCGAAGGGTTCCCAGGTTCCAGTTTCCGCCAGCGTTGATCACGTTTGCCGTAGGGTGGATGGTGATCGGCTTTACGCCTTTACCGGAAGTGCTGGGGCTGGGGAGAATGGCAAATGAAGCCCATCTGGGGGGATTTGTAGCGGGCCTGGCACTGGCGGCAATTTTGCCGGTACCAAAAAAAGCCCCGCGAAATCGCGGGGCATGAAAAGAGCATTCAGCTCTGATGAGAGAGACCAAATGAACGCGACCTCGGTCATTTGGCGAGCTAATGATAATCATTATCGTTTATTGTTGTCAACGGGTTTGCTCACTTTTTTGCTGTAAAGTGGCCCGATCGTGACTGGAGAGTGAAATGACTTACGAAGAGCTGATCAAGCGGCTGGATCCTGCGGTCTATCAGAGCCTCAAGCGTGCCCTGGAGCTTGGTAAATGGCCAGACGGCCGCAAGCTGAGCGACGAGCAGCGCTCGATCTGCATGGAAGCGGTCATTTATTACGAGGATCACCATCAGGTCCCTGCCGAAGAGCGGGTCGGGTACCTCGACCGCGGCAAAAAAGCAGGCACTGCCTGTGATCCCAGCGTTGCGCGCACGGCCGGAAACGGGGGAAACGGGGCGGCAGACCCTGACCAGTTCTTCGAGGTGAAGTCTTGACGGCACTGGTTGATGTGACCGGCCGCCTGCGCAAGATGCCCGCAGAGCCCGGCAATCCTGTGAGCTATACCATCCGGGTGGGGGATACCCTGGTGCCGCTGAACGAGATGGTAGGTTATCCGTTAAAACTGGATTTTGACGGCGTCATACGTTGTATCCACTGCGACCGTAAAACCAGCAAGAGTTTCAGTCAGGGCTACTGTTATCCCTGTTTCCGCAAACTGGCCGCCTGCGACAGCTGCATCATGAGCCCGGAAAAATGTCACTATCACCAGGGCACCTGCCGTGAGCCGGAATGGGGCGAAACCCACTGCATGGTTGAACATGTGGTTTACCTGGCCAACTCGTCCGGCCTGAAAGTCGGTATTACCCGCGGTTCGCAAGTGCCCACGCGCTGGATTGATCAGGGAGCAGTCGATGCCATTCCCATGGTGAGGGTCGCCACCCGTCAGCTGGCCGGATTCGTTGAGGTTGCCTGCAAGAATCACGTGGCTGATCGCACGAACTGGCAGGCGATGCTGAAGGGCCAGGTGCCAGAGCTGGATCTGGGGGAAGAGCGCCGCCGCATACTGGAGCTGATCGCCGATGATCTGGCCGAACTGCGGGCCGGCCATGGCGAAAGCGCCATCCGGGCCGTCGAGGAACACAGCCTTGCGTTGAGTTATCCGGTCCAGGTCTGGCCCCAAAAGGTGAAAGCCCATAATCTGGACAAATCACCGACCGCGGAAGGTGTGTTACAGGGGATCAAGGGCCAGTATCTCATCCTCGACACGGGCGTGATCAACATCCGTAAGTACACCGGTTACGAAGTCCGCTTCCGGGTCTATCCGAACCACTGAAACAGACCCAACATATTCTGGAGATAGCGAATGCGTACCAGTCAGCCACAGACCATTTATCTGAAGGATTACCGCGTCCCCGTCTTTCTGGTGGACCACGTGGACCTTCGTTTCGAACTGTTCGAGGACGGGGCACGGATACACAGTGTCCTCACCATGCGCCGCAATCCCGATAGCGAGAGTGCGGACAGAGGTCTGGAATTGAACGGCGATACCCTGACCACCCTGGAATCGCTCAGCCTGGATGGCCGCGAGTTGGCAAAAGATGCCTATGAGGATCGTGTCGACAAACTGGTGATCCATGAAGTGCCGGACAGCTTTGACCTCGGCGTGGTGACCTGGCTCGAGCCCCAGAACAACACTCGCCTGGAAGGCCTGTACCAGTCCTCCGGCATGTTCTGTACCCAGTGCGAGGCCGAAGGCTTCCGCTGCATTACCTATTTCCCGGATCGCCCGGATGTAATGGCGCGTTTCCGCACCCGAATCGAGGCAGACAGGTCCAGCTATCCGATCCTTCTGTCCAACGGCAATGATGTGGAAAAGGGCGACCTTGAGGATGGCAGGCACTTCGTGACCTGGGAGGATCCGTTCCCCAAGCCCTCCTATCTGTTTGCCCTGGTCGCCGGTGATCTGGTGGAAAAACGGGACAGCTTCCGCACCCTGTCCGGTCGGGACATCGACCTGCGCATGTACGTGGAGCCGCGCAACTCAGACAAGTGCGATCACGCCATGGACTCCCTGAAGCGCTCCATGCGCTGGGACGAAGAAGTGTATGGCCGCGAATACGATCTCGATATCTTCATGATCGTGGCGGTGGATGATTTCAATATGGGCGCCATGGAGAACAAGGGGCTGAATATTTTCAACTCCTCCTGTGTGCTGGCAAGCCAGGAAACCGCAACGGATATGGCCTTCCAGCGTATCGAGTCCATCGTTGCCCATGAGTATTTCCACAACTGGTCCGGTAACCGGGTTACCTGCCGCGACTGGTTCCAGCTGAGCCTGAAAGAGGGCTTCACCGTTTTCCGCGATTCCCAGTTTTCTGCCGATATGGGCTCGCCCACGGTCAAGCGCATCGAAGACGCGACCATGCTGCGCACGGCCCAGTTTGCCGAGGATTCCGGCCCAATGGCCCATCCGGTGCGCCCTGAGTCCTACATGGAAATTACCAACTTCTACACCCTGACGATCTACGAGAAGGGTTGCGAAGTGGTTGGCATGATCCATACGCTGCTCGGCCCGGACATGTTCCGCAAGGGCAGTGACCTCTACTTTGAGCGCCATGACGGCCAGGCGGTGACCACGGACGATTTCGTTCGGGCCATGGAAGACGCCAGTGGCCGGGACCTGTCCCAGTTCCGTCTCTGGTATGAACAGGCTGGAACGCCCGAGCTGACCGTGCGGGACGAATATGACCAGGCCGCCGGTATCTACCGCCTGACGATCGATCAGGCCATTCCCGACACTCCGGGCCAGAGCAACAAGAAGCCCCAGCACATCCCGTTCGCCGTCGGGCTGCTGGGCGCCGATGGAGCGTCCCTGCCGCTGAAATTGAGCGCGGGTGATACAGACGCACCCACAGACCGGGTTCTTGAGTTGACAGAAGCCAGCCACACCTTTGAATTTCATGATGTATCCGAGCGCCCGGTTCCGTCATTGCTGAGAAATTTTTCGGCGCCGGTCAGGGTTTTCTATCCCTGGACCCGTGACCAGCTGACATTCCTGATGAGCAATGACCCGGACGGCTTCAATCGCTGGGACGCGGGCCAGAGACTGGCAATCGATGTCATTAACGGTCTGGTGGGTGACACCGGCAGCGAAGCGGTTGATTCCGGATTCACGGAAGCTTACCGGGGGCTGCTGACAGATGCTTCCCTGGATCAGGCGCTGGTTGCGAAAATGCTCCAGTTGCCTTCCGAAGCCTATCTGATTGAACTGGCAGACAAGCCCAACGTGCCTGACATTCACCGGGCCCGTGAGAAAGTGCTCGGGCACCTTGCTACCGCACTGCGGGACGACCTGCTTGCCTGCTACCATCGCAACACCGTTGAGGGCAGCTATGAAGTGACACCGGAATCTGTTGCCCGCCGGAGCCTGAGAAACACGGCGCTTGCCTGGCTGCTCCACACAGACGATGAGGAAGGCAGAACACTGGCTGTAGCCCAGTTCAGCGAGGCAGATAACATGACTGATCGCATGGGTGCACTGCGGGCACTGGTTAACTCCGGTTACAAGGAGGAGCGCGAGGAGGCCCTGAGTACCTTTTACGGGAACTGGAAAAACGACCCGCAGGTGGTGGAGCAGTGGTTTGCCGTTCAGGCTGGAAGCAGCCGTACCGGCGGGTTGCCCAAGATTCACGAGCTCATGGCTCACCCGGCCTTCGACTGGAAAAATCCCAACAAGATCCGCTCGGTGATTGGCGTGTTTGCGGGCCAGAATCTGCCGGCGTTCCACGCCGAAGACGGTTCCGGCTACCAGTTCCTGACGGAACAGGTGAAGCGGCTAGACGACAGCAATCCGCAAATTGCTGCGAGACTGGTGTCTCCGCTGACGCGCTGGCGCAAATTTGCACCGGTGCACGGTGATCAGATGAAGGCAGCGCTTGAGGCTGTCAGAGACAAATCCGGCCTGTCCCGGGATGTCTACGAAGTGGTCCACAAAAGCCTCGCAGGCCAGTAAGGGGAGGGCTAGTGACGTATCCGCCTGTGTTTTACTGAACCTGTCACAGGCGGATACAAAATCGCACTTTCGGTCGATAGACAATAGTGGGCAATCGGCTAATCTGTCAGGGGCCGATATTCCATGACAACACAATAAGAAAAGCCTCATACAGGGCTTTCAGACAGGTTTAAGGTTAAATAATGAAATATAAAAAAAACGTGATTCTGGGCAGTCTGTTTGCGTTTTCTGTTTTTGCCATACCGGTCAGCGCCGGAGTTTCCTCCAGTGAAGCCGCGCGTCTCGGCCAGGACCTGACACCTTTCGGTTCCGTAAAGGCTGGCAATGATGCCGGCACTATTCCCGCCTGGACAGGCGGGTTGACTGAAGCACCTGCTGGCTACGAGGGCAGTGGCCAGCATCACATCGATCCGTTCCCGGATGACGAAGTGCTGTTTACCATCAGCTCGTCAAACATGGATCAGTACGATGAGTATCTGACCGATGGCCTTCGCGCCATGCTGGATACCTACCCAAACACCTTCCGCATTCCTGTCTACAAGAGCCGGCGTACCCATGCCGTGCCGGACCGGGTTGCCGAAAATACCAAAGAGAATGCTGTTGACGCGGAGATAGTAGGAGAGGGTGCGGGCATAGACGGCGCCTTTGCGGGTTACCCCTTCCCGATTCTCCATGGTAACGACGAGGAGAAAGCGTGGCAGGTCATCTGGAACCATCTGACCCGCTGGCGCGGTATCAGCATTACCCGTCGTTCCAGTGAAGTTGCCGTACAGACCGATGGCGACTATTCACTGGTGACCTCCCAGCAGGAAGCCTTCTTCAATTATTACAATCCCGAGGGAAGTGAAGAGGAGCTGGATAATGTCATTTTCTATTATCTGTCCTTCACCCAGTCGCCTCCACGCCTTGCCGGCGGTGCCATCCTGGTTCACGAAACCCTGAACCAGATTATCAATCCGCGTAATGGATGGGGTTACAACGCCGGTCAGCGTCGCGTTCGTCGTGCCCCCAACCTGGGCTATGATTCCCCGATTGCAGCTGCGGATAACCTCAGAACCGCTGATGATACCGATATCTTCAACGGCGCCCTGGATCGCTATGACTGGGAATACGAGGGAATGCGCGAAATCTACATTCCCTACAATAATTACAGGCTTGGCGAGGAAGACACACCCTATTCCGAGATACTGGGCATTTCTCACCTTAATCCGGACCTGACCCGCTGGGAACTTCACCGGGTGCATGTGGTCGAGGCTACCCTGAAAGACGGCGAGCGACACATTTATGGCAAGCGTCGCTTCTACGTGGATGCTGACAGCTGGAACACGGTGTTGCTGGACCAGTACGACGGCCGCGGGGAACTCTGGCGAGTGACCATGGGTATGCTCAAGAACTATTATGAACTTCCGGGCGTCTGGACGGTTCTGGACGTGTATCATGACCTGCAGGCACGCCGTTATCACGTGCTGGGCCTGGACACAGAAGAGTCATCAACCCGTGAGTTTACCGATGACGTGCCCAACAGGCGTTACTTCTCGCCGTCATCACTTCGCCGCAGGAGTGTGCGTTAACGCCTACGGTTGCTGGCAGGGAAAAAGCTTTCGCCAGAGACGGATGGCGACGAATATACCGGTGGCCGTGAGGTCACCGGTATATTCATAGTATCGGCCGGTATTACCGGTGTAATCACAGAGACACAGTTCAACACAACAAATAGGCAATCTGAATGGCTACAAGGTTGATGTGCAAGACTCTGGGAGTGGCCTGTCTTGGAGTGTCCATGGCAATGTCCGCCCCCTCGGTGTTTGCGCTTGCAGATATCATCGAAACCCCTTCCCGGCCCACACTGCTGGCGGCAGAGCACTTGCTCAACGACGCTGATCGCGCGGGCGAGCGTATCGTGGCTGCTGGTGAGCGTGGTCATATCATTTTCTCTGAGGACGGGGGCGAAACCTGGGTGCAGGGCCAGGTTCCGGTTTCCGTGACCCTCACCGGTGTCGACTTTGGCACTGACACGCACGGATGGGCCGTGGGCCACAGTGGCGTCATTCTTCATTCAAGTGATGCCGGTGTGAGCTGGGAGTTGCAGTTGACCGGTATTGAAGCTGCAGAACTGACAATCGAAAGCCGCCAGGAGCAGATTGAAGAAATGGAGCAGGAAATCGAGGAAGCTCCGGAAGAAGAAAAAGCCGACCTGGAGTGGGCGCTGGATGATCTCTTCTTCTCTATCGAAAACCTGGAATCCGATCTCGAGATCGGTCCGGTAAACCCACTACTCGATGTCTGGTTTGAAAATGCAAATCACGGTTTCGTGGTGGGCGCCTACGGCATGATTCTGCGCACCACAGACGGTGGCGAAACCTGGCAGGACTGGTCGCCGAACATCGACAACCCTACCGGGTTCCATCTTAACGGTATCACCCAGATTACCGGGGGTGCCCTTGTCATAGTGGGTGAGGCCGGCCAGATCTTTGTCTCCGTTGATGACGGCGACAGCTGGGAAAAACGTGAAAGCCCCTATGAGGGTTCACTGTTTGGTGCCATTGGTACGGGCCAGGTGAATGAGGTTCTGGCCTTTGGCCTGCGTGGCAACATGTTTCTATCCACTGACCTGGGCAAGAACTGGAAAGTGGTTCCGAACGAAGCCGGTGCAACACTCAACAATGGCGTGGTTGCAGACGACGGCAGGATTACCCTCGTTGGTAACGGCGGCACAGTCCTGATGAGTACCAATGGTGGCGAGTCCTTCCGGCCCTATTCAAGGGATGACCGGGAAGGCGTCATGGACGTTGTCCCGCTTTCCGGAACCAATCTTTTGATCGTGGGCGAGGGTGGCGTGAAGTTTACCGATGCCCGCGGCAAGAGCCTTCAATAACGCCCTGATGCGGCACCAACAGATAGAAAACGAGAGGGGCTTTTGAATGTCGAACCCGAAGCATGACAAGGGCGAGCATTACCTGACTACACCGAAGGCAGAACCGTTTCTGGAGCGGCTGATCTTCAACAATCGGGCGATTATCCTGATTGCATTTTTCTTCCTGACCCTGTTTCTGGGCTATAACGCCGTCAAGATCCAGCCGGATGCCAGTTTCGAGCGGATGATTCCGCTGGAGCATCCCTACATCGTCAATATGCTGGAACACAGGAACGACCTGGAAAACCTGGGTAACTTTGTGCGTATCGCCGTGGAAGTGGAAGAAGGCGATATTTTCACAGAAGAGTACATGGAAACCCTGAAGCAGATCACCGATGAGGTGTTTTACCTCAACGGGGTGGATCGTTCCGGACTGAAGTCTCTATGGACCTCCAACGTTCGCTGGGTGGAAGTCACCGAGCAGGGGTTCCAGGGTGGCACCGTTATTCCGGATAACTACGATGGTTCTTCCCGGGACAGTCTGGAGCAACTTCGCCAGAACGTGCTCCGGTCGAACGAAGTCGGGCGTCTGATTTCAGATAACTTCCGTTCCACCATCGTTTATGCCCCGCTTTACGAAAATAACCCGGAAACCGGCGAGCCGCTGGACTATGGTGAGTTTTCACGTCAGTTGGAAGAGAAGATACGGGACAAGTACGAAGCCCAGAACCCGAAAATTGATATACACATTGTCGGTTTCGCCAAAAAGGTGGGTGACCTGATCGAGGGTATCGGCTCCATTGCCTGGTTCGCCGGTATTACCATCATCCTGACCACTCTGCTGCTGTTTGGTTATTCCCGTTGCATCAAGGGCACGCTGGTGCCGGTGTTTACCTCAATCATCGCCGTGTTCCTGCAACTGGGCACCCTGCGGCTGCTGGGCTACGGCCTGGATCCGTACTCCGTTCTGGTTCCGTTCCTGGTGTTTGCTATCGGCATCAGTCACGGCGTGCAGATCGTGAACGCCATGGCCGTGGAAGCAGCGAAAGGGTTTGACTCTGTCACTGCCGCCAGGCTGGCGTTCCGGGCGCTGTATATTCCTGGCATGCTGGCACTGATCTCCGACGCCTTCGGCTTCCTGACTCTTATATTCATTGAAATCGATGTTATCCGGGATCTTGCCGTTGCCGCAGGTATCGGCGTGGCCTTCGTTATCCTGACCAACCTTGTTCTTCACGTACTGATCATGTCTTACCTTGGAATTTCCAAGGGTGGTGTTCGCCACGTGCAGAATCACGGCGAGAAGCAGGATCGAAAGTGGCGCATCATGTCTTACTTTGCGCACCCTGGCGTGGCTCCGATTTCGCTTCTGATCGCGGTCATCGGGCTCGGGCTTGGCCTTTACTTCAAGCAGGACCTGAAGGTTGGTGACCTTGATCAGGGGGCGCCTGAGTTAAGAGCGGACTCGCGATACAACAAGGACAATGCCTTCATCATCAACAATTACTCTACCAGTGCAGATGTTCTGGTGGTGATGGTGAAAACCGAGGACGAGCAGTGTACCCAGTACAACACGCTCCGTGCTATGGATACTCTGCAGTGGGAGCTGCAGAATACGCCGGGCGTACAGTCCTCTGCCTCGCTGGCGAACGTGTCGAAGCTGGTAACCAAGGCACTGAATGAGGGTAACTGGAAGTGGTATGAGATTTCCCGCAACCAGACCATCATCAACGCGTCCATTCGCGAAGCGCCCGCGGGGCTGATCAACACCAACTGTGACCTGACACCAGTGCTTGTATTCCTCGAGGATCACAAGGCGGAAACACTGAAGACGGTTACCGAGCGTGTTGAGGAGTTTGCCAGCAACAACAATAACGACGAGCACACCTTCATGCTCGGCGCCGGTAACGCGGGCGTGGAAGCCGCTACCAACGACGTTATTTCCAGCGCCAAGAACATGATGCTGATCTTCGTCTATGGTGTTGTCGCGTCGCTGTGTTTGCTGACGTTCCGGTCTGTACGGGCGGTATTGTGTATCCTGATTCCGCTGGGGCTGACCTCCATACTCGCTGAAGCGATCATGGCGGTATCCGGCATCGGCATCAAGGTAGCCACATTGCCGGTTATCGCTCTGGGTGTCGGTATCGGTGTCGATTATGGCATCTACATCTACAGCAAGCTTGAGAAGTTCCTGCTTGAGGGCAAGACGCTCCAGGAAGCGTATTTCGAGACCCTCAGGTCTACTGGTAAAGCGGTTATATTCACCGGTATTACACTGGGTATTGGTGTGGTGACCTGGATCTTCTCGCCCATCAAGTTCCAGGCGGATATGGGCCTTCTGTTGTTCTTCATGTTCATCTGGAACATGGTCGGTTCCATCTGGCTGCTGCCGGCTCTGGCGCGCTTCCTGCTGCGTCCGGACCGCATGCTTGCCAAGGCCCGCGCGAGCAAATAGGATTCGCAAACGCCTGACCAGAAAAGCCCGCTCTGCGGGCTTTTTTGTTTCCTTCTCAGGTGGTTAGCGAGCTAATCCTGGCTTTATTTATGACCAAAAGTGGTCTATGTTTTAAGGCGAAGGTGGAGAGTGTCTGGGCATAAGCGCAGGCCAAAAAAAAGCAATAATGAACACAAAAGGGAAAAGTCATGGCACTGATACAGAAATTTTCCGCACTCGCGGTTGCTGCCGCAGTCAGCTTCGGAGCTACCTCTACAGCAGTTAACGCGCAGGAACAGCAGTTTGTCACCATCGGCACAGGTGGTGTAACCGGGGTTTACTACCCGGCGGGCGGCGCGATTTGCCGGCTGGTCAATATGGACCGTAAAGAGCACGGCATCCGCTGCTCGGTTGAAAGTACCGGTGGCTCAATCTACAACCTTAACTCAATACGTGACGGTGAACTCGACCTGGCAGTTGCCCAGTCGGATTGGCAGTACCACGCTTACAACGGCAGCAGCGACTTCGAAGATAAGGGCAAGGATGAAAAGCTGCGTGCCGTGTTCTCGCTGCACCCGGAGCCGTTCACCGTTGTTGCCAGCAAAGGTTCTGGCATCGAAACCTTCGAAGACCTTGAAGGCAAACGTGTGTCTATCGGTAATCCCGGTTCAGGCCAGCGTGCCACTGCTGAAGTTTTGATGGAGGAAATGGGCTGGACCCAGGACAAGTTCTCCCTGGCGGCTGAAATCAAGGCGGCTGAGCAGTCCCAAGCGCTGTGTGATGGCAACATCGACGCGTTCTTCTATACCGTCGGCCATCCTTCCGGGGCTATCAAGGAAGCCACCACCTCCTGCGACAGCGTAATCGTTGAAGTGAAAAACGATGCAACCAAAAAGCTGATCGAGGAAAATCCATACTACCGTGAGGCCGTTATTCCCGGTGGTATGTATCGCGGCAGTGATGAAGACGTGACAACCTTTGGCGTGGCCGCAACCTTCGTGTCGTCCTCTGATGTGTCAGAAGATGTTGTTTATGAGGTGGTCAAGGCCGTGTTCGAGAACTTTGACAGCTTCAAGCGTCTGCATCCTGCATTCGAAGTTCTCGACAAGAAAGAAATGGTCACCGACGCCAACAGTGCTCCCCTGCACAAGGGCGCTGAGAAGTACTATAAAGAAGCTGATCTGATGGACTGATTAACAGTCGGTGTGAAGACACAGCGGGTTCGGCAAGAATCCGCTGTGTTGCCTCTTTTCGGCCCTCCCCTCAGAGATTCACAGGAATGAGTTATGGCAACGAGTGACCCTTCCAGGGATGCCGATGTAGACGTCGATAAGGTGGAAGAGATTCTGCAGACAGAAATCGGCGGAAGGGCAGCCACCGGCAATGCCGCAAAAATTCTTTTTATTGTCCCGTTGGTGTGGTCGCTGTTTCAGTTATGGATAGCGTCACCGCTGCCGTATATCGTGGACTTTGGTATTTTCAATTCCACGGAAGCCCGCTCAATACATCTGGCTTTCGCGGTGTTTCTCGCTTTTTCCGCCTACCCGATGATCAAGGGCAGGCATGTCAATGCAGTGCCTTTCTACGACTGGATTCTTGCTCTAGTCGCAGCGTTCTGCGCTTCCTACCTGTACGTCTTTTATCGGGAGCTGTCTGGTCGACCGGGTTCTCCAACCACTACCGATCTGGTGGTGGCACTGACTGGCCTGGTGCTTTTACTGGAAGCCACCCGCCGCGCATTGGGGCTTCCGCTGACCATCGTGGCCGGTGTGTTTATCTGTTACTCCCTGTTTGGTCCTTACATGCCGGATGTGATTGCCCACAAAGGGGTAAGCCTCAACAAGCTGGCGTCTCATCAATGGCTTGGCACCGAAGGGGTGTTCGGGGTCGCGCTGGGTGTTTCCACCAGCTTCGTATTTCTGTTTGTACTGTTCGGCGCTCTGCTTGAGCGGGCCGGAGCCGGTAATTATTTTATCAAGGTAGCCTATGCCATGCTCGGGCATATGCGTGGTGGCCCCGCCAAGGCTGCTGTGGTTTCCAGTGGCCTCAGTGGCGTTATCTCGGGCTCATCCATTGCCAACGTGGTCACCACGGGCACCTTCACCATTCCGCTGATGAAGCGGGTTGGCTTTCCGGCCACCAAGGCCGGCGCGGTGGAAGTAGCCGCCTCAACCAATGGACAGTTGACCCCGCCAGTCATGGGTGCGGCGGCGTTTCTCATGGTCGAGTACGTGGGCATCTCTTATCTGGAGGTTATCAAGCACGCCATTCTTCCTGCGATGATTTCCTACATCGCTCTGATTTACATGGTTCATCTGGAAGCCTGCAAGCTCAATATGAAAGGCATTGAGCGGCCCAACCGGCCCTCTCTGGCTCAGCGAATGCTCAACTGGGTGGTGCTGTTGATTGGGCTGTGTGTGCTCACCCTGGTGGTCTACTACGGTATCGGCTGGTTGAAGACGTGGTTGGGAGAGGCTGCCGCCTGGGTGCTCGGGCCCCTCCTGCTGGCCACCTACATTGGCCTGGTGGGTTACGCAACGCGGTATCCGGAACTCGAGGTGGATGACCCATCTAAGGATATGGGAGATTTACCGGAAGTCGGTCCGACGGTAAAAACCGGCCTCTACTACCTGTTGCCCGTGGTGGTGCTGATCTGGTGTTTGACGGTAGAACGGTTCTCGCCACAGTTGTCCGCTTTCTGGGCAACCATGTTCATGGTGTTTATTGTTGTTACCCAGCGCCCGTTGAAAGCGTTTTTTCACAAACATAGTGAAGTCCTTGGCGCCTTTAGGGAAGGGGGGCATGACCTGCTGCATGCCCTGGCTACTGGCGGCCGTAATATGGTGGGCATTGGTGTTGCCACCGCCACGGCGGGTATCGTGGTTGGCACGGTTACCCTGACCGGTATCGGCCTGGTAATGACCGAATTCGTCGAACTCCTGTCTGGCGGTAACCTGCTGCTGATGCTTATTTTCACTGCCATCATCAGTCTTATCCTGGGTATGGGGCTGCCGACGACCGCCAACTACATCGTGGTGTCCACGCTGATGGCGCCGGTTATTGTTACGCTCGGTGCCCAGAACGGTCTGCTGGTGCCGCTGATTGCCGTCCATCTGTTTGTGTTCTATTTCGGGATACTGGCGGATGATACGCCGCCTGTCGGTCTGGCAGCGTATGCCGCTGCGGCCATTTCCGGGGCAGATCCGATACGAACGGGTGTACAGGGCTTTGCCTATGACATTCGCACGGCAATTTTGCCATTCATGTTTATATTCAACACCCAGCTGCTGCTGATCGGCCTGAGCGGCTGGTTCGACTTGTTGGTGACGATCTTCAGTGCGGTTACGGCCATGCTGGTTTTCGCCGCTGCAACACAGGGATACTGGTTGACCAGAACCCGCTGGTGGGAAACCCTTGCGCTGCTGTTGATCACCTTCACCATGTTCCGCCCAGGGTTCTGGTGGGATCGTATCTATCCGCCATTTGAGGAGCGCCCGGGCTCCGAGATCATGGAGTACGTAGAAGAAGTACCTGCTGACAAGGCCGTTGTCCTCGTGGTTTCCGGTGTTTCCATGGAGGGAAACGAAGTGTCGACCTATCTGCAGCTGGAAATCCCGGAGGGAGACAGCCCGGAGGAGCGGCTGCGGGAAGCTGGCCTTACTCTGCGCAGTGATGGTGATGTCATGGCTGTTGAAGCGGTTGAGTTTGACAGCCAGGCAGAAGATGTCGGTATCGAGTTTGGCTCGACCATTGACATGGTTCAGGTGGAGCTGGAGCGACCTCCCAAAGAGCTGATGCTCATACCGGCACTGATACTCCTCGGGCTCGTGGCTTTCGGGCAGCTGAGGCGACGGACACCCGAGGAGGCCAGCGCCTACCATTGAACAACGCAGACAGAGCCCGGCATTAACCTGCCGGGCTTTTTTCTGTTAAACTCCTGCCCGCAACGGTCCGCGGTTTGTATCGCGGCCAACCGTCAACATGTGGTCTTTGGTACGGATCACCTCTGGGACTCAAGGAGCTCATTATGCCAGTTGTAACCCTGCCAGACGGCAGTCACCGCAGTTTTGCCGAAGCTGTCACCGTTCACGATGTCGCTGCAGATATCGGGGCCGGTCTCGCCAAGGCCGCTATAGCCGGCCGTGTTAATGGCAAGCTGGTTGATACCAGTTTCCCCATCGATGAAGACGCCGACCTCGCCATTGTTACCGAGCGTGATGAAGAAGGCGTTGATATTATCCGCCACTCCACAGCGCACCTGCTGGCCATGGCCGTGAAGGAACTGTTTCCCTCTGCCCAGGTCACCATCGGCCCGGTGGTGGATAACGGGTTCTATTACGATTTCAAATTCGACCGGCCCTTTACCAACGAAGATCTGAGCCGGATCGAAAAGCGCATGGAAGAACTGGCGAAACAGGATATTCCGGTATCCCGTTCAGTCATGTCCCGTGACGAAGCAGTGCGCCTGTTCGACGAAATGGGCGAGGAATACAAGGTCCGCATCATTGAGGATATTCCTGGTGATGAAGATCTGTCGTTTTACCGCCAGGGCGATTTTATCGACCTTTGCCGCGGCCCCCATGTGCCCAGCACCGGCAAGCTCAAGGCCTTCAAACTGACCAAGGTAGCAGGTGCCTACTGGCGCGGTGACACCAGCAACGAGCAGTTGCAGCGTGTATACGGCACTGCCTGGGGCAACAAGAAAGACCTCAAAGCCTATCTGCACCGCCTTGAAGAAGCGGAGAAGCGCGATCACCGCAAGATTGGCAAGAAGCTGAGCCTGTTTCACATGCAGGAAGAAGCGCCGGGCATGGTGTTCTGGCACCCGGATGGCTGGTCCCTGTACCAGGAGATCGAGCAGTACATGCGCCGCAAGCAGCATGAACACGGTTACCAGGAAATCAAGACGCCGCAGGTAGTCTCCAGGTCACTGTGGGAAAAATCCGGGCACTGGGACAAGTTCAAGGACGACATGTTCACCACGGAGTCCGAGAAGCACGATTACGCCATCAAGCCCATGAACTGCCCCTGTCATGTGCAGGTGTTCAACCAGGGGCTGAAGAGCTATAAGGATCTGCCCCTGCGCCTGGCCGAGTTCGGTTCCTGTCATCGCAACGAAGCATCCGGTGCGTTGCACGGCCTGATGCGGGTGCGTGGGTTTACCCAGGATGACGCCCACATTTTCTGCGAAGAAGATGCGATCCAGCAGGAGGTCTCTGATTTTATCCAGATGCTCCACGAGATTTACAAGGATTTCGGGTTTACCGAAATCCTCTATAAGCTTTCAACCCGGCCGGAAAAGCGTGTCGGCTCGGACGAGGTCTGGGACAAGGCGGAAGCAGCCCTGGAAGAAGCTCTGAATCGGGAGGGCGTGGATTGGGAGCTGTTGCCCGGTGAAGGGGCGTTTTACGGCCCGAAAATCGAGTTTTCCCTCAAAGACTGCATCGGCCGGGTCTGGCAGTGTGGTACCATTCAGGTCGATTTTTCCATGCCGGGGCGCCTCGGAGCGCAATACGTCGCAGACAGTTCCGAGCGCAAGACGCCGGTTATGTTGCACAGGGCGGTTTTGGGATCTTTCGAGCGCTTTATCGGTATTCTGATTGAAGAATACGAAGGCGCTTTCCCCACCTGGCTGGCCCCGACGCAGATCGCGATACTGAATATTACCGACAATCAGCGTGATTACTGCCAGAATCTTGCAAAAAAATGGGATTCTCTTGGCTATAGGGTTAATGCTGACTTGAGAAACGAGAAGATCGGCTTTAAAATCCGCGAGCATACTATTAACAAAGTCCCTTTCCTTGTTGTTGTCGGCGACAAAGAAGTCGAGAATAACGCCGTTGCGGTGAGAACCCGCAAAGGCGAAGATTTGGGGACTTTATCGCTGGAAGCGTTCGAGCAGCTGATGGCTGATGAAATCGAGCGCAAAGGCAGAACCAAAACGGAGATCTGATTATTAAACAGCGAGCGAATCGGGGGCGTACACCAAAGGCGCCGATCAATGAGAATATTGACGCAACTGAAGTCCGTCTTATTGACGCAGAGGGCAACCAAGTCGGCGTAGTGTCGATCGAAGATGCAATCAAGCAGGCAGAAGAAGCGTCTCTTGACCTGGTTCAGGTAACGGATTCCGATCCGATCGTCTGTAAGATAATGGACTACGGCAAGAAAATCTTCGATGAGAAGAAGGCCAAGGCTGCTGCCAAGAAAAAGCAGAAGCAGACTCAGGTCAAAGAGCTTAAGTTCCGTCCAGGAACTGAAGAAGGGGATTATCAGGTCAAACTACGCAACCTGGTACGTTTCCTTGAAAACGGGGACCGCGGCAAATTGACGATTCGCTTCCGTGGACGTGAGATGGCACACCAGGAAATCGGTATGAAGCTCATGAACAGGATCGAAGAGGATATTGAAGATATCGCCCAGGTAGAACAGCGGCCGAAGATGGAAGGCCGCCAGATGACCATGGTTGTGGCGCCCCGCAAAAAGAAGTGACCCTGATCAGGTAATGATCCCCCGCGGTTGCGGGGGTTTTGTCGTTCAGGGGCACATTTATGTCAGTTAAAAACAGAATGCGGAGTTTTAAAAAATGTCCAAGATGAAAACCAAAAGCGGAGCTACCAAGCGGTTCAAGAAAACCGCCACCGGCTTCAAGCACAAGCAGTCCTTCACCAGTCATATCTTGACCAAGAAGAGCCCCAAGCGTAAGCGTCAGCTCCGTGGTACCAAGCTGATTGCAAAAGCCGACGTGGCTTCCATCAAGCGTATGACAGCGTGCTGATTCAGCCGCAAATCATTCCTGTAAAGGTTTAAAGGTAGAAGGATTAAAGTATGGCTCGTGTAAAGCGTGGCGTGGTAGCACGTCGTCGTCACAAGAAAATCATGAATCAGGCCAAGGGTTACTACGGAGCGCGTAGCCGCGTCTATCGTGTAGCCAAGCAGGCGGTTATCAAAGCTGGTCAGTATGCTTACCGTGACCGTCGCAACCGCAAGCGTTCATTCCGTGCACTGTGGATCGCCCGTATCAATGCCGGCGCCCGTGCCAACGGTTTGTCCTACAGCCGTCTGATTGCCGGTCTGAAGAAGGCCAATGTTGAGATCGACCGTAAAGTTCTGGCTGATCTGGCCATGAACGAGCAGCAAGCGTTTACGGCTGTTGTTGAGAAGGCAAAAGCGTCTCTGTGATTGCTTAGCTCTTTCATCGGTTACCGATCGAATCAGGCGTCCCCATGGTTTCATGGGGACGCCTTCTGATAGGGGAAGGGCGCGCTCTTCCCCTATTTTTGTTTAGAGTGATTCCATTTCTGGATTGGAGCAGGGTCAATGGAAAACCTGGATCAACTCGTTCAGGACGGACTGGCGGCGGTCGACAGTGCCGATAGCCTGCAGGCACTGGACCAGATTCGTGTTGAATACCTTGGCAAGAAGGGTGTAATCACCCAACAGGCAAAGACACTGGGCAAGCTGTCTGCGGAAGAGCGTCCGGCTGCCGGCCAAAAGATCAACGAAGCCAAGGGGCAGGTGGAGCAGGCAATCAATGCCCGTCGCACGAACCTGGAGCAGGCGGCGATTGAGCAGAAGCTGGCCAGTGAATCCATTGACGTGACCTTGCCGGGCCGCGGCCAGGATCTGGGTGGCCTTCACCCGGTGACCCGCACCCTGCAGCGCATCGAGCAGTTCTTCTCCCGCGCCGGTTATACCGTGGAACAGGGCCCGGAAATCGAAGACGATTATCATAACTTCGAAGCCCTGAATATTCCCGGGCATCATCCGGCGCGCGCGATGCACGATACCTTTTATTTCAATCCGGGCACCCTGCTGCGTACCCATACTTCCCCGGTGCAGATCCGCACCATGGAAGATGGCAAACCGCCGTTCCGCATGATCTGCCCTGGGCGCGTTTACCGCTGTGACTCTGACATGACCCACACCCCGATGTTCCATCAGGTGGAAGGGCTGCTGGTCGAGAAAGACGTCAGCTTTGCCGATCTGAAGAGCACCGTTGAGGAATTTTTAAGGGTTTTCTTCGAGCGGGATCTGGAGGTGCGTTTCCGTCCTTCCTATTTCCCGTTCACCGAGCCGTCCGCGGAAGTGGATATCGAGTGGGGGCGCGAGGAAGACGGCAGCATCAAATGGCTGGAAGTCATGGGCTGCGGAATGGTCCACCCGAAAGTATTCGAGCATTGCGGTATCGACGCGGAGGAGTACCGGGGTTTTGCGTTTGGCCTTGGCGTCGAGCGTCTGGCCATGCTCCGCTACGGCGTGAACGACCTGCGCATGTTCTTCGAGAACGACCTCCGCTTTTTGCGGCAGTTCCGCTAAGCACGTCACCAGGGTAACCGAATTAACAGGCAAAACCGCACCAGGACAAGGCAGATACCATGAAATTCAGTGAGCAGTGGCTACGGGAATGGGTCAATCCGGCGAACGACACCCAGGCATTGATGGACCAGATCACCATGGCGGGTCTGGAAGTTGACGGATTCGAGCCGGTAGCTGGCAAGTTCAGTGGCATTGTGGTGGGTGAGGTGACTTCCGTGTCGCCCCATCCGGACGCAGACAAGCTGCGGGTCTGCCAGGTCAGTGATGGAAGTCAGACCGTACAGGTGGTGTGTGGTGCCCCCAATGTTCGCGATGGCCTCAAGGTGCCCTTTGCCGTCGTGGGCGCGGTGTTGCCCGGTGACTTCAAGATCAAGAAAGCAAAACTCCGTGGCCAGTCATCCGAAGGAATGCTGTGTTCGGAAGCCGAACTGGGGCTTTCGGAGAGTCACGACGGATTGATGGAGCTGCCGGAAGAGGCGCCAGTAGGTCAGAATCTGGATGAATTCCTCAACCTGAACGATGTCACCATTGATGTGGACCTGACCCCGAATCGCAGTGACTGCCTCTCGATCAAGGGCATCGCCCGTGAAGTGGGTGTATTGAACAGCCTGGTGGTAGAAGGCCCGCAAATCGGCTCTGTGGAAGTGGTGCATTCGGAAGTGCCGGAGATCACTGTCAAGGCGCCCGAGGGTTGCCCCCGATACCTGGGGCGGATTCTGCGCAACGTGGACCTGACCGCTGAATCACCATTATGGATGCAGGAAAAACTGCGTCGCTCCGGTATTCGCTCTATCGACGCGGCCGTGGATGTTACCAACTACGTCATGCTGGAGCTGGGACAGCCCCTTCACGCCTTTGATCGTGATGAAATCGAAGGTGGCATCGTGGTTCGCATGGCCAGGCAAGGCGAAAAACTGGTTTTGCTTGATGGCCAGGAGGTGGAGCTGACAGGCGAAACCCTGATCATTGCCGACCATGCCAAACCCATCGCCATCGCGGGTGTAATGGGCGGAGAGCACTCCGGTGTCAGTGAAAAGACCCGGGACCTGATCCTGGAAGCAGCGTATTTTGATCCCATTACCCTGGCCGGCAAGGCCCGCCACTACGGCCTGCACACCGATGCCTCTCATCGCTTTGAGCGGGGCGTGGACTATGAGCTTGCCCGCGACGCCATGGAGCGGGCTACAGCGCTGCTGATGTCCATTGTTGGTGGCGAGCCCGGCGCTATCGTTGAGGTGGTCAGCAGCGAGGATCTTCCGGAAGATCGCATCGTAGACCTCCGCGAGCAGCGAGTTGCCGATGTGCTGGGGCTGCAGATCGACCGCACCAAGGTTGAAGAAATCCTGACACGCCTCGGGCTGCGTATCGACAAGCTGTTGAAGAACGGCTGGCGCGTACAGGTGCCCAGTTTCCGCCCGGATATCAGTATCGAAGAAGACCTGATTGAAGAAATCGGCCGGATCTACGGGTACAACAATCTGCCCGTAACCGAGCCAACCGGGTCCCTTGGCCTTCGCGCCCAGGAAGAGGCAGTCCGCCCGGTTTCTGCTATCCAGGATTACTTTGTCTCCTGTGGCTATCAGGAAGCAATCACCTACAGCTTTGTGGACCCAAAAGTCCAGAATCTGGTTGATCCCGAGCGGGAAGGCATCGCTCTGGCAAACCCGATTTCGTCGGATCTGTCGGTCATGCGTACCTCCCTCTGGAGCGGATTGCTGAAAACGGTTGCCTACAACCAGAATCGCCAGCAGCCGCGTATCCGGCTGTTCGAGACGGGTCTGCGATTTGTTAGAGAAGGCGACCGGATTGATCAGCAGCCCATGCTCGCCGGCGTTGTCGTTGGAAATCAGTTGCCCGAAAACTGGGCAAACGGTCGCAGAAATGCCGATTTCTTTGATGTAAAAGGGGAATTGCAGGGTCTGTTCCAGCGTCTGGGTATCCAGGTGGAGTTTCGTCCCGGTCAGCGCCCGGCCCTGCATCCGGGCCAGACAGCCGAATTGCTTCGCGACGGTGTACATGTAGGGTGGCTGGGCACGTTGCACCCACAAGTTCAGAAAAAACTGGAACTTAATGGCACGATTCTGATGTTTGAGCTATTCTTGAAGTCGATCGTTTCGGGATATGTGCCTAATTTCAAAGATATTTCAAAATTCCCTGAAGTTCGGCGGGATTTGGCTATCATTATCGGAAGCGACGTGGGGTTCGCAGACGTCGAACGTGTGGCAGAAAATCACGCCGGCGAGCACCTCACGGCTTTGCGTGCGTTTGATGTTTATGAAGGTGAAAGCCTGGGTGAAGGTAATCGCAGCCTTGCCCTCAGCCTGTTCTGGCAGCATCCCGAGCGCACATTAAATGAAGAAGAGGTGCATTCACTCTTCAACGGTGTCATAGAGGCATTGCAGGAAGAGTTGGGGGCAACACTGAGGAGTTAACTGATGGCGGCTTTGACGAAAGCGGAAATGGCGGAGCGCTTGTACGAAGAACTGGGGCTCAATAAACGCGAAGCCAAGGAGATGGTGGAAGCTTTTTTCGACGAAATCAGGGGCGCTCTCAGCCATAATGAACAGGTCAAGTTGTCGGGGTTCGGTAACTTTGACCTGCGCGACAAAAAACAGCGGCCGGGACGGAACCCGAAGACCGGTGAGGAAATCCCAATTAGTGCACGGCGTGTTGTTACGTTTCGCCCGGGACAAAAACTAAAACAGAAAGTAGAAGCGTATGCTGGAACCCAGTCATAACAACGAATTACCCACAATACCGGGTAAACGTTACTTCACCATTGGTGAGGTTGCCGAACTCTGTGCGGTGAAAGCGCACGTCCTCAGGTATTGGGAACAGGAGTTTCCGCAGCTGTCACCCGTCAAGCGCCGTGGCAATCGTCGTTATTACCAGCGTGCGGACGTTATCACCATTCGCCAGATCCGGAGCCTGCTTTACGACCAGGGCTATACGATCGGTGGGGCGAAACAGAAGCTCAGCAGTCATGAGGTGAAAGACGATACGTCCCAGTACAAGCAGCTGATCCGTCAGATGATCACCGAGCTTGAGGAAGTCCTGGATGTACTTAATACGCCGGTGAAATGAACTCCCCCGTCTGAATCAGACACCAAAACCGAGGGTTCGCCTTCGGTTTTTTT
>NZ_JAWLDU010000060.1:0-11826 GCF_041686475.1 Marinobacter sp.
GCCGCTTCCGTGGCTTCCCTGATCATCACCACCGAGGCGATGATTGCGGACGAGCCGGAGGAAGAAGGCGCCGGCGGCGGCGGTATGCCGGACATGGGTGGCATGGGCGGAATGGGGGGCATGGGCGGCATGATGTGATGCCGGCCTGACCCGGATCATTTCTCATTTTTGAGGAATGACCCCAGAAACCCGTAAAAACCCCGCGTTGGTTCACACTGACGCGGGGTTTTTTGTTTTTTTGTCATGAACTTGCGAAATGGCTTTGCTAGACTCGGCAACCGGCCATCCATCTTTGTGACACCGTATGAGCGAAACCCCAGCAAAAGCCTTTCTCAGACCCGGCAAGGTCTTCCTGCTGACCCTTGCCGGCTTGCTGGTTTATCTGGCTGCGTTGGTGGTTCTTGTCCCTGCCGGGTGGCTGTGGCAGCAGGCTTCCGCCCGTATGCAACTGCCTCCGGAAGTGCAGGTGCGGCAGGTGTCCGGCAAAGCCTGGTCCGGCGCCGCCGGGGCCATAGTGGCTGGCTATCCTGTTCGCCTGGAGTGGCAACTTGGCGCCCCGTCTTTGGGCGGGCTTTCATTGCCGGTCAGGTTTTCACTGGTCTCGTCACAATCCTCGGTTGATGGTCGTGTTACGGTCGACTGGCAGGGTTCCGGCAGCCTGGATGCAAGGGGAAGGCTGGCTGTCGGCGAGTTTGAGGATCTGATCCGGCGCAGTGGTGGCGCCGTGATTGAAGGAGATGTCACCGTTGACCGGCTGGAGCTTTCGTGGCGGGACGGCCGTGTCACCGGGGCTGATGGAACAGGCCGTTGGGCCGGTGGTGAGGTGACATGGCCCATGGGAAACAGCGTCGGGCGGGCAGATTTTCCACCCATGCAGGCCACCCTCGACAGCACTGACGATGGTGTCGCCCTGGTTGTTGCGGAGCAGGGCGGCGATGGCCCTGCAGCGGAGGCCGCAATACGCTGGAACGGCATGATGGATTTACGGGTCTATAAACGTATGGTGGATCTGGCCGATCAGCCATGGCCTGACTCTGCGGGGCCTGACGACGTGGTGTTCCGTGTCAGGCAGCCCCTGATTCCGGGAGGTGCCCTGTGATCCCTGTGGCATCCGTATCGGTTGGTTCTCGAATACCGCACTTGCTGGCCAATCTCCTGTTGGTCGGATTGGTGGTTTATCTTGCCTGGATACTGGCGCAGACTACGTGGTTGATTGCATGGGACGAGCGCCCGGTTGCAGAAGCTTCGTCACTGGCAAGCAGCGCCGGAACAGAGGCCGCTTCCAGGCGCCTGCAACCAATGGCCGCCCATCACTTCTTCGGCAGGGCTTCCGAGCAGACAAGAGTGGCGGAAGTGGTCCGGCGTTCCGCACCGGAGACCCGCCTGAATCTCAGGCTTGAGGGTGTGCTGGTGGCAGAGCGCCCGGAAGACTCCGGTGCTATAGTGGCGGGAAGCAATGGCGTAACGGAACATTATCGCGTGGGGGATGTTTTGCCCGGCAACGCAGAGCTTTCGGAAGTGGAACCGGGCCGGATTCTGATTCGTCGCAACGGGCAATATGAAAGCCTGGCATTTGATGAAGAGTCGTCAGCCGGTATGGTTGAGGACGTTGAAGAAGAACCGGATGTCGCCTCGCCGGAACAGTTCCTGAGTGAAGCCCGGGAGCAACTTGACTCCCAGGGTGTCGCGGCCCTGGCACCCTATGGTCTGAGCCCTGCGGGTGACGATGGCAGCTCCGGTTATGTTTACGATGGCTCCAGTGCCATGCTCAATGCCGTCAGCCTGCGGGCAGGCGATGTGATAACTGCCATCAACGGGCAGCGCCTGGGTGACCTTGAGCAGGACATGACGCTGCTTGAGGACTGGCGGTCGCAGTCGCAACTGGAAATTGAAATTGAACGGGACGGATCCATTCTGACCGTAAGCTATGCCATACCCGAACAGTGGCGATGAACGGATTTAACAATAGGACAAGAACGCCAGATGCTTAACCACAGATCCAATCTATTCCGGGCTTTTGTAGTAGCCCTGTTGTTGCCCCTGATGTCTGTCGCTTATGGCCAGGATGATGAAACCTGGCGCCTGAACCTCAAGGATGCCGATATCCGCGCCTTTGTGACCCAGGTGGCGGATATTACCGGCTACAGCTTCGTGGTGGATCCAAGGGTTAAAGGCAAGGTCACCGTGCTGTCCAGCGCCCCCATGAACAAGGATGAAATCTATGATCTGTTCCTGGCGGTGCTGCAGGTGCATGGTTTCACCGCCATTCCCGGCGAGGAAGTGATCAAGGTGGTTCAGCAGGTGGACGCCAAGCAGTCCGCGGAATCGCTGGACCGGTTTACGGAAACGCCCTCGGAACAGCTGATCACCCGGGTGATCCAGATTGATAACGCCAATGCCCTGGAACTGGTGCCGATTCTGCGGCCCCTGGTGGCGAAATACGGCCATCTGGCAGGGGTTGCCGCAGCCAATGCACTGATCGTCAGCGACCATTCCGCCAACATCCGGCGCATTGAGCAGATCGTCCGGGAACTGGACAGCCCTTCCAAGTACGAAGTGGAAGTCATCCAGTTGGAGGAAGCCTGGGTCGGTGACATGGTGGAGCTGTTGCAGGAGCTGGCACCGGACGAACTGGGCCAGGGCGGCGGAGAGAACGCAGCGCGCAAGTACAGCGTAACAGCGGACGAGCGCAGTAACCGGCTGATTCTTCGCGGTGATGAAACCTTCCGCGACAAGATGCGCGCCCTGATTACCAAGCTGGACCAGCCCTCAGCCACCGGTGGCACCACCAAAGTCATACGTCTGAGCCATGCCGACGCGGACAACCTGACGGAGATTCTCAAGGGTGTGATGGGTGAGCTGGCGAAAGAGTCCTCAGGCTCTGGCGGTTCATCCGGTGGCAGCTCAGGCAGCAGCCGCAACTCCGGCTTCGCAGTGTTTGCTGATGAGGGGCTCAACGCCCTGGTAGTGCGGGGCGAACCGTCGATGATGCAGGAGGCCGAGCAGATTGTGCAGGCGCTGGACGTGCGCCGTGCCCAGGTGATGATCGAGGCCGCCATTGTCGAAATCAGCGACGAGCTGGGCCAGGACCTCGGGGTGCAGCTTGCCGTCGGCGACGAGTCGGGTGAGTCCACACCGGTAGCCGGGACCAATTTCAACAACGTTGGTAACAGCCTGGGGGATGTGCTTGGGGCGATCCTGTCCGAGTCGCTCATTTCACCCGCAGCAGGTGGCATTACTATTGGCGCCGGCCAGCGTGATGAGGACGGCATTTCCTGGGGAATCCTCCTGCAGGCTCTGTCGACCTCCGCCGCAGCCAACCTGCTGTCGACGCCCAGTATCATTACCCTCGATAACCAGGAATCGGAAATTATTGTCGGCCAGAACGTGCCCTTCCGCACCGGCGAATCAACGGTTACCGGCGACGGCACCACCAATCCGTTCACGACCATCGAGCGCCGGGACATTGGCCTGACGCTCAAGGTGACACCCACCATCAGTGCCGATGGGCTGGTGCGTCTGGTAGTGGAACAGACCACCGAGAATATTGGCGACAGTGTCGAGTCAGCCTCGGACATCATTACCAACAAGCGTGAAATCAAGACCACCGTGCTGGCGGACGACGGGGAAACCATCGTTCTTGGCGGCCTGACCACTGACGATCTGCAGATCAACAAGAGCAAGGTGCCCCTGCTGGGAGACATTCCCGTGCTGGGCCGTTTGTTCTCGTCGGAGTCGGAACGCCGGGTGAAGCGTAACCTGCTGGTGTTCCTCCGGCCCACTATCATGCTGGGCAAGGCCGAGTCGATCGCAGCCACGGATGAGAAGTTCCAGAGCCTGTGGGAAATCAATCTCGGTGTGCGCCGCAAGCTGGGCCTGCCTGACCCTGAGAACCCGCCGGACAAGGACTCACTGTTCAACCCGCGGACTGACTGAGCCCCCGCCGCCGGGCCTAGGCGCTGAGCGGCGGCATCGGGCAGTCGAGCTGGTCTGCCACCAGGCGGATCAGCTCATACTCGCTGGCGTTAACTTTGCCGTCGGCCAGTACGCAATGTCCGCAGGCATCGATAATGCCCGGCTTGAGCAGGGGTGACAGGCTATTGAGCGTCAGCAGCGCCTGTCGCAACCGGGTCACCGACACTTCCGTAAGCAGTTCTGATTGCTTCCCGTTCGACACGAAGCCCGCCATGGCCTCAGCAAAGAGTGCCTGCCTGTTACGCTCGTCTTCCGCACCGGCTCTCGCCATCAGGCTGAACAGAACCTGCAGTTGTGTCATTACCGGCCGGTAGCTGCGATAACGCACCGGCACCACCCGCGCAGAATCACCGGCGAGATGACGGCGGAGAAAGGTATGCATCGCCAGTTCGAAGAGGCTCAGGCGGTTGTCGGCCCTGATCAGTGTTTCTGTGTTGGCCATCAGCAGGCTGCGCTCGTCCGGGTCCAGTTTTCGCAGCGCGGGCATGGCCAGTTCCAGTGCCGGAAATCTCACGCCTGGCCCCAGGGATTCCAGGCCGGGTAACAGCTTTTCCAGCAATTCCCGGTTAGGGCCAAGGATCGAACCGGCGTCGATCAGCGCCAGCCGTTGCTGCCTTGTCTGCGGTGGCAGCTGGTGAACCAGCAGTGCGTAACACAGCTGGATGGCGCCAGCGCGGGTATAAAGCAGGTTGCGGAAGGTGGAGGGCAGGCTGTTAAGGAGGCTTACCGCGTAATCCTCACTGCGCCGGTTAACCGTGCCTACGGTGCCGGATATCTTTTGAGGCCGCTGGGTGTTCAGCGGCGAGGTATTACTGGTATTACCGCCACCAAAGCCTGCCGCAGCTTCAGGAATGGCTGACGCTGGCGAAGGTGACCCTGCGGACTGCAGGGTTTCGGCAGATTCGGTGTCCCGAAGGCGGCTGCGAAGCCGTGCAAACATACCCGGCTGAATGGCTTCGATGCGTTCCTTTACCGGCGGGTGCGAGGCCAGCAGTGCTGTGAATTTCATCCGTGTACTTTCGCCAAAGCACATGTGGTTCATGTCGCTGGCATGGCTGGTAGTATCCAGATAGCCCCCTTTGAGGCCGATCTTGAACAGCGCACCGCCAATGCCTTCGGGGTTGCGGGTAAACTGCACAGAGGAGGCGTCTGCAAGCATTTCCCGCTGCCGCGAAACCGCTGACTGTATCAGCCGGCCGAAGAAAACCCCCACGTATCCTATCACCACCAGGGCGAGCCCGACGATCCCGAAGATGGCGGTCCCCCGTCGGTCGCCGGATCTGTGAGCAGACAGATGGGAACGACGCAAAAAAGAGGTTTGCAGCAGGAAACTGCCAATCTGTCCGAGCATGAGAATACCGGCCAGAATAGCGATCAGGCGAACGTTGAGCCGCATATCCCCGTTCAGGACGTGGCTGAACTCGTGGCCAACCACGCCCTGGAGCTCGTCACGGCTTAGTTGGGTGAGGGCGCCATGGGTTACCACCATCACGGCTTCACCGGGCGTATAGCCGGCCACAAAGGCGTTTATGCCGGTCTCGTGGTCCATCACGTAAAGATCCGGAACACTCACTCCGCTGGCAATGGCCATTTCCTCAACGATGTTGCGCAATTTGCGTTCATCGGAATCCCGGGTGTCTGGGTCGATGGCCCTGGCCCCGACCATTTTCGCGACCCTGTCGCCGCCTCCGGCCAGGTCGACCCAACGGATCAGCGAGCCAATGCCAATCAGGCTCACCACGGCCAGTGACGTAAGAAGGCCGTGACGGCTGATCAGCCAGTCTGCAAACGCCAGCCCGGTCGTCTCGCTGCGGGTCACCAGGTAGCCCACAAGGCAGACGCAAAGCGTGATGATGGCCACCGCCGCCAGAAACAGGAGCACGAGTACTCCGGTATTCCGGCGGGCGCTGGCCTGGCGCTGGAAAAATCCCTGGTGTGCCATGGCAGAAGGCCTCAGAAGGCGACTTTCGGGGCCTGGCGGGCCTCAGGGGATTCCAGTTCCAGCTGAGAGGAGGGCTTGAAGGCAAACAGCCCGGCAACAATGTTGTTGGGGAACTGCTCGCGGAAGATGTTGTAGGCCATTACGCCATCGTTGTAGGCCTGGCGCGCAAAGGAAACGCGATTCTCGGTACTGGAGAGTTCTTCCATCAGTTGCTGGATGGTCTCGTTGGCTTTCAGTTCCGGGTAGTTTTCCGCCACCGCGTAGAAATTGGCGAGGGCCTTGGAAAGCATGTTTTCGGCACTGCCAAGTTTCTGGATCTTGCCGCCGTCGGCGGGATCCCCGGCGGCATCCTTCTGGGCGCTGACGGCATTGTTGCGGGCTTCCATCACTTCGGTAAGCGTGTTGCGCTCATGGGAGAGGTAGGCCTTTGCCGACTCCACAAGGTTCGGGATCAGGTCGTGGCGGCGCTGCAACTGCACATCAATCTGGGCGAACCCGTTCTTGACCTGGTTGCGCAGCGAAACCAGGCGGTTGTAGAGATAGACGATAAAGAGAACGACTACGGCAATAACAATCAGGCCAATCAGTGTGGTTCCCATGGCAACTCCTTGCGTGCTGGGGATCGGGTTGGGTGTTCATTGCTCAGGCATTATTCTCCACGATTTTGCCGTGAAAGCCGGCGACGAATTTCTCAAAATCGCGGGGTTTGAGTGGTTTGCTGAAGAAATATCCCTGCGCCAGCTGGCAGCCTCTCTGGGCGAGGTAATATTCCTGTTCTGCCGTTTCGACACCTTCCGCCACAACCGTCAGGTTCAGGCTTTTGCCAAGGTCGATAATGGTATTGGCAATCCGGGTGTCTTCTTCATTGATCAGCAGGTCACGGATGAACTGTTTGTCGATCTTGAGGTGCTGTACCGGCATGCGCTTGAGGTAGGTCAGCGACGAATATCCGGTTCCGAAATCATCCACGGCAATGCTGATGCCCGCCCTGTGAAGGCGTTTGAGCTTGTCCACGGCTTCTTCCAGGTTGGTCATGAAGCTGGTTTCGGTTACTTCCAGTTCCAGCCGCCCGGCCGGGATGTTGTGGCGTTTCAGAGTGTCCAGGATCTCGTCAACAATGGAATCCTGGCGCAGCTGTACCGCCGACAGGTTGACAGCAATCCTCAGGGGCATGCCATCGCTGGCCCAGCGAGCGGCCTGCCAGCAGGCCTGGTCAAGCACCCATTGGCCGATCTCCACGATGCTGCCGTTCATCTCGGCAACGGGGATAAAGTGGTCCGGCGGAATAAGGCCCTTGACCGGATGCTCCCAGCGGATCAGCGCCTCGGCGCCAATGATGCGACGGGTCTCCAGGTTGATCTGCGGCTGGTATACCAGGTGGAACTGGTGATTGTTCAGTGCGACCGAAAGGTCTTTTTCAAGCTGTTTGCGTTCACGGATCTCCTGGTCGACGCTGGCAACGTAGAACTGGAAGTAGTTGTGCCCGCTTTCCTTGGCCAGCGCCATGGTCTGCTCGGCGCTCTGCAACAGCCGGTCGGCCTTTTCAGCGTCGCCCGGGAACAGGGCAATACCGAGGGTTGCCGTCATGGTCACGGACTGGTCGTCAAAGATCATCGGGCTGCTCACTGACGCCAGGATGCGGTCTGCGGTGTTTGCCGCCTGGAAACCGTCCCGCAGGCCTTTTTCCACGATAACAAACTGGTCGCTGCCCAGGCGGGCGATGGTGAAGCGTGTGCCCCCCAGTATCCGCGTAAGGCGGTCTGCGACCGCCTGAAGAATCAGGTCACCGGTGCGGAAGCCGCACTGCTCGTTGATGGACTTGAAATCATCAATGCCGCAGCAGATGAGGGACAGAACAGACCTGGTTTCCCGGGCTTCTTCGATATCGGTTTGCAGCAGCTCCATAAAGGTGTCCCGGCTGGGCAGGCCGGTGAGCTGGTCGTATCTGGCAAGCCGGTTAACACGGTCTTCCGCTTCCCGGTGTCGGGTCTGGCTGTCACCAATGGCCACCAGCAGGTTGTTGGTGGCATTGACCCAGAGGCCGAGCTCGTCTTTCTGGTGGCCCTGCGGAAGACGAATGAGGTTGTCGTCGGGGTGATCCGGATCTACCTGTTTTACCGATCGGACAATTCGCAACAGCGGTCGAGTCAGCAGCAAATGGAATACCACGAAAAGGACCATGCCAAGAATCACGGCAATGGCGATACCGGAGCCGAAGGTGACAGACGCACGCTCAAGCCAGGTGCGAGCTGCAGGGCCGGTGTCGTAGTGCAGTTCAAGGTAGCCGTAAACCTTCCTGCTACTGGAGCTGTCGTTGCGGGCAAGTTCCTGGTGATAGCTTCTCTCGGCCCCGAAAAACGGATCGGTCAGAGGGCGAAAGGGGCTGTCCTGAAGTGGCCGATCACGGCGGCCCAGGGCCTCGCCTTCCGGGTGCGTGATGCGTGCCAGGTGCATCGATTCCTGGGCGAAAAGGCCATCGACAACCTGCTGTGCCAGGTCGACATCGATGCTGAAAACGGCCTGTGTCGAGGCATCCCTGACCAGCGCCATGGTCTGCTTGGCCTGCGCATCGAGTGAGGCGGATACCCGTCTGGCGTCCAGGATGACCTGGATGGTGCTGACAAGAATCCCGCTGATCAGCGCAACTGCCAGTACCCATCTCAGAACCCGGTACCCCAGGCGATGTTCTACCTCAAAGAAATTTTGCATGGAGGCCTGTATGATTCGTTACAACTGAATGAGACCCGGCACCGCATTCCAGTGGGCTAGGGTACTCCCGGTCGACTGTTATTCTATAAGTATGGATCAGTTTTCAGCTACTACCTCCAGTATCGGCAATTTTTTCAGATAATTCAGGGTTCAGGTGTATCATTTTGTAATGGAGGGGTTCCGAGCAGATACAAAAAAACGCCCGCAACGTAGCGGGCGTTTTGTGCAGACTTCACTGCAGAAAGGCTGGAGCGTTATTACGCCAGGTTTTCGTTGACGAAATCCCAGTTGACCAGCTTCCAGAACGCTTCCAGATAGTTCGGCCGCGAATTGCGGTAGTCGATGTAGTAAGCGTGCTCCCAGACATCAACCGTCAGTACCGGCTTGTCTGCGGTGGTCAGCGGGGTTTCGGCATTGCTGGTGTTCACAATGGCCACGCTGCCGTCTGCTTTCTTGACCAGCCAGGTCCAGCCTGAACCAAAGTTATTGGCGGCCTTGTCGTTGAATTCTTTCTTGAAGTCTTCGAAGGAGCCAAAGGCTTTCTCGATGGCATCCTTGGCAGCACCGGTTGGCTCGCCGCCGCCGTTCGGGCTCAGGCAGTGCCAGTAGAAGGTGTGGTTCCAGACCTGGGCTGCGTTGTTGAACAGCGGGCCACTGGCACTCTTGATGATATCTTCGAGCGACTTGTTGGCGTTGTCTGTACCTTCAATCAGGCCGTTGAGCTTGGTCACGTAAGTGTTGTGGTGTTTACCGTAGTGATACTCAAGAGTTTCCTGAGAGATGTGCGGTTCCAGTGCGTTCTTTTCATAGGGCAGTGCGGGAAGTTCAAATGCCATGAGGTCGTTCTCCCTGATTCTTTCTGTTTATGTGGATGTAGAACCTAAATATAGGGGCGCTCTGAGTAATATCAACCCCTTGCCGTCAGTGTGCTGTCGAACTCCGGACAGCCGGGCAGGAACTGCGCGCAGTTCCTGATCCGCCATACCAGTTCTTCGTAGCTGTCCGCCAGAACGGTCACATGGCCGAGTTTCCGCCCCGGGCGCTCGCCTTTATTATAGAGGTGTACATGAGCGTAGGGCAGTTCGAGGATCCGTTCAATATCGCCATGCTCCGCGATGATATTGATCATGCAGCTGACCCCACGCGGCGCGGTGCTTCCGAGCGGATGACCGCTTACGGCGCGAATATGATTCTCGAACTGGCTTGTCATGGCCCCCTCAATACTCCAGTGGCCCGAGTTGTGCACCCTCGGCGCCATCTCATTGGCCACCAGACCATCGGCAGTTTCGAACAGCTCCAGGGTTAATACGCCCACATAACCCAGTTCGTTCAGTAACGCCTTGGTATACCGCTCGGCGTCTTCCTGCACGTACTTTTCGAGCTCCGGTGCCGGTGCAACGGAGTAGCGCAGGATGCCTTCGTGGTGAGCGTTTTCCGCCATGGGGTAAAACGCCAGTTCACCGTCCTCAGCGCGCACAGCGATGATGGAGACTTCACGGCGAAACTCGACAAACTTCTCGACGATCAGGCGCGGATGGCCGATTGACTGCCAGGCTGCAGCGGCTTCTGCCGGTGAACGGAGAACTGCCTGGCCTTTGCCGTCATAACCTTCGGTGTTAGATTTTGCGACAACCGGACAACCCAGTTCTTCAGCGGCAGCCTGCAGGGATTCGGCGCTGTCCGCGATTTTCCATTTCGGGGTAGGGATACCAAGTTCACCGAAAAGCGTTTTTTCCAGTTCGCGGTTCTGGCAAACCTGCAGCGCCCGGGGGCAGGGGTGAACGGGTTTTTCCTTCGCGATTCGCTCGGCTACGTCGACCGGTAGGTGTTCGAATTCGTAGGTGACACGGTCTACACGGGAGATAAAATCATCCAGATACTGCCCGTCCCGGTCGATAATAACCTCACCGAGCCCGGCACTGGGACTACCCGACATATCATAGAAAACAAACGTCTTGGCCAGCGGGTAACCAGCCAACGCCAACATGCGTCCAAGCTGACCAGCCCCTAGAACACCAATTCTCATCTGTTATCTCCTGCCATTAGGCATCTGCAAAAGTTCGGTGTTGTGAGCGGGTCGGGGCAGGCTTTCCAAAACACGCTCAAGCACATCCCTGTGGCGCTTGAGCTCCGCCATCCATGGCTCCGCACAGTTTTGGAAAGCCTGCCCCGACCCGCTCAGCCGACTATGGAGTTGTATTCACTGATCGCTGGGATCAGGATTATCCAGAATAGTCTGCGTCTGGTTCGCACGGAATTCATCAACCGCCTTGCGTACATCGGCGTCGGATGTGCCGATAATCTGCGCAGCGAGCAGGCCGGCATTGGTAGCGCCGGCCTTGCCGATGGCCAGAGTGCCAACCGCAATACCTCCAGGCATCTGCACTATTGATAACAAGGAATCAAGGCCGTTCAGAGCTTTGGACTGGACAGGAACACCGAGTACCGGCAATGACGTCTGTGAAGCGACCATGCCCGGCAGATGGGCAGCACCGCCGGCGCCGGCGATGATGACCTTCAGGCCGCGTCCGGCGGCGGTTTTGGCGTAATCAAACAGCAGGTCCGGGGTGCGGTGGGCAGAGACGACTTTCGTCTCGTAAGGCACGCCCAGCTTGTCCAGCATTTCGGCGGCGTGTTCCATGGTGGGCCAGTCTGACTTCGAGCCCATGATGAGTCCTACAAGCGGCTGCATATGCAACAGTCCTGATGTGTGAGAAAGCCGGCCATTGTATGTAAGGCCCAGTGACCATGCAAACAGACGATAGTCCCGCATCACGCGGGAGTATGTTTCCTGGCCTTCATTTTGCTGCGCCGCCAGGTACGGGTATTATCAGGCCTAGTGTCCCGTCTGGCTAATTCGTTAATCTACTGCGTGACGCTGGGGCTTCTGGCCAAGGCGCCAGTCCGCAGGTGTGGTGGTTCCACATCAAGGGCTGGCAACACCGGCCAGAAGCCCCAGCGTCTCGCCCTTCGGGAGCCACAGAGGGCCTTGATAGCCGCGTTGCGCTGTCTCGATTTGGAGCCACCAAACCTTCGCCACCGCGCCTAGCTCTCAAGGCCCTCTGTGGCTCAGTAGATTAACGAATTAGCCAGACGGGACACTAGTTACCCTTACCGTCCATATCATGGAGCTGTTATGGAACCGATCCGTCCAGATGATGATGAAGTGCGTTCCGGCTCTGCCGGCAATAAACCGGAAG
>NZ_JAWLDU010000060.1:11926-16641 GCF_041686475.1 Marinobacter sp.
CTAGTTACCCTTACCGTCCATATCATGGAGCTGTTATGGAACCGATCCGTCCAGATGATGATGAAGTGCGTTCCGGCTCTGCCGGCAATAAACCGGAAGAAAAGCTGTCTGCGCAGCGGGAGCCACGAGGCGCCGAAAAGCCGGCAGCGCAAAAGCGCAGTGATGGCGGAAACGGTGGTCCGCAGCGGCCCGCGGGTAAATCCGGCGGCTCTTCCGGTGGTGGCGGTTCAGGCCGTGGCGTGATGCTGGGTCTTGGCCTACTGGTTGTGGCAGGCGCAGCCGGGGCTGGCTGGTATCAGCAGGAACAGCGAATCCAGATGCTGGAAGGCCAGTTAGAGGAAGCAGACTACTGGGCGCGCCAGAGCAAACTGGCGCTGGCACGGTTCGAGGGTGACCTTTCAGAAACCGGTGAGAGCCTGGAGGAAAAAGGCCAGTCCATGGAAGATCGGCTGGCCACTCAGGGTGAGCGCCTGGATACCGCTGACAGTGAAATCCGCAAACTGTGGGGCGTGGCCAACGATCGCAACCGCAAACGGCTGGATGACCATGAATCAAAGCTGGAGTCGCTGCGCGCAGAGCTTGACGATGGCAAGAGCGAGCGTGAATCCTTGACGGCATCAATGGACGAACTGGAAACCGGTATGGTTTCCAGATTGGACGAAGCCGAGGCGGATCTTGAAAAGCAGATCACAGCGGTGCGTGAAACCGGCCAGGAAAATGCCGCCAGGCTGACCGAGCTGGACGAATCCCTGGCAGGCATCGACAAACTTGTTGAGCGCCAGTTGGTGAGATTCGAGCGCGAGCAGAAGCTGACCATTGATGGCCTGGAGAGTCGGATTGCGGCATTGGAGGAAGCGACGGAAGATCTCTCCAGCAGCGGCCAGCTGAATTCGGTTCGTAATGACCTGGAAGAGCTGGAGCAAACCGTATCATCCATCGATTCGTCACGTTCCCAGCTAACGTCACGGCTGGTGCGGCTGTCCGAGGAAGTGAATGACCTGCGGTCGCAGATATCGGGGCAGTAGTGCACGGATCGTGCTTTGTAACAGTTTGGAGTCATCCCTTGCGAAGGAAGCGGGAGCCGGTGGTGGGTTTTCTGACGCTGCAATTAAGACCTGCGTTGAATTGTTGTTTCTGTATCCGGTTACTAGACTGATGACAGTCTTCCATAACAGGGTCGCTTGGGCATGTCGCTGAAAGATTCATTGCAAGAAGGGTTTCGTCGGCTTTCCGAAGATGTGCTTCCGGCGGCTATTGGGGACGTTGGAGAGAAGATCGAGCGTTTCAGAAAGCGTCTTGACCACCTGAACTGTTCGCTTGCGGAAAGAGCGCTGCCTGAAGACCGCAGGCTTCGGGTCAGGGAGCTTTCCCTGGGCAGAAAGGCAAAACAGGCGGGCCAGAAAAGCGTGAAACTGAAGTCAGTCAAGAAGGCAGCGAAGGGCGCCGGTGACAAACGGGCCTGATCAGAAACTGTCAGGTTTATAAGGGCTTGCGGGTTTTTTGAGAAAAATCCGGGAAAAAATTTGACACCGTCAGACAAATGCTTAAAATGCGCGTCTCACTTGGTTGAGACAGCATTGCTGAATCACCAGTGTGATGTGAAAAGTGGGCGGTTAGCTCAGCTGGGAGAGCATCGCCCTTACAAGGCGAGGGTCACTGGTTCGATCCCAGTACCGCCCACCACTTTTCAGCATCACCGGGCTACCCCGCCCGGTTTCAGGTTCCCAAGGCCATCTTGGCCGGGATTGATGCGGAGCGGTAGTTCAGCTGGTTAGAATACCGGCCTGTCACGCCGGGGGTCGCGGGTTCGAGTCCCGTCCGCTCCGCCATTTTTTATTCCCGGGTGGTTAGCTCAGCTGGGAGAGCATCGCCCTTACAAGGCGAGGGTCACTGGTTCGATCCCAGTACCACCCACCATTTTTTCCCTTCGTATTACTTCCCGATCAGCGATTGCCCGCAGACCCGAACAGTATTTCCGTTCACGCCATTCGATGCGGGGTTGCAATACCATGCTATGGCCTCAGCCACATCTATCGGCAAACCACCCTGTGACAGGCTGTTCATGCGTCGGCCGGCTTCACGGATGGTGATGGGCATGGCGGCGGTCATCTGGGTTTCGATGAAGCCGGGCGCGATGGCGTTGATGGTGACGCCGTTTTTCACCTGTTTTGCCATGGCTTCCACGTAACCAATCACGCCGCACTTGGCGGTGGAGTAGTTGGTCTGGCCAAAGTTGCCGGCGATGCCGCTGATGGAGGATATGCAGACAATGCGGCCGTTTTCCCGCAGCAGCTCCTGATGCATAAGTTCCTCATCAATCAGTTCCTCAGCCGTCAGATTCACAGCGATGGCCATGTCCCAGAAATGCTCGGGCATATTACCCAGGGTCTTGTCCCGGGTGATGCCGGCGTTGTGGATGACCAGGTCGATGCCGCCGAAGTGCTCCTTTACAAAGTCTGCGATCTGCTTGGGCGCCCTGGCATCGGTTATGTCGCAGGCCAGGGCTTTGCCTTTGAGGGTGTCCATGACTTTCTGCAGATCTTCCATGGCCGGGGGAATGTCCAGGCCGATCACTGTTGCACCGTCGCGGGTCAGGGTTTCTGCAATGGAGGCGCCAATGCCTCGTGAGGCACCGGTGACCAGCGCGACTTTTCCGGTCAGCGGTGCAACCGGGTTGGTGGCAGGCGCCTCTTTGCTCTTGCCGACACGGGTCACCTGTCCGGACACGTAGGCCGAACGGGGAGACAGGAAAAAGCGTACACTGGAATCCAGCTGTTTTTCCGCACCGGGAGCCATCCACAGCAGGTTGGCGGTGGCGCCTTTTTTGCCGACTTCCTTGCCAACGCTGCGCACGAATCCTTCCAGTGCCTGGTGTGCTGCCGCCTTTGCTGGCTGGCGACAGGTCGCCGGGTCCTGCCCGATAACCAGTACGCGACCGTTGCCCGCGAGTTTACGAATGGTAGGGTGGAAGAAGTCGTAAACCGCGCGCAGATCGGTCGTGTCTTTCATACCGGTGGCATCCAACACCAGGGCCGAGAATTTCTGGTCAATGTCGGCATTGAGTGGCAATGCTTCGGCCTTGTTGCCGCTTCTGGAAGAATCGTTCAGAGTATCAATAGCACTGGCATGGAAGAGCTTTGCAGGGCTGGCGCCCAGCAGGTTGCCAATAGCGCTGATGGCCTTGCCGCCGTTGGCAGCGCCAACCAGGACGTCACCCTCGATAAACGGCTGGTCTGCGCGCTTCAACCTCTTAAGGTTTACGGGTGAGGGGAGTCCCAGTGACTGGGCAGCAGTTCTGCCTACGGGGGTATTGACGAATTTGAGATAACGATCGGACATGGCATTCTCCTTTTGCGAAACGAATATCCGCGCTGAGCTGCGACGCAATGAATACACTCGTTCAGACAGGACATCATCATGGCACAGGCTCCGAAAAGCACCCAAAACAAAACCACAACACCAAAAAAGACAACCGCCGCCAAAGGCGGCGTTCGACGGGTCGCGGTTCTGGGCGGTAACCGGGTACCCTTTGCCCGCTCAAATACCGCCTACAGCAAAGTCAGCAATCAGGAGCTGTTAACCTCTGCGCTGAGGGGCCTGGTTGATCGCTTCGGTCTTCAGGGCCAGCGAATGGGGGAGGTAGTTGCCGGCGCAGTGATCAAACATTCCAGGGACTTCAATCTTACCCGGGAATCGGCGCTGAGTAGTGGCCTGGCGCCGGAAACACCCGCTTACGACATTCAGCAGGCCTGTGGTACCGGCCTGGAAGCGGCTATCCTGGTGGCCAACAAGATTGCGCTGGGGCAGATTGAGTGCGGTATTGCCGGTGGTACGGATACGACATCCGATGCGCCGATTGGTGTGAGTGAAGGCCTGAGAGATATCCTGCTGGGCCTGAACAGGGCCAGGACCACGGGTGAGCGCCTGAAGATTCTCAGCCGCTTCCGTCCGGCTCACCTGAAACCGGAAATCCCCCAGAACGGCGAGCCGCGGACCGGGCTGTCCATGGGCGGTCATTGCCAGATCACGGCCCATGAATGGTCCATTCCCCGTGACGAGCAGGACCAGTTGGCCTATGAGAGCCATCAGAAGCTGGCCGCAGCGTACGAGGAGGGTTTCTTCAGGGATCTGATGACACCCCTGGCCGGCCTGGATAAAGACAATATCCTGCGCCCGGACACCACTCTGGAGAAGCTGGCAACATTAAAGCCGGTGTTTGACAGGGAAAACGGCACCATGACCGCCGCCAACAGCACGGCCCTGACTGATGGCGCTTCCTGTGTGCTGCTGGCCAGCGAGGAATGGGCCAAGGCCAATAACATGGAGGTAAAGGCCTACCTGACTTTCTCAGAAGTGGCCGCCGTGGACTTTGTGGACAAAAAGGAAGGTCTGCTGATGGCGCCGGCCTATGCCGTGCCGCGCATGCTGGATAAAGCCGGGCTCACCCTGCAGGATTTCGATTTCTACGAAATTCACGAAGCCTTTGCCGCTCAAGTGCTCTCTACCCTCAAGGCGTGGCAAGATCCTGACTTCTGCAAGGACCGCCTTGGCCGGGATAAACCACTGGGCAGCATTGACCGCAACAAGTTGAACATCAAGGGCAGCAGCCTTGCTACCGGGCACCCTTTCGCCGCCACTGGCGGCCGGATTGTTGCCACCATGGCAAAGCTGCTGGAAGAGAAAGGCAGTGGCCGCGGGCTGATTTCCATCTGTGC
>NZ_JAWLDU010000121.1:0-3773 GCF_041686475.1 Marinobacter sp.
GTCAAGACCGCTGGGGTGGATGAAAGCATCTATGTATTCGAGGGCAAGGCAAGGGTTTTCGAAAGCCAGGATACCGCCGTTACAGGCATCCTGAACGACGAAGTCCAACCCGGTGAAGTGGTCATTATCCGTTACGAAGGCCCACGTGGCGGGCCGGGCATGCAGGAAATGCTCTACCCGACCAGTTACCTGAAATCCAGGGGCCTGGGCAAGGAATGTGCCCTGCTGACCGACGGCCGTTTTTCCGGTGGTACCTCCGGCCTGTCCATCGGCCACGCCTCTCCGGAAGCTGCCGCAGGTGGCGCCATTGGCCTGATCGAGAATGGCGACCTGATCCGCATCGACATCCCCAACCGTTCCATCAACGTGGAAATAGACCAGACCGAACTGGATCGCCGCCGGGCCGAGAGAGATGCAAAAGGCTGGGAACCGGAGCTGTCCAGGCCACGCAAAGTCTCGGCCGCGCTGAAGGCTTATGCTCTGCTGGCAACCAGCGCCGACAAGGGCGCCGTCAGGGATCTGGAAATACTGGACTGAACACAACGGGCCCGGGGTAGAAGGTACCACCGGGCCCGAAGGTTTACAGAATTGCGGCTACGGTCAGATTCTAGAAGAAGGACCAGCCACCGTCGTCATCTTCCTCGATATCGTCCTCTTCTTCCTTGGCCTGTTCAGGCTCTTCAGACTCGGATGCAGCGCTGGAGGAAGCAGAAGTATTCTGTGATGATGATCCTACGGAACCTGACGAGGCAATCTGTACAGGCACCATACCCAGTGCTTCCTTGGTGGCGTCGTCCAGTTCACCTGAGGCGCTCAGCCCCTGTTCACGCTGGAATTCAGTCAGTAAAGAGCGTGTCGCTTCATCCATCTGCGGACTGACGTTTGTGACCTCATAGCCCGCGCCGTAGAGCGCGTTCTTGAGAGCCACGGTTTCATTTGCCAGCGCGTGGGGAGCTGCGAAGGTGGTCGCTCCGAGCATTACTGCTGCAGCCAGCCGGCTTCGCATTGCGATTTTCGTGATCATGGGTCTACTCCGGTTTCCTGTTGTTTTTTATTGTGTTGCCAGTCCGCCAGTCCGACAGGATGGACAGTACGACCAAAGGTTAACATGTCTAGTCAGCGCCGGGCTTTTCAGATTGTTGCGTTTCTGTAGCCCTCTCATGCAGGTTGTGCACGGGTGTTTCCGGAGTTTCCGCGAACTCCCGGATAAAGATTCCCCAGAAGGCCATGAACAGGGCTGCCACCAATGGCCCCATCACAAAACCGTTGATACCAAACATGACGATCCCGCCCAGCGTTGAGAGCAGCACAATATAATCCGGCAGTTTGGTATCACGGCCGACAAAGATCGGGCGCAGAATGTTGTCGGAAAGCCCTATGACAATCGAGCCGTAGGCCGTGAGGATAATCGCCGAGACGATCTCCCCGGTAGCCGCCAGGTACAGAGCCGCCGGCACCCAGACCAGGGCAGCGCCTACTGCGGGAATGAGCGAGACAATTGCCATCACCACACCCCACAACAGCGCACCCTGTATATCCAGTAACCAGAAAATCAGGCCGCCAAGGGCACCCTGAATGATTGCAATCAGCAGGTTGCCCTTGACTGTTGCCCGGGTAACCTCTGCAAACTTGGCAAGCAGCAGACGCTCCCGTGCATCTCCCAGTGGCAGGGCCTGGATAAGAAGGTCCACCAGCTTGCTGCCATCCCGGAGCAGGAAAAAGGCCAGATACACCATCAGCGCCAGACCCAGAAAAAACTGGAAGGTGTTCTGTCCGACCCCGAGGGCCTGCTTCGCCAGGAACTGGCTACCACCCACAAAGGCGCTGACCGCCCGATCCCTGACCTCCGCGAAATCCATGCCGAATTGAGCAAAGAAGGCCTCGATCGCAGGAAAAGACTGGTTCACCCGGTCTATATATTCGCCCGGACGAAGATCACCATCCTGAATTTTCTGGTAGACGGAAAGCCCCTCTGCAACCAGGGACGTCACCAGCGCCAGCACTGGAATAACCACGATGACCAGGCAGATCAGAAGCGTCAGCATTGCAATCACATTAGGACGGTCACCCAGTCGCCTTGCCAGCCGTTCACGTACAGGATGAAAAATCAGCGCAATTGCCACGGCCCAGAAGATGGGACCGAAAAAGGGCTTCATCAGCAAAACAAAGGCCAGGGAGACGCCCACGAGCATGGCCAGAAAAGTCCGTGTCTCCAGTTTTCCGTACATAAAATGTTCCTGATTCTGATTGCCGTCCGGGACACTAGACTACCACGGCACCGTGGCCAGTCTAACGGCTTTCAGGTTATAGTGGACGGTTACTGGTCATTCGTTAAACAGGTCCGACATTGGATAGCGAAGAGTTTGATGTGGAGACAGCGCTGGATGCCGCCATTGCCCTTCATCGGGTATTGGCCGCCAGAACCCATCGGCGCAAGGTGATGGGCCAGGAGGTGCTTGTGCCCGGGCAATTGGGGGAAGCCCTGCACCTCCCGCGAATCATCAAGCGACTCCAGAGCAAGCAGCTGCGCCAGCGAGAGCAGGGGCTCGAGGAGCTTCAGGAACTGTGGCCAACTCTGTCCCTTGCTACCCGCGAAAAAGTGCTTGACCGGATCGGCTGGTACGACCCCAAATCTCTCGACTGGGAAGACAAGCGCTCCAACCGCCGTCCGATCGCTGACTCCGACCACTGACTGCAGAAACCATCGCCAGCGGGGCCTGGAGAAGCTTCATAAAGGCTTGAACAGGCAACCTGATTCAAACAGCCAACGCACTGTTACGTAAACCAAACACACAAATTTTCCATCTGCTTTATCCTGCTTCGGGAAGGCTGCGATAACACCAGCCACGCAACCACTCAGTCAGGACAGTCGATGGCATGCGTATTCTGAGAACCGATGAAGCCCGCTTCGCAGGTCTTCCGGACTACCCTTTTTCTCCTCATTATCTGGACGTCGAGCCAGGCCTGAGAATGCACTATGTGGATGAAGGCCCCATTGATGCGGCACCGGTGCTGATGCTTCACGGTGAGCCGTCATGGTCGTACCTTTACCGGCACATGATTCCAATGGTGGCGGAAGCCGGCCACCGCGTTCTGGCGCCCGACCTGGTGGGTTTTGGAAAATCCGACAAGCCGGCCAGCGTGGACGACTACAGCTATGATCGCCACATAAACTGGCTTTCCCAATGGCTGGAAGCACTGGACCTCAAGAACATCACCCTGGTCTGCCAGAACTGGGGCTCTCTTCTGGGCCTGCGCCTGGCAGCGGAGCATCCACAGCTTTTCCGCCGGATTATTGTGGGTAACGGCATGCTGCCAACAGGGGATACACCAGTGCCCGCCGTGTTTTCACTGTGGAAGGCCTTTGCCACCCACAGCCCCTGGTTTCCCGTGGGCAGAATCGTGCAACTGGGAACAGAGAGAGCCATGAGCAAGGCCGAGATTGCCGCTTATGAAGCGCCTTTCCCCAGCGCCGAGTTCAAGGCCGGAGCACGGGCGTTTCCCAAACTCGTACCGGTGTCTTCAGACGATCCCGCCAGCGGGGCCAACAAGGCCGCGTGGCGAGTTCTGGAGAAATGGAAAAAGCCCTTTATCACCTGTTTCAGCAGTGGCGACCCCATCACCCGCGGCGGTGACCGCGACATGCAACGACGCATACCGGGGGCCCATGGCCAACCTCACATTACGCTGCGTGGCGGCCATTTCCTGCAGGAAGATTCTCCGGACCACTTCGCCCGCATCATCATTGATGCGTGCAAGTCGGAAATGGCAGC
>NZ_JAWLDU010000014.1:0-50826 GCF_041686475.1 Marinobacter sp.
GGTATCGCGGGTGGTTTCCTCCATTTCACTGAGCCGGGCCTGGACCCGTTCCAGCATGCGGTCATAGGCTTCAAGGGCCTTGCCTGAGAGGTGATTGCGTTCTGGTTCTGTCATGACAGCTCCTTTTACCGGGTTACGGGTGCAGCGCCGGGCTGTGGGTACGGCTGTCCAGGGATGTCAAAAACATGGATGTTTTTGTCAAGCGTACAGGGACGTATTTACAGCGTGCCCTGGACAGCCATACCCGCTCTGCCCTTCACCATAACTCCAAGCATGGCACAGTATCGGCAAATTGGCAGACTACCTGTTAAGCCTTGTGTGCGTTAGAATGTTCGGCCGCTTCGCACATCTTTTTGATACAGGGTAACTTTGGTAATGGCAGGAATGGACCAGCAATACAATCCCCGCGATGTTGAACAGCAAGCCCGCACCTACTGGGAAGAAAATAACACCTTCACGGTGAAGGAAGAACCGGGCAAGCCCAAATATTATTGCCTGTCCATGTTTCCCTACCCCAGCGGCAAACTGCACATGGGGCACGTGCGCAACTATACCATCGGCGACGTGATCTCCCGCTACCAGCGCATGCAGGGCAAGAATGTCATGCAGCCCATGGGCTGGGACGCCTTCGGCCTGCCTGCTGAGAATGCCGCCATCGCCAACAAGACGGCGCCGGCGAAGTGGACCCATGCCAATATTGCCTACATGAAGAACCAGCTCAAGCAACTGGGTTTCGGTTACGACTGGAACCGCGAGCTGGCTACCTGCAAGCCGGACTATTATCGCTGGGAGCAGTGGTTTTTTGCCCGCCTGTATGAAAAAGGCCTGGTGTACAAAAAGATGTCTACCGTCAACTGGGACCCGGTGGACCAGACCGTGCTAGCCAATGAGCAGGTGGTTGATGGCCGGGGCTGGCGCTCCGGTGCACTGGTTGAGCAGAAAAAGATTCCCCAGTGGTTTATCCGCATTACCGACTACGCCGAAGAACTGCTGAATGACCTGGACCAGTTGGAAGACTGGCCCGAGCAGGTCAAGACCATGCAGCGCAACTGGATCGGCAAGTCCATCGGTACCGAGCTGACCTTCCCGCTCAAAGGCCGTGATGACGTGCTCGATGTCTACACCACCCGCCCGGACACCCTGATGGGTGTAACCTATATGGCGGTGGCGGCCGAGCATCCGATTGCCAGGGCCGCGTCCGAACGTTACCGGGAAGTCGCAGGGTTTGTTGAGCAATGCCGCAACAGCAAGGTTGCCGAAGCCGACATGGCGACCATGGAGAAGAAAGGCATTGATACCGGCTACAAGGCCATCCATCCCCTGACCCAGGAGGAGATTCCGGTCTACGTTGCCAATTTCGTACTGATGGAATATGGCACCGGCGCACTCATGGCGGTGCCGGCCCACGATGATCGTGACCATGAGTTTGCGGTCAAGTACCGGCTTCCGATCAAACAGGTGATCGCCCCCTCCGATAATCGCGAAATCGACACCCAGGAAGAGGCTTTCACCGAGAAGGGCATTCTTGTGTCGTCCGGCAAGTACAACGGCCTGACAAGCGAAGAAGCCTTCGAAGCCATAGCCGACCATCTGGAAACAAATGGCATTGGCAAGCGTACCGTCAACTACCGCCTCCGCGACTGGGGCGTCTCGCGCCAGCGTTACTGGGGTGCACCGATTCCGATGATGACCCTGGAAGACGGCACCGAGCGCCCGGTGCCTGATGACCAGTTGCCGGTAACGCTTCCGGAAGATGTCACCATGGACGGCGTACAGTCGCCCATCAAGGCCGATCCGGAGTGGGCAAAAACCAGTTTTGAAGGCCAGCCTGCTACCCTGGAAACCGATACCTTCGACACCTTCATGGAGTCTTCCTGGTACTACGCCCGTTTCTGCAGCCCCAATTACGACAAGGGTATGCTGGATCCGGCTGCAGCCAACTACTGGCTGCCGGTGGACCAGTACATTGGTGGTATCGAGCACGCCATTCTTCACCTGCTGTACGCGCGGTTCTTCCATAAACTGTTGCGGGATGTGGGGCTGGTAAACAGTTCCGAACCGTTCAATCGCCTGCTGTGCCAGGGCATGGTGCTGGCCGAAACCTACTACCGCGATGACGACAATGGCGGCAAGGTATGGATTTCACCCGCGGAGGTGATTACCGAAAAGGACGAGAAGGGCCAGATTATCCGTGCCGTCCACAAGCACGATGGGCAACCGGTCGTTGCCGGCGGTGTGACCAAGATGTCCAAATCCAAGAACAACGGCATTGATCCACAGGCCATCATCGACGAGCACGGTGCCGATACGGTTCGCCTGTTCATGATGTTTGCCGCACCTCCTGAGCAGTCGCTGGAATGGTCTGACAGCGGCGTGGAAGGCGCCCACCGGTTCCTCAAGCGCCTCTGGCGGATGGTCAACGAGCATACGCAAAAAGGACCGGCGCCAGCCCTTGACGGCGCCAGTCTTAACAACAGTCAGCGCAACCTTCGTCGCAAGACCCATGAAACCATCGCCAAGGTCAGTGATGACATAAGCCGCAGGCTGACGTTCAATACCTCAATTGCGGCGGTCATGGAGTTGCTGAATGACGTTGGCAAACTGGGTGATGACGAACCGCAAAGCCAGGCCGTGCGCCAGGAAGCACTGGATACCGCCGTGCTGATGCTGTCCCCCATCGCTCCTCATATCTGCCACCAGCTTTGGCATGCGCTAGGCCATGAAGAGCCCGTGGTGGACGCATCCTGGCCTACCGCCGACAAGGACGCCATGGTGCGCAGCGAGATCCAGATTGTGCTTCAGGTAAATGGCAAGGTGCGGGCCAAGGCAGACGTCCCCGCGAATATTAAAAAAGACGCCCTGGAAGCCCTCGCGCTGGAGAACGAGAATGTCGTGCGCTTTACCGAAGGCAAGACCGTTCGCAAAGTGATCGTGGTGCCGGGCAAACTGGTCAACGTGGTGGCCAACTGATATGAAACCGGCGGCCGGCTCCCCGATGCGCTCTGTAGCGGTAGCATTACTGACAATGCTGGTGGCAGGGTGCGGGTTCCAGCTGCGGGGAGCTCCTCCGGTATCGTCGGCCTTGCAGCCACTGGCTGTGGACTGCTCTGACAATGTCCCGGAACAACTGTGTAACGGGGTTAGGGAGCAGCTGGATCTGGGCCGGATTGAGCTGAAACCCGCTCAGGAGGCGGATTTTGTGCTTAAAATCCGTGATTTCAGCGAGGATCGACGAGCCAGTGCCATCACTGTCCGTGCCGCCGCTGACGAGATAACACTTCGGTACGCAGTCGATGTCGAGGTGCTCACCGCTGACAAAATACCACTGATTGAGCCGACCAATCTCACCAGCAGTGAAACCTTTCGCTACGACGAATCCAATGTGCTCGCCAAACAGCGCGAAGAGGATGATTTGCAGCAAAAGCTCTATGATCGCCTGGCGCAACAGGTAATCTTTCGCCTAGCGCCGATCGACCAAGACCGCATTGAACGCATGAGACGGCAAGCAGAAGATGCACGCAGGGAAGACACTGAGCCGTCATCATGAAGACACAGGCGCATCAACTACCCCAGCTACTACAGAAAGGCCTGTCACCGGTCTATCTGATTTCAGGGGATGAGCCTTTGCTGGTCCAGGAATGCTGCGACCAGGTTCGGAAAGCCGCCCGTGAAGCGGGTTTTGAAGACCGGGTAACTTTTCATGCCGATCAACAGCTGGACTGGAACAGGGTTGGTGAAGAATTCGGAGCGCTTTCTCTGTTTGCCGAAAAGCGCCGCATTGAAATACACCTCCCCACGGGCAAGCTCGGGGACGGGCGTGCGGTTGTGGAAAGCCTGCTGCAGAATCCACCGGATGATATCGTTCTGCTGCTGATCAGTACCCGCCTTGATGCAGCAGAGACCCGCCGTAAATGGTACAAGGAGCTCCAGAACAAAGGCGTTCACGTGCCGGTATGGCCCATTGATACAGAAAAATTCCCTGGCTGGCTGCAACAGAGGGCCCGTAACCATGGCCTGAGCCTGACACGTGGTGCCCTCGACATCCTGGCTGAACGGCTGGAAGGCAATCTTCTGGCGGCAAGCCAGGAACTGGACCGCCTGGCACTGCTGGGTTCCGGTGCCACCATTGATGAGGAAGCGGTGGAACAGGCCGTCCAGGACAGCTCCCGCTTTAACGGATTCGAGCTGGTCACCGAGCTGCTTGCCGGCCGGGCCGCCCACGCCCGGAAAATCATCGGCGTGCTGCAGCAGGAAGGAGAGAACCCGCTGGGCCTTCTGACAGTGCTTTCCCGGGATCTAAACCTGACCATGGAACTGAATATCGCCTCTGCCAAACGGGAAAACACGGCGGGTTTCCTGAAAAAACGGGGCGTGTTCCAGCCGCAACGGGCGCGCGCCGTGGAACAGGCCGCAAGGCGCCTGAACCGCCGTCAGCTGATGGCGGCACTGGAACTCTGCAGTGCCACAGACCGCGCCGCCAAAGGTTTCGACAGCCTCTCCCCCTGGCATCACCTGCAGGATATGATCACGCTGCTGGCCAGGCCAGCCTGATCCACATCAAATCGCTTCCTTTCCCACTTGACAGTTTTTTACATTCGGTAGCATGGTATAGCCGTCTACCATCAAAGGAGGTGTGTGATATGAGTTTCCAGGATGAACTGAAACAGTTGTCGGAGAAAATCAAACAGTATCGTGACGAAGCCAAAGTCCAGATGCACCTGGCCAGGGAAGACGTCAAAGATGAGTGGGACGATCTGGAAAAGGACTGGGAGCGGTTCCGCGGCAAGCTAGATGGACTCCTGCACGATGCGGACGATGCCTCAAAGGAAGCACGCCAGACAGCCCATAAACTGGGTGAAGACCTGAAATCCGGCTACGCGAATATCCGCAAGCGACTTAAGTAAAGTGTTAACCGGTTAACAGAAACCAACAAATACCCACCATGAGGCTCTGGCCATACGGAGCCTCTGTGGTCAGCAGCCAGAATACCCGCTTCAGTGATCCGGACTCGGTTGTCCACAACGAATTCTGGGGAAAACTCTATGCCGAAGGTGGAACCTCGTTTTTCTGCGAGACGCCCTTCACCAGCAAGGGGTGCCTGCTTACTGATGGCTACGTCTACCCGCTGGCCCAGGTTCGCAACGCCCTTGATTGCGGCACTTCCAGCCAGTGCGCCAATGACAACCGGTACCGGCAGATTGCCGAGATCCAGGGCAATGAAAACCCGTTCGTACTGGAACCCGGTAGGCTGGATAATTTTTAACTGGCAGCAATATTCTCGCCCAAAAAAGGCAGGCCCGCAGGCCTGCCTTTTCACTTTACGCAGGAGGGATCAGAATTCCTCGGCTGTCAGCGCCATCATGGAATCACTGCCACTGCGGATGCCCTCGGCAAGCGCAACCGTCTTCGGCAACAGACGATCAAAGTAGAAGCGCGCACTCTTCACTTTGCCGCTATAGAAGCCGGATGTGTCACCTTCCGCTTTCGGCGCCGCGGCTTTCACAATCCTCGCCCACATGTATCCGAGGGCCGTCAGACCAAACAGATCCAGGTAATCAACCGATGCGGCACCAACAGCGTCAGGCTTGTCTCCCGCCTGATTGATCACATGCTCGGTTACATCTGACAGGCGTTCGAAAGCGGCTGCCAGGGGCGCCAGATAGGGACGCAGATTCTCGTCACCACTGTTTTCCTCGATGAACGCTGCCACGTCTTCGGCAAACAGCTCATAGAGTTTACCCTGGCTACCAACCACCTTGCGCCCCATCAGGTCCAGCGCCTGGATGCCATTGGTGCCCTCATAGATCTGGGTGATTCGGCAGTCACGAACCAGCTGCTCCTGGCCCCACTCGCGGATAAAGCCATGGCCACCGAAAACCTGCTGGCCCATGATGCAGGCATCGAGGCCGCGGTCGGTCAGGAAGGCTTTTGCAACCGGTGTCAGCAACGCCACCATGCCTTCGGCGTGCTTGCGGCGCTCATCATCGTCCGAGTACTTGGAGATATCCAGCCACTGGGCCACGTAGGTGGAGAAAGCACGACCGCCTTCCACGTAGCCTTTCATGGTCAGCAGCATACGGCGCACATCCGGATGAACCAGAATCGGATCGGCCGCTTTTTCCGGCTGCTGGGCGCCCGTGGGTGCGCGGCTCTGGATACGCTCGAGGGCGTATTCACGTGCGCTCTGCAGCGAAGCCTCCGCAGCACCGATGCCCTGGATACCAACCCCAAGGCGCTCGTAGTTCATCATGGTGAACATGGCTGCCAGGCCCTTGTTCTCTTCGCCCACCAGCCAGCCCTTGGCGCCGTCGAAGTTCATAACACAGGTGGCGGAGCCCTTGATGCCCATCTTCTTTTCAAGCGAGCCACAGCTCAGGCTGTTACGTTCGGCCAGTGAACCATCCTCGTTAACGCTGAACTTGGGCACCAGGAACATGGAGATACCCTTGGGCCCCTTGGGCGCATCCGGCAGCTTGGCCAGCACCAGGTGGACGATGTTCTCCGCCATGTCATGCTCGCCCCAGGTGATGAAGATCTTGGTGCCGGTCACATTGAAGGAACCATCGCCGTTGGGTTCAGCCTTGGTACGGATGATACCCAGGTCGGTACCGGCATGGGGCTCGGTCAGGTCCATGGCACCGGACCAGACACCCGAGTACATATTGGGCAGGTATTTCTCCTTCAGCTCCTGGCTGCCATGGGCATCCAGAGCCAGGCAGGCGCCCGCGGTCAGCATCGGCGCCAGGCCAAAGGCCATGTTGGCACCCTGCATCATTTCCTCGAACTGAGCGACCAGTGTCTTGGGCATGCCCATGCCACCGAACTCCGGGTTGCCACCCAGGCCATTCCAGCCGCCTTCAACAATGGTCTGGTAGGCCTCGCGGAAGCCCTCCGGAGTGGACACTTCGCCGTCATTCCACTTACAGCCCTGCTCGTCACCTTCGCGGTTCAGGGGCGCCAGTACACCGCTGGTAATCTTGCCTGCCTCTTCAAGAATGGCATCGGCAGTGTCCGGATCAACGTTCTCTGCCACTTTTGGCAGGGACGCCCACAGCGCCGGGACATCAAATACTTCATTCAGGACAAAGCGCATGTCACGTAAAGGTGCCTGATAATCAGCCATCTAGAAACTCTCCACAATTCAGTCAGTCTGCGAAGCGAACAAGTACGGGCCCGGGGCCCTGTTCACTTCCTCGGCTATGTGTCCGCTCAGGTTATTTTTATGGTGGCCTATTCTACCCTAATGGCGCCCCCAACTCATGAGGTCCCGGCGGTCAATTCACGAAAAAAAGCCCGCCTCCGGGGAGAGCGGGCTTTTCGGTTCCCTGAAACCCGCCTTAAAGGGCGAAGGCTTCTTCCGGCATGTCCATCAGGCTGTCAGCACCGGCCAGCATGCTCTCTGCATGCCCTTTGGTGCGCGGCAGCATGCGCTTGAAGTAGAAGCGTGCCGTCTGGAGCTTGGCATTATAGAACATTTCCTCGGTGGTACCTTCCTCCATCTTGTCCTGCGCCACCTTGGCCATACGCGCCCAGAGGTAGGCAAAAACGGCGTAACCGGAGTACATCAGGTAGTCCACGGATGCGGCTCCGACTTCCTCACGGTTCTTCATGGCCGTCATGCCGATCTTCATGGTCAGGTCGCCCCACTCCTTGTTCAGGGCTGCCAGCGGCTCGATGAACTCCTTGAGTTGCTCGTTATCGGCGTTTTCCTTGCAGAATACGTGCACCTGCTTGGTGAATCCCTTCAGGGATTCACCCTGGGTCATCAGTACCTTGCGGCCCAGCAGGTCCAGCGCCTGGATACCGGTGGTACCCTCGTAGATCATGCCGATACGGGCATCACGAACGTTCTGCTCCATGCCCCACTCGGAGATGAAGCCGTGGCCACCGTAAACCTGCATACCCAGGTTCGCCGCTTCGTAGCCAATCTCGGTCAGGAAGGCCTTGGCGATCGGGGTCAGGAAGCCCAGGGCTTCATCGGCCGCCTTGCGCTCTTCCTCAGTCTTGCCACTGTGAACAATGTCTGCCTGCTGCGCAGTCAGGTAAATCAGCGCGCGCGCACCTTCGGCGACGGCTTTCTGGGTCAGCAGCATACGACGCACGTCCGGATGAACGATGATCGGATCGGCAATACCTTCAGGATTCTTGGCACCACTGAGAGAACGCATGGCCAGACGCTCTTTGGCATACACCAGAGAACCCTGGAAGCCCAGCTCGGCCGCACCCAGGCCCTGGATGGCAGTACCGATACGGGCAACGTTCATGAAGGTGAACATGCAGTTAAGGCCCTTGTTCTCGGGGCCGATCAGCCAACCCTTGGCGCCGTCAAAGTTCATCACGCAGGTGGCGTTGCCGTGGATGCCCATCTTGTGCTCGATAGAGCCACAGGAAACGGCATTGCGCTCACCGGAAGAACCGTCTTCGTCAGGCAGGTTCTTGGGCACGATGAACAGGGAGATTCCCTTGGTGCCTTCCGGTGCGCCCGGCAGACGTGCAAGAACAATGTGAACGATGTTCTCCGCCATATCGTGCTCGCCGGCAGAGATAAAGATCTTGGTGCCGGTAATGGCATAAGTGCCATCGGCATGGGGCTCGGCTTTGGTGCGCAGGGTGCCAAGGTCGGAACCACAGTGCGGCTCGGTCAGGCACATGGTACCGGTCCACTCGCCACTGATCAGTTTGGTGAGATAGGTTTGCTTCTGCTCTTCGGTGCCGTGCTCTTCAATGGTATTGGTCGCACCGTGGCTCAGGCCCGGATACATACCCCACGACCAGTTGGCAGTACCAACCATTTCGCTCATGACCAGGCCGAGGGAGTGTGGCAGGCCCTGGCCACCGTAGTTGGGATCCGCAGTCATCGAGGGCCAGCCGCCTTCTACGTACTGCTGATAGGCTTCCTTGAAACCGGTCGGCGTTTTCACACCGTCTTCGCTCCAGGTACAACCTTCGTTGTCGCCCACCTGGTTCAGCGGAGACAACACCTGTTCACAGAATTTGGCACCTTCCCCGATAATGGCGTCGACCATATCCGGAGTCGCATCTTCGGCACCTTCCAGATTGGCGTAGTGCTGCTCGCTGTCCAGCAGCTCGGTCATTACAAACTTAATGTCACGCAGGGGCGCTTTGTAGTCAGGCATGGGATCCACCTCAGGTTTTCAGTCACAGCTGCGAAACGGTCACAGCACTTTGCCTCGGGGTTTGCTCATACGGCACCGCAGTTTTTGCGGCACCACTAATTAAACACTTGTTTGAAACATACGTTTAGAGGGGCAGAATTGTCAATAGCCGCACCTGAAAATTGTGTTGCGTTTTGTGGTGGGACTTAGCGGCTATGATGGGTGTGGGACTGGAAATGAACTACGAAAGCGTGAGGTTATCAGGCGGTTGCCATGAACCGGGAGGTGGTTTCTTCGTTGACTGCGCTGTTTTCGTTGAAGCCGGAAACGGTCTGGTAGGCACTGGCTGCATTACGGGATTCGCGGGTAGCCTGGTCACCATCATCGACGCCGCCGGAAGAAGCAGCCTCTTCCTGCCCGCCAAGCTCTGACGATAACTCGGACTGGGCCTGCAACATAAGCTGCATGGCCTCGGCCGCGACAGCGCGATCCTGGGGCGAGGGCTCCGCAGGCGCAAGTGCTGCAGCCCTGACCACCCGCATCTTTTCAATCGTCGCCTGGGGGTCGCCCTGCACCGGAGAGGTGTCAATGGATACTTCGCCACCCACTGCGTATTGAGCGCCGTCGGGGCCACGTTCATACACGTAGGAGATGGAGCCGGCATATTGCCCACCAACAGACTGATGGGCTGCCTCATGGGCGCGAACCTCACGGTCACGCGCTTTCAGGTCAGACAGTTCCTGCAGTTCGGCCTCTTCCAGCCCCTGGGGATTGTCTGACCCGGAGGTTTTTGGGCGTGCACGATCGTCGGCTTCCCTGTCCTCGCTGACGGTTCTGTTTGTGGAAGTTCCTTCGGAATCGGCAGAGGAGGGTTCAGTGACCGCCTGCCGGGCCGGACCGGCGGCCCCGACCCCCGGGAGGGGATACACTGGAGCCAGGGAGGGAAGTGAGCCGGAAATCATCATGTCAGTGATTCAGATAACCAGAAGAGGCGACGATGAGGCCACCGTCTATAAGGGCTCAGGCCTTGATATCCAGCAACGTGCCGAGGGTTTCATCGGCGGTCTTCACCACCTGGGCCGAAGCCTCAACACTGCGTTCATAGAGTTTGAGATCAATAATCGGCTCAACCAGGCCGCCCGCGCCTTCCGCGGTACCCTGGGGACCATCCACTCCACCCCGGGCAATCTGACGGGCGGCATTCTCCATGCCCTGCGTACCGCTCTGGATGCCCTGAATACCAATTCCCAATGTGTTGTTGATCATAACTGCTTTGTCCGATGACCATTAATTGACTCAAGTAAGCCACATTCCTGGTCATTTTTCAAACAAACAATTCACATTCAGGCTGGCCGCCAGGATCCTGGGGTCGGCATTTTCCTGCCATGGCAGCACTCCCATGCAGGGAGCCTCCAGATGATTGACCAGGTAGTCCAGGGTTTCCTGCTCACAGGTCATGATCTCCAGGACCGGCCGGTTGGCCACCCAGCCGGCAACGGTCAGCCCATCACGTCGAATGGCTTCGGCGGTCAGAAGGGCGTGGTTGATGCAACCGAGCTTCAGGGGTACCACCAGTATCACCGGCATTTGCAGCGCCCGCGGCATGGCGGCATAGGTTTCCCGGTCATTGAGCGGCACTCGCCAGCCGCCAGCGCCCTCTACCAGCAACAGGTCCGCCGGGCGCATCTGCAGGCCGCGACAGAATCCCACCAAACGCTCGGCCGTGACAATGCGGCCTGCCTGTGCTGCCGCAACATGTGGAGCGATAGCCGGCTTCAGTGCTATCGGATTAACTTGGTCATAACCCAGGGACTCGGACATGGCCTCCATCAGTATCAGCGCATCTTCGTTGCGCAGGCCATCCGGCGTTTCGTCACAGCCTGAGGCAACCGGTTTCATGGCCAGTGTGCGTTTGCCCAGCAACGAGGCCGCCTCAAGAATGGCCGCCGAAACCATGGTCTTGCCCACGCCGGTGTCGGTTCCTGTCACGAAATAGCTTTTTCTGGCCATGGCCGCGGTAACTCCGATATCAGTACGGCAGGCGGCAAGTCAGCCATGCCGCCCTGTAAGTTGCGTAGACCCGGCCATCACTTCCTTTCGGATAATGGTGGCACATGGCCCGTAAACGTCCCGGCGCTGTCGCGTTGCGGCGACGGGACGAGCCCTTGAAACCAGCGCCGATGGCTTTCAGCTCTGCCAGCAGGGCCATTGGCGAGGGATAATCCAGAGCAATGGATTCGGTGGCAATGCGCGAGTTCGGCAGCACTCCAATCGCCTGTCTGCAAAAGTCATCCTCGCTTTCGAAGCGATTAACATGCTCATGGCCCGGATCGGCCTGGTGCCAGGCGCCACGCAACTCATCCAGCGTGCCGTCCAGCAAGGTTGAAATAAACAGTTGACCGCCAGGGCGCAGTATACGACGACACTCGGCAAGCACACCGGCTATGTCATCGCACCACTGGATCATCAGGTTGCTGAAAACCACATCCAGGCTGCTGTCCCCCAGCGGCAGGGATTCGGCATCTGCGACCAGCCAGCGAATACCCGGGGCGGCAGTGGCACGGGCATACTCCAGCATACCCGGCGACAGGTCTGCTCCGGTTACGGAACCCCCGGCGCCGCCAGCCAGCTCCGTCAGTTGCCCGGTAAACCAACCGGTTCCACATCCCAGGTCCAGGATCCGGCAGCCATCACCGGACTCCCGGAGACAGCCCTGCTCCGACAACTGGTCGAGCATGACCTGGCCCATGTAACGCTGCAACCGTGCTGCCGGATTGTAGGTTTTTGAGGCCGCCCCGAAATCTCTCGCAACAGCGGTTTTGGCAGCACCGTGCGAGAACGCTGTCTCCCGATTTGTGGGCACTGTCAGATCTGTCATGAATCCCCCGTACTGAAAGCGAACCGATGAATCTCGCCACGACAGTGCGCAACCGCCTGCCCCCGTGGCCAGTGGGTCATTCCGGGTACGGTGACCACATCGGCGCTCCGGGCTGGTGCAAAGGACCCGGCCCACGACCGGACAACAGCGTCCTGTTCTGCCTGAAGGTGCAGCGCTGGCACCGGAAGCTCCTGCCACAAGCCCTGCTGGTCCTCGCTTTCCAGCCAGTCCAGACCACGAATCAGACTGGCTGGCGTTACGAAAGCCCCCTTTTTCAGCCAGGGTCGAAGCTCCTTGCGGGCCTGCAGATGATCGGCACAACCATGAATCAACAGTTGCTGGAAACGGCGCCAGGCCGGACCGGTTTCGTTGGCAATGCCATCTCTGAAGGTATTAAAGCGTTCAGCCAACATGCCGACCGGCCAATCCGGGGCCGCCAGAAATCTGGGAAAGCCCGCAAGGGTAATCACCCTGGACACCTGCAAATCACTTTGTGCCGCTGCCGCCATGGCTACCTGCGCACCCTGGGACCAGCCCGCCCAGACCGATGGGCATGGATAACGATCCAGCAGGTAAGCCGCAACCTCGGCGACTGATTCGCACCGGGTCATCATCGTATCGGTCAGTGACACCAGGTGAATCTCACCCGGCCAGCCGTCAAACAGTGGTAACAGCATGGCGGCATCAACGCCCCAGCCTCCAACCACTACCAGGGGAGTCTGATCAGCAGTCTGCGTCATACGGCCTCGGCTGAAGGCCGTTTTAACATCGGACGACACTCCGCGAGAGCCGTGAGCAGTTTTTCCAGATCGGCTGTCGAATGGGCCGCGCTGAAGGTCACCCGCAAGCGGGCTTCACCCTCCGGTACCGTGGGCGGCCTGATGGCAGTGACCATCAGGCCTTTCTGTTCCAGGGCCTGGCTCAGCGCAAGGGCTGTCCAGTTGTCGCCAACCATGATCGGCTGAATGGGAGTGCGGGACGGCATCAGCTCATAGCCCAGCGTAGTAGCCCCATCGCGAAAGTGTTCAATCAGTGAATGCAGATGACGTCGGCGGCTGTTTTCCCGCTCGATCAGATCGAGGCTGGCGCAGGTGGCCAGTGCAATGGCCGGGGGCATGGCCGTGGTGTAGATATAGGTCCGTGACTTCTGCACCAGGTAGTCCATCAGCATTGCCGGACCGGCAACGAACGCGCCGCTGGTGCCGACCGCTTTACCGAGGGTTCCGATCAGTACCGGCACATCCTCTTCCGACAACCCCAGCTCGGCAACACTGCCCCGCCCCTGGGGACCAAGCACACCCACGCCATGGGCATCATCCACAACCAGAAGCGCATCGTGTGCCCGGCACAGGGCAGCGAGCTCTCTCAAAGGAGCGATGTCGCCGTCCATGCTGAACACGCCGTCTGTCACCACCAGTTTGTGTCCGCCGGTAACTGCCAGCATATCCGCAAGCGCAGCCATGTCGCTGTGGGGGTAGCGCCTCACCCTGGCACGGCTGAGGATACAGCCGTCAATGATGGAGGCATGGTTGAGACGGTCCGAGAAAATGGTATCGCCACGACCGGCCAGGGCGGAAATCACCCCCATATTGGCCATATAGCCCGTGGAGAAAAAAAGCGCCGAACTACGCCCGGTAAATTCCGCCAGCCGGGCCTCCAACTGGTGGTGACCATCATGGTGGCCACAGATCAGGTGGGACGCCGCCCCACCCAGCCCCGTTTGGGGCATGGCATCGGTAGCGGCACGGACAATATCCGGGTGGCTGGCCAGACCGAGATAATCATTACTGCAGAAAGACAGCAGCGGCACTCCGTCGGACACCAGTTCCGGTCGCTGGGGCCCGCTGATCAGCCGGCGGGTACGGTAAAGCCCCGCCTGCTTCCGGTTTTCAAGCTCGGCCGCAAAATCACGCATGATCAGCTCTCACCGACGGTTGCCTGTTTATGCGGATTCGCGGGTGGCGTCGTAGAAAATGTGGCGGGTCTGCTCGTATTCCACGGCCTCGGTGATAGCTTCTTCCGCTTCCTGTTCAGTAAAGTTCTGCTCGCGCAATTCGGGACGGATACCCAGGCGGTCGAACAGTTCGCGGTCGGCATCGGCTTCCGGGTTGGCGGTGGTTAGCAGCTTTTCACCATAAAAAATGGAGTTGGCACCGGCCAGGAAGCAAAGCGACTGCATCTGCTCGTTCATGTTTTCGCGTCCGGCGGACAGGCGCACGTGGGAGGCCGGCATCATGATGCGGGCAACCGCGATGGTGCGGACAAAGTCGAACGGGTCCAGGTCTTCCACATCTTCCATGGGTGTACCGGCCACTTTTACCAGCATGTTCACCGGTACGCTCTCGGGATGATGCGGCAGATTTGCCAGTTGCACCAGCAGGCCGACGCGGTCGTCCGGGTCTTCACCCATGCCTACAATGCCGCCACAGCAGACTTTCATGCCTGCATTACGAACGTTCTCCAGGGTGTCCAGGCGATCCTGGTAGGTGCGGGTGGTGATGATGTGACTGTAGTACTTCTCGGAGGTGTCCAGATTGTGGTTATAGTAATCCAGCCCGGCTTCTGCCAGTTCATCGGCCTGCTCCTGTTGCAGCATGCCGAGAGTCATACAGGTTTCAAGGCCCAGGGATTTCACCTGGCGTACCATGTCCACCACATACCCCATGTCCTTCTTCGAAGGACTGCGCCAGGCGGCACCCATACAGAAACGGGACGCGCCCTTTGCCTTGGCTGCTTTGGCTTCGGCTATCACCTTTTCGATTTCAAGCAGCTTTTCTTTCTCCAGCCCGGTGTTGTAGTGGCCGCTCTGGGGGCAGTATTTGCAATCCTCGGGGCAGGCACCGGTCTTGATGGACAGCAACGTGCTGATCTGCACCTCATTGGGATCGAAATGCTCACGATGGACGCTCTGGGCACGGAACATCAGGTCGTTGAATGGCAGTTCGAACAGTGCACGTGCTTCCTGCATGCTCCAGTCGTGGCGAGGTGCCGCAGAGGGTGTGGTGGCAGTCATGATTCAGTCCTGTTAACTTTACCGGGATTCTGGTTTACGGATGAAACAGATGATAAAGGGACTGAGACCGCTGTCAACCTTGTTAACACCAAAGGTTAACCGCAAAGAATGGATTCACACGTCGTTGCAGGCCGCCCAGAGGCTTCTGCCTTCCGGCGGAGGCCAGTGCGTGGCATGCCTGGAGCCTGACGCTCACTTCGGACTATGCACACCCTGCCGCCAGGACCTGCCTGCCAATCGCTGGCATTGCCGCTGCTGTGCCCTGCCCCTGGCATTCGCCGGTGACGAAACGCTTTGCGGCCAATGCCTGCAGGATCCTCCACCGTTCAGCCGGGTGATTGCGCCCTGGCGTTACCGCTTTCCCGTCGATGGCATGATCCAGCGCTACAAATACAATGGCCAGCGAGCTTTTGCCCGCCCACTGATCAGTGACTTCGCAGAACACCTGGTGTCGATTCTGGAAAACTCGCCGGAACAGCGGCCGGACCTGCTGGTGGCGAGCCCGATGCACCCGGCCCGCCGTCGCAAGCGGGGATTCAACCAGGCGGCCGATATTGCCGAGCAGCTCAGTAAACGCTCCGGCATACCCTGGAGCGCAGACCTGGTGACCAGAAACCGCCGCACCCGCCCCCAGCGAGGCCTTAACCGGGCACAGCGTCTGGCGAACCTGCGGGGGATATACCAGGTCACCCGTAAACCACCATTACGGGTCGCTATTGTTGATGATGTGATGACCACCGGCGCGACAGCACGGAGCCTGGCCGAAGCCCTGATCGACGCTGGCGCAAAAGACGTGCAGGTCTGGGCGCTGGCAAGAACGCCAGGATAACCGCCAGCGCCTCAGTCGCCCAGTTTTTCGGCCACTTCATCGGCAATTGCCAGGCATGAGGTCAGCCCGGGTGACTCGATGCCAAACAGGTGCACAAGTCCGGCAATGCCATGGTCGGTTTCGCCATCGATACGAAAATCGGCGAACCCGCCATCCGGGCCGGCCAGTTTGGGACGGATGCCGGCATAGGCCGGTTGCAGACGGCTTTCATCCAGATCCGGCCACCATTGGCGGATACCCTCGGCAAATGCCCGGGCCCGGCCGGGATCAACCGAGTAATCCACCTGTTCTATCCATTCCACATCGGGGCCGAAACGGGCCTGGCCGGCCAGGTCCAGGGTCAGATGCACACCCAGCCCGCCCGGCTCCGGGACCGGGTAGATGAGCGAGCTGAACGGATGATGGCCGGAATAGCTGAAATACACGCCACGAGCCAACCATTGCCCGGGAGCGATTCCCTCTGGCACGCCTTCCCAGGCCGACGCCAGTGGCACCGCATCAAGACCTGCAGCATTGACCACCCGCCGGGCAACCAGCTCACACGGCGCCTGACCACCCACCCACAAACGGTGCCGGCGACCATCAGTTGCTGCGCGCTCCACCGGCGCGTGACAAACCATCTGACCATCGTTGCTCTCAAGATCTCCAAGCAACGAAACCATCACCCCGTGGCTATCCACAATGCCTGTTTCCGGGGAATACAACGCTTCGTCGGCGACCACTTCCGGCAATGCCTTCTGCAGCATGCTTCGGCTCACGCTTTGCAACACTACACCGTTGCTTTGTGCCTGGCGGCCTATCTGGCCGAGCTTCTCCAGCTGCGCAGAGCCGCGGGCGACAATCCACTTGCCGGCTTTGCGATGGCCAATATGGCGCTGGCGGCAATAGTCATAGAGCATCTGCCTGCCGCGAACGCACAACCTCGCCTTGACGGAACCCTGGGGATAATAGATACCGGCATGGATAACCTCACTGTTACGGGAGGAAATCCCTTCTCCAAAGTGTTCACCGGCTTCCAGCATCAGCACTTCGCGGCCCTGCATGGCCAGTCGCCTGGCGACAGCGAGGCCGACAATACCGGCACCGATCACCACTGTATCTGTCTCAAGCTTTTCTATACCTGCCATGGGGAATCCCGTTACCTTTGCCTGACCAGTGGAAGTGCGCCTGCACCACTTCTGCGAACCATCGCGAAAAAGCCGGAATCGCATTACTGTGGCGGCACTGAAACGTTATACTTGCCCCAGAAAACAAGTGCACGGAGCAGTTAACGATGTCTGACAGGAAGCAGTTTATAATTGTAATGATGGTCGCCGCCATATTTGTCGGTTGGCTTGGCTGGCGTGGCTTCGAGGTGATCAGCCTCAACCAGGATCTGAAGGCCGACGAAATGGTGGCAAAGTATCCCTATCAGCACCGGGTATTGAGGGTGGAGGGAAGCACGGCCATCATGAGCTCCCTGCGATCACACCAGACCACCACTCACGATGCACTGACGACCATTTTCCCCAGCATGCGCAACCTGGGCGACAACCACCGGGACTGGCAAAGGGCAGAGCGTGAACTGGCCCAGGTTCAGGCCAGGGCGGGGGATATCGTGCTCAACGCGTCCGGCGTGGACCGGGTGCGTTGGGAACTGGACGAAAACTGGTACCACCTTGCAGGCATGCAGGCCAAACAGAGTTCGAGGCGCTAGCACTTATTTATGACCGAAATCTCCAGCCATCCCTACGATGCCCTGAAACCGGACAAAATTCTCGACGCCATGGAGGATGCAGGTTTCATCGTCAATGGTCGGCTGTTTGCCCTTAACAGCTACGAAAACCGCGTTTACCAGATCGGCATCGAAGACAAATCTCCGGTTATCACCAAGTTCTACCGGCCGGGTCGCTGGAGTGAGGCCCAGATCCGCGAGGAGCACGAGTTCACGGCGCAACTGTTGGCCGCCGATATTCCGGTGGTAGCTCCCATGGTACTGCCCTCTGGGGATACTCTTGGCCGCTGCGACGATTTCCTGTTCGCCGTATTCCCACAGCGAGGCGGACAGGCCCCGGATACCAGCATAACGGACACCCTCTATCGCCTTGGCCAGTGGCTGGGGCAACTCCACAACATCGGAGATACTGCCAGCTTCAGTCACCGGCCCACGATGTCGATACTCTACGGTATAGAGGAAAACAACCGGTTTCTGATTGAAAACCGCTGGGTGCCGGACGACCTGCGCCCGGCCTGGAACTCATTGATTCCCGACCTGGTGGAGCATTGCGCCCGCCGGATCGATGAAGCCGGCGACGTGCACACCCTGAGGCTTCATGGCGACTGCCACGCCGGCAACATCCTCTGCCGCGAAGAACAAATGCTGTTTGTGGACCTGGATGACTGCCGCACCGGCCCCGCCATACAGGACCTGTGGCTATTGCTCAACGGCGATGATGTTGAGCGTGGGCAGCAGTTCGGGGAACTGCTGGAGGGCTATGAAATGTTCCGGGACTTCAATCGGCGGGAGCGACACCTCATCGAGCCCCTGCGCTGTTACCGGCAGATTTCCCACTGCACCTGGCTGGCAAAACGCTGGGATGATCCGGCCTTCCCCCGCTTCTTCCCCTGGTTTGCCCAGCCACGCTTCTGGTCCGACCAGGTTCTATCGCTGCGGGAACAACTCGCAGCCCTGCAATCCCCTTCCATTAATCTTCCCGGCCAATACTGAGGCCGGAAAACCGACAGACCGGAGATTTCCCGATGAGCCAGAGTGAGGCCAGATTCACGGTACGCAGCCTGATTGCGACAGCCATTGGCACCATTATAGCAACCGTTCTTGTGCTGGAAGCCAGCGGCAGGATTGATCACTCGGATAACAAGGATCATGTGCCGGTGGGGGAATTCGAGGCGGTTCACATTACCCCGGGTGAGGAGTTCCGCATGTCACCCAAATCGTCTGAACTTCACGCGGTTTGTGAACAGGGTTATCTGGCTGTTGCAGCGGATACCGACCCGGATTTCCGCGGCATTCTTGTCGATTACAAGAACCGCGGTGTGCGCTGCAGCCGTGAACCCGCGCCGGAGCGCAACCAGCCCATCCAGCAAGGACAGGAGCCGGCGGACAATGAGTGACAGGGACACAAAGCCGGGCCAGGCCCTGGACCGGCTGTATGCCAGCGAGCGTGAAACGGAAGAGTTCCGGTTTGATGCCTCGGTAGCCCGGGTTTTTCCGGACATGATCCGCCGCTCGGTGCCGGGTTACACCACGATCATCCCGATGATCGAGGTTATTACCGAACAGTACGCACGCCCTGGCAGCCACTGTTACGATCTGGGGTGTTCCCTCGGGGCCTCTACGCTGGCAATGCGACATGGTATTGGCGATCGGGACTGCACGCTGACCGGCGTCGACAACTCCGCTGCCATGATCGAGCGTTGTGAGCACTACATTGCTCTGGATGATCATCCGTTACCGGTCGCTCTGCGCTGTGAGGATATTCTCGACACCCCTGTCAATAACGCATCTGTGACCACATTGAATTTCACGCTGCAGTTCGTGGCGCCCGAAAAGCGTGCGGAACTGCTGACCCGCATTGCAGATGCTACCCTGCCGGGTGGTGTGCTGATCCTGTCGGAGAAGATTCGTTTCGAGTCCGACACGGAACAGGCGATACAGACGCAACTCCATCACGAATTCAAACGCGCCAATGGCTATTCCGACCTGGAGATCAGCCAGAAACGCTCCGCTCTGGAGCAGGTGCTTATTCCGGAAACCCTGACAGCGCACCGGCAAAGACTTACGCAAGCAGGCTTTGATCAGGTACTGGTCTGGTATCAGTGCTTCAATTTTGTCTCCATGCTCGCCATCAAAACGCCCTGAACGGAGCTTTCATGACGACCTTCGACTGGCAGGGATGTTTCGCCCCACTATTCGACGACCTCGACAATCGCGGCCTTGAGCGCTGGCGCATCGTGCTGCAGCAACAACTCCACAAGCGCTTCGATGAAAATCCCCACGGCGATATCGCGCGCTGGATGAATGCGCTGGACACATTGCCAGCCATCCCGGATACACAAGCGGACCTCAACCGCGCCGCGATTACTCTCAGCACCCGGCACCCCCTGTCATCCGCTACTATTGAGCACCTCGAAAAAGGACTTCGCGGTCTTATGCCCTGGCGTAAGGGACCGTTTGATTTCTTCGGCACCTACATCGACACCGAGTGGCGGTCAGACTGGAAATGGGACCGGGTATCGCCCTATCTGTCCGACCTGAGCGGTCGCCAGATACTGGATGTAGGGTGCGGTTCCGGTTATCACTGCTGGCGTATGCTGGGTGAAGGTGCCGGACGGGTGATCGGCATAGACCCGGGGCTGCTGTTCCTGTTCCAGTTCCTGAGCGTCAAACAGTACCTAGGCCCGGACCAGCGCATCGACCTGATACCGGTGCGCATGGAAGACCTGCCGCCCACACTGGAGGCGTTCGACACCACCTTCTCCATGGGTGTGCTGTACCATCGCCGCTCACCGCTGGATCATCTTCTGGAACTGAAAGACACCCTTCGCCCGGGCGGTGAACTGGTGCTTGAAACGCTGATTGCAGACGGACCGGAAGGCTACAGCCTGATGCCGGAAGACCGTTACGGCCGAATGCGGAACGTATGGTTTCTGCCCAGTTGCGACACTCTGTTACGCTGGCTGGACCGGACCGGTTACCGCAACGCACGCGTGGTGGACGTGACGGAAACCACGACAGAGGAACAGCGCAGAACAGACTGGATGCGCTTTCAGTCGCTAACGGATTTCCTGGATGCGGACGACCCGACCAAGACTGTTGAGGGCTACCCGGGGCCGAAAAGAGCAACCGTTATCGCGGACAAGCCCTGAAGCATGCCGCGATAACCGCAACCGATCACTCGCCGAAGGGGTGGCGGAGAACGATGGTTTCAACCCTGTCAGGGCCGGTGGAAATGATATCGATGGGCGCTTCGATCTGCTCTTCCAGGAAGCGGATATAGGCCTTGGCGTTCTCCGGCAACTGATCCAGGCCGGTCAACCCGACGGTGCTCTCCTGCCAGCCAGGCAGATCCGCGTACACCGGCTCTATGTCCTTGTAGGTGTCACAACCGATTGGTGGACGGGTAATTTCACCATTCGGCGTCTTGTAACCAATGCACACCTTCACGGTGTCCATGCCGTCCAGAACGTCCAGCTTGGTGAGACAGATGCCCGACACACTGTTGATCTGGATGGCATGACGCAATGCCACGGCATCAAACCAGCCACAACGGCGTGAACGGCCGGTGGTGGTGCCGACCTCGTTGCCCTTTACGGCCAGGTGCTGGCCCATGTCGTCAAACAGCTCGGTCGGGAAAGGCCCGGATCCGACCCGGGTGGTGTAAGCCTTGGTAATGCCCAGAACATAATCCAGGAACAGCGGCCCGAAGCCCGAACCGGTGGCGGTACCACCGGCCGTGGTGTTTGAGGACGTAACGTAGGGATAGGTTCCGAGATCGATATCCAGCAGTGAACCCTGGGCACCCTCGAAAAGGATGGGCTCCCCACGCTTGCGCAGGTCATGGAGAATGTCCGTCACGTCCGCGGACATCGGCCAGATTTCCTCGCCCATGGTCATCAGTTCGGCAAACGCCTGGTCGATGTCTTCCGGCTCTTCCCGGAAATACTCGGTCAGCACGAAATTGTGGTACGACATGATTTCCCGAAGCTTTTCCTTGAAGCTGTCCGGATTACACAGATCGCCAACGCGAAGCCCGCGACGGGAAACCTTGTCTTCATAGGCGGGACCGATGCCACGGCCAGTGGTACCAATCTTGTCCACACCCCGGGCCCGCTCACGAGCCTGGTCAATGCGGACGTGGGTCTTGAGGATGATAGGGCACGCCAGGCTGATCCTGAGGCGGTCGCGCACCGCAACACCATTGCCCTCAAGCTCCCGGACTTCCTTCAATAGCGCTTCCGGAGACAGAACCACGCCGTTGCCTATCAGACACAGTACATCCTTGCGCAGGATACCGGAGGGAATCAGGTGGAGGGCCGTTTTCTTGCCTTCAATGACCAGGGTGTGACCGGCGTTATGGCCACCCTGAAAACGCACCACGGCGGCGACCTTGTCCGTCAGCAGATCAACAATCTTGCCCTTACCTTCGTCACCCCATTGGGTGCCCAGCACTACAACGTTTTTACCCATGTCTCTCTCTCAGTGCGGCTCCGCCGGTCGACAGAGTACCCGCAGATTTACCTGTAAATAAGTGGCCCGATCCCAGTCTGTTATCAGCCCAGCTGCTCTATGACCCATTGGCCGTCACGTTTTACCAGAATCCGGTCGCAGTTGCGGGACCGCGGATCAACGCCCTCGTCCTCGGGCAGAGCCCTGATGACGGTCTCTGTCATCCGTAGTCCGGATATAACGCCGTCAAGGGCGGGATCCTGTTCGGCAGGCGCCCAGACTGCCTTTCCTGCTGGCCGGGTACGCTGGCCAAGGGACACCAGCGCGCGGATATCCAGGCTGAACCCGGTGGCCGGTCGTGCCCGACCAAAATCGCTGCCGATGGCATCGTAGCGACCACCCTTGGCAACCGCATCCCCGTGACCCGGAACATAGGCGGCAAAGACCAGGCCGGTGTGGTAGTTGTATCCGCGAAGTTCACAAAAGTCGAAACCGAAGCTTACTTCCGGATAGTTTTCCGCCAGCATCTCCGCTACCCGCTCCAATTGCTCCAGAGCTTCCAAAAGCGGCTGGGGCACTCCTTCCAGAATGCGCCGCGCCTCGGCCAGCGCTTCGCGCCCGCCACTGACACGGGCCAACTCTCTAAGCATATTTCCGGCGGAGCCGGGAGCGCAATCTCCCAGCAGTTCGTCCAGCTCGGGTACGGATTTCCGCGCCATGGCATCGAAGATGGCCGCTCCGGTATTGCGGTCGAATCCGGCCTCACCCACCAACGTCTCGTAGATCGACACATGGGCGAGATCGAGGTGGATCCGCGGCAGGCCAGACACCCGAAGGGCTTCCAGCATCAGGCTGATCACTTCCATATCGGCCGATTCGGAAGCACTGCCAAACAGCTCACAGCCGGCCTGGATCGGCGTGCGACCAGTCAGCATATGACGCGGCCGGGTATGCAGCACATGGCCGGCGTAACAGAGCCGGGTAATGCCTTCCTGCCCAAGGGTATGCGCATCGATTCGGGCAGCCTGGGGAGTCATGTCTGCCCGCAGCCCCATCATCCGGCCAGTGAGCTGGTCAGTCAGCTTGAAGGTCTGGAGTTCCAGATCATGCCCGGTGCCGGTAAACAACGACTCCAGGTATTCGATCAACGGCGGAATAACCAGCTGGTAACCCCAGTGCTGGCAGGTATCCATTACATCCCGGCGCAGGGATTCAATCTGCCCCGCCAGTGGCGGCAAGATATCTTCCACGCCATCTGGCAGCAGCCAGCGATCAGATACTGTCATGAGATTAGGTTGTCCGTTCTGCCCCGGGGCGAAAACTTGAGCCGCGGGAGTGCACAGGATTTAGGGCGATGTTCGGTATCAGCTAAAAACCCGAACCAAAACCGGCAGAATTTTACACTGTTGGCAGGCACAAAAAAACCGGAATACCTCGGTATTCCGGTTTTGTCTGTCTGACGTCGATCGTTAACGGCCGCCCTGGGGATCCTTCAGGAATCTCAGGAAGTCGCTATCGGTGTCGATTATCATGATGTCATCTTCGTTAGCGAAGGTTTTCTGATAAGCCTCGAGACTGCGATAAAAGCTATAGAATTCGCCGTCCGAGCCGTAGGCATCAGCGTAGATATCTGCGGCCTCGGCATCACCCTCACCTCGCATCTCCTCGGCATTGGCAAATGCCTCTGCGAGGATAACCGTGCGTTGGCGATCCGCATCAGCACGGATCCCCTCGGCGAGCTCGTTACCGCGTGAGCGGAACTCCTGTGCCAGTTTCTCACGCTCTGTCGCCATCCGGCGGAAGACGTTCTCACTGACCTGACCTGGGAATTCAATGGCCTTGACACGGATATCCACCACATCAATACCAAATTCCTTTTTCGCGGTTTCATTTACCCGCTGCCGCAGTTCGGTCATCAGCTCGTCCCGCTGGCCAGACACGACCTCCACCATGGTACGAATACCAAACTCGTCCCGCAGCCCGTTGTCCACCCTCGATAGCAGCAACTGGGATGCACGGTATTCGTCACCACCTGTGGCGCGATAGAACTGGTCCACATCCTGAATTTTCCAGGCGATGTAAGAATCGACATCCAACGGTTTCTTTTCAATCGTCAGGTACTGACGCGACGGAAGATCAGTCGTCAGCAACCGAATATCGAACTCACGCACCTGGTCGATGACCGGCACCTTGAAGTGAAGTCCCGCCTCGATATCGGTTTCGATCAGCTCACCGAACCGCAGCAGCACGCCCCGGTGGGTTTCGGGGATTATGTACACGCTGGACAGCGTCACGAGCATTATGATCAGGGCGCCTGCAAGGCCCACAATACCTTTGGGTCCCATAATTATCTACTCCTCCGAACGCCTGAATCCTGCCTGCCACGCAGTTCCTGAATAACCTGATCTGACAGGTTCTTGATGTCTACATCGCTGCTGCCGGAGTTCCCGGAACTGTTCTGGCTGCCGGAGCTGCCACCCGAGCGATTGGTGAGCCGATCCAGCGGCAGATACATCATGTTGTCGCTGCTCTGGGTGTCCACCAGTACCTTGCTGGTCCGGGACAGCACACCTTCAAGCGCCTGTATGTACATACGCTCCCGCGTCACTTCCGGTGACCTGTCGTAGACATCGAGAACAGCCAGGAAGCGCGAAGTTTCGCCTCGGGCACGCTCAATCACCTCTTGTTTATAGGCTGAAGCTTCCTCGGTCAGGCGCTGGGCCCGGCCACGAGCTTCCGGGACCACCTTGTTACGGTAGGTCTCAGCCTCTTCCTTGACCTGCTGTTCGTCCTCACGAGCGCGCTGCACTTCACGGAAGGCATCCTGCACCGCATCCGGTGGCTGGGTACTTTCCACGTTAACCCTGACAATAGAGAGACCGGTTCCATATTCCTCAAGGAAGTTCTGCAAACGCTGCTCAACCCGAACAGCCAGTTCCGCACGCCCTTCTGTCAACACATCATCCAGAACGGAGCTGCCCACCTCGTGCCGAAGGGCACTGTCGGTCGCAAAAGCCAGTGCCTCGTTGGAATCACGAACGTTCAGCACATAGGCTCTGGCGTCGCCGACGCGGTACTGGACCTGGAGGTCAACTGAAACCAGGTTCTCGTCCTGGGTCAGCATCTGCCCACTGGACTCGGCATTCCTGACGTTAGTTACACGCACCAGACGCACGTTGTCGATGAGCGGCACCTTGAAGCGAAGACCCGGGTTCTCGGTACGGTTGTACTCACCAAATCTGAGGACAATGGCACGTTCCTGCTCATCTACGGTGTAGAAGGACTGGAATATGACATAGCCAACAAAAATGATCCCTGCCAAAGCAAGTATGGCCCCGATGCCACCGGCACTACCTCCTCCACCAGAGGAAGACCCACCGTTACCACCAGACTTCTTACCTTTGCCACCGAGCAGCTTGTTGAGTTTGTCGAGGCCCTTTTTCAGTGCCTCATCGAGGTCTGGTGGCCCCTGATCATTGCCGCCACGACCACCGCCGGTGCCCCAGGGATCATTGTCATTGCGGTTTCCACCCGGTTCATTCCAGGCCATAATATTCTCCGTTCCAAACTAGTCGAATGGCTGCAAATACTAGGGATTTCTAACCGCCCCGGCAATAGCACAGCCTGTCTATATACGTTGATCTTCGAACTTTACGTCTTTTTCCTGCACACCGGCGCGGCTCAGTAGCTGTGACCAGTCCCTGTACTGGAGGCGAACCTCCATCACCGAATCGCCATTTTCACGGTGATCCTCGCTGAGCACCGATCCTGCCTGGTGCAATAGCGCACGAAGCTTGCCGTCAGCCGGCCCAAGTACCACGAAATGGTGAATGACATCCTCCGCCAGCCGCTCGACAATGGTATCGAACAGCCCATCAAGGCCAGCTCCGGTAACGGCTGACACCCACACCCGCACGGGTATACCATCTTCGTTGCGCTCGATTCTGGGCTCGAAATTGTCCAACAGATCGATCTTGTTGAATACCTCAAGCACGGGAATCTCGTCCGCGCCTATTTCCGCCAGCACCTCTTCCACCTGCTCCATGTTCTCGTCGCGCCGGTTGTCATGGCAGTCAATGATATGGAGGAGGATAGAGGCTTCCGTGGTTTCTTCCAGCGTCGCGCGAAAGGCTTCAACCAGTTTATGGGGCAGATGACGGATAAACCCGACAGTATCGGCCATTACGACCGGACCAATGTCCGGAAGTTCCAGCCGCCGTAACGTTGGGTCCAGCGTAGCAAACAGCTGGTCAGCCGCATACACGGTAGAGGTGGTAATACGATTGAAGAGTGTGGACTTTCCGGCGTTGGTATATCCCACCAGCGAAACCGTGGGAATATCCGCGCGTTTACGGGCCCGGCGTCCCTGATTACGCTGCTTGCGAACCTTTTCCAGTCTGCGGTGGATCGACTTGATCCGCTCCCTGAGCAGGCGTCGATCGGTTTCCAGCTGGGTTTCACCCGGGCCACGCAGGCCGATACCACCCTTCTGGCGCTCCAGGTGAGTCCAGCCCCGGACAAGCCGCGTGGACATGTGCTCCAACTGGGCGAGCTCAACCTGCAACTTACCCTCGTGGGTACGGGCACGCTGGGCAAAAATATCAAGGATTACCCCTGTGCGGTCAAGCACCCGGCACTGCAGCTCCCGCTCAACATTCCGTTCCTGGCTTGGGCTCAGGGCGTGATTGAACAGCACTATGTCAGCTTCATTGGCTGCAACCGCGTCGCGAATTTCTTCCAGTTTGCCCTCACCCACGAACAGTCGCGGGCTGGGCTGCTTCCTGGAGCCGGTAACAACACCCACCGGTTCAACCCCCGCCGACCATACCAGCTCGCGAAATTCGCCCAGGTCCTCGGACTCTTCATGGGAAGAAAACTCAATGTGAACGAGAATGGCCCGCTCACCAACATCGGGGCGCTCAAACAAGTAGACGAAACTCCGAATCAATCAGACAGCAATGGTTAACAAAAGCGAGAACAAAACAAACACCCGCGGCCCTCAGAGCCGGTTCGGGCCCATCGGGAGCGCGGGTTTTAATACCGGTACTACCGGGCAGATCAGTCCTCAGATTCTTCCCCGCCTGGGGCCTGTGGCGGGATGCGAACATTCCGCGCAGGTACCACAGTGGAAATAGCGTGCTTGTAGACCATCTGGCTGACAGTGTTTTTCAGCAAAATCACGAACTGGTCGAAAGACTCAATCTGGCCCTGAAGCTTGATGCCATTGACCAGAAAGATAGAAACCGGAATGCGTTCCTTGCGCAATGCATTGAGGTAAGGGTCTTGTAGAGAGTGCCCTTTTGACATGTGTTTTCTCCTGTTTATAAGTAAAGGCAGATCGTTATATTCAACGTTTAAATGTGGTGCGAAACTCAATAATTTTCAAGGCGGTATCTGACATAAGTTCGTCGCCAGTCTCCAGCCAGTCCAGACCGGACCACTTTCGCAACCAGGTCAGCTGTCGTTTGGCCAGCTGACGGGTTGCAGCAGCGCCTTTTTCCACCAGGGCGTTGTAGTCACAGTCGCCGGCAAGGTGGGCCCAGGCCTGTCGGTACCCGACACAGCGCATGGACGGCAGACCGGGATGCAGATCGCTTCTGGCCATAAGCGCCCTTACTTCATCAAGAAAGCCTGCGTTCAGCATTGCCTGAAAACGCAGATTTATTCGTTCATGAAGTATCCGCCTGTCAGCGGGAGCCATCGCAAGCTGCACTACAGTATACGGAAGAGACGGCGATTCGTCTGCCTGCCATTGGGTGAAATAGGTGTAATCCTTAACACCTTTCCCGCTTTGCTCGCCATCACCGGGCCTATCCTCCCAGATCGCCGAGATAGGGCGACCGGTTATGCGAATGACTTCAAGCGCCCGGATCAATCGCTGGCGGTTGTTCTGGTGAATCAACCGGGCAGCCACCGGATCCCTCTGCTGAAGCTCACGATGCAGGGAATCCCAGCCCATCGCCCGGGCTTCACGCTCCAGATCCTGCCGGATAACAGGGTCAGCGGACGGCAGATCAGACATGCCATGCAGCAGGGCCTTGAAGTACATCATGGTCCCACCCACCAACAGCGGTATCCGGCCTGCAGCGGTAATTTCCGCCATTTCATCCAGGGCGTCGCGGCGGAAATCCGCAGCGGAATAGGTATCCGCAGGGTCGCAGATATCGATCAGGCGATGGGGAGCCTGCGCAAGCTCCGCTGCCGAGGGCTTTGCCGTGCCGATATCCATGCCGCGGTAGATCATCGCGGAATCAACACTGACGATCTCGCAGGGCAGCCGGCGACAGAGTTCAATGGCCAGGGCGGTCTTGCCTGAGGCAGTAGGTCCCATCAGGAATATGGCAAGGGGTTTCCCGCCATCAGCCGTCATCGAGGTCATAAACGCTTTAACGCCCCCGCAGGAAGAGCTTGTCCAGCTCGGACAGGGTGACAACCGTCCAGGTGGGGCGGCCATGATTGCACTGGCCGCTTCGCTCTGTGGCCTCCATGTCCCGCAAAAGGGTATTCATTTCAGGAATGGTCAATTGCCGGTTGGCTCTCACAGAGCCATGACAGGCCATGGTACCTAGAAGTTCGTGTGTGACGGCTTCAACGCGGTCACTCTCACCATTTTCGATCAGATCCGACAACACGTCGCGCACCAGTTGCTCGGTATCCGCCCCCCGCAACAGCGCGGGCACCTGGCGCACGGCCAGGGTTTCGGGGCCTATCCGCTCAACGCCCAGCCCCAATTGCATAAGCTCTTCGCCATGGGTTTCGGCCAGGGCCGCCTCTTTCTGGCTGACCGCCAGGGATACCGGCACAAGGAGCGGCTGACTCTTCAGGTCCTGCGACTCGAGTGCACGCTTCATACGCTCATAGGTGATGCGTTCGTGCGCTGCGTGCATATCAACCACAATCATGCCCTGGCGACTCTGGGCAAGAATATAAATGCCGTGCAACTGGGCAATGGCATAGCCCAGTGGTGGCTCATCGCCACTGTCCTGTGGTGGCGTCGGCGATGCGACCGCCAGCCCACCGGTTTCCGCCCCCGCCGGCTGACCTCCAACACCGCCGCCCTGGTTCAGTGACTGATAGAAGGCCATCTGGTCACGGGCCTGCCATTCGTGCTGCTGCGGCCACTGACTGCCCGAAAAACCGGCGTATGGCTGACTGGCTGATCCCGGAGACGGACTGGAAGCTGGCTGTGGGTTTACGTCGGGCATGGCAACCCGGGAACCATAACCGCCCGGCATTCCACCGGATTCTCGCCCATGGGACTGCGCCACGGCGCCCCTCAGGTGATCGTCCGGCCGCACATCCGCCAACGCCTTGTGAAGGGTCCGGAAAATGAAATCATGAACCAGGCGGCCGTCGCGAAAACGTACCTCGTGCTTGGTGGGGTGAACGTTCACATCCACATTGGCAGGATCCACTTCCAGATACAGCACGAAGGCCGGGTGACGGTTGTTATAGAGCACATCCCGGTAGGCCTGGCGCACCGCATGGGCGACCAGCCGATCGCGGATAACGCGCCCATTGACGAAAAAATACTGGAGATCCGCCTGGCTGCGGGAGAAGGTTGGCAACGCCACCCAACCCCAGAGCTTCAACCCTGTTGCCTCGGCATCAATGACCACTGCGTTATCGATGAACTGCTGGCCACAGAGGGAGCCGATCCGGCGCTCGCGGTCCAGCGGGTTTTCCGCAGGACGCAGGCTCTGGACCACCCGCTGGTTATGCCGCAGCGTAAAACCGGTGTCGAAACGGCTGAGGGCCTGACGCCGGACGCATTCATCAACATGATTGAATTCGGTTTTTTCGGTACGAAGAAACTTGCGGCGGGCCGGGGTATTGAAGAACAGGTCCCGCACCTCCACCGTCGTTCCAACGGGATGGGCAGCCGGTGAGATGCTGGCGTCCATGTCACGCCCTTCCACCTCGACCCTGGAAGCCGCTTCCTGGCTCTCTGTGCGCGAGGTCAACGCCAGCCTTGAGACGGAGCTGATGCTCGCCAGGGCCTCACCACGAAAACCCAGGGAAGCAACAGCTTCAAGATCATCAAGATTCTCAATTTTACTGGTTGCGTGCCGGCTGAGTGCCAGCGGGAGGTCTGCCTCGTCTATACCGCTGCCGTCATCGCGAACCCGGATGAGCTTGACACCTCCCTGCTCGATCTCGATATCCACCCGGGAGGCACCGGCGTCAAGCGCGTTTTCTACCAGTTCCTTGACGACCGAAGCCGGACGCTCAACCACCTCGCCGGCAGCAATCTGGTTTGCCAGGCGGGGAGTCAGTAATCGAATGGAGGGCATGCTACCGGAGTACCTCGTTTCAGGATGCGGGAATACGAATGGTTTGCCCTACCATAACACGGTCATCATTGAGGTCGTTATACTGCATCAGTTCGCTGACGCTTGTCTGGTTCTCCCGAGCGACACCGGAGAGTGTGTCGCCCCTTCGAATACGGTACTGGCTGACACTTTCCCCGCTCTGCCTGCTCTGTTTCTGCCACGCCAGCAGCGTCCCTGGCGGCGGCGTTTTCTGGAAGTAGTCGTCAATACCCTCGAATACTGCCCTGGACAGCTTATTCCTGTACGCGGAACTGGACAGATTCTGCTCTTCTTTCGGGTTTGAAATAAAGCCAGCCTCAACCAGGATGGACGGAATGTCCGGCGACTTGAGCACCGCAAATGCCGCCTGTTCAACGCCCTTCTTGTGGAGTTTGGCAACATTGCCAAGCCTCCCGAGTATGGAATCCCCGACACCAAGGCTGGAATTGATACTGGCAGTCATCGACAGGTCCAGAAGAACACCCGCTAGCATCTCGTCGCGACCATCCAGCGATACACCACCGCCACCGCCGATCAGGTCCGACCGGTTTTCGCTTTTCGCCAGCCAACGGGCGGTTTCACTGGTAGCTCCCCGTTGCGAGAGCGCGAAGACAGAGGCACCACGTGGCTGTGGCGTACGGAACGCGTCCGCGTGAACAGAAACGAACAGATCAGCGTTATGCTTGCGGGCAAGCAGAGTGCGGCTGCGCAGGTCGATGTAATAATCGCCGTTACGGGTGAGCTTGGCGGTATACCCGGGCTTGGCATCTATCAGGTCCGCCATGGTTTTGGCCATTTTCAGCACCACGTCTTTCTCACGCGTACCACGGGGACCAATAGCGCCCGGGTCTTCACCTCCATGGCCGGCGTCCACGACAACAATGATGTCGCGCTTGCCATTACTGTTCTCGGACACCGTCGGCTTGGCAGGTTTCTGTGCTTTCAGTCCCCCCTCGTCGATAAGATCGACCACAAGCCTGTGACCATACTGCTGGTTGGGCTCGAGCTGGAAGCTCCGGGGCTTGATATCGCTTTTAAGGTCCAGAACCACCCGCAGATCGTTACCGTTACGCGGAGCACTGCGAATACGGCTTACCGGGCTGTCAGACAGATCCAGCTTTTCCAGATCCGCCTTGAGACTGACATTTTTCAGGTCGATCACCAGCCTTGACGGACCGGAGAGGGCAAATACCTTGTGATCAACCTTGTCACCAATATCCAGCACCAGACGAGTATGGTCCGGCGCCGGCCAGATACGGGCACTTTCCACGCTGACGCCCGCCATCGCCACCAACGGAACCATCAACGATGTCAGGCCCGCGGCAATAAACCATCTGGAGAACGTTTTTATAATCATCATCCTGAACACCTGCGCTGATCACACACGATTAATATCCCTGCCCCATGGGCCACTGTTTGCCCAGCCGCTGCAGCAAACTGCCGCCACGACTTGTTGGTGCTGAAACCCGGGCAATGCGCCCATCACCACTTTTATCCAGTCGAACCAGCAGGTCCGGTTCGGGAAGGATACCCTGCCCCCGCTCCGGCCACTCAATCAGGCACAGATTCCGGCCCTGGAAATAATCCCGGATCCCCATGTATTCAAGTTCCTCAGCATCACCCAACCGGTAAAGGTCAAAGTGATAGGTCGGGGGAGCCAGATGCTCATAAGGCTCAACGATCGTATAGGTCGGGCTTTTAACGGCACCCTCGTGGCCCAGGCCACGCATAATCCCACGGCTCAGAGTTGTTTTCCCCATACCCAGGTTGCCTTCGAGAAACACGACCAGACCGTGACCACTTCCACTGACCAACCCGGCGAGAATCTGGCCCAGTTTTTCCGTATCCAACTCATCTTTCAGATGCAATCTGAGCTCGTCTGCTGAAACACTCATTATTCTTCAGGCACCCCCTGTTCAGTCTGTCCGCCTGCAGATCCCCGCTCTGACCTCATCAGTACCCCAGGTATTGCATCGATGACATCCGTAGGCAACAGGCCCATGTAGCCTTGTGTCTCCGACGCATGGTTTGCTGCCGCCAGGTGAAGGGCGGCGGCTGCCGATGCCGACAGATGAGCATCTGCAAGCTGCGCGTAGAGACTGCCCAGGATTCCGGAGAGCACGTCTCCCATGCCGCCTGTTGCCATTCCGGGATTACTGCCGCTGATGATATCCGGTAGCGCGTTGCCAGAGGCAACAATGGTACCCGCGCCCTTTAACAGAACCACCCCACCGAACAGCTGGCGAATCTTTTCCGCAGCTCCGACCCTGTCGTTCTCGATATCAGCGACGCCACATTTCAGCAATCGCGCCGCTTCCCCAGGGTGTGGAGTCAGAATGTGGGCATCCACCGGCTGCGCGACCCGCGACGCCATCAGATTCAGCGCATCGGCATCCAGAACCCGCGGCTTGCCGCTGGCCACCACCTGCTGCAGCATCTGCTGCCCCCACGCGCCCCGGCCAATGCCGGGGCCGCAGACAATCACGTCCGCCGCCTTGATCAGCGGTGGCAGTTCGGAACCGTGAATCAGCCCCTGAACCATCACCGATGGGCAGCGAGCCAGGGCAGGCGCCACATACTCCGGCCTCGTGGCCAGGGTCACCATGCCGGCACCGGCCCTTGATGCCGCCTCCGCCGCCATCATGCCGGCACCACCAAAGCCGCGGTCCCCGGCAACAATCAACACGTGTCCGAAACGCCCCTTGTGGGCAACCCTCGGGCGCCGTGGTATGGCACAACGGATTCCGGCCCAGTCCACCCGGTGAGCCAGAGGGCGCTGGCCACTCTCGGCAGCCCAGTCGTCTGTATCCAGGGATTCAAACGCAATATCTCCGGCGCATTCCGGGCCCTGACCGGTGAACAGGCCTGCCTTGAGACCAATGAACGTCACGGTTGCGACTGCCCGGACCGCTTCTCCTGCCACGGTACCAGTGGTGGCATTGAGCCCCGACGGCAGATCAATAGCCAGCACTGGCGCATCAGCTTCGTTGCAACGGCGAATGGTGGTGGCAAACGGCTCCCGGGGGGCGCCTGTCACGCCTGTGCCCAGCATGGCGTCCACAATCAGGCCGGCACTGGCAAAGTGTTCGCTGATTTCACTATCGGTGACATCGGACAGTTCCCTGACATGGACCCCGTCCTCGACGGCTTTTTGCCATGCCTTGCGGGCGTCGCCGGTCAACTTTTCAGTGGGAGCCACGGCAATACAGTCCACACTCAGACCGTGACGAGCTGCATTGGCCGCTACCAGATAACCATCTCCTCCATTGTTGCCGGCGCCACACAAAACCAGAATCCGGCCGGGTTCAGGCCAGTACCGCACCAACCGGCGGAAGGCGCTGGCTGCCGCCGCCTGCATCAGTTCGAATCCATCAACCCCTTGCTGATCAATCACATAGCGATCGATCTCTCGCACCGCATCGGCGGAGAAGAGGTCTTCTGGTAAACTATGACCACCAGACAGGGGCATGAAAGCGCGCTCCCGTTACAGAATTCAGATTAAGAAAAACGGCCAGATACCTGTAAAGAGTAGCAAAACAGTGGAAAAGGTCATAACTTAATCAAATTAAACTTCGTTACTGGCATTCAATGACCGCTCCAACCGACCAACAACTCAGTGACCTGCCCCGCCAGATTCGCGCCTGGGCCCTTGATCTGGGCTTTAACGACGCCGGTATCACCCTGCCGGATACCGGCGTGCACGGGGAGCGCCTGAAGAACTGGCTGAGCGAAGGGCTTCACGGCGAAATGTCTTACATGGCAGACCATGGCGACAAACGCTACACCCCCACCTCGCTGGTGGAAGGAACGCGAAGGGTCATTTCCGTTCGGATGGACTATCTGCCCGCACCGGACAACCCGGGGCAGGTACTCACTAACCGGGAAAAAGCCTATATAACCCGGTACGCTGTGGGGCGCGACTACCACAAACTGATGCGCAAGCGCCTGGCAACCCTGGCGAAACGGATTGACGACGCCGTGTCAGGCTACAATTACCGCGCTTTCGTGGACAGTGCCCCGGTTCTGGAGCGGGCCCTGGCGCAACGCGCGGGGCTGGGCTGGATCGGCAAGAACAACATGCTGATTCATCCGAAAGCCGGGTCGTTCTTTTTCCTGGGGGAAATTTTCACCAGTGCACCCCTACCGCTGGATGAACCCTTTGAAAAAGACCATTGCGGCACCTGTGCGGCCTGCCTCGTCATCTGCCCCACGGACGCCTTCGAAGGTCCCCACAAGCTGGATGCCCGTAAATGCATCAGTTACCTGACCATCGAGCTGAAGGGCAGCATTCCGGAGGAGCTCCGCGAGAAGATGGGCAACCGGGTCTTCGGATGTGACGACTGCCAACTGGTCTGTCCCTGGAACAAGTTCAGCAAACCTACCGCGGAGAATGATTTCCAGCCGCGCCACGGCCTCGACAACAGCGAACTGGCCACCCTTTTCCTGTGGACCGAAGAGGAATTCCTCAAACGCACTGAAGGCTCCGCCATACGCCGGACCGGTTACCAGGGCTGGCTTCGCAACCTGGCGGTAGGCCTCGGCAACGCACCCTCAACCATTCCGGTGATCGAAGCCCTCAAAGCGCGGGCCGACCACCCATCTGAAATGGTGCGCGAGCACGTCCACTGGGCCCTGGGCCGACACGGCCTATAACTGGAAAAAATGCTCGCGGTAATGGCGCAATTCGCTGATGGAGTCCCGAATATCGTCCAGAGCCAGGTGGCTGCCCTTCTTCTTGACCCCGTCCAGCACATCCGGCCGCCAGCGCCGGGCCAGTTCCTTAACGGTGCTTACATCCAGATTGCGGTAGTGGAAAAAGGCTTCAAGCTCGGGCATATATTTCACCAGGAAACGCCGATCCTGGCCGATGCTGTTGCCGCAAAGGGGTGACTGTCCCGGCTCAAGGTACCGTTGCAGGAATTCCAGGGTTTTCTGCTCGGCATCAATCTCGCTGAATTTACTGTTCTTGACTCTCTGGGTCAGCCCACTTTCTCCGTGGGTACGGGTACACCACTCGTCCATGTCGCTGAGTAGCTTGTCGGACTGGTGAACGGCAATCACCGGCCCCTCTTCAATCGTGTTCAATTCGGAATCCGTAACGATGGTCGCTATCTCGATAATCCGCTCTTTCTCCGGGTCCAGCCCCGTCATTTCCAGGTCGATCCAGACAAGGTAGTTGGCTTCTGGCATTCATCAGTCTCCAGCGATTAACTCGTGATTCGAGCAACGGCCCGGCCGTTGCTGCACATAGCCTGCCTATTGTGGATGAATCACGTATGATGTTACAGCGATCACCATTCTCCATCAGGAATTAACCGACCCACGATATGGCTAAACGTCGACTGAACAAGCAGCAGCAATGGCGCATCAATAAAATCCAGCAGGAACGGGCGACAAGGGCGGCAAGGAAAGAAGCATCCATCGGTGAGAAACTGGATGCCGGAGACCTGGGGCAGGAGCAGCAGGGACTGGTAATTGCCCACTACGGCCAACAGCTGGATGTGGAAGTCCTGGAGGGAGAAGACACTGGCAAGATACTACGCTGCTTTGTCAGGGCCAACATCGACAGCCTGGTGACTGGAGACAAGGTAATCTGGCGGCCGGGCAGCGATGGCACCGGAGTGATCGTGGCCCGCTGCGACCGTCAAACCCTGCTGCAACGACCGGACAACTTCGGCGCACTCAAGCCCGTTGCGGCCAACATCGACTATATCATCCTGGTCATTGCCCCAGAGCCAGAGCCCCACGACAACCTAATCGACAGATACCTGGTGGCGGCGGAAAGCACGGATATTCCGGTAATCGTCCTGCTCAACAAGACCGACCTGATCACCGACCAGAACCGGGAGTCCATCGACAACCTGCTGGCACGTTATGAAAAGCTTGGCTACCGCACGGAGCGCACATCAGCGAAAACTCTGGCGGGCGAGCAGGCAGTGCGGGTGGAGGATCTGGTGAAAGACCAGACCAGCGTGTTCGTGGGCCAGTCCGGGGTTGGCAAGTCGTCCATTATCCAGACGCTGCTTCCTGACGAGTCGATCCGGGTAGGTGCGATTTCGGAAAGCACCGGCAAGGGCATTCATACCACCACCACCGCGAGACTGTTTCACCTCATTTGTGGCGGCGACCTGATCGACTCACCGGGTATCCGGGAATTCGGCCTGTGGCACATGACACCGCAGGAAATCGAGTATGGCTTCCGGGAAATCCGCGACCTTATCGGCCACTGCAAGTTCCGCAACTGCAGCCACATGGGCGACCCCGGCTGCGCCATTGCACAGGCCGCGGAAGACGGGCGCATCAGTGTGGAGCGCATGAAGAGTTTCAAGCGGATTCTGCAGGATATGGCAGAACAGCAATCCCGGGGGCTTAAAGCCGACTGAACGGGTTTACCAGTTCAACTCCCCGGGCTCGGGCTCTTCCTTCTCATCTGACCAGTTGCCTTCCTCGAGACGCTCCATGGCCTCCTGCTCCTGTTCTTCAGACGGCGCAGTGAGGTCGATCAGTGGCTCATTCGAATTGCTGGCATTACTCTGGACGTCATCGGCCGTTTTCTTGTTCATCACAATGATGGAAATTCGGCGGTTAACCGGCGCCTGTGGATCGTCCTGATTAAACAGCACCGAATCACTCAGACCCACTACCCGGCCAATCTGCTGCTGCCTTACACCTCCGGCCACCAATGCCCGGCGGGCGGTGTTCGCACGGTCGGCCGACAGCTCCCAGTTAGTGTACCCGGGGCGGCCGCTGAACGGGGTGGAATCGGTGTGGCCGGTGATGCTGAGCTTGTTGTTGACAGCACTCAGGGTTTTGGCCAACTCGAAGAGGATATCCTGGGAATAATACTTGAGCTCGGCGCGACCACTATCGAACATCGGGCGCTGGGAGCGGTCAACAATCTGGATCCGCAGACCCTCGCTGGTGATATCAATCAACAGCTGATCCTTGAACTCCTGAAGGGTTTCATTCTGTGCGATGCGGTCTTTCAGGTCCTGGAAGAGCTCTTCCATCTGTTGCTGCTCGAGGGTCTGGGACAGCTCTTCAACCACTCGATCTTCAATCCGGATATCGCTGCTCTCGATATCCTCACTGCTCTCGTTGATGACTGACGCGCTGCCCTCAAGGTCAATCGGGTTGGGAGAGCCACCTTCGGTAAACCCGACCGGGTCCTTGAAGTAACCCTCGACCGCCAGTTTCTGTTCCGGCGAGGCGGTGGCGGTGAGCCAGAGCACAAGAAAGAACGCCATCATCGCAGTGGCAAAATCGGCAAAGGCCACCTTCCAGGAGCCCCCATGGTGCCCTGCAGCAACGACCTTTTTTCGCTTTATGATAATTGGCTGTTCTTCCAAGAAACTGCTCCAGACGGCTCTTGTTCAGATTATTTCGAACGCACGTGGTCATTCAGTTCCTGGAACCCGGGCCGCTTGTCCGACGGCAACGATTTGCGACCGAATTCGATAGCCATTTGCGGTGCCTGGCCGGATACAGTCGCAACAATCGCCGACTTTACACAGTCATAGGCTTTGAGTTCATAGCGGGCTGAATGCTCCATGGCAATCGACAACGGGCCAACAAATCCGTAACCCATCCAGATACCCAGGAAGGTGCCCACGAGCGCAGCTGCTACACTGAGGCCAATTTTTTCCGGCCCCTCGGTAAGAAAGTTCATGGTAATGACAATACCGAGTACCGCTGCAACAATCCCCAGACCGGGCAATGCGTCCGCGATCTTGTTGACGGCGTGAGACGGTTCCTCGAGCTCGTGCTGGCGACTGTCGATTTCGTTTTCCATCATGCCTTCGAGCTCGTGAGTTGCCATATTGCCCGAGCTGATAATCCGCAGGTAGTCGGTCATGAAAGCCAGCAGGTATTTTGATTTCATGACGGCCGGGTAGCGGGTAAAAATCTGGCTCTCCTGCGGATTGTCGATGTCTTCTTCAATGGCCATAACACCCTGCTTACGGGACTTGTCGAAAATCTCGTAAAGCAAACTGAGCAGATCCATATAATAGGACTTGTTGTAGGGTGAGCCCGTCAACTGACTGACAATGCCCTTCCCCACCTCCTTAACCGTATGCATGGGATTGGCAATAATGAACGACCCGACAGCCGCACCACCGATGATCAGGATTTCTGTAGGCTGCCACAACACCATGAGTTTACCGCCATGGAGGACATACCCCCCCAGGACGCTTGCTGTTACAATAACTGCGCCGATTATAAGTAGCATGGAAAGAGAACATACCTTCTGTGGTTGTTATCGGGAAACCGCGACTGAAGCCAGGCTGCCATTCAACTTTGCAGAGATAATAGCAAGCGCCAGTCAGAACCGCGAAGGTGTGAAACAATTTCTATACACGCCGTGCGGTTTGGTAAACTCTGCCCCTTTGGGCGCCAAGGATCACCCCTGATGTACGACAAGCTATTTGTAACCGGCCAGTATGTAGCACCACAACTGACCATCTCTCGCCTGGCAGGCCGCCTTGCCGACAACGAAAGCGTTCCGGCGCTCAAGAACCGGGTTGTTAACTGGTTTATCGGCCGGTACGGCGTAGACATGAGCGAGGCTGTCGAATCAGATCCTGCCGCCTACCCCAGCTTCAATGCTTTTTTCACCCGCGCTCTCAAACCGGGCCTGCGACCGGTGGACACCCGCGATTCCGTGATGGTCAGCCCTGTGGATGGTGCTATCAGCCAGCTGGGCAGCGTCAGTGACGGCCGGGTTTTCCAGGCGAAGGGCCAGTCCTTCAGCCTCAATGAACTGCTCGGGGGCGAACAGGAACGGGCAGACATCTTCGCTGCAGGCGAGTTTTCCACTATCTACCTGGCGCCCAGGGACTATCACCGCATTCACATGCCGCTGGCCGGCACCCTGCGGGAGATGGTCTACATTCCGGGCAAGCTGTTTTCAGTCAATCCGACGACTGCGGAAAACGTACCCAACCTGTTCGCACGGAACGAACGGGTCGCCTGCATCTTTGATACACCTGCCGGACCGATGGCTCTGGTACTGGTAGGCGCCATGATTGTCGGCAGCGTTGAGACCACCTGGGCTGGCATTGTGGCGCCAGGCAAACGTGAGGTGGACGTCACACGCTACGACAACCTCAAGAAACCGATACGCTTTGAAAAAGGCGAGGAAATGGGCCGGTTCCGTCTGGGATCAACCGTCATCATGGTCATGCCCAGGGGCACGGTTACCTGGAACAGCGATCAGGTCGCCGGTGGAAGGGTTCGTATGGGTGAAGCCTTCGGAGAGATCAAGCCCGGTCAGCAGGAAACGCAATAACAGCGGCGAGATCATCCACCCCCAGCTTCAGCATCAGCAAACGGTCAAGGCCGAGCGCTACCCCGGAACAATCCGGTAGCCCTGCTTCCAGCGATGCCAGAAATGCCTGGTCAACGGGCATTTGCGGTTTGCCGGCGCGGATACGCGCCTGATTGTCTGCTGTAAACCGACGCAACTGCTCTTCCCTGTCGGCAAGCTCCCAGTAGCCGTTGCAGAGCTCCACTCCTTGCACATAAAGCTCGAAACGGTGTGCCTGCCGAATCCCGCCCTGCTCGGACACACGAGCCAATGCGGCCTGTGATTCCGGGTAGCCAGTGACAAATACCGGCCCGACCCCGGCCAGCTCAGGTTCTACCTGGAAACTCATCAGCAGGTCCAGGCACTCATCCCTGCTAAAGGTCTGCAACTGCGACGGCTCAATCCATTGCTCGCAGCGGGCCGAAAGCGCCCGGTCACTGGCCAGAAAAGGATCAATGCCGGCGAAACGGAGGAAAGCGTCGCGATAGCTCATGGTCCCTGGCGCCCTGCAGCCCAGCCAGCCGCAGACCAGGTCAGACACCTCCGCCATCAGGTCGTCATCAGTGAAGCCGGGGCGATACCACTCGAGCAGGGAGAATTCCGGGTTGTGCCGGCGCCCGGATTCACCGTCACGAAACACTCTCGAGATCTGATAGACAGGCCCGGTCCCTGACGCCAGCAGGCGCTTCATGTGGTACTCGGGAGACGTCTGGAGCCAGCCTTTCGCGGAACCGCCCGCGACCGCTGTGGGGTTGGCAGCGATGCTGTCGATATTGATATCAGTAACACCACAACGGCCCAGCACGGGCGTCTCGACTTCCATTACTCCCCGTTGCGCGAAAAAGCCGCGCACCCAGGCCAGCTGGCGTGCACGGCTTTGCAGAGCCACCAGAGAGGCGGACGGCTGCCAGGGAGGCGTTGCGGTCACTTCGGCAACCGATCAGCTGCTTTTGACGCGGCTGACGTATTCACCGGAACGGGTGTCGACCTTGAGAACCTCACCAATGGTGATGAACAACGGCACGTTCACAACAGCACCGGTAGACAGAGTTGCCGGCTTGGAGCCACCCTGGGCGGTGTCACCTTTCATGCCCGGATCTGTATCCACCACTTCCAGCTCGACAAAGTTCGGCGGTGTAACCGTCAACGGCGTACCGTTATAGAGTGTTACCGTGTAGACATCCTGTTCCTTCAGCCATTTAAGGGCATCACCAACGGCCTTTGCATCCGCCGGGTACTGCTCGAACGAGCCATCTGTCTTCATGAAGTGCCAGAACTCACCATCCGTATACAGGTATTCCATCTCCAGATCGATGACGTCAGCGGCTTCCAGGCTTTCACCGGACTTGAAGGTGCGCTCCCACTGGCGATTGGTCATCAGGTTGCGCAGCTTGACCCGGTTGAACGCCTGGCCCTTGCCGGGCTTTACAAATTCGTTCTCGAGAATGATACAGGGGTCGCCGTCCAGCAAAACCTTGAGACCGCCGCGGAATTCGTTGGTAGAATATGAAGCCATGAAATTATCACCTGAAAAGATGCGTATAAAAATTCGAAGGTCGCTATGATACAGCGAACCGCCACCCGTATAGAAGCCCGCCAAACCGATGAGGATTCACGCACCTGGCAACAACTGCTGTCGTCCTCTGTTACCAGCCCGGAAGAGCTGCTTGAGAGGCTGGAGCTTGATCCCGCTACCTGGCTTTCCGGCGCCAGGGAAGGCCACAGGTTATTTACCTTGCGGGTGCCGGAACCCTATCTACAGCGCATTATCCCGGGGAACCCGTCAGACCCGCTGTTACGTCAGGTTCTGCCACTGTCCGCAGAAACAGACACGCAGCCGGGATTTGTTCGTGATCCATTGCAGGAAAGCACCTCGATGCAGACAACCGGGCTTATCCGCAAGTACCAGAGCAGGGCCCTGCTCATGGTCACCGGGCACTGCGCCATCAACTGTCGTTACTGCTTTCGTCGCCACTTCCCCTATGACGAAAACCGGCTTTCACCACAGGACCGGAAACAAGTACTGGCAACCCTGGCCAACGACACGGGCATTAACGAAGTCATTTTCAGCGGGGGAGACCCACTGGTGGCCAGTGACCGGTTATTGTCTTGCTGGGCCGATTCACTGGCAGGCATTCCCCACCTCCGCCGCCTGAGGATTCACACGCGATTGCCGGTAGTCATCCCCCAGCGGGTCTGCGATGCCCTGCTGGCATGGCTTGCCGAAAGCCGGCTGCAGATTGTTATGGTCATCCACGCCAACCACCCTGCCGAACTGGATACCGACACTCAACAGGCCCTCAATCGGTTAAAGCAGGCCGGCGTGACCCTGCTTAACCAGAGCGTCATCCTCAAAGGCGTCAATGATACCGCGCGGGTGCTGGCTGACCTGAGCGAGCGGCTGTTTGAATGTGGTGTACTGCCCTATTACCTCCACGCTTTTGATCCGGTGGAAGGCGCCCATCATTTTGAGGTCAGTGACGACAGGGCAAGAGAACTGGTGCGGGAACTCATCGGCACGCTGCCCGGGTTTCTGATACCACGACTTGTCAGGGAAGTACCTGACCGCCCGGGAAAGACACCGCTGGATCTGTTTGCGTGACCGGTTTGACAAAGTGAGTCCAGATTCACTTGTCAAATATTGTCAACTCGTGCTTTTCTCGCTTTTTGTTTTACGTTTGCTATTTTAGAGTGCGAAGTGAGATAACAATAAAAAGCTGTCTTAGCGGCATTTTCCAGTAATACACGCAGGTATCCGTTACCAGAGCCTGTAGTTCGTGGTGCAACCCGGAGTACCAACCGTGGTCCAGACAATTGGCGTGATCTCATGGACGGAATGATCCTGAAACCCGATCTTCGCGTTCCTGAACAGAAAACCGCAAGTCTTTCATTCTGTCAGACTTCACCGAAAGCCTTCAGGGAATGGGTCAACCAGTTACCGATGGCCAATATTGGTGAGGCCTCGCGGCAGCTCTATCATGCCATTATCGAGCTGAATCATCTGTTTATTGCACCACAACAGCGCCTCCTGCTGCTGGAGCTGATTCGTCCGAAAATACACTTTGTGTGCTCCGAACTGTCGAGGCACTACCTCGGCCTGGCGGTCGCGCTCCCGGAGAAACAGCGCAAAATAGCCAACCTGTCCCAGGCGCTCCAGCTTCACGCCGCCGGTGGCTACAAGCTCTGCGTTCTGGAGTATCTGGATAACGGCGGGCTCGACAAGAACCGGAAAGCGGTTTCCACCGCCATTCATCGGGCCATCTCGGAACTGGCTGCCACCATCGTCCGGTCCCACCAGCTTTATTGCCCCAGCCCTGCCCAGAGCTGGCTGGAATGCCATCGCTTGTTCCGGTTTGCCCATCGCAACAAGCTCAACGGGCTCTCTGTCGACGACGAAACCCTGAGTCACCGTCGTGCCAGCACGGTAGAGGACAGCTATAAACGCATCCTGCTGCTTGGCTGCGCCCGCCCCAACCAGTTACGACAGGGTGAACTGGCGCAGGTCTACGAATTGTTAGAGAACTGGACTCATCTCGCATCCTGCGGCCCCGAGACTGATAACGACAGCCTGTTTGTGGTGAACATGGAGCGCGATACCGCACCCGTTTACCGCAGCCTGCTCGAACAGAAACCGGGTAACGACAGTTACAACTTCGACACCCGCGAACTGTCAGAGCAGATTACCGAAGCACAGCATGCGCGCCACCAGCAAGACAGCCACTCCGCCAGTAACCTGGACCTTCCGTCACGGGTCAGCGACACCCTGCTGACCCACCTCAGCCAGGCGCTGGGTATACTGGCAAAGCGCAATTTCAATCGCATCGCCAGTCAGGGCACCCTGGAAATATGCGTGGGGCTGTCAGCGACTCATTTTTTCGTGGCCGGAACCAAAACGTTCAACGAGTTTGTTACCGGCAACGACAACGGCCATCAGGACCAGGACAACCAGTTCCTCAGATCATCGCGGCGCAGGGAAGACGCTTGGGCTGGAGCCCATGATGCCGGTATCGGCGACGACCCGATACAGTCGGCGGACGCCCCCATCAACTTCCGCAACAGTATCGGCGCCACACCAGATAGTGAGCACGATCGCAGGCGCCCACAGTCCCACCACGCCCTGCTGATTAATACCAGCCCGGGTGGCTACTGTGTTGCCTGGGAAACCAACGTGCCGACTTCCCTGCAGGCCGGCGAAATACTTGGCGTTCGCGAGCAGTCAAACCACCCCTGGAGCATCGCGGTGGTCCGCTGGATACGCCAGGTTCGCAACCAGGGCACCCAGGTGGGCATTGAGTTGTTGGCCCCCAGCGCGGCGCCCTGCGGCGTGAGACTGCTCCAGAAAGTGGGCAACAGCAGTGAATACCTTCGGGGCCTGCTGCTGCCGGAGATCAGTGTGGTTAACCAGGCCGCAACCCTGATAACACCCAGACTCCCGTTTCAGTCAGGAAGCCGTATTTCACTGCTCCACGATGGCCGAGAGGATCAGGGCACGCTTTCCCGCAAGATTTCAGCTACCGGAAGCATCAGCCAGTTCGAACTCAAGCTTCAGAATGGCGGAACCACAACCATGAGCAATCCGGCCTCTACGGCAGCCGCCAGCGAGGATGAGTTCGATTCGCTGTGGCCATCACTTTAAGGTTTGATTTCAGACAATCGGAAGCGCCGGGGCTGGCGCCAAGGGTTGTTATTGAACGGTAACCCCTGCATCATTCAGCGTTAGTGAAAGGCCGGCTCTATACTTGCCAGAAGAGCCGGTACAGCCAACGCGTATCACGAGACATCTGACGAATGCAGAAAAAGAACGCAACCGTACACCTGCTGATCCTCGACCCCTCGCAAAACGATGCTGAAACCCTTGTGAGTCTGCTCCGGAACTCCGGCAAGGCTACCCGGGCCCATCGCATTACCTCTGAAGAAGATCTTGAGGAAACCCTGAAGGCAGGCAACTGGGACCTGTTGCTGGCGCGGGACGACGTGGATCAGGAATTCGGGCCCGACGGTGCACTGGCCATGATTCGTCGCATGGACAAGGATATTCCCTTCATACTGTTGACCCCGGAATTCAGCCGCGAGCGCACAGTAGCAGTCATGAAAGCCGGTGCCCAGGATACGGTGCCTTTCGAAAACACTGACCAGCTGGTACTGGTGGTCAACCGGGAACTGAGCGCTCTTGAGGATCGACGCCGGCGTCGGACCCTCGAGTCGCATCTGCGCGAAGCCGAGCAGCGTTGCCAGCTGTTGCTGGAAAGTTCAAAAGATGCCATCGCATATATAAATGATGGCATGCACATCTATGCCAACCAGTCTTACATGGAATTCCTTGGCTACGATGATATCGACGACCTGATCTGTATTCCTGTGCTTGATACCCTGACTCCGGAAAGCCAGGAAAGATACAAGGATTTCATGAAGTCATTTGCCGACGGCGGTGAAGACGGCATGACAATGAATTGCGTGGCCAGCCGCAGTGATGACCAGGAACTCAACGTTACCATGTCGGTGTCGGCAGCCACCTACGATGGCGAAACCTGCACCCAGATTGTTATCCAGCCCGAGCACAGTGACGCCGAACTGGAGGAGAAAATCCGCCAGATCAGCAGTCAGGATCTGCTGACCGGCCTGTATAACCGGCAGTATCTGATGGATGCGCTTGGCCAGGCCATTGCGACAGCTGGCAAGAACAACGAGACCGGAGCCCTGGCTTATATCGCCCTTGATAACTTCATGAGCCTGAAGGGCCAGGTAGGCATCGCCGGCGCCGATCTCATGCTGGGGGATCTGGCCACCCTGCTCAGGGAAGCGACGCCCGGGCACATGATCCTCGCACGCCTGAGCGATGATGCTTTCTGCCTGCTCTGTCAGCCCTGTGAAGAGAAAACCATGGCGGAACTGTGTGAGACCGTCTGCAAAAAGGTGGAAGACCATCTGTTTGATATCAATGGCCGCACGGTGCAACTGACCCTCAGTATCGGCGTTGCAGCCATTACCGAGAACGCTCCCAAGGCCCCGGACCTGATGGGCCGCGCCCACACCGCATCTTCAGAACTGAAGAAGAAACAGGGCCATGAGCAGGGCAATGGTGTTCTGGTATACAACCCGGCCGATTACGAATCTCTGGATGAAAGCAACTCCGCCGATGCCATTCAGAAAGCCCTGGACGACAACCGGTTCCGCCTGCTGTTCCAGCCGATTATCAATCTGAGAGGCGAAGGCGAAGAGCATTACGAGGCATTCGTAAGGATGATGAACAAGGACGACGAGGAAGTGTCTCCCTATGACTTCCTGCCGCCGGTCGGGCCTTCGGAAATGGCCATCAAGATTGACCGCTGGGTGATTCTGCAAACCATCAAACAACTGTCCAGCCATCGTTCAAGGGGGCACGATACACGCCTGTTCCTCAACGTGACGGCAGAAACCCTGGAAGACAAGACCTTTACTCCCTGGCTGAGTGTGGCGCTCAAGGCAGCCCGTCTGCCCGGTGAATCGTTGATTTTCCAGATCCGCGAAGGTGACGCCAACAACTACATGAAACAGGCCAAGGACTTTGCCAGGGCCGTTCATGAGTTGCACGCCAAGGTCTCCATCTCCCAATTCGGGTGCGCACTGAACCCGTTCCATACCCTGAAGCATATCGACGTGGATTACGTGAAGATTGACGGTTCGTTTACCGAAGAACTTCAGAAGAACGACGAAGCCAAGGAAGAGGTCAAGGAAATGGTCAAGAGCCTGCAAAGCGCCGGCAAGCTGACCATTGTGCCACTGGTTGAAAATGCCGGGGTGCTGGCAACCCTCTGGCAGGCAGGTGTGAACTATATCCAGGGCTATTACCTGCAGGCGCCGGTTCCGGAAATGAACTACGACTTCGGCGACCATTAGGAACTTCCCTCACTGCATGGGCCGGCCGGTGGGTCGGCCCATGCAGGGGATTACTCCCCTATCTGAAGACTGTCACTTTCCCGGAATCCGATAAGATAGAGGATGGCATCCAGCCCCAGGGTCGAGATGGAATGTCGGGCCGATTCCTTGACCACCGGCTTTGCCCGGAATGCGACGCCGAGGCCGGCCTGGCTCAGCATGGGCAGATCGTTGGCGCCATCGCCCACGGCGATCACCTGCTCACGTGAAATATGCTCACGCTCGGCAATTTCCTGAAGCAACTCCGCTTTACGCTTGCCATCGACGATCTGGCCCGCCACACGGCCAGTCACCTTGCCGTTTTCGATTTCCAGCTCATTGGCATAGACGTAATCAATACCCAGCTTCTGTTGGAGATGACGGGCAAAATAGCTGAAGCCGCCTGACAGGATCGCCGTGCGGTAACCCAGGGATTTAAGGCTGAGGATCAGATGCTCCGCACCCTCGGTCAGCCGCAGACGGGCCGCAATGCCCTCCAGCACCGACTCGTCCAGCCCCTTCAACAATGCCAGGCGCTCGGCAAAGCTCTGGCTGAAATCCAGCTCACCCTGCATGGCGCGCTCGGTAATCTCTGCCACCTGCTCACCCACACCGGCTTCCATCGCCAGCTCATCAATAACCTCGGCATCGATCAGCGTGGAATCCATGTCGAACACCACCAGCCGGCGGTTACGACGGAAAATCGAATCCTCCTGGAAGGCAATGTCCACATTCATTTCGCCGGCAATGTGCAGGAAATCCGAGCGCAACTGCTCCAGATCGGAGGGGGTTCCCCTGACGGAGAACTCCACGCAGGCAATGCGGTTCTCAGAGGGATTGAGCGACGGGCGTGCCGAAAGCCGGCTGATATTGTCGATATTCAGGCCGTGGCGGGCGGTAATGGCCGATACCCGGGCGATCTGTTCCGCCTTGATATCCCGCGATAGCAGGGTAACGATGTAGCAGGCACGGTTGCGCCCTTCTGCCCACCTCTGGTATTCCTCGATGGTAATGGGCGCAAAACGCACCTGAAGGTCCAGCGCATGCAGCCTGAACAGCAGGTCACGGATAACCGGCGAAGACTTGGACTCATCGGGAATCTCGATCAGGATCCCCCAGGTCAGATGGTCGTGAATCACCGCCTGGCCAATATCCAGAATGCGCACATCATACTGCCCCATGATGCCGGTAATTTCCGACGTCAGGCCGGGCTTGTCACGCCCGGACACGTTAATAAGAACCAGCTCACTCACTGTCAGGCTGCTCCTCTGCGTTGGCAGCGTTCGCCGCTTCCGCCGCATTGCTGGCAGACTGGATGACATCAATGGCATCCACGCGCTGAAGCCCGCGGGGCAATTTGTGACCGCGACGGCCACGCTCGCCCAGGTAGTGCTCCAGGTCGCTGAACTGCAATCCCATTTTGCGCTTGCCCGCACGGATTTCCAGTTGGTCATCCTCTGCAAACACCGCAACTGCCACCACGAACTCCTCGCGATTCTGCACCCTGGCCGAAGGGATACTGATAATCTTGTTACCCTTACCCTTGGCCAGTTCAGGCAGCTCACTCAGGGGAAACACCAGCATTCTGCCTTCGTTGGAAATAGCGCCAAGGTAAAGCGGCTTCTCGGAATCCGGCACCGTCACCGGCGGCATAATCCTGGCGCCTTTCGGCACGGATACCACCGCTTTGCCGTTGCGGTTCTTGCTGACCATGTCATTGAGAGAGGTAACAAACCCGTAGCCCCCGTCCGTCACAAGCAGCACTTTGCGGGCAGGATCGCCCATCAGAAGCCCTGAGAAGGTCGCCCCCGAGGGAGGGTTGATACGACCACTCAGGGGCTCACCCTGACCCCTGGCAGAGGGGAGCGAGTGCGCGACCAGGGAATAGGCGCGCCCGGTAGAGTCCAGGAATATGGCCTGCTGGTTATTACGCCCTTTGGCGGCCATGGCAAACCGGTCGCCCGCCTTGTAGCTGAGCCCTTCCGGTTCGATATCGTGGCCCTTGGCGGCCCTGACCCAACCCTTCTCGGACAGCACCACCGTTACCGGGTCGTTGGACACCAGTTCGGTCTCGCTGAACGCCCTGGCCTCACGCCGCTCTACGATTGGCGAGCGACGGTCATCACCATAGGTTTGTGCATCCGCCAGCAACTCATCCTTGATCAGCTCCCGCAGACGGTCTTCGGAACCCAGAATCGCCTGAAGTTCGTCCCGTTCGACAGCCAGCTCATCCTGCTCGCCACGGATTTTCATCTCCTCCAGCTTGGCCAGATGGCGCAACTTCAGCTCGAGAATGGCTTCAGCCTGCTCTTCCGACAGCCCGAAGCGGGAAATCAGCTCCGCCTTGGGCTTGTCCTCATAGCGGATGATGGCAATGACCTCGTCAATGTTCAGATAGGCAACCAGCAGGCCCTCAAGGATATGCAGGCGCGCCAGTACTTTGTCGAGACGATGCTGCAGGCGCCGGGTAACTGTGGAGCGGCGGAAGCTGAGCCATTCCGTCAGCATTTCCCGCAAGCCCTTCACGCCCGGGCGGCCGTCATTGCCAATCACGTTGATATTGACCCGGTAGGTTTTCTCCAGATCGGTACTGGCAAACAGGTGGGCCATCAGCCCTTCCTGTTCCACCCGGTTGGAGCGGGGAACAATCACCAGCCGGGTCGGGTTTTCATGGTCCGATTCGTCACGCAGGTCTGCCACCATGGGCAGCTTTTTGGTCTGCATCTGTTGCGCAATCTGCTCCAGCACCCGGTTGCCGGAAACCTGGTGCGGCAGGTCTGTCACCACAATCTCGCCACCCTCATTGATCCAGCGGGCACGCATCCGCAGCGACCCCTTGCCGGTTTCGTACATCTGCCGGATGTCCTTGCGGGGTGTAATAATCTCGGCGTAAGTCGGGAAATCGGGGCCCTTGACGTGCTCGCACAGGTCGTCTGTGGTGGCGTCCGGCTGATCGAGCAGCCGCACGCAGGCCGCTGCAACCTCCCTGACATTATGGGGCGGTATGTCAGTCGCCATGCCCACGGCAATACCCGTGGTGCCGTTCAGCAGCACGTGAGGCAGCCTGGCGGGCAGCGCCGACGGCTCATCCATGGTGCCATCAAAGTTCGGCACCCAGTCCACCGTGCCCTGCCCCAACTCACTGAGGAGAACATCCGCAAATTTCGCCAGGCGGGATTCCGTATAACGCATGGCCGCAAAGGATTTGGGATCGTCTGGCGCGCCCCAGTTACCCTGACCGTCCACCAGTGGATACCGGTATGAAAAGGGCTGGGCCATCAATACCATAGCTTCGTAACAGGCACTGTCACCGTGGGGGTGGAACTTACCCAGAACATCACCCACCGTACGGGCGGACTTCTTGTACTTCGAAGTGGACTTGAGGCCGAGCTCGGACATGGCGTAGATAATCCGGCGCTGAACCGGCTTCAGTCCGTCACCCACGTTGGGCAAGGCCCTGTCGAGAATGACGTACATCGAGTAATCAAGGTAGGCCTTTTCTGTGTAATCCCTCAATGAAACCCGCTCAAAGCCTTCATCCGTGGTCTGAAACTCTGGCATGGATGCCCCTTTGCTGTGAGTTGCGTGCATTGTTTTGGAGGGCACATTATATGGAGGCGGGGACTGATACACCAACACCCTGTCGGATTTCCAATAGCGGAATTCCCGCATGGAGAGAGATTAACCCTCACCGTATGCTCGCATTCAGTCGAACGATGATCCGTTTCACGACATCCGAGAGTGGAGAACTATGAGACCCAACCTGAAAGCTTGCGGGCATGCAATGATGACGGCTGTGGTAAATGCTGTTCTTGCTCTGGCTCTGATGTTATTGGTGGAGTTCGCCATAAGCGGAACCTTCCAGCTGGCCGAGCCCTATCTCTGGGCAGGGCTGTTGATCGGGCTGGTAATATTTTTTGGCCAGTTCTGGCGCCAGCGCCACCTTTGCCGCAACGGGCAACCAGGTCACGGACCCACTGACACCTATTAACGCGCCACTTACGAGGCCATATCAAGCGTTACACTTATCAACAATTAGAGGCCCCCTCCCGGTGCTTTCCTGAGTGCATGCGCAACGCTGCTATAGAAGCCGCCCGCGCCGGGGAGCAGGGCCGGGGCTTTGCTGTGGTTGCTGACGAAGTTCGCACACTGGCCAAACGAACCCAGCAGTCAACTGAAGACATACAGACGATGATTACCGCCCCCCAGACCGGCGTTGCCGATATCGTGGCGGTGATGGAAACCGGAAGCAAGGAGGCAGTGGAAACCGAGAAACTTGCGACTGAGGCCGAGGCTGAACTTCAGGGCATT
>NZ_JAWLDU010000014.1:50926-52405 GCF_041686475.1 Marinobacter sp.
GAACAGCAGACGGGAAGATTCAGGGTCTGACCAGGAAACAATTCGCCCTATCTCTTGCTTCTTGGCGAGATAGGGCGAACCGAACCAGTTACTGTCGAATCCCTTCTACCGAGATAATCATCTCGACGGTTTCAGAGGCCTTGCCCAGATCCATCGGGATTCCGAAGTCAGAGAGTTTGAATTCGGTTCCGGCTTCGAACCCCATACGGTAACCACCCCAGGGGTCATCGCCGTGCCCCAGCATTTCCACATCAAGGGTGATTTCTTTCGTCACACCACGGAGTGTCAGGTCACCGATGATATCGGCCTCACCTTCGTCGTCCACCTCTACCCGCTTGCTCTTGAATGTCGCTTCCGGGTATTCGCTGACATACAGGAAATCTTCCTCACGCAGGTGCTTGTCCCGCTCGCCGTGGTTTGAGTCGACGCTGGAGGTATCCACCGTTACTTCCACGGAACTGTTTTCGGGGTTCTCCGCATCGTAGAGGAACTGCCCGTCAAATTCATTGAAACGACCGTAAAGCCAGCTGTACCCCAGGTGGGAAATTTTGAAAGTAATAAACTGATGATCACCCTCGGTATCAAAATCGTAGGTTCCGCTGTGTTCAGATGCCTGGGCTCCACCAACCATGGTGATTGTCACAGCGGATGCTAGCAGCAGTTTTTTCATATTGATCTCCTTATTGAAATAGCCCGAAGGCGCGATTTTGGATCGTATTCGAATCATTGTTGTGGAGGGCCGGTGCCAAGCATACGCCGCAAGGTGTCGTCCCGGTCAACCAGGTGATGTTTTACAGCCGCAAGACCGTGCAAGCCCGCCAACACCACCAGGGCCCAGGTTGACCAGTAGTGAACAAGCCCCGCAGTGTCTTCCATCCCCTTGATCTGGCCGGTCACTGAGGGCACTTCAAACCAGTCAAAGACACTGATGGAAGAGCCGTCGGCGGTCGAGATGAGGTAGCCGCTGACCATCGCAACGAAAACCAGAACATACAACATCAGGTGCGCCCCGTGGGCCGCCAACACTTCCAAGCGACTGTGGTTGGACAATGGCTTCGGTACCGGGTTCACAATGCGCCAGGCTAACCGCAGTACCATAACCATCAATAACAGAATACCAACGCTGCGGTGAATATCCGGGGCTGTGCGGTACCAGTCGTCGTAGTAGGACAGGTCCACCATCCAGAAACCCAGGCCGAACAGGCCGAAAACCGCCGCAGCGACAAGCCAGTGAAAACCAATGGAGACGGCTCCAAAACGGTTGGCAGTATTGCGTACCTGCATAGTTTTATCCCTGCGTGACATTCCACACCATACAGCGAGGATGATAACAGTGTAAAAACAGGCGCCCGCAAAACCAATCGAAATGTTTTGCATGCATAGGTCAGAAATTCTGACCGAGGAACTCACCAGTGTTTGCAGGTACTTTCCCCTATACCTTTGGTCTGATACGGATTTTACGGATTGTAGAAAACCATG
>NZ_JAWLDU010000014.1:52505-58240 GCF_041686475.1 Marinobacter sp.
GGGGAGTCATGGACGGCGGATTACCAGGGCCTGACACTGCGCACAGCATTGCAGCCCATATTCAGCATTTCCCATAAACGCATTGTCGGCTACGAGGCACTGATTCGCGCCTACGACACCGATCATGCGTCGGTGCTTCCACTTCACCTGTTCGAGCTGCCTTCCTCCGATGCTGAAAACCTCCTGCTGGACCGTCTTTGCCGCTACTTGCACATCCGCAACTATTCAAACTTCGAAGATCAGCTTAACTGGCTGTTCCTGAACGTATCTCCCCGGGTGGTCTCGGCAGGCAACCGGGCAGACTCGTTTTTTGGTGAATTGCTGAAAAAAACCGGGCTTCCCCCTCACCGGATCGTCATGGAAATTGTTGAGCAGCCCACTGATGACGCAGAGAGGCTGCGGGAAACTGTCGCTTACTATCAGCAACTGGGCTGCCTGACCGCCATTGATGATTTTGGCGCTGGCCACTCCAATTTCGAACGCATATGGAACCTGTCGCCGGATATCGTAAAACTCGACCGGAAATTGCTCACCCGGGCCACCGACGATCACAAGGCCAGACAGATACTCAACGGGATTGTCTCACTGCTTCACCAGTCCGGCTGCCTGGTTCTGCTTGAAGGCGTGGAAACCCACGACCAGGCCATGATTGCCATTGATGCCGGTGTGGATTTTGTACAGGGGTTCTATTTCCGCAGGCCCAGCACGGCACTGGCAGACATACCCGGTGAAAAGACGGATCTGGATGGATTGCTGAAAGATTATAAAAGCAGGAACCGGGTAACGCAGAATCCGACCCAGCAGTTGACGTCATTTTTCGAGGGTTTCTTCCACCATGCGGTGGATCGGTTAAGCCAGGGCATGATGATGGATGAAGCCTGCCATACCCTGCTCAACCATCCGGCAGTCTCCCGATGCTACCTGGTGGATGAAAGCGGTATCCAGATCGACGACACCCTGGTGTCTGACGCCATGGCAAGCAGCCTCGACCCCCGCTTTCGCCCGCTCGAAAGCACCACCAGTGCAGACTGGTATCGCCAGCAGTACCTGCGCCAGGCCATTGCCCAACCGGGCTATCTGCAGGTGACAGCTCCCTATCTGTGCATCACTGGCGCCTATATGTGTGTCACCATGTCACTGGGGTATTATCAAAACGGGCAATTGCAGGTACTTTGCTGCGACGTTCTCGCCAACCCGACAGAGACGGCGGTCAGGAAAGGTTAATTCCGTAAACCAGGGAAATCACTCCGACAGTGACCAGCCCGACAAACAGATTCATCGGCAGGCCCACCTTCACAAAATCCATGAACCGGTAACCACCCGGGCCGAATACCATCATATTGGTCTGATAGCCCAGCGGCGTGGCAAAACTGGCAGAAGCCGCCATCATGACGGCAATCACGTAAGGCTCTGCGGCGATGCCCAGGGATGTGGTCATGGAAAGTACGATAGGCAACACCAGTACCGCGGCGGCGTTGTTAGTAATCACCTCGGTGAGAACCGATACGGCAAAATACACCAGCAGCACCGTCAGCAACGGATGGCCACTGCTGACATCCAGTATCCCTTCAGCGACAAAGGCTGCCGCACCGGTTTCCAGCAGGGCGGCCCCCAGCGCAAAGGAAGCGGCGATGGTAAGAATGACAGGCACATCCACGGCCTTCTGTGCCTGACCCACCGAACAGCAGCCACTGAGAATCATCAACGCCGCCCCCATCAAAGCGGCATTAAGCATGGTCAGCGCGCCCAGTGCCGCGGCACCCACCAGCACCAGCAGAATGCCCCACGACAGGTAGGCCCGGTCGTGTCGGGGTGTCTCGGTTTCCAGGTCATTGATCAGCAGGAAATCCTTGGCATAGCGCTGACGGCTGACGAACGCCGGCCGGGCTTCCAGCAGCAGAACGTCTCCGGTTTTCAGGCGAATGTTGCCAAGGTTGCCAGACACCCGTTCGCCGCCCCGCGCAACGGCCAGCACCACCGCACCATAACGGTCACGAAAACGGGCGTCGCGGATTGTCTGGCCAAGCACTTCCGACTGCGGTGACAGCGCCGCCTCCACCAGCCGACGCTCTGCACGGTCTTTGCTGAGGCTGGGCTCATCGTCGTGAACCGAAGGAACAATGCCGTTGATACGCAGAAGATCGGAAATCGCCTGGGTATCTCCCGCAAATACCAGCCGGTCGCCGCCCCGCAACCGCTCTTCCGACGGCACCGCGGTTACCACACTGCCATCCCGTTCGATTTCAACCAGGTACAGCCGCTCCAGTTCCCGCAGGCCGGCCTCGCCCACGCTCTTGCCCACCAGAGGTCCGTCGAAGGCGACGGCAACCTCCAGGGTAAATTCCCGCATGGAGCCGAATTTCTGCTGGTCCTTGCGATCCGGCAGTGCCCTGGGCAGCACCAGCAACATCACCGCCAGCCCGATTACCGCAACCGGCAAACCGACAGCCGTAATCGAAAAAATCGAGAAACCGTCGTCCCCTGTCAATTGCTGATACTGGCCGTTTACCACCAGGTTGGTACTGGTGCCGATCAGTGTCAGTGTACCGCCGAGGATGGCGGAGTAACTGAGGGGGATCATCAGCTTGGAGGGGGATATGCCGATTTTCCGTGACCAGGCGTGAACCGCCGGAATCATCGTGGCAACAACGGGGGTGTTATTGAGGAAGCCGCTCAGCAGCGCCACTGGAAAGGCGATGCGGGCCTGGGCCGAACGTACGGTGCGGGGAGAACGCAACAGGTGGTGAACCACCAGGTCCACACCACCAGAGTGGTGAATACCGGCCGCCACTACAAACATGGCGACAACTGTGATCAGACCGGCGTTACTGAATCCGGCCAGGGCCTGGTCAGCGCTGACGATACCACTGGCACTCAGCACGATGAGCACGCCCATCATGACGAGATGCGGGCCAAAACGTCCGACGCTCATCAGCAGCAACGCAACGCCCGCGAGGCTTAATGCAAACCAGCCCTGCCAGTCCATCTGGTGTTCCCTTGGATAAAAGGCGCAGGATACCGAGTTTGCTGAATACTTAGAAAGAATAAAGGATGCTTTTTAAAGCACTACCGAGAATATAGAGAGACTTACACCTCGATATCCGCCATATTGCCGTAGGTCTCCAACCATACCCGGCGATCGGAGGCCCGCTTCTTACCCAGCAGCATGTCCATCCGGCTGTCGGTGTCGTCGCCATCAGCAATGGTGAGCATCACCAGCCGGCGGGTATCCGGGGCCATGGTGGTTTCGCGCAGTTGCAGCGGGTTCATCTCGCCCAGACCTTTAAAGCGGGTGACAGAGATTTTGCCACGGCGGTTTTCCGCTGCCAGGCGGTCAAGGATGCCCTGCTTTTCGTGCTCGTCCAGGGCATAGAAGGTTTCCTTGCCAAGATCCACCCGGTACAGCGGCGGCATGGCAACGAAAACATGGCCCGCCGCGACCAGGGGGCGGAAGTGTTTGACGAACAGCGCGCACAGCAGGGTGGCGATGTGAAGGCCATCCGAATCGGCATCCGCCAGAATACAGATCTTGTTATAACGAAGCCCGTCGAGCTTGTCGGAGCCCGGGTCCACCCCGATGGCAACGGCAATGTCGTGAACTTCCTGGGAGGCGAGTATCTCGCCGGAGTCCACTTCCCAGGTATTGAGAATCTTGCCTCTCAGCGGCATTACGGCCTGGAATTCCCGGTCGCGGGCCTGTTTCGCAGAGCCACCGGCAGAATCACCCTCTACCAGGAAAAGTTCGGAACGATTACTGTCGCTACCTGAGCAATCCGCCAGCTTGCCGGGCAGTGCCGGCCCGGAGGTGACCCTCTTGCGGGCCACTTTCTTGCTGGCGCGCAGACGGCGCTGGGCATTGCTGATAAACAGCTCGGCCAGTGCTTCGGCGATATCCGTGTGCTGGTTCAGCCACAGACTGAAGGCATCCTTGACCACGCCGGAGATAAACGCCGCGGCTTCGCGGGAAGACAGACGCTCTTTGGTCTGGCCCGAGAACTGGGGCTCCTGCATTTTGAAGGACAGCACGTAGGCACAGCGCTCCCAGATATCTTCCGGGGTCAGCTTCACTCCGCGGGGCAGCAGGCTGCGGAACTCGCAGAACTCCCGCATAGCTTCCAGAAGGCCGGTTCGCAGGCCGTTTACATGGGTGCCGCCCTGGGCAGTGGGTATCAGATTGACATAGCTTTCCATGACCGCTTCGCCACCTTCCGGTAGCCACTGGATGGCCCAGTCCACCGCTTCCTCGTTACCGGAGAAACTGCCGGTGAAGGGCTCCAGCGGAACCGCCTCGATATCCGCCAGCTCGGTACGCAGATAGTCACGCAGGCCGCCCTCGTAGCACCACTCATCCTTGTCGCCGGTCTGTTCCTGCAGGAAGGTGACAATCAGGCCCGGGCAAAGGACCGCTTTGGCCCTCAGGTTGTGGCGCAAACGGCTAACGGAGAATTTCGGGCTGTCGAAATAGCTGGCGTCCGGCGTAAACTTCAGCCGGGTGCCGGTATTGCGTTTGCCGACCGTGTCGATAACCGCCAGCTCGGTCTGCTTGTGGCCGTTGGCAAACGTCATGCGGTGGAGCTGGCCATCGCGCTTGATGGTCACTTCCAGCTCTGTCGACAGGGCGTTAACAACGGAAACGCCTACCCCGTGCAGGCCACCGGAAAAATTGTAGTTACCCTCGGAGAACTTGCCGCCGGCATGGAGCCGGGTAAGAATCAGCTCTACCCCGGGTACGCCATGCTCCTTGTGCATATCCACCGGCATACCACGGCCATCGTCTTCCACGCTGAGCGAGCCGTCACTGTGGAGAATCACGTCAATACGGCGGGCATGGCCAGCCAGTGCTTCGTCGACGCTGTTATCAATGACTTCCTGGGCCAGATGGTTGGGGCGACTGGTGTCGGTGTACATGCCCGGGCGTTTGCGAACCGGGTCCAGACCACTAAGAACTTCAATGGCGTCTGCGTTGTACTGTTTCTGGCTCATGGGTAGAAAGCAACTCCACGGGTTTGTTGTTAAACTGGCCCATAGCTTAGGGATTCGCGGGCAAAGATCAACGGTTGATTTGCACCGGTGAGGATTGGCGCAGCGCAGAGGGGGCTAACGTTCGCGTGTAATGGTATCCAGGCCTTCACCAGAGACTCTGAGCCGCTTCCAGTCCTCCGGGCTGATGGCAATCACCGCACAGGGAGTGGTCAGCGCCTGGGTGACCATAGCGTCTGCCGCCGGCTTCCGGGTGTTGAGGGTCAGTTCCAGAACATCATCAACAATCTCGGCGGACTCCAGGGTCACGCCGTAACCCCCGGTGGATTTCTGGCCCAGCCCCACCAACACCAGATGTTCCTGCTCCATATCAAGAGCGCGGAGCTGGTTCATGGACAGGTTTCCTGAAGGCAGCGTCTCCAACCTGTCCAGCTCACTGGCGTTACTGATATAGACCAACCCCGGTGCTGTTAACCCGCAATGATCGGAGGCCGTCACCTGTCGCGCCAGCGGTGCGCCATCGGCCGTGGCGGAGCGGTTAATAGCGCACCCGGTAACCAGGGTGACAGCCAGGGCTATTGCGATGATGTGTATGAAACTTTTCGTCAAAGGTCGCTCTCCACGCTGCGGACCGGCTGGCCGTCCTGCTCTTCCCCACTTTCCGGTTTCAGGCGATAGCCTTCGAATCCGACCCTTGGCAGTCCCATGGCCGAAATGGTGGGCCGGCGGAAGCTGGTGCTCAACCTTACGCCACC
>NZ_JAWLDU010000061.1:0-15996 GCF_041686475.1 Marinobacter sp.
CAGTCCGTTCTGATTGTTGGCGGTGGTATTACGGGGCTCTCACTGGCACTTGCGCTTGGACGCCGCCGAAAAAACGTGACCCTGGTTGAAGCAGACGAGCAACTAGGAGGGAATATCCGGTCGGTCAAAGAACAGGGGTGGCAGATGGAGCTCGGCCCCAACACACTTATGGCCAAACCGTCACTGCATCAGCTTCTAAGATCCCTTAATCTCAGCGACAAAGTTATTTTTCCACCTTTGGCCAGCCGCAAACGTTATGTTGTCAAGGACGGGGTTCCCGTTGCGTTACCGGCTGATCTGAAATCTGCGTTAAGCAGTCCTCTCATTGGCATCGAAGGCTGGCGTCATTTGATCAGTGAACCTTTTCGAAAGGTAGCGCCGAGCGAAGAAACTCTGGCGGCTTTGGTTCGAAGGCGTTTCGGTCAAAATATTCTTAATCACTTTGTCGATCCCTTTGTCTCAGGCGTTTATGCCGGATCGTCAGAAAAGCTCTCAGCTCAAGCCGCCTTCCCTCGGTTACACCGCCTGGAACGGGATCATGGGTCCCTGCTTCGAGGCGCAATCGCTCTAATGCGAAATGGCAGAAAACAGCGTATTAAGGATCGCGAAAATGGCTTCCCCGACGAGTGGCGTGGCAAGATTGTGAGCTTCCCGGACGGGCTTTCCACGTTGACTGACGGAATCAGGGATGAGCTGGGACGGCTCGACAATGTCAGAGTGATAACCGGCTGTCGAGTGGAAAAGGTTGAGCAGGATGATCGAATGTGGCGCGTGGTCGACCAGCGGGGTCAAATGCGCGTTGCCCATCAGCTGGTATTGGCAACGCCGGCTCACGTCAGCGGATCACTCCTGGAACCGGTTAGCCCTGAACTTCGGTCAGAGCTGGCCAGTATTGTCTATCCACCACTTGCTGCTGTTGCGCTGGGTTACCCAGACCAGTCCATCAAACATCCACTCGACGGCTTTGGAATGCTCATTCCAAGTCAAGAAAAGAGGCAAACGCTCGGAGCTTTGTTCTCCTCCACACTTTTTCCGAACCGGACGCCAGAGGGACATGTGCTTTTCACCTGCTTTATCGGTGGTCGCAGAAACCCGATGGCCGTCGAAAACTCCGATCAGCAGTTGGTAAATTTAGTCAGCGAGGAACTGGGCCAGATGCTTGATATCCAGAGCCGTCCGGTCTTTACCAAAGTCGCACGATGGGCAAACGCCATTCCGCAATATGAGGTGGGGCATTTAAGCCGCATAGCCAGGATCGACGACATCGCGGGACGCTACAAGGGTCTTCATTTAATGGGTAACTGGCGGGACGGTATTAGTGTAGGCGACTGCATTGATAGCGGTTTTGCCATGGCGCATAGATTGATAACTGCTGAGCGATGATATCTGTGGAAGGGTTGATTCGCCGTTTAGAGCCTCTGCAACCAGCATTAATTCCTGAACTGAAACTCTCAAAACACCTGAATCGTGAGGATCTGATGAAAATAGCCGTAACAAGCCAGAATCGAAAAACCGTCACCCAACATGCCGGCCGATGCAGGAAATTCTTCATATTTCACATTACCGAAGGGCAGGTGGCTAAAAAGGAGCTCCTCGAACTTCCCAAAGAGCAGTCATTCCGGGAGAGCTCGTCGCAGCTACCGCACCCATTGGATGATATTGATGTTTTGATCACCAGGGGGATGGGCGCAGGGCTGGCAATGCGGCTTCAACAAAAAGGTATTGAGAGTGTAACTACCGAAGACGACGATCCTGACGCGGTCGTTCGAAGGTATCTGAATATTCCGTAGATAAGTTTTCATGGGCTCATTTTTCACGTGTTGCTCTTTGATTCGTTAAAGCTATTTGTTCTATAGATATAACTATATTGGCTAACGCCCTCCGGACGGGTTATTGTTATTCCGACATCAAGAGGCAACCCGCCTCCACCAGCAAAACCCGACAGGAGATTCATCATGAGTTTATTGCTTGGCTCTACCGCCCCGAACTTCACCATCGACAGCACCGCCGGCCAGATAAACTTCCACGAGTGGGCCGGTGATTCCTGGGTATTCTTCTTCAGCCACCCGGCCGACTTCACCCCGGTCTGCACCACGGAAATGGGCCGCACGGCTCAACTGGCAAAAGAATTTGAAGCCCGCAACGTGAAGCCCCTGGGTCTGTCCACCGATACCGTGGAAGAGCACGTAAAGTGGATTGAAGACGTCAACGATACCCAGAATTGCGACCTGCAATTCCCGATCGTCGCTGACGCTGACCACAAAGTGGCCGAGCTGTATGAAATGATCCACGCCGGTGAGAGCGAAACCGCAGCCGTACGCAGCGTATTCATCATCGACCCGAACAAGAAGATCCGTCTGACCATGACCTATCCGATGGCGGTAGGCCGTAACTTTGACGAGATCCTCCGGGTCATCGATGCACTTCAGACCGGGGACGCCAACAGCTGTGCGTTGCCTGCTGACTGGCGCAAGGGCGATGACGTGATCATCCCGCCCTCCATTTCCAACGAGGAAGCCAAGGGTTTGTTCCCGAATGGCTGGAATGAAATCCGTCCGTACCTCCGCACAACCAAGCTTTAATCGGGTTCGCGGTTGAAAAAAGGGGCTTGCCGTTTGGCAGCCCCTTTTTGCGTTTTGATCTCGGTCAAGCAAACTCTTATATGCTTATAACTTGTATTGAGAACAGCGGTCCTACAGGCGTATGTTGAAGAAAGATCAGGGGCCACCCGAATTCAGGAGGAAATCATCATGAAACAGATACTGACAGCTTTGCTTGCCACTTTCGCCATTGCCTTCAGCGCCCAGGCGGAAGAAGCACTTTCCCTGACCCCGCAGGAAACCTATGACATGGTTCAGGAGCAGGGGGACCAACTGCTGTTTGTGGATGTCCGAGATCCGGTTGAAATCATGTTTATCGGCTTTACCGACGTTGTCGACAAGAATATCCCGTTCAAACTGGCCGATCGCTCGGACTTTCTTGCTGACAAGGGCCGGTTTGCCATGAACACCAACCCGGAGTTCGCGGCAGACGTGGAAGAAGCCCTTAAAGAGAAAGGCCTTAGCAAAGATGACCTGGTTATTACCATGTGCCGCTCCGGCTCAACCCGGGGCAAGCCGAGCGCTGAATACCTGATGGAACGGGGCTTCACCAATGTGAAATACATTGACCACGGCTTTCAGGGCAGTGGTGCCAAAGAAGGCAAGAAAAAAGGTATGAGAATTGTGAATGGCTGGCAGAACGACGGCCTGCCATGGTCCATGACACTCAATCCGGAAAAGATTTATCGTCCGTAACCCCGATCGTCGGCCGTACCGACTCTGAAGTCGCGTTTGCAGGGAGTCTTTGTATACTGTTTTGGCCCTTGAACAGGGCCAGGGAGTCAGAGACGTGAACATTTTTGCATGGAACCGCTTCATCAACCGTTTTGGCGGGCTCTCTGCCCATGTGGCGCTGGCCGGAGCATTGGTTTGCTCCGGCTTTTCTGTATATGGAGCCCAACGCCCACCCGCCACTGCCGATCACAGCAAATTCGAGGCACTTCAGGGCCCTTTCGAGAATGCGCAGGAGGTAACCGAAGCCTGCCTGGGCTGCCACACCGAAGCGGGCGAACAGATCCGTGCAACCACCCACTGGACCTGGACCTACGAGCATCCGGAAACGGACCAGACCCTGGGCAAGAGCAAGGTTATCAACAGTTTCTGTGGCATGGCGATCACCAACGAGCCTCGCTGCACCTCCTGCCATGTGGGCTACGGCTGGCAAGACATGAGGCAACCCCCGCCTACTGCGGACAACGCCGTTGACTGCCTGGTGTGTCACGACACCACCGGTGACTACTGGAAGTTTCCCACCCTGGCCGGGCACCCCACCTACACGCCCCGGGAATGGCCGAAGGGCAGTGGCAAGATGGTCCAGCCACCGGATCTTGAAATGATTGCCCAGAATGTCGGCGCGAGCGGTCGGGCTAACTGCGGTAGCTGCCACTTCTATGGCGGTGGCGCAGACGGCGTGAAACACGGCGATCTGGACTCCTCTCTGGTGGATCCACCACGCTCGCTGGATGTGCACATGTCCGCGGGCGGGCTCGATTTTGCCTGCGCCGATTGCCATACCAGCTGGGGGCATGAGGTGGCCGGCAGCCGTTACCAGGTCAATGCCGCCGACACCCAGGGTATTGATGTCCCTGGCCACACTGATCTCAGCCGTGCAAGCTGCCAGTCCTGCCACGGCGATTCACCGCACCCGCAGCAGAAGCTGAACGACCATGTGGACACCCTGGCGTGCCAGACCTGTCATGTACCCGAATTCGCCCGGGGCGGCGTCCCCACCAAGGTTTGGTGGGACTGGTCTACCGCCGGCCGGCTGGATGATGACGGTCAGCCGATTACCGAATACGACGAGCATGGTCACCCCAGCTATCTGAGCGAGAAAGGGGACTTCCGCCACGGCGAAAATGTCGTGCCAACCTACGCCTGGTTTGACGGCACGGTGAAATACACTCTGGTGGATGAAAAACTCGACATAGCTCATTCTCCGGTTGAAATCAACCGCATTGAGGGCAGTCCGGAGGATCCGGGCTCCCGCATCTGGCCGTTCAAAGTCATGCAGGGCAAGCAGCCTTATGACACCGAACGGAAAACCCTGCTGGCTACCCATGTGTTTGGTGCCGATGACAGTTCGCTATGGAGTAACTTCAGCTGGCCCAGGGCGCTCAAGGCAGGCAGTGAGATGTCCGGGATGCCCTTCAGCGGCAGCTACGACTTCATCGAAACCACCATGCACTGGCCCATTACCCACATGGTGCCACCGGCTGAAATGGCCCTGGATTGCGCCTCCTGCCACGCCCAGAACAGTCGTCTCGCAGGTCTTCCAGGCATCTATATGCCTGGTCATAGCAGCAACATCTGGCTGGATCGTATTGGCTGGTTGTTGGTGGCCCTGACCTTGATCGGCGTTCTGCTACACGGTCTGGCAAGAATTCTGCTGAAGGGGAGGAAACCGTCATGAGCCGGGTAATGATCTACAAACGTTTCGAGCGTTTCTGGCACTGGTTCCAGGCACTGTTGATCTTCACACTGCTGTTTACCGGCTTCGAAATTCACGGCAGCTATTCCGTGATTGGTTTCGGCGAGGCGGCTCGGCTGCATACCCTGGCCGCCTGGGCATTGATTATACTGTGGCTGTTCGCCATTTTCTGGCATATCACCACGGGCGAGTGGCGCCAGTATGTTCCTACCCGGAACGGACTGTTCGCGGTGATCCGCTACTACCTTATCGGGACCTTTACCGGTGAGCCGCATCCGTACCGGAAAACCACGCGGGCCAAGCATAATCCTCTGCAGCGTCTGGCCTATCTGTTTTTCAAACTGATGATTACACCGGTCATCTGGCTCAGCGGCCTTCTCTACCTGTGCTACAACGACTGGCCCGCAACGCTATCCAATGCGCTGGAACTGGAGACGGTGGCATTGGTTCATACCGCAGCGGCTTTTGCCATGCTGGTTTTCATCATTGCTCATGTGTACATGGCAACCATGGGTCCGAAGCTCACCAGCCTGATCAAGCCCATGGTCACCGGCTACGAAGAGCTTGAAGAACACCCGTAGAAAGTCTGCGGCTATTCTTCAATGCAGATCGCCCTGCGCCGAACCGCTTGGGCGGTCTTGCCGAGAAGAACTGCAATAAGCACCGTAAGCAGTCCAAGAAGTAAAGCACCAAGCCCTTTGAAGAACGCGAGTTGAAGCTGCTCGTACATTACGAAAGTGGCGATCGTAATGGCTGCCATCGGGAACGAGTAAGCCCACCAGGAAAGAAAGAACTCCAGCCGGAAGAATCTGGAGGCCTGGGTAATAAGCATCAGGGTGAGAAAGATCGCAACGTAGTAAAGCACCCGTCCAAAGGCGTTCACTTCGCCAACCAGCTGGAACCAGGAAATAAAACCCACGGCAGGCGGCGCGATCAAAATGAACAAAGTCGGCAGGAGTTTGGCCGGAAGCGGCTGATGGAAAAACATCCGGTAGAAAATGATCGTTAACAAAACCAGCCAGAAAACCAGGCCAATGCTGAAGAAGAACCAGGAGATTTCCAGAGACGCATGCTGCACGCCTGCGATGGGTACAAGGATGTTACCCACGATGGGGATAAACCAGGCCGGGTTGATGTGGGCAACTTCAAAGTGGGTCTGGTGTAACCAGGCTGACAAAACATAGAGCGTGAAGCCAAGGTGAAGGGCCGCGCCAACGCTCCAAAGAATGAGTGACACGGCGCCACTGTAGGGTAACAGCGCAATACTTAACAGAATCAGACTAATTGATATGGTGGGGAAGAAGTTCAGTTTGACCGGATGCGCAAACTCCGCTTTTACTTCGCCGGGATATTTCATAGCCTTGGCCAGATAAAGCATCAGCAGAGCAACAAATCCGGTGATGGTCAGCCCGAGCAATATGGGGCTTGGCTTCCAAGGAAGTCCCAGCAAGCCTTCCGCACGGTGCCAGGCGATGGTAAACCCGGTCATTCCCATCACAACGGCGAACCATGAAATCGGAAAATTCTGCAATCGGGAAGGCCGCACTTTTGTCATTCATTAACCTCCTTTTTTTGAACTTAACTGGGTTTGCCACGTTTGAAGTGGGCAACTCAGGCTAAAACGCTCAGAACGTGAACGTACGCGTCGTCGGGTTCCGCATCTGGCCAGCGGCGGCAAGGGCTTTGAATAATTTGATCATGGGGGGCTCTTTGATTGATCGAAAGACTTCAACGCCAACGTATCTCGGCAGGATTCAGCCGTCAGTGACAAAGTCACTTAAACTGGTCCATGAATCTTAAGCTCATAAAAAAGCCGGACGTTTTCGGCCCGGCAAAGGGGTTGTGAGCCTCGTTTTCAGGACTATTCCCAGGCAGCACCTTCAAGCGCATCCAACGGGATCTTCAGATACCGTTTGCCATTGGCTTCAGGCGCCGGGAGCTGTCCACCGCGGGTGTTCACCTGCAGCGCATGCAGAATCAGCTTTGGCATTGGCAGCTCGCTGTCACGAGTGTTTCGAAGCTCCACATACTCGGCTTCCGAGGTCTCAGCCAGATGCTTGTTAGCCTGCTTCTGCTCGTGAACGGTGCTTTCCCACTCAGGCTCGCGACCGCCGGGCATATAATCGTGACCGGTGAACAGCCGGGTTTCGTCCGGAAGGGCCAGTATGGCCTGGATGGAATCCCACAGTTGATGGGCATCGCCGCCAGGAAAGTCCGCGCGGGCGGTGCCGAAATCCGGCTGGAAAACGGTGTCATGCACAAACGCCGCATCACCGATCACGTAGGTGACAGAGGCCAGCGTATGCCCTGGCGAAAACATCACACGGCCCTGCAAATTACCAATCCGGAACTCGTCGCCGGCCCGGAACAGGTGGTCCCATTGAGAGCCGTCAGCGGGAAAATCGGGCCAGTTGTAAATGCCTTTCCACAGCTCCTGCACCCCGGTGACATAACCACCGATCGCAGTAGGAGCGCCGGTCTCTCCCTTCAGGTACTGGGCTGCCGAAAAGTGGTCGGCGTGGGGGTGTGTGTCCAGGATCCACTGCACTTCAAAGCGCTGCTCGCGCACGTAATCCAGAAGTTCGTCGGCATGGTGAGTCGCCGTTGCGCCGGATTTTTCATCGTAATCCAGCACCGGATCAATAATGGCACACTGCTTCGTCTCCGGATCGCTGACCACGTACTGAACACTGAAAGTACGAGGATCGAAAAAACCCGCGACCTCGGGTGTGCCGGTGTGTTTTGCAGGTGATTGCTGGAAAGTCCTCATAATTGCGTCCTCCTCAACGTTGAAAACGCCTGATTGCTTAATTTGGTTATTAGCATATAGCTATAAGATTTAAGCTTGCAATTGAGGTGTTCCATGGAAGTGATAAACGAATCCTACTAACGCTGGGTCGCAGGTCTTTGAGGGTGTTGATAGCTTGAATTGCTGGTGGGTTAACCCTGGTTGCGGTGCCTCTGTCTTTAGAAAAAGGCAGGGTCGGAGACGGTAATGGCCATTATTGGAAAGCCGTTGGATTAAATGCTGTGGTGATGCATCGCCTAAATTGACTGGGCACTGCCAAGGCACCGTTTGGGCACAAGCGCAAAAACAGAGAAAAATTCCTGCTTTTAATTTAGCCGTGCAAAGAACATCTATCAAACCGGAGATTTGCGGATTACTTAGGTGCGAGTGACAGAGGTGAGGAGATTGCTTTACCGATAGGTCATTGATTTGCCGAATTAATGGCCCGCCCGTCAGGATTCGAACCTGAGACCTTCGCCTCCGGAGGGCGCCGCTACTACCCGCTAGAAAACGATCTTAATCGACCAAAAATCCGTATGATCAATTGCTTACTCAAGAATTCATCACTATAAAAAATACCGATAAAACAGTATTTTGACCGATTAACACCGATTTTGGGCACAAGACTGATAGGATTTGGATGTCCGGGATCAGGACATTTGATCGGTGCCCCAATCCGGCTTTTGGCCTCGGTGATGCGTAGTTTACGCTCCATTGGTTCGTCCGCAACTGTTAGGAAATGAGTGTTCGAAATCCGGACATCGGCGGGCTGGTAACTTACAAGAACTCCGTGAGGTATGGCTTGGGTTACGCCTCGACCGGCCGACCTTATGGGTTCAACAGAGGCATGTTACCTGTACAAGCCAACCCTATCACTGGAGCAGTTTGTCATAGCATCAGGCCAGTCTCGGGATGGCTGGCGTTTCTTCGAACCAGAACCCGGCCGTCCCGGACTGAAGCCAGCACTGGTCTTTGACCGAGTAGGACTTCATAGGGTGTCTGGCCCTGCTGTACAAGGCATCGTGCTGGAAGGCCTTCACCAATGCCATACTCCCCCAAGTCCAGCGCAGCCGCTCCGTTTTCGGTGATCAGCTCAAGAGAATGTTCAATCCAACTCATTCCGAGCATATGGCAGGCATGCAAACCCACATCAAGGGTCCGCAGCATATTCCCGTTGCCCATGGGATACCATGGGTCGCGAATGGAATCCTGGCCGAAGGCGACCTTCAGACCGGCATCAAGCAGCTCGGGAACACGGGTAATGCCCCGGCGCTTCGGGTAGCTGTCGAATCGGCCCTGCAAGTGCAGACTTTCAGTAGGCATGGAAAGGAATCGTAGTCCGGATTTTTTCAAAAGGCGGAACAAGCGGCTGCAATAGGCATCGTTGTAGGAGCCCATGGCGCAGGTATGGCTGGCAGATACTCGCGAGCCATAATCCAGTTTTAGCGCCTCGGCGGCCAGAATTTCCAGGAACCGGGATTCCGGATCGTCAATTTCGTCACAATGCACATCCACCAGCAGATCGTGTTTATGGGCTAGCTCCATGAGCCAGCGAATCGACTCCGCGCCATAGTCCCGGGTATGCTCAAAGTGGGGTATACCGCCAACCACACCGGCGCCCAGCCGGATTGCCTCCTCCATCAGCTCTCGGCCGTTTTTGAACGACCATATGCCTTCCTGTGGAAAAGCTACAATCTGAAGATCTACAAATCCGGAGGTCTGCTCGCGAACTGTCAGCATGGCTTGAAGTGCGGTCAGGTGCGGGTCGGTAACGTCCACGTGGGTGCGAACGTACTGGATGCCGTGAGCCGCAAAAAGCTTCAGGGTTTGAGTGGCCCGGCCAATGACATCGTCCGGGCTCAGGGTTGTCTTGCGTTCGGCCCAGCAGTCAATGCCTTCAAACAGGGTGCCGCTCTTGTTCCAGCGGGGTTGACCCGCAGTCATGGCGGCGTCCAGATGGATGTGGGGCTCGACAAAAGCTGGTGTAACCAGGTTGCCTCCAGCATCCAGTTCATCCTCTGTTGCAATGGTTGATTCCTGTTGTGCGGAGATACCGGAGAAGCGGCCATTGTTAATCTTGAGCGTGTATAGTCCATTCTGGCCCTGCAGGCGGGCATTCACTATGGCGTTCAGTTGATCAGTCATTTTGTTTCCTGGGGTGATTTGCGAACATTTTTGACTTTAATGACAGGTGAGCCGAGAGCAGTGTTTTGAATTGGTCAGTCTGGCTGGAAGAGTGGTTTTCCGCCACATACGGCCAGCGCACAGCGTTTGCTATAGCGGTTTCACCACCCCGAAGCTTGATAGTGCCTAGGCCCGTGAGCAGGGGTATATCCCGGCATCGCAGCGTCACTCAAACAGTTCCCATGGCCTGGGCTCTGCGTTCACTGACTGCCTTGCTGACGGTCAGAATGATGCTGTAACTCAGAGCGGCGACGAAGACACCCATGATCGGGGCGATCCATGGAGAAGTATATGCGGCTGCTGAGCCGATGGCATAAGCGGCGAGCCCAGGGAAGTTAAAGGCTGGCAAGGTAACTGATGTCAGATCCGGGTAGCGGCGCTTATAGCCGACAAAGAAGCTGGCCATAATGACACCACCGATCGGTGGAATAAACGTGCCCAGCAGAATCAGGAAGGGAATCAGCCACTCGTACATACCTAGAACGGCAAGAACGGTACCAATTGCCGCTCCGGCAATGGTCACGGCTTTACGCCGACGGGTGCGCACCAGGTTGCAGCCAGCAACGGCGAAGTTATAAACAGTGTTGTCCTGGGTGGTCCAGAGGTTGAGAAAGAGCATCAGAATGCCGAGCGTTGTCAGTCCCTGGGCGACCATGATGTCGACGATATCTGCTTGTTGATACACCAGTGCACCGAAGGCGCCGATAAGAGTCATTAGCCCGTTTCCGAGGAAAAAGGCGAGCAATGTTGCGATCACGGCCGTTTTCCCGGATTTGGCGAAGCGTGTCCAGTTAGTGGCCTGGGTGCCTCCACTCACAAAGGTGCCGAAGACCAGTGTGATAGCAGCAGCAACGGTCATTTCATCGGTCGGCGCGATCGCCAGCAAGCCGGACAATCCGCCGGCATCGGAGGTAGAGATTGTCATACTGACGGCGACCAGAATGATCATGGCCGGCACGGCCACGCGAGAAAGCCATTCCAGGCCTCGATACCCGATAAATGCGGTGACACAGAAAGCGAAACCGAACAGCACCATGAGCGGTGTGGTCATGGCTTCTGGCATGCCTGTCAGTTCCACCAGCAGAATAGCCATGGTGGCGGTGCCCCAGGCGTACCAGCCAATCTGAGTGAAACCAAGAATGAAGTCCGAGAGCTTGCTGCCAATCTCTCCGAAGGTGAAACGACTCATTAAAGCGGTGTTAAGGCCGGTCTTCGCAGCGATGTAGCCGAGTCCTGCAGCATAGGCCCCCAATAGCAGGTTACCTATGGTCAATACCATGATCATGGTGGAAAAATCGAAAGCGACTCCGATACTGCCACCGGCCCACATTGTGGCAGTGAAGAAAGTGAAGCCCAAAAGTACCAGTCCCATGGACCAGACGCTTTTGCGCTGATCCATTGGGACGGGGCTGAGGGGGTAGTCCTGTTCTTGCGGGGTGGGTTCGGTCATGGCGATCTCTCCGTGTAGTGGGTAAACACGTAGGAGTTGGCAACGATTGTGCCATGGCCGTCTTTTTAGGCTTTGTTTGTCAACGGGGCGAAGCTCCTGTGTGCAAAGTGCCCAAACAGGAATGTGATGACTGGCCAGGTCTGCTTCGAACTGGTGCGTTTTTCGCTAAAGGTTGCTCTGATGGTGCGCCGATTATTGGCCGTAACTGGATAGGCCGGGCTGATCCGAAATTGGTGCTTTCTATAGCATGCCCACGTTAGCTTCTAAACAGAATCCCTTTAAAACAGATCCTTAAAAACCTGAGCAATTGGCCAGCTTTTTGCTGAATCTTCTTCTGGTAAACCACTGGAACGCACAACGCAGAATGATCCAAACACTCAGGAGAGTATCCATGAAAGTGAAATCGAGCCTGGTACTTGCTGCCACACTCAGTACGTCTATGTCTGTCATGGCCGAAGACCCGATGAAAGTCGGCTTTGTGTATGTAGGCCCCATCGGGGACCATGGCTGGAGCTACCAGCACGACCTGGGTCGGCTGGCCCTTGAGGAGCACTTTGGCGACAAAGTAGATACCACCTATGTGGAGAACGTCAGCGAGGGCGCCGATGCGGAGCGCACCATCCGCCGCCTGGCCCAGGCTGGCAACGATGTAATCTTTACCACCTCCTTTGGCTTCATGAATCCCACCGCACGGGTGGCGGAGCAGTTTCCGGATACCACATTCCTGCATGCTACAGGCTATAAGCGCGCCGACAACCTGGGCACCTATCTGTCGGTAACCTATGAAGGGCGTTACGTTACCGGCGTGGCTGCCGGTCTGGTAACCGAGTCTGACACTCTGGGCTATATTGCCTCCTTTCCCATTCCGGAAGTGATCCGTGATATCAATGCGGTCTATCTGGGGGCAAAGGAAGTGAACCCGGACATCGAACTTAAGGTGGTGTGGGCCAATACCTGGTTCGATCCCGCCAAGGAAGCTGATGCTGCCAACGCCCTGATGGATCAGGGGGCTGACGTTGTTGTCCAGCACACCGACAGTCCGGCACCGTTGATGGCGGCGGAAAAGCGTGACAACTGGGGTGTAGGCCAGGCTTCTGACATGCGCGAGTTTGGCGGCGATGCCCACCTGCTGTCCGTGGTCAATGACTGGGCACCGTACTACATCGACACAGTGCAGGCGGTAATGGATGGTGACTGGAAGTCAGAAGACTACTGGGGCGGCATTTCCGAGGACGTGATCCAGACCGTTGGCATCAGCGACCGCCTGACGGACGAGCAACGGTCGAAGGTGGACGAGGTAGTTGAGTCTATCGACAGTGGTGAGTTCCATCCCTTCACCGGGCCTCTGAATGACCAGGACGGCGAGCTGCGGGTGCCGGAAGGTGAGACCATGACCGAAGAAGAGCTGGCGGGCATGGACTGGTATGTGGAAGGTATGACGGCGAATCTGCCGGAATAAACGGGCAGGCAATACCGAAGGCCGGCGGGGATAAACTCCGCCGGCTTTTTTCGTTCAGGCGCGGGCCAGTATTCGGGCAACGCCTTCCTGTACCTTGCTGGTCAGCTCCCGCTCATCCACTCCGGTGACACGGCCATCTTCCACAATGCGTCGCCCCTGAACGAAGCTGTCCCTGACATGCACCGGCTCGCCGCACATCAGTGGTGCCACCAGGGGCGAGTGGACGCCGGCGAAGCGGGGCTGGTCGATGTCGTAGAGGACCAGGTCCGCCTGCATTCCCACGGCCAGGCTCCCGGTATCCTGCAGGCCCAGCAGCTTCGCCCCGCCACGGGTACCCCAGTCCAGCACCTGTTCCAGGGTGGTAACATCCGGCCCGTGGGCTGCCCGGTGGATCAGCCAGGCCAGATTCAGTTCCTGCAGCATGGAGCCGGACTCGGCGGAGGCGGAGCCGTCTACGGCCAGCGAGATGGGCACGCCGGCCTTTTGCATGTCCACCACAGGGGCGATTCCGCTGCCCAAGCGACAGTTGGAGGTGGGGCAGTGGGCAATGCCGGTGCCGGTGGCGGCGAGCCGCTCGATGGCGCGGTCGTCGCTATGGACCAGATGGGCATACCATACATCCGGCCCCAGCCAGTCGCAGGCTTCTGCGTAGTCGATGGCGTTCTGGTGGTATTTTTCGCGGGCCTGGATCTCGTCAAATTTCACCTCCAGCAGGTGGGAGTGCATTTTCAGGCCATGCTGGCGGGCCCAGCCGGCCTGGGCCTTCAAGCCGTCCGGTGTGCTGGAGTGGATCAGGCTGGTGGGGGCGACCACGAGTTTCTTCATGGCATCCGGGCCACTCTGGTGGTGTTTTTTTCGGGTGGCATCAAGGCGGTCAATCACCTGGTCGATGGTTTCCGGCTTGATGCGATGTTCGATCATGCCTTCATGGGAGCCGGTCTCGGTGGCGCTGCCGCGACACAGCACCAGGCGGACGCCCAGTTCTTCCGCCGCCTGCCAGACTGACTCTTCCAGCTCCGGGCTGGTGGTGGCGTGGTAGAGGTAGTGATGGTCGGCGCAGGTACTGGCACCGGAGCGGATCAGCTCGTACAGTCCCAGCCGGGCGGCGTGGTACATCAGCTCCGGAGTGACCTTGGGCCAGAAGCGGTAGGGCACACTGCTGAGCCATTCGCCCAGGCCCTGGTTGAGGCCCGCGGGGACGCCTTTCATTATGGATTGGGCCAGGTGGTGGTGGCTGTTCACCAGCCCCGGCCAGATCACGCAGCCGCTGGCGTCGATAACGGTTTCCGGCTCCACTGGCGAGGGCGCCAGGCTGCGGCCCAGTTCGGTAATACGGCCATCCTGTACGCGGATATCGGTGGCGTCCGGGTTTCGGTCGGCGAAAATGGCAACGGCGTTCTGGATAAGGTAGTTCAAGGCTCGCTCCTTGTCAGTATAAAGAGCAATGTCCCGGGGCAACAGCCCCTAACCGCTTCTACTCTTGTCAATGTGGTGTTATCGCCAGGATGATGCAAGATCGTTTCCACTTTGACCATATGGTCAGGTCTGGCTTTCGGTGGCCGGCGGGCCCCGGTTCGCACCCGAACAGTGCACTACTGTGGATTCCTGCTTCATGGCGGCGCCAACCTGGTGGTCGGGATGTAGCCAAACCCTTGAATGTAATGGGCTGAGTCGCTGGCACACTTGCTGCTTGAGTCATGAGGCGGGCCATCCCCTTGGGGTGGTCCGCCCAGTCTGAGTAGAAGCAGTCAGGCGTCTGCGTATTGCTGGCGTCGGGTCATTGCTCAGTCGTCGACCGGAAGTGCCTGCGGGCGGTTGGCGGCGCAGGCAGTTGACCACGCCCCTTCCATCACGCCCTCTGCACCTTTCCGGCGCCCATTGACCCCTGTTGACCAAGATGCCCGGGAGGCACCGATGACTACTACTGCAGAAAAATACACCCTTGAGGAACTGAATCTGGAAACCACCTATGGTGGCATGGGCAAGGAGATTGACCGGGACGTGCCGGTGATCGACCTGACCGACTTTGACAAGCGCCGGGACGAGATCACCGATCAGCTCTGGCAGGCCGCTACTGAGGTGGGGTTTTTCCAGTTGTCCAATCATGGTCTGGACCTGGCCCTGATCCGCGAGGCCTTCGGTCTGTCGGAAAACTTCTTCGCGCTGCCGGAGGCCGACAAACAGCGCTTCTCCCTGAAGAAGGGGCTCAATTCCGGCTGGGAGTTCAAGTCCCAGGTACGCCCGTCCACCGGTACAGCAGACGACAAGGAATCCTTCCAGATCACGCTGCCACACATGGATGATCTGTGGCCAAACCAGACCCTGGTTCCCGAGTTCCAGCGGGTGATGCTGGATTTCGAATACCGGGCCTGGCAGCTGGGCATGAAGGTGCTGTCCTGTTTCGCCGACCGCCTGGGCTTTGAGCGGGACTTTTTCACCAGGGCCCACGATCGGGCACAACCAGACTACCAGAGCACCCTGCGGCTGCTGCACTACCTACCGCTGCCAGAAGACCATCAGCCCGATGAATCCATCTGGCGGGCCGGCGCCCACACCGATTTCGATTGCCTGACCATGGTGTTCCAGCAGGAAGGCCAGGGCGGCCTGCAGGTCAGTCCTGGCAAGGACGCGGAAGGCAAGGGAGATAACCGGGAATGGTTCACCGTGATCCCGAAGGAAGATCGCATCACCTGCAACATCGGCGACATGCTGATGCGCTGGAGCGACGACCGTCTCAAGTCCACCCTGCACCGGGTGCGCATGCCGAGGGCGGGTGAGTACAGCGGCCCCCGCTATAGCCTGGCGTTTTTCTGCCAGGCCAACAAGGAGGTGATCATCCAGGGGCCGGAGCAGAAATATCCTCCCATCTCCGCCCGGGATTACTTGCTGCAGCGGATCCAGGCGAACTTTGATGCGGCGGAGAAGGCTGCTGAGGCCAGGGAGTAAGTCTCTGACAAAAAAGGGCCTCCCGCGGGAGGCCCTTATTGATTAGTGCGCCAGGCATGGCGCGTAGCGCCTTGACGGGCGCTGTTCCGGTACAGGTGGTGCTGGCCGGATGACTTGGGGGTGCAAGTCCCCTGTGGGCCC
>NZ_JAWLDU010000015.1:0-58021 GCF_041686475.1 Marinobacter sp.
AAACCGGCCAAGCAAAAAAAGGGCCCCCGAAGGAGCCCCTTTCATTACTCAGCGCAATGTTCGCGCCGTTTATTACCGCGTGATGTGCTGATACTCGCCAGCATCGGCGGTCACGTTGCTGACCACCAGGATGGCGATCATGGACAGGATAAAGCCAGGAATGATTTCGTACACACCCGGGCCACCCATGAACTCTCCGTTCCAGCCCATCGAGATCCAGAATATGACCGTTGCCGCGCCTACAACCATACCGGCTATAGCGCCAGCACCGTTGGTGCGGGGCCACATCAGCGACAGGATGATCAGCGGGCCAAAGGCCGCACCGAAACCTGCCCAGGCGTTAGCAACCAGTGCCAGAACCTGGGAATCCGGGTCAGAGGCGATAACCGCAGCAACCAGACCAACCAGTACCACGCAGATCCGGCCGACATTGACGCATTCTTTGTCGGTGGCTTCCTTGCGCAGGAACAGACGGTAGAAGTCTTCGGTCAGTGAAGAAGACGACACCAGCAGCTGACTGGAGATGGTGCTCATGACCGCAGCAAGCAGAGCGGCATAGAGGAAGCCGGTGATCAGCGGGTGGAACAGCATGTCCGACAGGACGATGAAGATGGTTTCCGGATCCGCAACATCCATACCATTGCGAATGGCGTAGGCCCGGCCAAACACACCCAGAGAAACCGCACCGATCAGAGAAATAAGCATCCATGACATGCCTATGTTCCGGGCGATAGGTACGTCTTTCAGAGTGCGGATCGCCATGAAACGCACGATGATATGGGGTTGGCCGAAATAACCCAGACCCCAGGTAACCGCAGACAGCCAGCCTATAAAGGTCAGCCCCTCAGTCCACGACAATAGCGTCGGGTCGACTTCATTCAGGGTTTGTGACGCCTGGGCGAAGCCGCCGCCACCTTCACCAAAGAGTACAACGGCAGGCATGATAATCAGGGCAAACATCATGATGCAGCCCTGAACAAAGTCCGTCATGCTCACCGCCAGGAAACCCCCTACAACGGTGTAAGCCAGAACCACACCCAGGGTGATGGTAATACCCGCTGCATAATCACTCATGCCACCGAAGTTGAAGATCCCGGAAAATGCGCTTTCGAACAGCTTGCCGCCTGCAACCAGGCCAGACGCTGTGTAGACCGCGAAGAAGATAACGATAACGATGGCCGACACCGTGCGCAGAGACAGCGCCTGAGTCGGGAACCGGTTCGCAAGGAAGGACGGGATGGTAATCGCATTGCCGTAGTGAACAGTCTGTTCACGAAGCCGTGGCGCTACCAGCGTCCAGTTAAAGAAGGCACCCACAAGCAGGCCGATACCGATCCAGGCCGAACCCAGGCCCGATGCAAACAGCGCCCCGGGCAAGCCCAGAAGCAACCAGCCACTCATGTCCGAGGCACCGGCTGAAAGCGCCGCCACCTTTGGACTGAGTGCCCGCCCACCCAACATGTAATCCTCGGATGAAGACGTAGCTCTGCGCATTGCATAAACGCCTATGGCGATCATGAGCGCAAAATAAAGAAATAGACTTATCCAAACACCAATAGCCATGAAACTCCTCCAGTTCAAATAGGACGGAATCAACTCCGACCGTTTGGCGCATTTACCCTTTATGTTCGAGTAGTCGCACCCCTTGTTGTTTTAACTCCCTTTTTCTCACCTGATAAAGCGCTACTGCCTATAACGCCAACCTCCACATCACAATGGTTACTACCTCCCTATTGTTTGGTTTTCATTCCCTAATGCTCTAAGAGCATAGCGCTCTTCAAACCTTTTCGATGCCCAACGACAATAATGATGCATTCCCACCGACTGCGGTGGTGTTGATGGTGCATGTTCTTTCGGTGGCAAACCTCAACAGATAGTGGGGCCCGCCAGCTTTTGGGCCAGTACCGGACAGCCCACGGCCACCAAACGGTTGAACTCCCACCACGGCACCGATCTGGTTGCGGTTAACATAGGTGTTGCCAACCTTCACCCGGCGCTCAATGTAGGCCGCCGTGGATTCACTTCGGCTGTGAATACCGAGCGTCAGGCCGTAACCCGCTGCGTTGATTTCGTCGATCACAGCATCCAGATTCTCTGCAGTGTAGTGCACAACATGAAGAATCGGCCCGAAATGCTCGGATTTCAGGTCATTTATGCTGGAAATGCCATAGGCTGACGGGGGAACGAAGTACCCTGTCTGACATGATGCGGGTATGGGTGCCCTGGCGATGAATCTCGCGTCCTTGTCCAGTTCGGTCAGGTGGGCCTGAAGGCCGGACCGGGCCTCGTCGTCGATCACCGGCCCGACATCCGTACTGTGCAGCGCCGGATTACCGACAGATAGCTCCTGCATGGCCCCTGCCAGCAGGCTTTCTGTTCGCTCAGCCACTTCTTTCTGGATATAGAGTACACGCAAGGCAGAGCAACGCTGCCCGGCACTGGCAAAAGCAGACTGGATAACGTCCCTGACTACCTGTTCCGGCAACGCACTGCTGTCCACAAGCATGGCATTCTGACCACCGGTCTCCGCGATCAGGGGTACGATCGCTCCCTCACGCTGGGCCAGTGCACGATTAAGGGTATGCGCCACCTGTGTAGAACCGGTGAAGGCCACGCCGGCAATCCTGGGGTCCGGGGTCAGTTTGCCGCCTATTGTTGCACCATCACCGGGTAAAAGTTGAACCACGTCGGGCGGGAATCCAGCTTCGAGCATCAGCTCAAAGGCCCGGCCCGCCACGAGGCTTGTCTGCTCCGCTGGCTTGGCGATCACCGTATTACCGGCAACCAGAGCCGCCATGATCTGGCCTGTGAATATCGCCAGCGGGAAATTCCACGGGCTGATGCAAAGAAACACACCACGCCCTTCCATATAAAGTTCATTGCTTTCGCCTGTCGGCCCCGGTAACGCCATGGCGTCACCAAATCTGGCCCTGCCCTGGATGGCATAATAGCGGCAGAAATCAACGGCCTCGCGAACCTCGTCAATGCCATCCTGCATGGTTTTCCCGGCCTCACGGCAACAGATCGCCATGAGCTCTTCCATGTGGGCTTCCATCAGGTCTGCATAACGTTCAAGGCAGAGGGCACGATCCTGTACCGGGCGATCCCGCCATGCGGGGAAGCCTGCCGCTGCCACCTCAAGAGCTTCAGCCGCCTGGGCTTCGCTGCTCCAGAAGACATGGCCAACGGGCTGGGTCGTGTCATACGGGGCGGTTATTTCCTTCGGGCGTCCCTTTCGCTTCTTCTCGCCACCAATAACCGGAGCCGCTTCCCAGTTGGACTCCCACCATCGGGAAAGGTGGTTCAGCAGCGGGTCGAGATGAGCGGCAGCGTGAATATTCAAACCCCTGGAATTACGACGCTCTTCGCCATAGATATGAGTGGGCGCCGGAATCCGGTCATTGGCGAGCGAATCGTATGTCTGAAGCTCGTCAACCGGGTTCTGGACCAGGTCTTCAACAGGGGTTGCGGCATCGACCAGGCGATGCACAAATGAGGAGTTGGCGCCGTTTTCCAGCAGGCGGCGGACAAGGTAAGGCAACAGATCCTTGTGGGCACCCACCGGAGCGTATATACGCACGGGGATATCGCTCTCTTCGAGGATGCTATTGTAAAGCGCGTCACCCATACCATGAAGACGCTGAAACTCGATACGGCGGCGTTTGTTCTTCGCCATGGCCAGGACCGAAGCAACGGTGTGGGCGTTATGGCTGGCCAGCTGCGGATAGAGCGCTCCATCGGTATAGTCGCTTAGCAGGAACCTGAGGCACGCAAGATAGGACGTGTCGGTGGCTTCCTTGCGGGTGAATACCGGATAACTATCCAGCCCCAGCTGCTGGCAGATCTTGATTTCAGTGTCCCAGTAGGCGCCTTTTACCAGGCGGATAGGGATTTCATCCCCCTGCTCCTTCGCCAGCTTGGAAAGCCAGCACAAAACCGGCAACGCCCTCTTGGAATAGGCCTGGATAACCATGCCGAACCCGCCCCATCCTCTGACGACCGGAGAGGTGAAAACCTTCTCGAACAGTTTGAGGGAAATTTCCAGCCGATCCATCTCTTCGGCATCTATGGTGATGGACACATTCTTTTCACGGGCAAGCGCCAGCAGATCAATCAGAGTACTACCCAGTTCCCGCAGAACCCTTTCCTGCTGGGGGACCTCGTAGCGGGGATGGAGCGCCGACAGCTTGATGGAAATCGAGGGGGCCGGGGACTTGCCCTCGGGGTAGGTATCGTTGCCAACGGATTCGATGGCATCCATATAATCCTTCAGGTAACGGGCGGCGTCTTCTTTGCTCATTGCCGCTTCGCCCAACATATCGAAGGAATAGGTGTACCCCATGTCCCGGGACTCACGGGCATTCCTGAGGGCTTCCTCGATATCACGACCGAGAACGAACTGTTTGCCCATGATGGCCATGGCCTGGTAGATGGCGCCGCGAATCACCGGCTCGCCACTGCGCTTGACCAGACGACTCCAGATACTGGTTGGCGAGCCGTCCAGGCGTTTGTCCATTTTGACGACACGCCCGGTCAGCAGAAGTCCCCAGGTAGATGCATTGACAAGGGTGGACTCACTGCGTCCAACGTGTTTTTTCCAGTCGGCATCGGACAGCTTGTCCTGAATCAGGGCATCTGCGGTGTATTTATCGGGAATCCGCATCAAGGCTTCGGCCAGACACATCAGCAGGATGCCTTCCTGGGTGTCCAGGCTGTACTCCTGAAGCAGAGCATCAATCATGTGGACGGAGTCGTCCTGCTCCCTGACCTTCTTGATCAGGCTGGTTGCCATCTCCGTCACAGCACGATGTTCTGAAGTATCGCTCTGGGCCAGTGGAATCAATTCGCTGAGGTAGCGGGCTTCATCGACGGCATAGTTGGCGATAACGCCCTGCCAGAAGAACGATCTTGGCTGTTCCTGAAATGCAGGCTCTAATACCTTGCTTGCATTGAACATGTCAGCGCCTCGTCGATGGCACCGGCGATCAACCGTATACCGTTATTCGTTATTCCGTTTGGGTCAGACAACACGCACAAATCGGTCCAGCGCCCTGACGATGACCAGCTACCTCCATAAGTTAGTATTACTACGGATGACAAGCTTACAAATTCCTACGATTTTTTTGTAAATTCGTCCGGAAATGGGAGGTTTTTAGAAAATCAGGCGACTTTGCCATTGCTTCGCAATCTGGAAGGGGTAGTGCCCTTGTGTTTTCTCAGGGCATTGGTAAGAGCGCTCTGGGAGGAAAATCCGGTTCGGTAACTGACTTCCGATACCGACAGGGGGGTCATGGTCAATAACTGAACCGCCTGTTCAAGGCGGGTCTGCAGCAGGAATTGATGGGGGGTGACACCAACCACTTCGCGGAACATCTCATGAAAACGACTGACACTGAGACAGGCGACGCCGGCAAGGTCGTTGACGGTAATCTTGCGCTGGATGTTTTCCATTATATAGCGACGAATAGTATCCGGGCTTATGGCATGGCGGTTCTGGTACACTTCCCGCCCTTCATTAAGACGCTCCGCCATGCAGTGCAGGATACTCGCCCCCATATGGTGCTTCATGCCCTCGTTATCCGGCGAGCGATCAAATTCACCGGCAACAAACTGCACCAGCCCCTGCAACTTGCTGTCCAGAACCAGGGTGCGTGGTTTTTCAAACATTGGCGCAAGGGTTTCGTATTCACTGTGCGCGGGGCTATTGAGGGCCGGCACATAGGGGTCAAGATTGATGACCAACACGTGATTCTGGAGGTCGCCACAATAATCGTGCCGGGCTTCGGTGGGCACCAGGCATGCTCGCCAGGTATCCAGATGGGAACCGGTACCGTCCACGTTTAGGTCAGCCTCGCCGCGAACGCCCACAACAATCTGATGGTGTTCGTGGCGGTGGTGATGAGAAGCCGTTGGAAGCTTCAGCAAACGTGCGTTCAACATGCCCGGGGCCCGGAGTTTGATTGAGAATGTTACTCAATTAAAGCAGAACATCGCGCAATATGCACGATCAGGGCCGGTTAACCAATCCACGGACCAGGCTGATAACATCCTGACTTACCGCTTCCAGGGGCTGGGCCGCATCGACAATATGGTATCGGGCAGGGTCTGCTGCTGCCCGGTTGAGGTAGGTCTGGCGTATGCGTTCAAAAAAGGCCACGGCTTCCTGCTCGAAGCGGTCCAGCTCGCCCCGATGACGAGCGCGGGTCATGCCGGTCTCGACGGGCGCATCCAGCAGAACAACGTGGTCCGGGCGAAATGTGCCCTGAACAAGGTTTTCCAGTTGCTCGATACGGTCAGCAGGAACGCCACGCCCTCCTCCCTGGTAGGCGAAAGTGGCATCGGTAAAGCGGTCACACAATACCCATCGCCCTGACTCCAGTTCCGGCAGGATTCGGGTGTGAAGATGCTGCGCGCGAGCCGCAAACATCAACAGCAATTCGGTCATATCGTTGACCGGCTCTTCCCTGGGAGCCAGCAGAAGCTCGCGAATGGATTCTGCCATCGGCGTACCACCGGGCTCCCGGGTTACAACATAATCGACACCCAGCGCTTTCAGAGTATCTGCTGCATTTGCCAGCTGGGTAGACTTACCGACGCCTTCTGTACCCTCAAAGGTAATGAAATGCCCGCGACTGGTCATTGTTCGCCTTCCGCGGCTTCAGGCGTGAGGACGGGGGCTGGCGAGGAGCGGTAGTCAGAACGACGGTTAAGCTGGAATTCCCGTACGGCCTTCTGATGCTCCTGCAGTGTCCGGGAAAACTTGTGGGTGCCGTCACCGCGCGCAACAAAATACAGCGCATCACCATCCGCAGGGTGCAGAGCCGCGTGAATGGCCTCTTTCCCGGGCAGTGCGATGGGGGTTGGTGGCAAGCCATCAATCCTGTAGGTGTTGTAGTCCGTGTGGGTTTGCAGATCGCGACGGGTAATCCGGCCCTGGTACGTATCCCCCATGCCATAAATAACCGTGGGGTCGGTCTGCAGTCTCATCCCTTTCTCAAGGCGGCGCACAAACACGCCGGCGACTTCTTCCCTCTCATGGACTGCGCCGGTTTCACGCTCCACGATGGAGGCCATGATCAAGGCTTCGTAGGGCGAGTTGTAGGGCAGGTTTTCAGCTCTGGTCTCCCATTCATTCGCAAGCACCCTTTCCATGCGCTCAAAGGCGCGGCGTAAAAGATCCAGATCAGAGTCAGTGCTGGTAAACCGATAGGTATCCGGGAAGAAGCGTCCTTCCGGATGCTCACCTTCCGCGCCCATCGCTTCCATGACCTCCTCGTCGGTCCAGTCCGTGGTTTTCTTTTCAAGACGTTCGCTGGCTGCCAGAGCCCGGCGAATATCCCGGAAGGTCCAGCCCTCTATGAACTGAATCTGCCAGTGCTTGGTGGCGCCAGCGACCATCATGGTGGTCATGTCCAGAGTACTCATCCCGGGCGTAAACTCGTACTCACCGGCCTTGAGGCGGGCCTGCTCCGGGAAGAGCCGGCCGTGAACCCTCAGCCACAGACTGTCCCCCGCGAGGCCCTCGGCCTCCAGTTTGCGGGCAACCTGACCGTAACCACTCCCGGAAGGAACAGTAAACAGAACGGGTTCATCGAGTGCCACTGGCTGTTCAAGGGTCTGGAGTCCCTGCCATACCCAGAGGCCAGCACCGGCAACAGCCAGAACAGCGACGCAAAACAGACTGATTAATAACTTCTTGAACAAGCGCTTTATTCCAAAGTTTTCAGAAGGTCGCAGATTGTCTCAGGCCCGCTATCCACTGGCAAATCTACGTCTCCCATTTTGCGAACAGGAACGATACCGATAACGCTGTTGGCCAGAAACAATCCCCGGAAGCCGGACGAAGATAGCATCGATGGCGGCACGTTATGCTCAGAAACCTCATGCCCGCCTGCGCGAAGACAATTGATCAGGTACCTTCGCATCACGCCGGATACCGCAAGGCTGCCGTCGGGCGGGGTCACCCAATGATTTCCGAGCCTTACAAACAGGTTTGTCCGGGTACCCTCAACGAGGTTCCCTGCCGCGTCCCTCATGATCAGCTCGAATTCCTTCCCTGTGAATTCGCGGCTTGCCATCACCTGCTCAAGCCGGTTGAGGGTTTTGATTCCGGCCAACCATGGGTTCACGGTAAGCGGGAACCGGGAAACATCCGCGATCACGCCGGAGCCGTCTGGAAGCGGCGGCATTTGCGATGCGGAAACAATCAGGTTGGGTTCGCAGTTCTCCGGCAACCGGTACCCGCGCCCTCCCTGGCCGCGGGTCAGTATGAGCTTGAGTACCCAGTCATTACCGTTGTAGCCGGGTTCATGATCGATCCCGGCCTGCGTTACCGCTGCGTCCAGGTCACTTCGCCGGACCGGAATATCCAGCCGTGCTGCATCTGACACCATCCGGTCCAGGTGCAATTCACGTAGAACCGCCCTTTGACCGGACATACGGATGGTTTCAAACAGACCGTCACCATACGCCAACCCGCGATCAGCCGTGGAAACCTCACTGCGACCACTTCGGATAACGTTCAGCACAACGCTGCTCAGTCCTCGTAGCGCCGGAAAATCAGGGTGCCGTTGGTACCGCCAAATCCGAAGGAATTCGACAGGGCAACCCGGACGTCGGCCTTGCGGCTCTTGCCGGCCACGAAGTCGAGATCGCAGCCCTCATCAGGATCATCGAGGTTAATGGTCGGTGGTAGCACACCGTCGCGGATTGACAGCACCGAGAAAATGGCCTCAACGGCACCGGCCGCGCCAAGCAGGTGCCCGGTCATGGACTTGGTGCTGCTGACCGAAAGTTTATAGGCATGATCGGCAAAAACCGTCTTTACAGCGGCAACCTCGGCAACGTCCCCCACCTGCGTGGAGGTACCGTGAGCATTGATGTAGTCGATCGCTTCGGGATCAAGCCCGGCGTCGCGGATCGCATTTTTCATCGAACGGGCCGCCCCGTCGCCATTTCCCGGAGGGGAGGTGATGTGAAAAGCATCGTCGCTCATACCAAACCCGATGACTTCCCCATGAATGGTCGCCCCCCTGCGTTTGGCATGCTCAAGCTCCTCGAGTACCACAACCCCGGCGCCATCACTGAGCACAAAACCATCCCTGCCGGAATCCCACGGCCGGCTTGCCTTTTCGGGCTCATCATTACGGGTGGATAACGCCCTGGCCGCCGAAAAAGCGGCGATGGAACTGCGAGTAGTGGCCATTTCCGAACCACCGGCCAGCATCACATCGGCATCACCATAGGCGATGGTCCGGGCTGCATAACCGATGTTATGGGTACCCGTTGTACAAGCCGTTACGATGGCAATATTGGGCCCCTGATATCCAAAGCGAATGGCAACGTTACCGGAAATCATATTGATCACCGACGCCGGTACGAAGAAAGGCGAGACCTTCCTCGGGCCCGACTTCTCCATGGCAATCACATTCTTTTCAATGTACTCAAGACCGCCGATACCCGAGCCGATGGCTACCCCTACCCTTTCCCTGTCGAGTTCGCCGTAGCCTTCCAGGCCACTGGCATCGACCGCCTGCTGGGCTGCGATAAGTCCATAATGGATAAACGCATCCAGCTTTCTGGCGTCTTTGGTTGAAAGGTAGGACTCCAGATCCAGATTTTTGATACCGCCGCCGATCCGTGTGTTGTATCCCGTGGTATCGAACCGGTCAATTTCGGTTATGCCACTACGCCCGGCCAGGATACCCTCCCAGGTCGAATCCACATCGTTACCAAGCGGCGACAGCATTCCCATGCCTGTTATCACAACACGTCGTTTAGCCATATCCCCTTCACCTGAAGTCTTTTCCAGTAATGGTTCCGTGTACGCCGGCCAATAAAAAAGCCGCCCATTGCAGTATCACATGGACGGCTTCTTGCCTGGCGTAAAAAAACGTGCTGAGTATCAGGTGTGCGCGACGATGTAGTCGATCGCGTCCTGGACACTCGCCAGCTTTTCCGCTTCCTCGTCCGGAATTTCGGTCTCGAACTCTTCCTCGAGTGCCATGACCAGCTCAACAGTGTCCAGTGAGTCAGCGCCAAGGTCCTCTACAAAAGAAGATGTGTTCTGAACTTCGGACTCTTTAACGCCCAACTGCTCACAAACGATCTTCTTAACGCGCTCTTCAACTGTACTCATAATGTCCTCACTTTTTGTGTCAACCAAGCAACTTCAGTGCTGCCAGTTTAGTTTAAACCATACCTGCAAACAAGCAGGGGTTCCATTCAAACATGTTGTGCAACAAGGGTTTGCGCACAGATCCCCGCAGGGACTATCCCATGTACATTCCGCCGTTGACGTGAATCGTTTCACCCGTCACGTAACCGGCGGCCTCTGAGGCCAGGAAGGCAACTACTGCTGCCACTTCTTCCGGCTCACCCAGACGACCGGCAGGTATGACTTCCATCATAGCCTCGCGTTGCTTGTCGTCCAGTTTTCGAGTCATATCCGTGTCAATAAATCCAGGAGCAACACAGTTGGCAGTGATTCCCCGGTTCGACATTTCTTTCGCCAGACTACGGGTAAAGCCCTCAACACCGGCCTTGGCAGCACAGTAGTTGGCCTGCCCCGGATTACCCATACCTGAGACCACAGAACTAATGTTGATCACCCGGCCCCACCTTGCCTTCGCCATACCGCGCAACACGGCCTTACTGGTGCGGTAAACGCTCGACAGGTTGGTCTCGATAACTGACGACCAGTCGTCATCCTTCAGGCGCATCAGGAGGTTATCACGGGTAATCCCCGCGTTGTTGACGAGAATCACCGGTGTGCCGGCTTTTTCATTCACCTCTTTCAGTCCGGCGTCGATGCTGGCCGGGTCGGCGACGTTCATTACGATACCGAAACCCGTTGCACCTGCGGCTTTCAAATCGGCCGAAATAGACTCCGCACCGGCTTCGCTTGTTGCGGTACCAACGACCGTTGCGCCCTGATCAGCCAGCGCCCTGGCGATGGCTTTTCCGATGCCACGGGTTGCACCAGTTACCAGTGCAGTTTTGCCTTCAAGAGACATGTAATGCTCCTATCCTTTCTGTCCGAATGCTTCGGACGCCTTTGCCAGGGCATCCGGCTCTTCAATTCCGTAGACCGTCAGGTCACGATCGATCCGCTTTGCCAGGCCGGCAAGTACCTTACCGGCGCCGCACTCTACCGCGATCCCGACATCATTCGCCACCAGTTCGCGGATTGTGTCTGTCCACAACACTGGAGAGTATAGCTGCTTGACCAGGTTACTCTTGAGAATGTCACTATCCTGTGCGATCGACGCCGTGACATTCTGAACCACGGGAATGACAGCGTCGTTAAAACTGACTTCGTCAAGTGCTGACGCCAGTTCTTCAGCGGCGCCCTTCATCAGTGCGCAATGGGACGGGACACTCACCGGAAGGGGCATTGCCTTGCGTGCGCCACGAGCCTTGCAAGCCTCAATGGCTCGCTCCACCGCGGCTGCCGAACCGGCAATCACCACCTGGCCCGGTGCGTTGAAGTTCACTGCGGCAACCACATCACTGTCAGCGGCTTCTGAACAGGCAGCGGTGACATCGGCATCCTCAAGACCAAGGATGGCTGCCATCCTGCCTTCGCCAGCCGGTACAGCGGTCTGCATGAGCTCACCACGCAGACGCACCAGTTTGATGGCATCGAAGAAGTTGAGGCTCTCGGCAGCCACGAGGGCGCTGTATTCACCAAGGCTATGCCCGGCCAGAAAATCCGGTGCCTTGCCACCAGCCATACACCACTGACGCCATAGCGCGACGCTGGCGGTGAGCAGCGCAGGCTGCGTTACCGTCGTCTGGTTGAGCTCCTCTGCAGGGCCATGCTGGCAAAGGTGCCAGAGATCATACCCGAGCAGCTCCGAGGCTTCCGAGAAGGTCTTTTCTATGATCGGCCAACTCTCAGCCGCTGTTGCCAGCATGCCTACAGACTGTGATCCTTGTCCGGGAAAAATAAAAGCTGATTTCATGGTCGGAATCTTACCGTTAATGAGGGGTGACGGGTGATTAGCCAATAGTACAACCCGGGGGCCGGAACGGCCAATCTGGCAAATAATGAAGAGAGACTATAGTCTCAGAAGAGTTCCCGGGGCGGGATAATCAGAACATCAGATCATCAAGGCGTTCATTGATACGGCTGGGCACTTCAAGCTCCACCTCAAGCACCGCCTGACGAATGGCTGCCAGCATGGCGCGCTCGTTCGCATTGCCGTGGCTTTTGATGACCACTCCCTGGAGCCCGAGAAGGCTGGCGCCATTGTGGCGCGAAGGATCCATCAACCTGAGCAGTCGCCCGATCATGGGCTTGGCCAGTAGGCCGACAAACTTGCCATACAGCGTTCTGGTGAACGCCTGCTCCAACAGTTCAATCAGCAGTCCGGCAACGCCTTCGCCGGTCTTCAGGGCAATATTGCCGACGAAACCGTCACAGACCACCACATCCGCCACATCCCTGAACAGATCGCTGCCCTCGATATATCCGATATAATTGATGGTATCGCACTGGGCAAGCATGTGAGAGGCAAGCCGCACCTGCTCGTTGCCCTTGATTTCTTCCTCGCCGACGTTGAGCAACGCCACACGGGGTTCAGGCTGGCTACAGATGGCCGAAGCCATCAGTGATCCCATCAGCGCATACTGATAGAGATTTTCTGCCGTGGAGTCCACATTCGCACCCAGGTCAAGCACATGGCAGCGGCCTCGGAGAGAGGGAATCAGCTTGGCAATTGCGGGCCGCTCGATTCCCGGATACATGCGGATGAGGGATCTGCCAAATGCCATCAGCGCCCCGGTATTACCAGCACTGACACAGCCCTGGGCAACTCCGTCACGAACGAGACCGAGGGCGACCGCCATGGAGGAATTTCGTTTATGCCTGAGGGCATGGGACGGGCGCTCATTCATGCGCACCACATCGGCCGCCTCGACAATGCGGATTCGGGGGTGCTCTCCATGCAACAAAGCCTCGAGCTCGCTCCGGATTCCCACCAGAACAAGACTCAAGGCTTCGTTTTCCTCTACAGCATCCAGGGCAGCGGATACCACTACATCGGCTCCGCGATCACCACTCATGGCGTCAATAGCGATGGTGACCGGCTTCACCGTTCCTCCATCTTGCACTGGCAGGTAGGATGCTAGCGACGATTTACTCGTCGCTGGCCTCAATTACCTGCTTGCCACGGTAAAAACCGTCGGGCGACACGTGGTGACGACGATGCACTTCACCAGTGGTGGTGTCAGTGGACAAAGCTGCAGTGCTCAGTGCGTCGTGTGAGCGGCGCATACCGCGCTTTGAGCGGGTCTTTCGGTTTTTCTGTACAGCCATGATTATGCTCCTGACCTGATAAACGTGTGTTCGTGAAATTTGCGCCGGCTTTCCGGGAAAACGACGCCTGATTAATGTTTCTTTGTCTTGAGGTCCGCCAGCACGCTGAACGGATTGTCTTCAGACTTTTTTTCCGGTTCTTCGCCGGATCTGTCCGGCTCAAATGCTTCCAGTTCTTCCCTGGCGGGACATTCGTCGCGCTCATGAAGCGGGAACGGAGGCAGAACCAGCAGCAGCTCGTCTTCGGTCATGGACCACAGATTCGCGCTAAAATCGTCAGTCAGAAACGGTTCAAGTTCCCTGGGCAACTGCTGCGCCTGTTCGTCACTGGTTACCAACCCCAGCGTAAAACTGGATACCAGCGTTTTCTGCATGGGGCCCATGCAACGCTGACACTCCAGGGTTACCGGCGCTTCCAGTTCGCCCTCGACCATGCGCCTGCGCTCACTGTCCATGGAAAATGACAGTTTCACGCGGCAAACTGCGCCATCCTCAAATCCGTACACGGAATCACCAAACCGAGACAATGCCTTCAGAGGAATCTCTCCCTCCAACACAATGTTTTGCTCTGCCAAACGATAAGGATCGACAGTTTTGGGCAGCTCGGTGCTTGAGGCATTTGACATAGGCGCGCAATTTTAGGGGCCCGGCACGCTGCTGTCAAAGACTTCATGCGCTTTTAGCCAAGGGGTAGACAGGAGATAGGTGTATTCTACGATGATAGCATGTTATCCGGGGCCAGACCGGGCCAAATGCCAGAACCATCAGGGAAACCAATGACTCCGCAACCAATCCTGCTCGCCTCCTCGTCACCCTACCGGCGCGAACTGCTGAAACGACTGGGCCTGCCCTTCGAGACCGCATCGCCGGATATCGACGAGACCCCCTCCGCGCAGGAATCTGCACAGGAGCTGGCCACCCGGCTTGCCACCAGCAAGGCCCGGGAGCTGGCACCAGCCTGGCCCGGGCACTGGATCATCGGCTCGGACCAGGTAGCCTGCCTGCAGGATGGAACCCTGCTCAACAAGCCCGGAAATCATGACCGCGCAGTACAGCAACTCAGCCGAAGCAGTGGTCAGCGGGTCTCTTTCATGACCGGCCTGGTACTGATGGACTCAGACACCGGGAAGACCCAGACCCACTGCGAACTTTTTCATGCTCACTTCCGGCAACTGACTCTGGACGAAATCGAAAATTACCTGTGCACGGAAAAGCCCTACGAATGCGCCGGCAGCTTTAAAATGGAAGGACTGGGCATCACCCTCTTCTCCCAGCTTGAGGGCCGGGATCCCAACAGCCTGGTGGGGCTGCCACTGATCACACTCACCGACATGCTACGGAACTGGGGACTGAACCCGTTACTTCAGCCCCCGGGCGCATCAACGCAGCTCCAACCTTGACTCAGTGACATAACGGGCGATTCCGCTGCCTATCGAGACGCCGAACTGATCGACAATATCCTGGAATGGCGATTTCCGGCGGCTGTAGTCCACAAGATCTTCCTGGCCGATCACCTGCCTGGCCACATGGGACGAGCTGCCAAGGCCGTCAATCAGGCCCAGTTCCAACGCCTGCTCACCACTCCAGACAAGCCCCGAGAACAGGCGCTCATCATCGGCCAGGCGGTCACCACGGCCTTCGCGAACGCTTTCTATGAACTGGCCGTGGGTGGTTTCCAGCACGCTCTCCCAGAACTGCACCTCTTCCTCTTCCTCAGGCGAGAACGGATCAAGGAATGCCTTGTTCTCGCCGGCGGTATAGAGCCGGCGATCAACCCCGATCTTTTCCATTACGTCGGTAAACCCGAAGCCACCGGCGACCACACCGATAGAGCCGACCAGACTGGCCTTGTCGGCATAGATTTCATCCGCCGCTGCCGCAATATAATAGGCCCCGGATGCACCGATATCAGAAATAACGGCATACAGCTTTTTATCCGGGTATTCGTCCCGCAGTCGGACAATTTCATCGTAGATGTAACCCGACTGCACCGGGCTGCCACCCGGGCTGTTGATCCTCATGATGACACCCACAGAGTCTTCTGCCTCAAACGCCTTGCGCAGGGCCCCGACGATGTTGTCGGCACTGGCCAGTTCGTCTGCCGCAATAGTGCCGTTCACTTCCACCAGTGCGGTATGTTCGCCTTTGGTGGCAGAATCAAGGGAATCCCCGAAGGGAAACTGGATCATGAACAACAGCGCAAACAGGTATCCGAAAGTTAACAGCTTGAAAAAAATACCCCAGCGCCGGCTCTTCCTCTGCTCCGACTGAAGCGACATCACCAGTTTTTCGATCAGCTTCCAGTCGCGGGCTGATTCAGGCGGTATGGCGGGTGACCTGCGACTGCCCGACGACCTGCCTGCCGTGCTCTCAGGCTCACTTCCCCAGCCCGGGCTTTTATCCGATTCCCAATCGCTCATTACTGCATCCTGTTGAAGTTAAGGTTCACAGACCAAGCACGTCGCGCAGATCCTTCACGGAATCGACGATAGCGTGCGGTGCATAATGCCCCAGCACATCCCGCTTGTGCACACCCCACTCCACGCCGATGGAAGGCATACCTATGCGCTGCGCCATTTCGAGATCGTAGCGGGTATCACCGATCATCACTGCCTGGGACGGATCGATGCCATAAAATCGAATGATTTCGCCAAGCATGGCCGGGTCTGGCTTGGAACGGGTTTCATCTGCACAACGGGTGATATCAAAATGCGCCCCCAAACCGCTTGAAACCAGTGCGCCTTCAAGGCCACGACGACTCTTGCCGGTTGCAACCGAGCACCCGCGCCCTCCGCCCCGCAGGTCGGCCAGCACATCAGCCATTCCCTCAAAGACATTCTGCGGCGTGGTCACCTTGGCAAAGAAATACCGGGCATAACCCTCGCGGATGGTGTTCATTTCCTCACGGCTGATCCCCGGGTACAGTTTATCCAGCGCTTCAATCATCCCCAGCCCGATGATGTCGCGGTAGGCCTCGCGCTCCAATTCCGGGTAGCCCAGTTCGGTGGCCGCCTGATGAAGGCTGTCTGCGATATGTTCGACAGAATCCACCAGAGTTCCGTCCCAATCAAAAATAACGACTTTTACGTCCATTCATACTGCCCTGCTGTGGTCATACTGCATGCGTTCTGCAGCACCCCCGGTTATTCGGATGCCTTACGACGTGCCGCCAATCTGGCTATGGTATTGCCAAAAGCCTCGTCATAGGGCGCTTCAAGATGAACGGCTTCACCCGTTACTGGCAGTGTAAAGTCCAGTGCCCGGGCATGCAGCATCAGGCGCTGGCCACCAGCGGAGCGGAAAGCGCGAAGGCTTACATCATCCATATACTTGTCATCCCCGGCAATCGGATGACCGGCCCAGGCGCTGTGAACCCGGATCTGGTGGGTCCGCCCCGTCACCGGCGACGCCTCCACCAGACTGTAGCCATTGTAGGATTCCAGACACCGGAACAGGGTGAGTGACTCCTTGCCGGCACTGTCTACCCGCACGCGACGTTCGCCAGATACCAGTTCAAACCGCAACAGCGGTTCGCTGACCCGCCTGACCGACTGCGGCCAGTCTCCGGCCACCAGAGCATGGTACCTCTTACGGATGCGCTTGTGGCGTAGTTCATCCTGAAGGTACCGCAACGCCGAGCGCTTCTTGGCGATCATCACCAGCCCCGAGGTGTCCCGATCCAGACGATGCACCAACTCCAGGAATTTTGCCCCCGGCCTTGCCGCCCGCAGCACTTCAATCAGGCCAAAATCGAGACCACTGCCGCCATGGACGGCGATGCCGGACGGCTTGTTGACGACCAGCATCTCGTCGTTTTCGAACATCACCGCATCCTGCATCACACCCTGAACACGGGAACCCGGCACCACCTGCTCTGGCTTTTCTTTCCGGGTGACCGGTGGAATGCGCACTTCGTCACCGGCATTGAGGCGGGTATCCGGCTTGACCCGACCCTTGTTCACCCGCACTTCACCCTTGCGAATGATGCGATAGATAATGCTGCGAGGCACATCGCGGATCTGCGACATCAGGTAGTTGTCCACCCGCTGCCCGGCATTATCCTCATCCACCACCACTTTCCGGACGCCCTGCTTTACCTCTGAACTCCGGGCGCCGGGCCCCGGACCGCTGCGCGCCGCCCCGGCCGGCCCGGGGGTGGAGTGGGAGCGCTTCTGCCTGGGAGATCTGGACATGGTTACCTTACCGCTGAAAAGCCTGCGGGATTGAAGGGACGGGCGAATACTGTTATATTCCTGCGTGCTTTACCGTTTGTCTACGGCCTGACCAGTATGTCAGAAGCCGGAGCGGCTGAAGTATACCGACACTATTTGAGAGTTTGAACGCCGAAAGCCCAATCATTACCGGGCACGGCGACCGAATCCTCCCGGGTTGAAACGGAAGAAGCCGAGAAAGGCAACCGACCGGACACCGGGAGAACAAGAAACCGTACGGAAAACCGTCGGGCGACATCGCGAAGAATCTTTACCAGCACGCAGGGCCGGGCCGTCCAGCATACGAATACGACGTGAGACCCAGGCACCCGCGTGAACCTGAAAACGGATAACATGCGTCAACAGACATTAACCCTACACGACACCTCCCTGCCTTCGGGCAGTCGAACTGTCGGCGGTGGCCTCGGAACCCCGGGAAGACTTCCCGCAGGGATCTGATTAGTCTGGCCGCCGGCTTGCTCCCGAAATACGGGACCCGCGGCACGCAAGTTCTGCTTCGCTGATGCCATTCCCCGGGTTTTCTGTCCAAACCAAACGACAGGAACCACTTCTTTCCATGAAAAGAATGCTGATCAATGCAACTCACCCTGAAGAGTTGCGCGTAGCCCTGGTTGACGGCCAGCGTCTGTTCGATCTGGATATCGAGTCCAGCTCCCGCGAGCAGAAAAAAGCCAACATCTATAAAGGCCGCATTACCCGCGTAGAACCCAGCCTGGAAGCCGCATTCGTGGATTTCGGCGCCGACCGACACGGATTCCTTCCCTTAAAGGAAATTTCCAAGGAGTACTTCAAGAAGTCTCCCGGCCAGATCGAAGGCAAGATCAACATCAAGGATGTTGTCTCTGAGGGTCAGGAAGTCATCATCCAGGTCGACAAGGAAGAGCGTGGCAACAAGGGCGCAGCCCTGACCACGTTTATCTCCCTGGCCGGCCGTTATCTGGTGCTGATGCCCAACAACCCCCGTGCCGGCGGCATCTCCCGCCGCATCGAAGGCGATGAGCGTGCGCAGCTGAAAGATGCCATGAACGATGTCCAGGTTCCCAAGTCCATGGGCATCATCGTTCGTACTGCCGGCATAGGCCGTACCACGGAAGAACTCCAGTGGGATCTCGACTATCTTGTCCAGTTCTGGGAAGCCATCACCCAGGCCGCCGGCGAACGCAAGGCGCCCTTCCTGATCCATCAGGAAAGCAACGTCATTATCCGCGCGGTGCGTGACTATCTTCGCCAGGACATTGGCGAGGTCCTGATCGACGCCAGCACGGTGTACGAGGACGTGCTGAATTTTGTTCGTGCAGTGATGCCGTCGTTCGAAAACAAGATCAAGCTGTACAAGGACGAAATTCCCCTGTTCAGCCGCTACCAAATTGAAGGCCAGATCGAAACCGCCTTCCAGCGGGAAGTGAAGCTGCCGTCCGGCGGCTCGATTGTCATCGACCCGACCGAAGCACTGGTGTCCATCGACATCAACTCCTCACGCGCCACCAAAGGCCATGACATTGAGGAAACAGCTTTCCAGACCAACCTGGAAGCAGCCGAAGAGATTGCCCGGCAGCTACGCCTGCGTGACATGGGCGGGCTGATTGTTATCGACTTCATCGACATGACACCCGCCAAGCACCAGCGGGAAGTTGAACAGAAGATGCGCGAAGCGCTGGAAATCGACCGCGCCCGGGTTCAGGTGGGCAAGATCTCCCGCTTTGGCCTGCTGGAAATGTCGCGCCAGCGCCTGCGTCCGTCACTGGGCGAAACCCGCAGTGAAGTCTGTCCTCGCTGTGAAGGCCAGGGCACCATTCGCGGCATCGAATCCCTGGCACTGAGCATCATGCGCCTGATCTTCGAAGAGTCTTCCAAGGAGAAGACCGGCCAGGTCCGTGCCGTTGTACCTGTTGCAGTAGCCACCTTCCTGCTGAACGAGAAACGCAAGCAGCTGGCTGATATCGAAGCCCGCCAGGAAGTGGAGGTTGTCGTGGTACCGGCACCGCACATGGAAACGCCGCACTTTGAAATCCTTCGCATGCGGGACGATGAAGCCGGTGTCGAGCAGGTATCCAGCTACCAGGTAGCCCAGGAATACAGCGAGCGTGAGGAAGAGATTTTCGAGGCGCCGGCAGCCCAGCCGCCGGCTCGTGAACAGGCCGCAGTAAAAGCCATCCGCCCTGTTGCCCCGGCACCGACGAAGCCGGCCCCGGAGAAAGCAGAGGAAACAACGCCGACAGAACAGACCGAGGGCCTGTTCAGTAAACTCGGCCGCAAGATTGCTGATTTCTTCAGTGGCGAAGAGGTTATCGGTGAGCCTCCGATCAAACGCGAACAACCCAATCGCGCAGACCGTGACGAACGCCGTACCCAGGACCGCCAGGACCGTCGCAAATCCAGGGTAGCCCGTGACGACAATCGGCCGAGCAACCGCAGTGGCGGCGATCGTCGCCAGGGCGGCGGCAATCGCAACGAAAGCGGTCGCAGCGATGACAATCGTGGTCGTAATCGTGGCGCTAACCGCAACCGCGGTGAAGACCAGGCCAAAGGCGCCCAGTCCCAACAGGGCGCGGCCGACAAATCAACGGATAGCCGCAGAGACAACAACCGCAAAGATGGACAGCCTCAGGGCCGTGGCCAGGGTAGAAACAAGCCCCAGGCTCGCGACCAGAAAGAGCCCCGTGAGCAGAAAGAACCACAGGAGCAACAGGACAGCACCGTCCCGAAAGCGCCGGCTGCCGACAAGCCCGGCTCCGATGAAAAGCGCCGCAAGCCCAGGCGCAACCGTAATCGTGACGGTTCACCCGCGGAAACACCGGCCTCCACTCCGGCAGATCGAAAGACTGCCCGTAGCGAGAAGCATCAGAAAGATACCCAGCCGGAAGAGCCGGTGGAAAAGCAGCCCACGGCTCAACCCGCAGGTAAACCGGACGTAGCGGCGGCCAACGCAGCTGAAGACAAGGCCGTCGAAAAACCGGTGGAAAAATCGACAGAGACTCAGGGTGAAAAACCAGCTGAAACTGCAGTGGCTCCGGAGAAACACCCGGAGCAGTCGCGGACAGAAACCCCGGACGCAGTGAAAGCTGATCAGACGGAAACCCCTGTTGAGCCACCGGCGCCAGAAGCGAAGACCACTGAGACCGAAGACACCAGGAACGGAGAGAAGCCAAAGCGCCCTGCCCGGTCGCGTCGCTCCTCCGCCAGGAAACCAGCGGCAAAGAAGGCGGAAGCCACTCCTGACGCAGCCCCCGGGGAAGCGGCCCAGCCAGCACCTGAAAAGCCGGCTGAAGAGCCAGCTCAGGCGCCAGCCACCGCGAAATTGGAGCCCGAAGTCCCGGCAAAACCCGAGCAGCAGGCTGAAGCAGCATCTGAAACGGCTACCGAAAGCAAGCCTGAAAAAACGGCTGAAGCTGCACCCACTGCACCGGAACCGGAGAAAAGCGAACAGCCGAAAGATCCGGCAGAACCTGCTCCAACACCGAAAACCGAGCCAAAGGAAGATGCCGGCAAACCTGACGTCAAGCCCGAAGCCACAGAGAAGCCTGCTGCCGAGCCCGATGCGGAAAAACCTGTGCAGGAAGACAAGCCCATTGAAAAGGCTGAAGAGCCAGCTGCGGAGCCAGAGAAACCAAAAAATCAGGTGGATGTCCCGGTAACCCCGGGCAGAGCCTACAATGATCCGAGGGAAGTCCGTAAACGTCAGCGGGCAGCCGAAGAGGCCAAAAAGGCCGGGAGTAACTGACGAATGCTATCAGATTCGGACATCGAAGCGCTGGAAGACATCCTGTTCGCAGAACCCTGGGGCGACGAAGCCCTGGATTTCTTCGGTCTGCACGGGGTTGTCTGCGCCAGCGTGGTAGGCCCGGCATCACTGAGCACTGAAGATATCTTCAGGCTTGCTACGGGCGCCGAGCAGGCGCCTGCAGGCGGAATCCCGGATACGTTCCGCAACGCAGTGGAGCAGCTCGGCAGGGATATGGCCCACTCTCTGGACATGGGCCAGCCGCTGGAATTGCCGGAACCCGAAGATGGCGACCCGATGAATGCGCTGGAAAACTGGTGCGCAGGCTTTGTGGATACCTTCCTCGAAAACGAAGATGCCTGGCTGGAAGCAGGAGAAGAAGAGACCGCAGACCTGCTGGTGCCCATGCTGACTTTGTCCGGCCTTTTCGAGGACGAGGATTTCCAGAATGTCCGCAACAGCCCCAAGCTGTCACGGGACATGGCGGACGCCATTCCAGACTCGCTGACGGATCTGTACCTGCTGTTTCACGCCCCGGACTAGACCGCTGGGTGAATACCCACCGGTTGTCTGAAATGATGCCAGACAGGCTCAAGCCCGTCTGGCATTTTCATTATAGACCCCAGTTCACACCAGGGCGCTCCGGGAAAGTGGAAATCGCTGCCCTGTGAAGCCAACAGGTTTTCACGGCGGCACAGCTCGGCCAGGAAGCCCAGATCACCGCTTGACTGGCCCGAAGTGGACACCTCTATCGCCCGCCCGCCGGCCTGGCGAAAATCGCCGGTGAGTGCCCGCAGTTTTGTCGCAGTCAGCTTGTACTTCCTCGGGTGTGCCAGTACCGCGATCCCGCCGGCACGGGTAACCCACTGCACTACTTCCTCAAGAGAAGGCCAGAAACCTTTCACATCACCTGCCTTGCCCGAACCCAGGTAACGCTTGAACGCCTGCGCAGAGTCCTTTACCGCGCCTTCCTCAACCAGTACCCTGGCGAAATGGGGCCGGCCAGGCACATCACCGCCGGCCTTACCTGTGGCCTTCTCCACCAAGTGGTCAATCCGAAGCTTGCTCAACTTTTCGGCGATCGTACGAGCGCGGCGCCAACGGTTATCATTCTGACGCTCAAGGGCGGCATTCAGGTCTTTGTCGGCGACATCAAAATCCAGGCCGACAATATGAATGGTATGGCTTCTCCAGAGACAGGAAAGCTCGGTACCGGCGACCAGGGAAATACCTGTTGCCTGCGCCGCTGTGCCGGCCTCTTTCAGGCCCGCAATGGTATCGTGGTCTGTGAGTGCGAGGTGGGTCACCCCCCTCTCTCCGGCCCTGCGAACCAGGTCTTCCGGTGACAGGGCGCCATCTGAGGCAGTGCTGTGGCAGTGCAGATCAATGCAGAACCCGGCTTCTTGAGTTATAGTCACATCGTTTCCGATTTCAGAGTGTTTACCGTAGGGACAGTGTATCAGCCAGGCAATGTCCCTTGTCAGAAAATATCCGGAGAATGCCATGTATTACGCCGTAATCAGCGAAGACGTTGAAGACAGCCTGTCGTCAAGAGCCTCGGCACGTCCCGCTCACCTTGCAAGACTCAACGCACTTAAAGATGAAGGCCGCTTGCTGGTTGCCGGCCCCCACCCGGCTCTGGATACCCCGGAGCCCGGCGACGCAGGGTTTACCGGCAGCCTTGTCATTGCCGAGTTTGACTCTCTGGAATCTGCCCGGGCATGGGCTGATGGCGATCCCTATGTGGAAGCCGGTGTTTACAAACAGGTCACCGTCAAACCGTTCAAGGCCGTTCTGCCATGACCTCGTACCGTGCAAATACAATGCGCTCCATGAGTTTTTTGTAATGAACGCCAGCTTGTATGCCCGGGTATCTGTGACAAAATTGCGCCTCAAATCGCTGTATCAGGGAACAAAACCAGTGACGCCTTTACGCCTGTTTATCTGTTTTATTGTGTTGATGGTTGCAGCGGCCTCGACCCATGCAAAAACTGTCTATGTCGACGATACGCTTTACGCTCCTATCCGGAGTGGAGAGGGAACACAGTACCGGATCCTTCACTCCGGAGTTCGCAGCGGCACCACCCTTGAACTCCTGGAAACGTCCGATTCCGGGTACAGCAGAGTGCGAACACCCGATGGCATAGAAGGCTGGATGGTAACCCGCTATATCACCGAGACTCCCATTGCCAGGCAGCGCCTGGAACAGGCCGATCGTCAGCTTGAGCAGGCGCGCAACGAGCTGGGCGAGATCAAGACTCAGCTCGAAGAAGTGACCAGTGAACGTGACGAGCTCAAAAGGTCCGAGGAAACGCTTCAGTCCCGGGCCGGAAGGCTCAGTGAAGAGCTCAAGGATATCAAGGAAGTAGCTTCGGATTCCATCAATCTTGATCGTCGGAACGGTGAACTTCGCGAGGAGAACCAGAAACTACGCAACGAACTTGAAGTGCTCACCGCTGAGAAAGAACGACTTGAAGCAAAGAAGGAGTCAGACTTCATGCTGCTGGGCGCTGCTCTGGTATTGCTTGGCATCATTCTCGCCCTGGTCATTCCGCTCCTTAAGCCAACACGGAAAACCGACAACTGGGCATAGGAAGACCCGGCACGCTCAGGCGAATACTTTGACGCTAACTTACACAGCCATTATAAAGAGTTAAATAACAACCGTGAGGTGTCGGGATGTCGGAATTCATGAAGGACTACTCAGAGAAACGCGACTTCCATCGCATGAAGATGAATTCGGAAATCGAGCTCACGGATGGCAACGGTGTCTCTTTTCCGGGTATCTGCAAGAACCTGAGCGGCACAGGGATGCAACTGTTCGTGGAAAAAGCATTCTCTGAGGGAGACAGGATTCATACCCTGCTGCCATCAACCAGCGAGCAGTTTCCTCCGTTCGAGACAGAGTGCCGCGTGCTGCGGTGCGAGCCTGAGGGGGACGGATTTCTTCTGGGGATGGAGATAGTCAAGGTCAAGCGCTGACCTGCCCGATTGGGCGGCTGAACCCCGGAAGCTGCACTCCCACAGCTACCGGGGCCGGCGCAGTCTCAATCAGTGTTGAGAGGCTTCTCGGATACCACAATGCCGTTGTTGTCGGCATAGATACAGTGGCCTGGATGGAAGGTCACACCACCGAATGTCACTGGCACATTCAGATCTCCTACACCACGCTTTTCAGTCTTGCGCGGATGCGAGCCCAGGGCCTGGACACCCAGCGACGTCTTGCCGATCACGTCCACATCGCGGATGCAGCCGTAAATGATCAGCCCGGCCCATCCATTATCCGCCGCTTTCTCCGCAAGCATATCGCCCAGCAGCGCGGCGCGCTTTGAGCCACCACCGTCAACAACCATCACCCGGCCTTTACCGGGAAGAGCCACCTGCTCTTTGACGATGGAGTTATCTTCAAAGCACTTGACCGTGACAATCTCGCCACCGAATGCATCCACGGCACCAAAGTTGCGGAAGCCCGGTTCTACCACAAGGACCTCGGGGTAATCGTCACACAGATCAGGGGTTACGATCGGCACGCTTGCGCTCTCCTTTTGTCGAAATGGTCAGTCGATTTTCTCATCGGCGAGGAAGAACCAGGTATCCAGGACCGAATCCGGGTTCAGGGAAACGGTGTCGATACCCTGATCCATCAGCCACTTTGCCAGATCCGGATGGTCAGAAGGCCCCTGCCCGCAGATACCGATGTATTTGTTGGCCTTCTTGCAGGCCTGGATGGCGCTGGCCAGCAATGCCTTGACGGCATCGTTCCGCTCATCAAAGAGGTGCGCGATAATACCGGAGTCCCTGTCCAGCCCGAGGGTCAGCTGGGTCAGGTCATTGGAGCCGATGGAAAAGCCGTCGAAATGCTCCAGGAACTGGTCTGCCAGCAGGGCATTGGCAGGCAGCTCACACATCATGATGACTCGCAGCCCATTGTCACCACGTTTGAGGCCATTTTCTGCCAGCAGGTTAACCACCTGTTCCGCCTCACCCACGGTGCGAACGAATGGCACCATGACTTCCACGTTGGTGAGCCCCATGTCATTGCGAACCTTTTTGAGGGCACGACACTCAAGCTCGAAACAGTCGCGGAAGGTTTCCGAGATGTACCGGGACGCGCCACGGAAGCCCAGCATCGGGTTTTCCTCGTCAGGCTCGTACAAGGTGCCACCAATAAGGTTGGCGTATTCATTGGACTTGAAATCCGACAGGCGAACAATCACTTTCTTGGGGGCAAACGCCGCCGCCAGAGTGGAAATTCCCTCAACCAGCTTGTCAACGTAGAAATCCACTGGAGAGCTGTAGCCGGAAATCCGCTTCTCCACAGTCTGTCGAATATCCCGCGGCAGGCCGTCGAAGTTCAGCAGTGCCTTGGGATGCACACCGATCATACGATTGATAATGAACTCCAGGCGCGCCAGGCCGACGCCTTCGTTAGGCAGTGACTGGAAGTCGAAGGCCCGGTCCGGATTGCCGACGTTCATCATGATCTTGAAAGGGATATTGGGCATGGAGTCGACGGTGTTCTCTTTCAGCTCAAAATCCAGGCTGCCTTCATAGATCATGCCGGTATCGCCCTCGGCGCAGGAAACCGTCACTTCCTGACCGTCCTTCAGCACTTCGGTGGCATCACCACAACCGACCACGGCCGGTATACCCAGTTCCCTGGCAATGATCGCAGCATGGCATGTTCGCCCTCCGCGATCGGTAACGATGGCCGAAGCCCGCTTCATGACCGGTTCCCAGTCGGGGTCGGTCATGTCAGTGACCAGCACGTCACCCGCTTGCACCCGGTCCATTTCCTTGATGCTGGTGATGATCTTGACGGGCCCGCTGCCAATTTTGTGGCCAATACTGCGGCCTTCCACCAGAACCGTGCCGGTTTCATTGAGCAGGTAACGCTCCATCACATTAGCGGAGGCGCGGCTCTTGACGGTCTCCGGACGGGCCTGAACGATGTAGATAAGGCCATCGTCGCCGTCTTTTGCCCATTCGATATCCATCGGACGCTGGTAATGCTTTTCGATGATCATCGCCTGCTTGGCCAGTTCCTCCACTTCCACATCGGTAATACAGAAGCGGTTGCGATCATCCTGCTCCACCTTGACGGTTTCCACGAACTGCTCGGAGGAAGGGTCTGTATGGTGGACCATCTTGATGGCCTTGCTGCCCAGATTCCGACGCAGAACCGCCGGCCGACCGGCGTCGAGAGTGGGCTTGTGAACGTAGAATTCATCCGGGTTAACTGCGCCCTGCACGACTGTTTCACCCAGGCCGTAGGAGCCTGTGATGAACACCACGTCCCGGAAACCCGATTCGGTGTCCAGGGTAAACATCACGCCACTGGCCGCCGTTTCGCTACGGACCATCTTTTGGATGCCCGCCGAGAGAGCTACCTGCTTGTGGTCAAAACCGTGGTGAACGCGATAGGAAATGGCGCGGTCGTTAAACAGCGAGGCGAACACTTCCTTGACTGATGTACGAATCTGTTCCAGCCCGACCACGTTGAGAAAGGTCTCCTGCTGGCCGGCAAAAGAGGCATCCGGCAGGTCCTCGGCGGTTGCAGAAGAACGCACCGCTACCGCCATCCTGTCGTTACCGCCACGCAGGGTCGCGTATGCCTCTTCCAGGGGTTTTTCCAGCGCCTCGGGGAATGGTGTGTCGAGGATCCACTGGCGGATCTGTGATCCGACCCGTGCCAGTTCGTTTACGTCGTTGATGTCCAGTGCATCGAGAGCATTGTCAATCTTCTCGCGCAGGCCATCTTTGGCAAGGAATTCCCGGTAGGCATGCGCCGTGGTGGCAAAGCCGCCGGGCACGGTAACACCTGCATTGGCGAGATTACTGATCATTTCACCGAGGGAGGCGTTCTTTCCCCCGACCCGGTCAACGTCTGACATTCCCAGCTGATCAAACCAGATAATGTAATCTTCCAAAGCGTGTCTCCCTTGATTCGTTGAAGCGAAGAGCGAAACCGGAGCGGTGGAGGTAGCCCTCAAATGGCCCTGACCCTGCAATTTCTGCATTCTCCACTGCGGGCTCTCGAACTTGGCGTGTATGATACTGTAACCTGTGGGAATTACCTAGGGAACCCGCCAAATACGGAGCCGGATCAAACACCATGAAACGAACCGCTTTCTTTATTTCCGATGGCACTGGCCTGACCGCCGAGGCCCTTGGGCACAGTCTGCTGGCGCAATTCGAGAAAATCGAATTCGAGCGCATAACGGTGCCATATATTGATGACGCTGACAAAGCGCGGGACATGGTCAAACGCATCAACAAGGCAGCGGAAGTGGACGGTGCACGGCCGCTGGTCTTTGACACCATCGTGAACGGCGACATCCGGGATCTCATTGCCGGCGGCGATGGATTCATGGTGGATATCTTCGGCACCTTCCTGAGCCCGCTGGAACAGGAGTTGCGGTCCTCATCGTCCTACACCGTCGGTAAATCCCACGCCATTAACAATGAGGGCAGCTACGAGCGCCGGATCAAGGCCGTCAACTTTGCTCTGGACAACGACGACGGGGCACGTACACGTCACTACGACGAAGCCGACCTGATTCTGGTGGGCGCCTCCCGTAGCGGAAAAACCCCGACCTGCCTGTATCTGGCTCTTCAGTACGGGGTCAAGGCGGCCAACTACCCCATTACCGAAGAAGACCTGGAAGACCAGAAAATGCCCGCGGCTCTGCGGGGCTACAAGGAAAAGATCTTCGGGCTGACCATCGAACCGGAGCGGCTGGCGACCATTCGCAACGAGCGCCGTCCCAATTCCCGATACTCGTCACTTAAGCAGTGCATGCACGAGATCGAAGAGATTGAACTGATGTATCGCCGGGAACGCATCCCATACCTCAACACCACGGCCTACTCAGTGGAGGAAATTTCCACGCGAATCATGGTCAGCACAGGGCTCAAGCGGAACCGCTAGCCCAGGCATGAAAAGGGCCGGCCTACCGTCTCAGGTAGCCGGCCCTCTCTTTTCGGGGTTCATTTTCCGGGGTTGCTCAGAGCTCCTGGATATCCAGCCCCAACGCTTCCACAGCCTCCCTGTTTTCAAGGCTGGTCACGACAGCCACACTGGCGTTTTCCGGCTTCAGCCACTCCCGTGCCACACGCTTCATGTCCTCCAGTGTCACCGCCAGCACCCGCTCCCGAAAGCGGGCGCGCTGTTCCGGTGACCGACCAAACAGGCGATTGTGGAAGGCATGGCGAGCCGCGCCGGCGGGAGAACGCGGACGGTCAAGCTGGCCAATCACCCCCAGAATGGACTCCTCCAGTTCCTGGGGATCGTGCTCTTCTTCCTGCAACCACTCCAGGGCTCTGTCAAAATCTCCCAGGGTTTCAGCCAGACGCGGATCACGATAGGAAAAGAAACGGAAGGTGCCATTGACACTGTCCTGCCCGGCACCACCACCGTAGGCCCCGCCTTTCTCGCGAATGGCCCTGTGCAGGTAACCGTTGCGCAGGAATCCGCCCAGCACGGTCAGCGGAGCCGCATCCGGATGATCCACGGCAACGGTGCTGTAGGCCTTGGCGCAGAAATTTACCTGGGTAGAGGTCAGCCAGGCTTCACGGGTCTGGTAGCTGACTGGCTCCACCTTCCAGGCCTCGCCGGCCTCGGCGCTGGTATTGCCCCAGACGGATTTCAGCTCGGTCAGCATGGGATCAAGCTGTTCTTCCTCGCCAATCAGCAGGAATTCACGAGCGGGCTGCCGGATACGCTCATGCAATGCCGCAAGTCGTTCACACAGGGTATCAAGCTCTGCCGGGTTATCGAGGGACCGGTCCAGGGCTTTGACCCCACGAATCGCCTCCAGGCCTCCAAGACGGAATGACAGCCAGGCTCCGGGGCTGATGCCCTGGGCCGCCGCACCCATTGCCAGCGCATGACCACTGCCGGTTACGCCCTGCTCTCTGCGGGCGCGGATCTGGGCAACCAGTTCACGAACTCGCTCTTTTTCATCAAAACGGGCGCCGTCAAACACATCTTTGAGCAGACGGGTCAGCGATTCACGGTTTCGGGCCAGTGCCTTGCCGTTAAACACGATGTAGCCGGACAGATCCTGCACATCATCGATCCGCCCTTTGGCGGAGAAGGAAGCGCTGATGCCCCCGGACTCAGCGGAAATGCGGTCCTGCATCTGCAGATAATTCAGCTCGCCACAGCCCACTTCCGGAATCAGGGTGGTGTAAAACGGCAACAGAAACAGCTCGTCCCGGGACAGATTCGGAACCGGCACAATCACCTGCTCATAAACCAGGCCATTGGTGCCCCGGGCATAGATGGTTGCGGCCATGTCGCCGGCAAACCGGGCTTCTGGCTCCGGCAGTTGCAGCGGCACGTCAGAAAGGTCCACCTTGGGCAGAATGGAATCGTCATCCTTGCGGGTCTGCCGTTCTTCAAGCGCCTGGGCCCGGTCAATAATCTGGCGAACCTCTTCATCCGTCAAAGACGCCTTGCGCCGGGCCAGGGCATCACGGATTGCGGCCTGACGACGGCTTTCCAGCTTGTCGTCAGGGCGCAGTGTCAAAGTCACCCGGTGCGGATTTTCCAGCAGCTTGCTGCGGATAAGGCCGGGCACATACTGCGGGTCCTGAATCTTTTCACGCATGTCCGCCAGCACCGGCTCCAGGTCCAGGAGCTCGACCGGGTCTCCACCGTGAACCATGGGGGAAATAGCGGTCATGATCAGTTGCAGGCCGTATGGAAAGCTATCACCGGCAATCTCACGCTGATGCAGCTCCAGCTGGTGCAGAATGGCTTCCAGGCGGTCCTGGCTGACACCCTCTTCCACCACTTTTGCCAGCGTCTGCTCAATCAGCTGTTCCAGATCGCCCTGCTTGTCAGGCTCACTGCCCTCAATGCCGCACACGAATGTCATTTCACGGTTGGAGTCCTCGAGGCCGCACATGGGTGAAGGCGAATGCCCCAGGTCCGTGGTTTCCAGCGCCCGCATCAACGGTGAGGCACTGTTTTCCAGAAGTACACTGGCAAGCAGCTGGCCTTCCAGGTTTTCCTGCAGATCAAAGCTGTGGCCCAGCAGCCAGCCCACAACAATATGAGTCTTGTGGCCGGTTTCTTCGCCCTCACTGACCGCGTAACTCTGGTCAACCCGCACCGGTGAAAACATCCGCTTCTCGTCGCGCACAGGTAGTTCTACGTCCAGACGATCAAACCGCTTTAGGGCCAGTTCCTCGAAGCGTTCATGGTGTTCATGGGCCGGAATGTCGCCGTAGGTGGCGAAAATTGCGTTGCTGGGATGATAGTGGTGACGATAGAAACCCAGCAGATCGTCGTAGCTCAGGTCCACAATGTGGTCTGGCTCTCCGCCACTGTTGTAATGGTAAGTGGTAGTGGGAAACAGGTGGCTGGACAGGTGCTGCCACAGCTGGGATGTTGGCGCGCTCATGGCGCCTTTCATCTCATTATATACCACGCCGCGGTAAACCAGATCCGTGGACGGATCATCTGGTGTATCGAATTCAAGGCGGTGGCCTTCCTGGGCGAAATCCAGCGGATCCAGCGAGGAGAAGAACACGGAATCCAGGTACACCGTCAGCAGATTGTCAAAATCCTTGCGGTTCATGCTGGCGAACGGGTACGCCGTCCAGTCGCTGCTGGTAAACGCATTCATGAAGGTGTTCAGCGAACGGTGAATCATCATGAAAAACGGGTCCCTAACCGGGAAACGCTCGCTGCCACAGAGTGCCGTATGCTCCAGAATATGGGCCACCCCGGTGGAATCCATAGGGAAGGTCCGCAGAGCCACAAAAAACACATTCTCGTCATTGTCTGCCGCCAAATGCAGGTGGCGGGCACCGGTTTTACGGTGACGGTACTCCTCAACCGTAACATTCAGTGTGCTGATCCGGTGACTGCGAAGCTGCTCGAAAGCCGGATGGACTGTGTTCTCGATCACTGCCGCCATTAAACTATCCTGTCTTTAACCAAATGGGGATTGTAGGGTAACACGTACTTTCTATTATCATGCACTAACCCGAAGCCACAAGGCAGTACCCGATTCCATGACCACTGAAACTCAGGGTAACCCGTCTCCGCAGAGCACCGACAGCACATCCGGCGCCCCTCACAAGGCGACCGGAAAACGCTACAAAATACACGCTCCGGAAGTTGCGGCCTATTGGGCCGAACGACGTCTTTACCTGGACCGCATACGCCGGGTTCCTGAACTCAGGCAACGCTACTGGCGCGCCATCGGCATATACCTCCTTCGCAGGGTGCTATGGTCGTTCGGGTTCTTTCCGGTGTTCCTGGCTTTCTGGATACCGTTTGTACTTTCCAGTTTCAACCCTGTGGTCATGGCTTCGGACCTGATCCCACTCCTCGAGAGTTTTGTCGACGCCAATCCTGAAGTCCAGGCCAATACCATTAGTACGCTGGTCATCGCGTGGGGATCTGTCGGATTTTTCTTTCTGGTGTTCGATTTTGTGCTGACACCGTTCAAATCCCCCTATCAGTATGAAGCAGATGTTTACATGCGCTCCTGGGAGCAGCTCAACCATGAACAGCTTCCTGACAAAGTGTGATTTGTCCTGCATTCTCGTTGACTTCCGTGACTTTGTGTTACACCAGATTGCCCCGACTGGGTGAGATGTGTATGTCTAGCCCCTGATCCCCGTTTAATATCCAGCATACGCAAAGCTGCTAGCGTTGGTGGTTTTTTGTTAGAATCTGCCGATCAATCAACCACATCTTGCCAGGCTCCTCCGATGAACCACCTTTTCGTAGACAATCTCACGGTTATCGACTTCGCATACCTGGACGCCACCAGGGGGCTCGTGGGTGAAAGCTGGATTGTGGATGTGGTTCTCGGTGGAGAGCTTGATGATCAGGGCATGGTGTTTGACTTCAGTAACGTCAAACGCACCATCAAACGGGTCATTGACGAGCGCGTGGATCACCGCCTGGTGATTCCCCAGGGCTACAGCGGGTTCGAGTGGCACAAGACCGAACCGGAAAGTTTCCTGTGGCACCTGGTGGACGGCACCAAGATTACGCATCGCTCTCCTGATGAGGCCGTAGTTTGGCTTTCGGCTGACAGGGTTGTGCCCTCTGCAGTTGCCCGCCTTCTGGAGCACGAGCTAAGGACTGTACTTCCCGCCAACGTAACAGACGTGGAGATCTACCTGCGGGAAGATGTGATTGAAGGCGCCTACTATCATTATGTTCATGGCCTGAAGAAACATCTGGGCAATTGCCAGCGAATCGCCCATGGCCACCGCTCGCCGATCCGGATTGATCGCAACGGCTTCCGGGACAGAGACCTTGAAAATCGCTGGGCGAAGCTCTGGCAGGATATCTATGTGGGCTCCGAAGAAGATGTGACCCAGCGTTGGGTAGCAGAGGACGGCACCGCCTATGTGACCTTCGAGTACGAAGCCAATCAGGGTGAATTTGCCCTGACGCTCCCGGAGAGCCGCGTTTACATGCTGGATTCCGACACCACCGTGGAGCTGATTGCTGCGCACATAGCCGAGCAACTGAAAGCCGAGTTTCCGGACGATGTGATTCGCGTGAAAGCTTATGAGGGGGTTGGTAAGGGGGCTATTGCTTCTAGGGGTCTGTCCCCGCGGGACTGACCCCACAAACACTGACCAGCTTACAGCGTATACCGAGGGCCTGACGCCGGAATCCTGGCCCGAATCCTGGCCCGAATCCTGGCCCGAATCCTGGCCGGAAATATGGGAGATATGATTTAACTGGTCAATAGGTATGGGGTCAGTCCCGCGGGGACAGACCCCGGAAGACCCCGGAAGACCCCTTAACAAAAAAACCGCCCGAAGGCGGTTTTTTGATGGCTTACCGGAGGACTAAACCAGTAAGCCGTATTGGCGTCCCCTAGGGGGTTCGAACCCCTGTTGCCGCCGTGAAAGGGCGGAGTCCTAGGCCACTAGACGAAGGGGACTAGAAATTGGTGGAGCCAAGCGGGATCGAACCGCTGACCTCAACACTGCCAGTGTTGCGCTCTCCCAGCTGAGCTATGGCCCCTCAACGGCTGCGTATATTAAGGATCGGCCCCTGGGGCGTCAACCTTTTTTCCAACGTTTTTTCAGTTTCGTGAACATCCCTGTCCCGGCCGTTTACTATTTCACCAATCTGCTCACTCAGCGAGCAGCACAGCGTATTCCTTCTCCACTCGCTTGGTTTCCTTTTTGGAAAAACCACCCATAACCTCAAGCGCATGGCGCAGCCGGGACCGGGTCATATCGGGGCCCAGAATGGCCATGGAGTCCATAACAGACCAGGAGTTCGGTGTGCCCGCGACAGCCACGAAGATGGCGAACATGAAATCGCCCATTTTCAGTTCCATGGCTTTGGCCAGGGTTTTTATATCAGCAAAGATATTGTCCTTGCTCCAGTGTCGCTGGGCTTCCAGCTTCCACAGGGTGAACTGGAGTACCCGCCTGACCTGCGCTTCGTCAAGCTTATTATGGCTGAAGTCTTCCGGCTTGAGATCAAGCATGCCGGAAAACATGAAGGCCGCCATCGGGGCCACGTCACTGAACACTTCCGCCCTGCCCTTGATGTGTGGCACCAGGTCCCTCAGGGCTTCTTCGTTAAACCACCACTGGCGCATGCGCTCGATAAACTGATCGTCGCTGAGCTCGTCGCGGATCCACTGGCCGTTGAGCCAGCGCAGTTTTTCCACATCGAAAACCGGGCCACCGAGGGAAACCCGCTGGATATCGAAGTGCTCGATCATTTCGTCCAGAGTGAACTTTTCACGCTCATCAGGCATGGACCAACCCATACGACCAAGATAGTTGGTCACGGCCTCAGGCAGGAAACCCATGCGTTCGTAGAAGTTGATACTGGTGGGATTCTTGCGCTTGGAAAGTTTGCTCTTGTCCGGGTTGCGCAGCAGCGGCAGGTGACACAGCACCGGCATATCCCAGCCAAAATACTCGTACAGCAATTTGTGCTTGGGGGCGGAGTTGATCCACTCCTCTCCACGCAGAACGTGAGTAATTTCCATCAGGTGGTCGTCCACCACATTGGCCAGATGATAAGTGGGCATACCGTCGGATTTCAGCAGGATCTGGCTGTCCACCTGGGACCAGTCGATCTCGATGGTGCCACGGAGCATATCCTCGATTTCGCAGATGCCATTTTCGGGTACTTTCATGCGAATCACATAGGGGTCGCCCGCATCCAGGCGGCGCTTGACCTCTTCCTCGGGCAGCTCCAGATCCCCTTTGATACCCGGATTCAGACCCTGGGCCTTGCGCTCTTCGCGGATGGCATCCAGCTCTTCCGGGGTGCGGAAACAATAGAACGCGTGCCCTTTGGTCACCAGATCCAGCGCATACTGGCGATAGGAGTCCTTGCGCTCGGACTGCCGGTATGGGCCGTGAGGACCGCCCACGTCCGGCCCCTCATCCCACTCGAGACCGAGCCACCGCAGGGCCTGCAGAATGTCCTGTTCGGATTCTTCGGTGCTGCGAACCTGATCCGTATCTTCAATCCGCAGAATAAACTGGCCGCCATGTTGCCGGGCAAAGCACAGGTTAAACAGCGCCACGTAGGCGGTACCAACGTGGGGATCACCGGTGGGAGACGGTGCGATTCGGGTACGTACGGTCATGAAAGCATCCTGAAGGTTACTGCCTGATGAAGGCTGTGCGTTGAAAGCCACGCATTATACCGGCCACAAAGGGATTTCGCATGGTCGCGCGACAATCCACTTCACCTCCAGGCAATATTGTTATATTATAACGTATCATTAATTTTCGAGGACTAACCGACTATGTTCGCCAAACGCTTCGCAGGCGCTGCCACACTGGGGCTCGCCACCCTGCTGGGATCCGCCAGTGCACTGGCGGCCACTCAGGTTGTCACCTCCCTGAAGCCGATTGAGCTGCTGGTAAAAGCCGTGGCTGCCGATGATGTGGAGATCACGACCCTGGTGCCTCCCGGTTCCAGCCCCCATAACTACACCATGAAACCCTCCCAGCGCCGCGCTCTGGAAAATGCCGATGCCATATTCTGGGTAGGCCCGGAGATGGAAACCTTTCTTGCGCGACTGCTCGGCGGTAACGAATTCGGGGACCGTACCTACTCATTGATGCACGGCGAGGATGTGCCCGAGGTTGATACCGATAACGACCATGATGCCCATGGCCATGAAGACCATGGGCACGGTCATCAAGAAGAAGGTCATGATGCCCATGATCACGGCGACGGTGAAGACCCGCATATATGGCTGGACCCGGCGCTGGCGCTGGATATGGCCAGGGACATACACAAGGTGCTGTCCCGACAGGAAGGTGCAGACGTGGAAGCCCTCGACGCCAACCTGAAACAGTTCGAGAAGAATCTGTCCGGCGCTGAACGCGACATCACCACCCGGCTGGAGCCAGTAGCAGACATTGACCTGTTCACCTATCACGATGCATTCACACGATTCGTTGAACACTATGGCCTGAAGCTGGAAGGTATTCTGACCCTGAACCCCGAGCTTTCTCCCGGGGCCGGGCACGTTGCCGAAGTGCAGGAGAAACTGCGCACCGCAAACCAGCCCTGCCTGATGACGGAACCCCAGTTCGATCGCCAGTGGTGGCGCTCGATCACCGAAGACCTGGACATCACCTTCAGCACCTGGGACCCGCTGGCCACAGACGTCGAGCCTGACCGTGACGGATATATCAATTTCCAGCAGGGCCTGGCCGACGCGGTACTCCAGTGCCTACCAGAGAACACCGAGTAACAGCGGAATGGTCACCATGGCCAGCAGTGTCTGGCCACTGATGATGCCCGCCATCAATGGCGCGTCGCCACCGAGCTGACGCGCCAGAATGTACGACGAGGTGGCTGTTGGCAGGGCTGCCAGCAGTACAACCACCTGAACCATCAATCCCTCCAGACCCAGCAATAGCGCCAGCGCAGCCGTCAGCAGCGGGAAGCCCACCAGCTTTGCGGATGAAGACACCAGAAACGGCATCGAGGCACCCCGCAACGCTTTCAGTTGCAGGCCTGCGCCGACGGTCATCAGGCCCAGCGGCAGAGCCAGGTCACTCAGTGGCTCGAGAATGCCCGCTACCAGTGGATGGAATCCGACCTGAAAGTAACTCCAGGCCATTCCGACCACTGAGCCGATGATCAACGGATTGGAAACAATAGCTTTAAGAACGGGTTTCAGCTTGACCGTGCCATTTCCCGCAACCAGCGAAAACATCAGAATACACAGCAGGTTGAGCAGGGGAACTTTCACCGCCACCGCAATGGCGATCAGCGAGAGGCCCTCATCCCCAAGTAACATGCCCGCCGCTGCCAGGGCGACGTAGGAGTTAAAGCGAATGCCGCCCTGGAAGACGGATGAAAACACCGGACCCGGCCATCGCCAGACCCACTGAAGAAAGGCCAGTAACAGCGTCATCGTTACCAGCATGGCCAGAATCAGAACCAGGATATCGCCATAGGCCGACGCCGGCACCCTTGCCTGGCCCAGTTTGAAGATCAGCATGGCCGGGAAAAGCACGTAGTAGGTGAAACGCTCCGCCTGGATCCAGAAGTCGTCTCCCGGAAAGTGCCAGCGCCGGAACAGATAACCCAGCAGGATCAACACAAACACAGGCGTAAGAGCCTGTACCATTACCGGCATTGAAATTTACTCTCTGGTGAGATTGGGCAGGACATCACTGATCTCCTAAACATTTAACATATATTCCATTATAAAATGTCCTGTGTTTCGCCAAAGCCCTACGGCCATGTGCCCGGTTTTGCTGATAGAATAACATCTCTATTCATTTGATCCGTTGACCTCAGCGACAAGTGACAGACAGATTCAGATTGGGCAGTTAATGATTACGAACAGCACCACAGACATGCCGTCACGAAGATTCTGCGTGGCCCCGATGATGGACTGGACAACCACCCACTACCGCTATCTGGCCCGCCAGCTCAGCCGGCATGCCCTGCTCTACACCGAGATGGTCACCACCGGCGCGCTGATCCACGGCGACACCGCACGATTCCTTCGTCATGATCCTGCGGAATATCCGCTGGCACTGCAACTTGGCGGCAGCAACCCGCAGGAACTGGCCCATTGCGCTGCGCTGGCGGAGCAATACGGTTTTGATGAAGTAAACCTGAATGTGGGCTGCCCCAGCGACCGGGTGCAGAACAACATGATTGGCGCCTGCCTGATGGCCTACCCGGACAAGGTGGCCGAGGGCGTGAGGGCGATGATCAATGCCACCGGCCTGCCGGTAACGGTCAAACACCGGATCGGAATAGATGGCCGCGAGTCCTGGGAGGATCTGTGCGAGTTCGTCGAAAAGGTCTCGGAAGCAGGCTGCCGCACGTTTATTGTCCATGCCCGCATTGCTGTTCTGGAAGGGCTGAGCCCCAAGGAAAACCGTGACGTTCCGCCGCTGAAGTACGACTGGGTTTACCAGCTCAAGGCCCGTTATCCTCATCTTGAAATCATCATCAACGGCGGCATCAAGACCTTTGACGAGTGCCGGCAACACCTTGAACACACCGATGGCGTCATGCTCGGCCGCGAGGCTTACCACAACCCCTGGCTGCTGGCCGGTGTGGATACCGAATTTTTCGGACAACCCGGACCGGCTCGATCCCGGCACGAGGCCCTGCGTGCGGTATTACCATTCATTCAGAGCGAACTCGACCGGGGCGTTTACCTCAGCCACATGTCCCGCCACCTGATGGGCCTGTTCCATGGCCAGCCCGGAGGCCGCCAGTTCCGCCGTTACATCAGTGAAAACGCCCACAAGGCGGGTTCCGGCATAGAGGTGATCGAACAGGCCATGGCCAGGGTTCCGGAAGCCGGGGACGTAGCAACAGCGCCGGCCTGAACGTCCTGATACCTTTTAGTGTCTTGTTCCTGTCAGGGCAGCCCGTTATTGTAGGGACATACCTTCAGCGCCCGCGATACGGGCGATCAATAACAAACCTATCAGGACGACAGGACGAATGACCAGCAAGCTCGAACAACTCAAAGCCATGACCACCGTGGTTGCCGACACCGGGGATCTGGACGCCATCGCCCAGTGGAAACCGGAAGATGCAACCACGAACCCTTCATTACTCCTCAAGGCCGCGGCCTCTGATGCCTATCGCCCCATGCTCGATGAAGCCGTGGCTGCAGCCCGCAAACAGGGCGGCTCCGATGCCGAGCAACTGACTTACGCCACCGACATGCTGGCCGTGCTGGCGGGAAAGCAGATTCTTGGCCTCGTTCCGGGCGTGGTTTCAACAGAAGTAGATGCCAGGCTTTCCTTTGATACCGGGGCCACTCTCACCCGGGCACGCCGGCTGATTGAGCTGTACGACCATCTGGGCATGGATACCAGCCGGGTGCTTATCAAGATTGCTTCTACCTGGGAAGGCATCCGGGCGGCCGAGCAGCTCGAGAAAGAAGGCATTCACTGCAACCTGACCCTGCTGTTCTCTTTCATACAGGCGGCCGCCTGTGCCGATGCCGGCGCCTTCCTGGTGTCGCCCTTCGTGGGCCGCATCCTGGACTGGCACCTGGCTGCCACCGGTCGGGAAGCCTTCCCGGCGGAGGAAGATCCGGGCGTCCAGTCCGTTACCCGCATCTACAACTACTACAAGGCCAACGGCTACAACACCGTAGTGATGGGCGCCAGCTTCCGCAATACCGGCGAGATCGAGATGCTGGCCGGCTGTGACCGTCTCACCATAAGCCCGGCGCTCCTGCAGGAGCTGCAGAATGACTCTGGCAACCTGCCGCAGCGGCTGTCAGCTGAGGATGCAACGAGCGCTGACAAACCGGGATCAATCGATGAACGTCTGTTCCGTTGGGAGTCCAACGAGGACGCCATGGCTACAGAAAAGCTGGCCGATGGTATCCGCCGATTCACCAACGATCAGATTGAACTGGAAAACCGCGTCCGCCGGCTTTCGCAGGCCGCCTGACGCCGGCAGTAACCGCGAGGAGGGTCGCAAAAACCATGATTGAGCGCCTTAAGAGCCTGTTCGGCTCGCCTGAAGACGAACCAACACAACCCGACAACCACCAGTTGGCGATTGCAGCCACTGCGCTGATGGTCCAGTTGTCCAGGGTGGACAATGACCAGGACGACGAAGAACTCAAGACCATCGTCGACTGCGCCGTTGAAGCCCACGAGATTACCCGGGAAGAAGCGGAAGACATCCTTCAGGACGCGCTCAGCCATGCTGACGACGCCACCTCTCTCTACGAATTCACTGGCATGATCAATGAACAGCTGGACCAGGAAGAAAAGCAGATCCTGCTTGAAAGCATCTGGCGCGTGGCGTTCGCAGACGGGTATATCGACAAGTACGAGGAACACCTGATCCGCCGCATGGCGGATCTGCTGCACCTGAACCACCGGGAGTTCATGCAGGCCCGCCATCGCGCCGAGCGCGCCGACTGAACCTTAAGGAGCAAGTATGTTAGCCATTCTCCACCCGGATACCGCGCTGGACAGCGAAGCCTATCGTCAGACCATGCATTTTCTCGAGAACCTGCCCGGGGTATCGATCCGACTCCACCAGGTCCAGGGCGCCAAACAGCGCCTTACCGAGGTTTACCTGCTGGGCGAAACCAAGTCTCTGAACAAGGAAGACATCGAAGCCCTCCCTGCGGTGGAGCGGGCCATTCGCATCTCTGACGACTACCGGATACTGGGGCGCCACAAGGACGACCGCCGCCAGAGTGGTTTCACCTATAATGACGTTACCTTTGACCAGTCCAACCTGAATATCTTTGCCGGGCTGTGCGCCGTCGACGTGCCGGAGCACGTGGAGCAGATGATGAAGGCGCTGGAGGAAAACGGCCAGGTCTGTACCCGAATGGGCGCCTACAAGCCACGGACCAACCCCTATTCCTTCCAGGGGCATGGCAAAGGCTGCCTGCCCTGGGTCTTCGAGAAGGCGGGAAAGCATGGCATCAAGGTGATTGCCATGGAAATCACCCATGAAAGCCATATCGAAGAAATCGACCACTGTCTGGAACAGCTTGGCCGTCCAACGGGCGTCATGCTGCAGGTGGGTACCCGTAACACTCAGAACTTCGAGCTGCTCAAAGCCATAGGCCGCCAGACCACTTATCCGGTGCTCTTGAAGCGCGGATTTGGCATCACCCTGAACGAATCCCTGAACGCGGCCGAATACCTGGCTAGTGAGGGCAATGCCAATGTGATTTTCTGCCTGCGCGGCATGAAGACAGAAGCCGGTCAGCCGCACCGCAATATGGTGGACTTTGCCCATGTACCCGCCGTAAAACGCCTTACCCGCATGCCCGTATGCGTCGACCCCTCTCACTCCGTGGGCAGCCGCGAGCGGGCGCCCGACGGTGTTCTGGATGTCATGCACGCCACCGCGCAGGGCGTGATAGCAGGGGCCAACATGGTATTGGTGGACTTCCACCCCAAGCCGGAAAAAGCGCTGGTGGATGGCCCACAGGCCCTGCTGATGGACGAATTGCCGGCCTATCTGGAGGATATCCAGCTATGCCATGACACCTGGAAAAAGCGCCAGCAAATTTACAACCGTCTGAAGGAATCGGCGACAGAATGATCGTTTACGGGCACAGGGGCGCAAAGGGAGAAGCCCCGGAAAACACCCTGGCCGGATTCACCCATGCCTACCGCCATGGCGTCCGGCACTTTGAGCTCGACCTGGTGCTGTCAAAAGATGGCAAACCGGTTATTGTTCATGATCTTACGGTTGACCGCACCACCGGCCAGGAGGGCAGTGTCAGCAGCTACACTGCCCTGGAGCTTGCGGAAATGGATGCCCGGCGCAACGGTAAACCCTGGCCCAAAGCCGTTGGCATTCCCTCACTGGAAACGTTGCTGAACGAATATCCGGATTTCGAGCACCTGCAACTGGAGGTCAAGAAGGATACCCGCCAGCGACTGAATGTGCTCTGCAACCGCCTGATCGAGGTGATCCAGCGCCGGGACCTGTATCAACGTGTTGTCATCACATCTTCGGACCAATGGTTCCTGCGGCAGGCCCGTCGCAGGGACAAGAGCGTACGCATTGGCCTGGTAACTGACAGAAAATTCCCGAAACCGGTCAATGTGGCCGCCCGCCTGCACTGTAATTTCCTGTGCATTGGCTGGCGCATCTGCACCCGGGCTATCGTGGAGGACGCTCACCGGCGTGGCATGCACGTATCCACCTGGACGGTTAACCGTATCCACGACATGCTCCAGCTTGAAGCAAAGGGAGTCGACAGCATTATCACTGACTATCCAACCAGCACGCATATGTACTTCGATAACCGGTCAAGAGCGGCCCTGCATCTGCCCGCCGGGCAGAACAGGGCCGACAGCGTGGGATCAGAAAATCCGGTTCAGACCGTTTAGCGCTGCTACCCGGTAGGCTTCCGCCATGGTGGGATAGTTGAAGGTGGTATTGATGAAGTAGTTCAGGGAATTGGCTTCCCCTTCCTGGTTCATGATCGCCTGTCCGATGTGAACAATCTCTGCGGCCTGATCGCCAAAGCAGTGGATCCCCAGGATTTCCCGTGTTTCACGATGGAAAAGAATTTTCAGCATACCGACAGGATCCCCCGTGATCTGTGCTCGCGCCAGATCCTTGAAGAAGGCCTGGCCCACTTCATAGGGCACCTTGGCTTCCGTCAATTCCCGTTCCGTCTGGCCAACCGAACTGATCTCGGGCAAGGTGTAGATGCCAGTAGGAACGTCGGTTACTCGGCGGAAATAATCATCTTTCACGATGTCCGAGGACGCCGACCTGCCCTGATCGTAAGCGGCGCTGGCAAGGCTGGGCCAGCCAATAACATCACCGGCTGCATAGATGTTCTGGACTTCGGTGCGGTAATGGTCATCCACTGCCAGTTGGCCACGGCCATTGGGTGTCAGGCCGATACTCTCGAGCCCCAGCTTTTCGGTATTACCACTTCGGCCATTACACCAGAGAAAGGCATCTGCACGGATTTTCTTGCCGGATTTCAGGGACAGCACCACGCCATGGTCGTCACCATCAACAGACTCATACTCTTCATTGTGCCGGACCAGTACACCATTGTTTCGCAGGTGATAGCTCAGGGCGTCGGAGATTTCATCGTCCAGGAAGGTGAGCAGGCGGCTGCCCGGGTTGATCAGGTCTACCTTTACACCGAGCCCGGCAAAGATCGACGCATACTCGGAGCCGATAACACCGGCACCATAAATGATCAGTGTGCGCGGCGTGTGAGACAGGTTGAGAATCGTGTCAGAGTTATAAATCCGGTGATGGCGGAAATCCACATCGGGCGGCAGGTACGGGCGTGAACCGGTGGCAATAATGGCCTGCTTGAAGTGGAGTATCTCGTGGGACTTGTTGCCACGGATTTCCATCCGGTTGGCATCCAGGAAGCTGGCGCGACCGTTGATCAGGTCCACCCTGTTACGGGCGTAGAACTGGGTTCTCAGTTTTACCTGCTTACCGATCACTTTCTGGGCATTCTGCAGTACGCGCGGAAACGAGAACCAGCGCGGTTCACCGATATCCCGGAACATCTGATTGGTATTGAACGTGATGATCTGCTTTACCGAGTGACGCAAAGCTTTGGAAGGGATTGTGCCCCAATGGGTACAGTTACCACCCACGGTGGGTTTGTCCTCAATGATCGCGACACGTTTACCATGCTTCGTCGCATTCATCGCGGCACCTTCCCCCGAAGGTCCCGCGCCGATAACGACGACGTCGTAATGATGTTCTGCCATTCTGCAGTGACTCCTTATCTACGTCGTGAGGGAGCCCCTGAAAAGACCCTGCAGGTGCCCAAAGCCCAGGCAGGCGATTTTCAGAGGCTCCCGGAATTTTTATAGGTTATTGCCAGCGCCGGCTCAGCGGGACTTTTTACTGGAGGCGTCGTAGGTCATTGCCTCTGCTGATTTGCCATCATTGGCAAGGCGCTCATTTTCTTCCTCGCACTTCTGGGTATTGCCGCCACAGATATCGCAGGATTTACTGATACCCATGGCACCAAGACCCCCGCACGAGCCGCTGATCGGCTTGCGACCGAAAATAACGCCAACCGACATGGCGGCAACCAGCAGAACAACAATTGTCAGAACCAGCAGAAACGTACCCATAGGAGGTCTCTCCGTTAATTTGCCAGGAACGAGGAGAAAGCCGGCGTGTAATCCGTTTCAAACCCGTCTTCGCCCCGAACAATAAAGTAGGCAGCGATGTTTTCACGTGTCGCAAGTTCTTTCGCCTGCTCCACTCCCATCACATTGAAAGCAGTCGCCAACGCGTCTGCAGTCATACAATCTTCAGCGATGACAGTGACCGAAGCGAGGTTGTGATCGATCGGCTTGCCATCCTTAGGGTCTATTGTATGCGAAAACCGTCGTCCATCCGATTCGTAATAGTTACGATAGTCACCGGAGGTTGCCATTGCCTGACTGTCCAGGGCTACCACCCGGTTAACCTGCCGCTGCTCCGAAACCGGCTCCTCAATGGCCAGGCGCCAGGCCGTCCCGTCCGGTTTGCGGCCTGAAACCCGAACCTCACCGCCGATTTCCACCAGGAAAGCTGACAATCCTTCGGATTCGAGATATCGTGCAACGGCGTCTACTCCATATCCCTTTGCAATGGCGGACAGATCCACATACTGGTTCGGATTCGCTCTCAGCGCTGGCGGCTCCTCCCGCAGTTCAAGCTTGTCATAACCGATGGCTTCAAGACGTGAAGCCAGCACATCGTCCCCCGGCACCTGTTCGGGCCGGGCATCAGGCCCGAACCCCCACAGATTAACCACTGGCCCGATGGTTACATCGAAAGCACCGTCCGTCAGCTGAGACACTTCCCGGGACGTTGTCAGCACCTCATGAAGCGGTCGGGATATCCCGGTCCAGCTGCTCTGGTCTTCCTGGCTGTTAAATCGTGATAATTCCGAATCATCACGCCAGGTAGACATGGAGGCATCCACCTCTTCCAGCACTTCCTCTATGTCGGATGCCAGATTCTCAAGCCGACCAGGATCGTCTTTCATTACCACATTGATATTATACCCGGTACCAAACACCGGCCCGGATATCTCCCATACTTTTTCCTCTTCCTCAAACGAGCAACCCGCCAGCGCAGAAATGATCAGCACCCAGAAGGCGCTGGCCAGAACCACCCTGGCGGGTCGTAACATGCCGAATGTCATGTGAGCTGATTAACCCCCGAAATCATCCAGCATGATGTTCTCGTCTTCCACACCCAGATCTTTGAGCATCTTGATGCAGGAAGCGTTCATGATGGGAGGCCCACACATATAGTATTCACAGTCCTCGGGAGCCGGGTGGTCCTTGAGGTACTTTTCATACAATACGTTGTGGATGAAGCCTGTTTCACCTTCCCAGTTATCGTTCGGCTGTGGGTCCGACAACGCCACATGCCATTCGAAATTATCGTTCTCATCCGCCAGCATGTCGAAATCTTCCACGTAGAACATTTCTCGCACGCTACGGGCGCCGTACCAGAAGCTGATCTTGCGATTAGAATTCAGGCGCTTCAACTGGTCGAAGATATGGGAACGCATGGGCGCCATGCCGGCACCGCCACCGATGAATACCATTTCAGCATCGGTCTTCTTGGCGAAGAACTCGCCGAATGGCCCCATAACCGTGATCTTGTCACCCGGCTTCAGAGCAAACACATACGTAGACATGATGCCCGGCGGGTGGTCCGTGCCCGGGGGTGGCGTCGCGATACGGATATTGAACTTGAGAACACCCTTCTCTTCCGGGTAGTTCGCCATGGAGTAGGCCCGAATGGTCTCTTCCTTGTTCACCGCCTTGTAGCGCCAGATATCGTGCTTGTCCCAGTCTTCGTGGAACTCTTCCTCGACATCGAAATCCTTGAAATCGATTTCGTAGGTAGGGCACTCAAGCTGCACGTAACCACCGGCCCGGAAATCTACTTCCTCGCCTTCCGGAAGTTTCAGTACCAGTTCCTTGATGAAAGTGGCAACGTTGTGATTGGAAATAACCTCGCATTCCCACTTCTTGACGCCGAAGAATTCTTCCGGAACCTCCACCTTCATATCCTGCTTCACGGGAACCTGGCATGACAGGCGCCAGCCTTCTTTCTCTTCCCGGTTGGTGAAGTGGGTTTTTTCCGTCGGCAGCATGGCGCCACCGCCTTCCAGAACTTTGCACTTGCACTGGGCGCAGGTACCGCCGCCGCCACATGCGGAGGACAGGAAAATGCCGTTACCGGCAAGCGTTCCCAGCAGCTTTCCGCCTGCTTCGGTTTTCAGTGTGTGCTCGGGATCGTCGTTAATTTCGATGGTCACATCACCGGTGCTTACCAGCCTGGACCTTGCCGCGAGGATGACCGCGACCAGGGCCAGTACGATAACGGTGAACATGACCACGCCGAGAATGATTTCTGTATTCATGGTCTCGCCTTTTCGTTAAACCGAATCACCGGGTTGGTTACAGTGAAATACCTGCGAAGGACATGAAGCCCAGGGACATCAGACCAACCGTAATGAAGGTGATGCCAAGGCCACGAAGGCCTTCGGGAACGTCACTGTACTTGAGTTTTTCACGGATTCCGGCCAGGGCTATGATGGCCAGTGCCCAGCCAACACCTGCGCCAAACCCGTATACCACGCTTTCGCCAAAGGTATAGTCGCGCTCCACCATGAACAGCGATGCACCGAGAATGGCGCAGTTCACTGTGATCAGCGGCAGAAACACCCCAAGCGCCGCATAGAGCGCCGGAATGTACTTGTCCATGACCATTTCCATGATCTGGATAAGTGCGGCTATCACACCGATATACGTAAGCAGGCCCAAAAAGCTCAGGTCGACGTTCGGAAGACCTGCCCAATCCAGTGCACCTTCCCTGAGGATGGTGTTGTAGAGCAGGTTATTCACCGGAACCGTAATCGTCAGCACGACAACCACGGCGACACCAAGACCGGCAGCTGCTTCGATCTTCTTGGAGATTGCCAGGAAGGTGCACATCCCCAGGAAGAAGGCCAGCGCCATGTTCTCAACGAAAATGGCCTTGAGGATCAGACTGATATAGTGCTCCATCAGAAGGCCTCCTTAACCGTGTGCCGGGACATTTTGAAATCAGCTTCTTCCACCTGCTCCGGCTTCCATACACGCAGACCCCAGATGGCCAGGCCGATGATGAAGAACGCACTCGGCGGCAGAAGCAACAGACCATTGGGAATGTACCAGCCACCCTCGTTTACGACTGGCATCAGGGACACGCCAAACAGCGAGCCGGCACCCAGCAGTTCACGGAAGAAGGCGACAAAGATGAGCAGTACCGAATAGCCGAGGCCATTGCCAACGCCATCCAGGAAGCTCAGCCAGGGGCCGTTCTTCATGGCGAAGCCTTCAGCGCGCCCCATAACGATACAGTTGGTGATGATCAGACCAACGAATACCGAGAGCTGCTTGCTGATTTCATAGGCATAGGCCTTGAGTACCTGGTCCACAACAATAACCAGGGAGGCGATGATGGTCATCTGCACGATAATCCGGATACTACCGGGAATCTGTGTACGAACCAGGGACACCGCCAGGTTGGAAAAAGCCGTGACCGCAATAACCGCCGCACACATGACCAGGGTCACGTTCATGCTGGTGGTTACTGCCAGCGCTGAACAGATACCCAGTATCTGCAGCGCGATCGGGTTGTTACTGAAAATCGGTTCGAAGAGAACCTGTTTGGCTGAAGCGTCTGCCATGATCAGACCTCCCCTTCACGAAGTTTTTGCAGGTAGGGTGAAAAGCCCCGGTCGCCCATCCAATAGTTGACCAGATCTTCCACACCACGGCTCGTCAGGGTCGCACCAGAGAGCGCGTCCACCTTGTGTTCCTTTTCGGAAGCATCAGAGCTTACACCGCCCTTGACCAGACGGATCTGTGGCTCTTGCCGCTCTTCTCCGTAGACTTCCTTGCCCACCCACTGACTCTTCCAGCGTGGGTTGTCCACTTCGCCACCAAGGCCAGGTGTTTCTGCATGATCATAGAAACCAAGCCCTTCAATGGTATTGGTATTTCCCTCCAGGGACACGAATCCGTAGAGGGTTGACCACAGACCATACCCGTGAATGGGCAGAACCACACGAACCAGTTCGCCGTCTTCTTCAAGGATGTAGACCTTGGCGACGTCGGGGCGGCGCTTGATTCCCGCCTTGTCTTCCTTTGCGGGAATCTTGGTGGAACGCTCAGGATCAGAAGCCGCTTTGTACATATCGTACTTCATCGGGTCTTCAACGTTCACCGAGGAAGGCTCGACATAGTCACCGGTTTCCAGATCCACCAGGCGGACATCAAAGCGGGAGAACGCCTCTTCGATCTCATCGGCACTGGCGCCCGGCTCCAGCATACCTGCTGCAGCCAGCATGTTTGAACGGATATCCAGATTCTGGTTCTTGACCTGCGCCGGCCTAAGCATAACCGCAGCGGTAGAAACCACCACGGAAAAGGCGATACTAAGCACCAGCGCAACCATCAGCGTTCTGGAGACAGTTTCTTTAGCTTTAGCCACGTGCGAGCCTCCGTTTGATGTTGGCCTGAACCACGTAGTGGTCCATCAGCGGCGCAAAGAGGTTGGCAAACAGGATTGCCAGCATGATGCCTTCCGGGAAGGCCGGGTTGATCACCCGGATCAGCACGGTCATGACACCTACCAGAATACCGAAGCACCAACGCCCGGTGTTGGTCATCGCAGCAGACACCGGATCCGTGGCCATGAACATCATGCCGAACGCGAAGCCGCCCATTACCAGGTGCCAGTGGGCTGGTACCGCAAACATGGGGTTCGTCTCCGAGCCGATGACGTTCAGCAGCACCGACATACCGATCATGCCGATCAATACCCCCCCGACGATACGATAGGAGGCAATCTTCATAACCAGCAGGATGATACCGCCAATCAACACTGCAAGCGTTGAGGTCTCACCCATGGAGCCCTGGATAGAGCCCATGAACGCTGACATCCAGCCAATCTGGGTTTCCAGTGCTTCCATGCCACCGCTGGCTGCCCAGCTAAGCGCCGTTGCGCCACTGAATCCGTCAACTGCCGTCCAGACCGTGTCACCGGAGATCTGGGCCGGGTAGGCGAAGTACAGGAAGGCTCGACCGGTCAGGGCCGGGTTCAGGAAGTTCTTGCCGGTACCACCGAAAATTTCCTTACCGATAACCACACCGAAGGTAATACCCAGGGCCACCTGCCAAAGGGGAATGGTGGGCGGGCAGATCAGCGCGAACAGAACGGAGGTCACAAAGAACCCTTCGTTCACTTCGTGACGACGAACCGTGGCAAAGAGCACTTCCCAGAACCCGCCAACAACGAAGGTGACGAAGTAGATGGGCACGAAATACGCCAGACCGTAAACGAAGTTATCCCAGATACTGGCAGCGTTATTCCCTGCCAGTGCACTGATGAAAGCGGTACGCAGACCACCGTCACCCATCAGGGCATCAGGGTTTTCAGCCAGATAGCTGTTGGCCTGGAAGCCAATGTTCCACATACCGAAGAACATCGCCGGAAAGGTACACAGCCACACCGTAATCATGATGCGTTTTAGGTCGATACCGTCGCGCACATGGGAGGTAGTGGAGGTTACCGAGCCGGGAGTATAGAAAATGGTATCGACGGCCTCGTACAGCGCATACCAGCGCTCGTACTTGCCACCTTTTTCAAAGTGGTGTTCTATGCCATCGAGAAACTGTCGAATTGCCATCTGTTAGCCCTCGATCTCGATTCGGGTCAGGTTCTCACGGAGAATCGGACCGTATTCGTATTTACCCGGGCACACGAACGTGCACAGTGCCAGATCTTCTTCATCCAGTTCCAACGCACCCAGTTTCTGTGCCATCTCGGTGTCACCGACGATCAGCGAACGCAGCAGTTGCGTTGGCAGAATATCCAGGGGCATTATCTGCTCGTACGCACCCACCGGCACCATGGCTCGCTCACTGCCGTTGGTTGTGGTGGTGAAGTTGAACAGTTTGCTGCCCGCCAGTTTTGACAGGTAGATGTTCAGAACCGAGAATTTGTTCGGCCCCGGAGACAGCCAGCCCATGAACTCCCGCTTGAAGCCTTCTTCCAGAACCGAGATTTGATTGGCGAAGCGACCGAGATAGGCACAGGGCCCTTCGCCGCGACGGCCACCAAACACGGAGCCGGAAATCGTGCGAACCTCGCAGTCTGTGGCAGTTTCACCGTCCAGAAGTTCCTTGAGACTGGCACCAATACGGGTCCGAAGCAGGCGCGGCTTCAGTGCCTTCGGGCCACCTACGGCAACGATCCGCTCAACCGGGAGCTCTCCGCTCTCGAACAACTTGGCGATATCGATAACGTCCTGGTAGCCGATGGTCCAGACCACCTTGTCGCCGGCGATCGGATCAAGATAGTGGATGTGAGTGCCGACGTTACCCGCCGGGTGCACACCGTCAAACTGTTGCACTTCCACTTTGTCGTCAGAAGGCACCGGCACATCCGAACCGGGTTTTCCGGTAACGAACACCTTGCCGTTTGTCAGCTTGCCGAGAATCTTCAGGCCCTGTTCAAAAGCAGCACCGTTTTCACGGATGATTACCGTGGGGTCTGCCGCCAGAGGGTTGGTATCCATCACCGACACGAAGATCGAGTGCGGTGCCGAGTCAATGGCGGGCACTTTGCTGTAGGGACGGGTCTTGAAGGTCGCCCACAACCCTGACTCAACCAGGTTATCAACCACCTGCTGACGCTCAAGGCCGGCAATATCGGATGCGTTATAGCGCGCAAACGTTTCAGCATCGTCACCATCAATTTCGATGACAATGGACTGGAACACACGGCGCTCACCGCGGTTAATTTCCTTGACCACACCGGCTGCCGGTGAGGTATAACGAACGCCCTCGGTCTTCTTGTCCGTAAACAGCAGCGTGCCGCGCTTTACACGGTCCCCTTCTTTCACAACCATCGTCGGCTTCATGCCGATGTAGTCAAAACCGATCAATGCCACATGGCGAACGGGTTTGCCGTCAGTAATGGTCTGTTCAGGGCCGCCGCTGATGGGAAGATCCAGGCCTTTTTTGATCTTGATCATTAGCCTCATCCAATCATCAGAAACTGTTCGATGGATTTGTAACGCCCGACGCCTGCGGCCCAGGCATGCAATCCGGCCATGCCGAACGGCTGTGCCAGAGTGACGGATACACCAGCGTCAGTTACGGGCCAGGCATCCGGCTACAGAAAGCAATGGAAAGCGGGTGTCAGACGTACCCAAAATCGCGCCAATTATAGAGATTAAGGAATACTATTTCCACCAGAAACCCTGCGGAGTTTGTGCCTGAACGTAAACATAGAATGGTTTATAGCCTCCCAAAAAGAAACCCCGACCACAAAAATGGCCGGGGTTTTCCTATAACAACGAGACTAACGGGCGCCGGTCAGTCTCTGGCGCGCTTCGGGAAGATCGGGTAGGTAACGCCCGCCATCTGGTTTACCACACGGATGACCTGGGCGCTGTAGCCTGCTTCGTTGTCGTACCATACGTAGAGAATCAGGCGCTTACCATTGGCAATGGTCGCCTGGGCATCAACGATGCCAGCATGACGGGAGCCCACAAAGTCCGTGGAAACCACTTCCGGTGAGTTGACGAAATCGATCTGCTTCTGCAACTCGGAGTGCAGCGCCATATCGCGGAGATATTCATTCACTCCGTCAACCGTTACCTCTTTATTAAGGTTCAGGTTGAGAATGGCCATGGAAACGTTCGGTGTCGGCACACGAATAGCGTTTCCGGACAACTTGCCCTTGAGCTCTGGCAGCGCCTTGGCAACAGCCTTGGCGGCACCTGTTTCGGTAATTACCATGTTCAGGGGCGCGCTGCGGCCACGGCGACTGCCCTTGTGGTAGTTATCGATCAGGTTCTGGTCGTTGGTATAGGAGTGAACCGTCTCAACGTGGCCATCGTCGATGCCATATTCGTCCACAATCGCCTTCAGCACCGGCGTGATGGCATTGGTGGTGCAGGACGCTGCCGAAAGGACGCGGTCCTCATCGGTTATCCAGTCGTTATTGATACCATGAACGATATTCTTGATATCGCCCTTGCCCGGCGCAGTCAGCAACACCCGGCTGACGCCCTTTGATTTCAGATGCAGGCCGAGGCCGGCCTCGTCACGCCAGATACCGGTATTATCAATCACAATCGCATTGTTGATGCCGTACTGGGTGTAATCCACCTGATCGGGGCCCGGGGAATAGATCACTTTGATAAAGTTGCCATTGGCAATCAGTGCGGAGTTTTCTTCATCCACGGTAATGGTACCGTTGAAGGGACCGTGAACCGAATCCCGACGCAACAGGCTTGCCCGCTTTTCCAGATCGTTGTCCGCACCGCCCTGTCGAACAACGATGGCGCGCAGGCGAAGGTTGTTTCCGCCACCGGCCTTTTCGATCAGGATACGGGCCAGCAGGCGACCGATACGGCCGAAACCATAGAGAACAACGTCCTTGGTGTCGTTTTCGGCGTCTTCTTCCGACTGCGTCTGGTACTGGCCTACAATCGGGCTGATTTCGCGCTTGAGGAAGTCTTCGAGGGAGCCGCCCTCTTCCTTGAACTTTACGGCGAGCTTGCCGATATCAACGTGCCCGCGCCCCAGATCGAGCTTGTCCATTGCCTGCAGAATGGGAAAGGTGTTGTGAACCGACAGTTCGCTGTCTTCAACCTGGCGCACAAAACGGTGGGCACGAATGATGTCGATGACCGACTGATTGATGATGGACCGGCCATACACGGACGTGACCACATTGTTTTTGCGGTAGAGGCGGCCAATCAGCGGAATCATGGCTTCCGCAGTGGATTCTCTTTCCGTCCAGTTGGACAGGTGCTGGTTGATCTGTTCGTGACTCACGCTTGAACCTCTGCAGTTGGAACCTGGAAAATTGGGCGCACATTATCCAATGTTATGGCCCCGACAGCAAATACAGGCCACCGTGACGCTTGTGCCAGTATGCCGCTGGTGTCATGACAGCGCCACCCCTGCCCGGTAGAATACGCGCCTCGCCATTTTCCGGCCCGTCACTTTCAGGAGAACCACAATCATCATGAGCCAAGGTGCCTCCCATTCCGACAGACACGCCGTACTGGTGGCGCCCCCCGCTCCCCACAAGGCAGCGGATCATCGAACCTGGGGCCAGTTACACGGCAGCAGTGACGCTCTGGCGATCTGCGAGAGCGCTCGGGCCCACACCGGGCTGACTCTGGTCATTACCCGCAGCACGGATGAAGCCATCCGGCTGGAACAGGCCATGCGATTCTACCTCGGCCTGCCAGCCGATGAGGACCAGGCTGCCATTACAGCTGACGGGCTTGAAGTACTGTCCCTGCCGGACTGGGAAACCCTGCCCTACGATCTGTTCTCACCGCATCAGGACATTACATCCCGGCGAATCCGGGCCCTGCACCGGCTGCCGTCAACCAGCCATGGCGTTCTGGTTGTGCCGGCCCGGACGCTGATGCACCGCCTGCCCCCCGTGAGCTACCTGCAAGGCAATACCCTGCTGCTGAAGGTGGGGCAGTCGCTGGATATCGACACCTGGCGGCTGCAACTGGAAGCTGCCGGTTACCGGCACGCCGAAAACGTCTACGAGCATGGCGAATACGCGGTACGCGGCGCCATTCTGGACATCTTTCCCATGGGCGCCACCCGGCCTTTCCGGATTGACCTGTTCGACGATGAAATCGAAACACTGCGTACCTTTGATCCGGAAACCCAGCGCTCTGTAGACCGGATAGAAAAAATCGAACTGCTACCGGCCAACGAGTTTCCCTGGCACAAGGAAGCCCGATCCGGATTCCGCAATCGCTGGTTCGAACAGTTCCCCCATGCTGACAAGGACTCACCGATATACCAGGACGTAACCCAGGGAATCACCCCGCCAGGGATTGAGTACTATCTGCCGCTGTTTTTCGAGCAGACGGCAACGCTGTTTGATTATCTGCCCGGGGAAACCCTGGTGTTTACCGCGTCCGGCCTCCACGAGGCCGCAGAACACTTCGACGCTGACACCCGTGCCCGCTACGAGGAGCGCCGTCATGACCGGATGCGGCCGATTCTGCCTCCGGCACAGCTGTTCCTCCAGAAAGACGAACTGTTCGGCCAGCTCAAACAGTTCCCGAGGGTCACGCTCACCGCCGAACCCACCGACTCCGCCGGTGGCCGCAATTGCCCTACCGAAATATTGCCTGACGTTGCAATGGACGGCCGCGCTGCCGACCCGGCTGCCCGACTGAAGCGGTTTATCAAAGACTTCCAGGGCCGGATACTGATCTGCGCCGAGTCATCAGGGCGCCGAGAGGCGCTGATCGAGAGCCTGGCCGACCATGGGCTCGGGGTGACCGCCCTCGATAGCTGGTACGCATTCATAGATGACCCTGCCTGCACCCTCGGCATTACCGTGGCGCCTCTGGAGTACGGCCTGGTTCTGCCAGAGCAGCACATTGCCCTGATCACGGAAACAGCCCTGTTCGGTGAACGGGTTCTGCAGCGTCGGCGGCGGGAGAAAACCACCGAGGCTGACGACGCCGGCTATCGGGACCTTTCGGAACTTCGTATCGGTGCCCCGGTTGTGCATATTGACCACGGGGTTGGCCGCTACCAGGGCCTGGAAACCATCACCGTAGAAGGGGAAGCCAGCGAATTCCTGATGCTGGAATACGCCGGCGGCTCGAAACTCTACGTGCCTGTGTCCAGCCTGCATCTGATTTCCCGCTACACCGGCTCTGACACCGATCACGCGCCGCTGCACAAGCTGGGCACCGATCGCTGGAGCAATGCAAAACAGAAAGCGCTGGAGAAAATCCGCGACACGGCCGCCGAGCTGCTGGACGTCTACGCCCGCCGGGAAGCCCGCAAGGGCTTCTCCTTCGAAGACCCGAAGGAAGCCTACCGGGCCTTTGCTGCCGGCTTTCCGTTTGAGGAAACGCCGGATCAGCAGGCAGCCATCGAAGCGGTTTTCGAAGACATGATCAGTGAAAAACCAATGGACCGGCTGGTCTGTGGCGATGTCGGCTTCGGCAAGACCGAGGTGGCGATGCGTGCGGCATTCATGGCCACCTACTCCGGCAAGCAGGTAGCGGTGCTGGTACCCACCACACTGCTGGCGCAGCAGCATTACGAATCTTTCCGGGACCGGTTCTCGGAAACGGCAGTCAACGTGGAACTGCTGAGCCGGTTCCGCAGCGGCAGCCAGACCACCAAGGCAATGGCCGCCATAGAAGCGGGCAAGGCGGATATTGTGATTGGCACCCATAAACTGTTGCAGGGTGATATCAGGTTCAAAAACCTGGGGCTGGTGATCATCGATGAGGAGCACCGCTTCGGCGTGCAGCAGAAAGAGCGCCTGAAAGCACTGCGAGCCGAAGTCGACATGCTCAACCTGACCGCCACACCGATCCCGAGAACACTGAACATGGCCATGGGACACCTGCGGGACCTGTCCATCATTGCCACCCCGCCGGCCCGGCGACTGTCGGTAAAAACCTTTGTCCGCCAGCGGGATGAGGCCATGGTCAAGGAAGCCATCCTGCGGGAGGTGCTTCGTGGCGGCCAGGTATATTTCCTGCACAACGATGTCGCCACCATAGAGAAGACGGCCGAAGACCTGCGGCGCCTGATTCCCGAAGCCCGCGTGGGAGTCGCCCACGGCCAGATGCGCGAGCGGGAACTGGAACAGATCATGTCGGATTTTTACCACAAGCGGTTCAACGTCCTGGTGTGCACCACCATCATTGAAACCGGTATCGACATCCCCAGCGCCAACACCATCGTTATCGAGCGTGCCGACAAATTCGGCCTGGCCCAGCTGCACCAGCTTCGGGGCCGCGTGGGACGCTCCCACCATCAGGCCTATGCCTACCTGCTGACGCCACCGCCCAGATCCATCACCGCAGATGCCAAAAAGCGCCTCGAGGCCATATCGGAAGCACAGGATCTCGGCGCCGGGTTCATGCTGGCAACCCATGACCTTGAGATCCGCGGTGCCGGCGAATTGCTGGGCGAAGAACAGAGTGGCCAGATAGAGAGCATCGGCTTTACCCTGTACATGCAGCTTCTGGATGAAGCCGTACAGGCCATTCGCGAAGGCAGAACCCCGAACGCGGAACTGCCCCTGAGCCACGGCACCGAAATGAACCTGCGAATACCGGCCCTGATCCCCGACGACTACCTGCCGGACGTCCACAACCGGCTGATGCTGTACAAGCGGATTGCCAGCGTGAGCGACAACGAGGGATTAAAAGAACTTCAGGTTGAGATGATCGACCGATTCGGATTATTACCGGAGCCGGCGAAGAACCTGATCCGCCAGTCGGAACTCAGAATCCGTGCCGAAGCCCTGGGCATCGTGAAAGTAGACGCCGGCAAGGAATGGGCAAGACTGGAGTTTGGCAGCTCAACGCCGGTGGATCCGCTGGTACTGGTTAAAAAAGTGCAATCCTCCCCGGATCAGTATCGTCTGGAAGGAGCCAACAGTTTCCGTTTCCGGCTGAACGACGCCTCAACCAGTGGTAAACTCGACGGCATTTCCGACATGCTGGGCCAGCTGGTTTCATGATGCGCCCGGCCCAGAGGCCACTGATGAACAACAGGAACATTGGAGCAAAGCCCTTGCGAACGCCCGGTAAGTTATTGCTTGGAAAGTCCATTTTCATTTTTGTGGTCACGTTGACCCTGTCACCGCTGGTGTCGGCGCAGGAGTCTTCAGAGCAGCCACCGGAACAGATTCCCGCTCTGGAACAACAGCCCGGCAACGGTGAAGAGACTGAGCGGGATGCCCCCCGGGAAGACTATTACCGTGCCGAGTTCGTTATTCTGGAACGCAGGGTCGAAGCAGATGATATCAATGAACGGATGGCGAGCCGCATACCGGAGCCGCCCAATCCCGATGTCACCGAAATCCTCCGGGCAATGGACAGGAGTGGCGCAGCGGAAACAACACTGGAACTGGTTCCCCGCAGTGAACTCCACCTTAACTCGGCCGCCAACCGGCTGGAAAACAGCGGCAAGTATCGGGTACTTCTCGCTACAGGCTGGTACCAGTCCTTCCCACCGGATTTCGAAGGTGAACCACTGCGCGTTGCCATTGGAGACTGGCTGGCCGATGCCGGACACCGGGAAGTTGATGGCCAAATCACCATTGACCGGCAACGTTACCTCCATGTCGGCGTGCGCCTGAATCACTGGCAGCCCTTGCCGGAGGGAGAGAGACCGGGGCAGTTGATAGGCGGACTGACCACGGATCCGGCGCCCGAAACCCTCGAGCAACCCGATCAGGCTCTGATCTCCGGTGTGAACTGGCCGCGGGCGGAGCTGGTGACCTGGATTCGTGAAACACGCAGGATGCGCAGCGAGGAAGTTCACTTCCTCGACTCACCCACCATTGGCGTGATGATTTTCTTCAAGAAAATTGAGGAGTAAGCGCGCCCAGATCACTCATTGAAACTTCCAGGATCCGCTTGACGCCAGACATCCCCTGGTCGATAGCGGCTTCGATTTCTTCCATGGTGATGATGTGGTCCGACTTGCCGGCAGCCCGGTTCACCACCAGCGCCAGGCAGACGTAGTTCATCTGCAGTTCTGCTGCCAGCGCAGCCTCTGGCATTCCCGTCATGCCCACCAGGTCACAGCCATCACGTTCCAGGCGCCGTACTTCAGCCGCTGTTTCCAGCCTTGGCCCCTGAGTAGCCGCGTACACACCGAAATCGGAAAACGGCAGGGCCTGCTCACGCGCAGCTGAGATCAGCAGCTCACGGGCTTTTTCAGTGTAGGGCCAGGTGAAGTCGATATGGGTGGTTTCATCCAACTCGCCCTCGAAAAAAGTACTCGCCCTGCCCCAGGTATAGTCAATAATCTGATCCGGGATCACAATGTGGGCCGGCCCCATGTCCGGGTGAATACCACCCACCGCGTTAACCCCGACCACAGTCCGGATGCCAGCGTCATAAAGCGCCTTCAGATTTGCCCGGTAGTTGACCTGGTGCGGCGGGATACGGTGCGGATTACCGTGGCGTGACAGAAACACCACCGCCTGATCACCCAGACGCCCCTCTACCAGCTTGGAAGAAGGCTGCCCCCATGGCGTATCAACAGATCGCTCTGCCGTTATATCCAGCCCTGAAAGGGTGGTCAGGCCGGTGCCGCCAATGATGCCAACCGGCGGCCTGTTGTCCGATACGCTCATGATGATTCCCCCGTTGCTTCGGCGCTGTCACCCTGGGTTTCGCTGGAACCTTTACTGCCGTCCACCGGAGCGCTACTGCTACCCGGCTCGGCACTGGTAGCTTCGCCAGAGTTCTCCCTGCCCCCCTGGTCACTGGCCAGGCGCACGCCGTCGGGCAGGTGAAGAGTTCGTGTCGGGAACGCCACTTCGGCGCCGTAGCCTTCAATAATGTCACTGATTTTCAGCAGTACATCCTGTTTCACCTCGTGAAACCGTACCCACTCAATGGTTCTGGTGAAGGTATAAACCATGATATCCAGTGACGATGCGTTGAAGGCGAGGAAATTGACGATCAGGGTCTGGTCATGATCGATATCCTCATGATTCTCCAGCATGGTACGAATATCAGCGACGATCGTGGCCATCTGGCTGACATCTGCATAGCGAATCCCTATCGTCTCAGAAATTCGACGATTGAACATCCGGGACGGATTCTCGACAGCAATTTGCGTGAAAGTAGCGTTCGGTACGTAGAGCGGGCGCTTGTCGAACGTGCGGACAGTGGTGAGGCGCCA
>NZ_JAWLDU010000122.1:0-3565 GCF_041686475.1 Marinobacter sp.
CAGGAAAATGACACAGCATAAGCACGTTGGCAGCTCTCTCAATGATCTGCTCGAGTCCGATGGCACACTCGAACAGGCAGAAGCGGAGGCGCTGAAACGGGTCATCGTTTGGCAGATTCAGCAGGCAATGGGGCAGACGGGTGTGAACAAGTCTCAGCTCGCCCAGAAAATGCACACTAGCCGTACTGTGGTAAATCGCCTGCTTGATGAGAAGGATACCGGTGTAACGATCACCACGCTTGTGAAGGCGGGACGCGCATTAGGGATGACATGGACTCTGGAGTCCGATGGGGGTAATGGATCGCCTCGCGCTGCGTGAAAGGAAATCCGAGACAGATTGAGTTTCTAGGCTTCAAGGGAGTTGGTTCGCTCACGCCCTGTCAATAATCCCACACAGGGCATCCAGCCCATCCCTCAGCGCCGCCGGCCCGGGCTGAAGAATCAGCGGTGACTTGATTTCGTAAAGGTGGTTGTTGGCCACGGCCGGTATATCGGCCCAACCGGGGCGCTCGGCCACTTGCTCAGGGCGGAATTTTCGGCCGCACCAGGAACCGATGATGATGTCCGGTTTGCGGGCGATGACGTCTTCGGGGTTCTCGATGATGCGTTCCCTGGCGCCCGGCTCGGCAGCCCGTTCCGGGAAAATATCCTCGCCACCGGCAATGCCGATCAGTTCGGACACCCAGCCAATACCGGTGATCATCGGGTCGCCCCATTCTTCGAAGTAGACTCGGGGGCGGGTGGCTCTCGCGCCTTTGCCCTTACTTCGTTCTGCTCTTATTGCTTCCACCTGGTCGGACAGCTCTTGAGCGTAGGCGTCGGTTTGCTCGGCCAGGCCCAGCATGCCGCCGAGGGTTCGGATCATGGACAGGATGCCGGCGACGGTGCGCTGGTTAAAAATATGCACGGCCACGCCGCTGCGTACCAGTTCGGCTGCAATGTCCGCCTGCATGTCGGAAAATCCCACCACCAGGTCAGGCTTTAATTCCAGGATTCGCCCGATCTTGGCGGAGGTAAATGCGGAGACTTTCGGCTTTTCCTTCCGGGCTCTCTCGGGTCTCACGGTAAACCCGGATATTCCGACGATGCGGTCCTCGGCGCCGATGGCGTAGAGGGTTTCTGTGGTTTCTTCGGTAAGGCAGACAATGCGCTGTGGATAATTCATGGGGGCACTATACCTCGTAAATCATCTTGCGGGTCATGGCGCCGCGGTTTCGGTTGTCAGGCAGCTCAGCGATAAATCCTTCGCCAGCCTGTAGGTATCGAAATCCCGAGCCAGGAACAGCTGGCCCTGATAGTGCTGCATGGCTTCGGCCGCTAGTTGGTTGATATGAGGCGTGCCGCCAGGCCCCGACTGGTAACGGGAGCTGAAGTGAGTCAGCACCAGGTTGGGAAGCTGTGCCTGCTGGGCAAATTTTGCCACCTGTCCCGCGGAGCTGTGTTGAGGCCATGGCCCGACGCGGTCGGCTACGTCCTGGGTGTAGGTGGCCTCGTGGATCAGCACATGGGTGCCTTCGCAGGCCTCGGCGAGCAGGGCCGGGGTGTCGTTGTCGCCGGCGACGATCAGGCGGCGGGCAGTGCGCGGAATCTGCGTGTAATCGTCACTTCGGAGCAGGCGGCCGTCCTCCAGCAGAACACTGTTCCCTTTCTGCAATTCGCCCCATCCGGGGCCTGGCTCGATACCATCCTTGCGGAGTTTGTCCTGCAGCAGCTGTCGCTCCAGCCTCGTTTCGGTGAACACATAAGCGCGACAGGAAACGCGATGGGACAGCGCTACGGCGCTCACGCTGAACTGCTCATCCTGCCAGTGGAAGTCGGGCGCTTCGGAGTCTATGAAATTCAGGGGGTAGCCCAGGGTGGAGTCGCTGTTATCCATCACGGCGGTGATAAAACGCTGCACCTGGACGGGAGCGATGATATCAAGTGGCTCCGTACGGCCGAGCATGGAGGCACTGGTCAGCAGCCCCGGCAAACCGAAGGTGTGGTCGCCGTGGATGTGGGTGATGAATATGGCCCGCAACTGCATCACCGAGTAGCGAGTGCGCATCAACTGGTGCTGCGTGCCTTCGCCACAGTCCACCAGGTACCAGGGTTTGGGGCCGGAGTGGCAAAGGGCCAGGCCGGTGACGTTGCGCGACCGTGTGGGTGCTCCGGCGGATGTGCCCAGGAAAGTGAATTCCATGGTTCCTCGCTTATGGGGTCAGACCCCATGTCGTTTTGCTGAACCAAATGTCTTGGGGTCTGACCCCAGCCTAGTCCTCATAAATCATTTTCCGGGTCATGCCGCCGTCGATCACGAAGTTCTGACCGGTCACAAAGCGGGCGTCCGGCGAGACCAGATAGGCCACCATAGCTGCGACGTCCTCGGGTTTGCCTACGCGCCCGCTGGGGTGTTGCTCATGGTCGGTGGCAGATAGAGGGTCCGGTTCAGAGACGGCATGAGCCTGCCAGGCAGTGACATCTATCCAGCCGGGGCTGATGCTGTTGGCTCGCACATCGGGCCCCAGGCTTATGGCCAGAGCGTGGGTCAGGGCGATCAGGCCGCCTTTGCTTGCTGCATACGCCTCGCTATTGGGCTCGGACTGCAGAGCCCGGGTTGAGGCTATGCTGACGATGCTGCCTTGGCGTTGGCGCAGGTGCGGTAATGCGTGCTTTGCCAATAAAAAGGCGCCTGTCAGATTGACGTCGATTCGCCGTTGCCACTGATCCAGTTCAAGCGTTTCTATGGGGCCAGTATGTGGATCGGCTATCCCCGCATTATTGACCAGAGCGTCCAGGCCCGGGCCCCATCGCGTGGCTTCCTCTACGGCCGCGGCTACGTCGGGCTCGCGGGATACATCCGCGGTGATCAGTAGCAGGTTGTCCGGATCAGCGAAATCCTGCCTGCAGACGCTGATGGCTTCTGCATTCTGGTCCAGGATCACCACTCGCCAGCTCTTGTTCAGAAAATGGGCGGCAACACCTTTGCCGATGCCCTGGGCGCCGCCGGTGATTAGTATGACAGGGGTATGCTTTGTCATATGTCTGGGCTCCATTTGGTTTCCTGGGTCGGTGTATTTCTGGTTCCGAGGGAATCTATTTGTCTCCCAGTACCTTTCGAAAACCTTCAGAATCGAGAAAATCAGACTCCAGTTTTATCAGATTTCCGTTGCTGGATTGAAAGAAAACAAAAGACGATTTTTGGTCTGACAGGAAATGGTAATAAGTCCTTTCTGGCGCGCTCCAGGCGCCCGCATCTGCATCTTCAACAAACACACTCTTAAAAGATTCTACGCTGGCCTCATCACAGTCATAAGATTCCTTTTCCGATAGAGTTTCCTCGAAAAACTCGGGCCAATCGCACCCGCCAGAATCGAGTGAGTTCTCAGTACCGAAGCTGATGTATTGTTTGCCGACAGTGTCGGAATACTTGATCAAAAGGATGTCATTGTTGGCGCCAAGCGAACCAACAATGACGGGCGAGCCAGGCACTTGGAATTTCATGCCTGAGTATGCCGCCGTAAGGTCTGAATTGGTTTGTGCGCATGCGGAGAGAGAGGCAAGGGTCAAACCTAATAGCAGGGCA
>NZ_JAWLDU010000123.1:0-3548 GCF_041686475.1 Marinobacter sp.
CTGCGGGAAGGCGATTTCATTGCCCGTATCGGGGGCGATGAATTTGTTGTGTTCGGCAGCGCCGTTTCCGAGGCGTATTCGGATAGCAGAAAGGCCATACAGAAACGCATCGAGGATTTCAGCAAAGGGACATTTCATCTCGGCGTTGCGGACATCGATTATGAAGGGGCCAGTGTCGGCGTGGTGACCTCAGAGCCGCGGATGAAAGAGCCGGAGGCATTGTTGTCGTTGGCGGATGAGGCGATGTACCGGGTAAAGAAAGCCAGGCGCAGGGAACAGCTGGAGACAGATTTTTAAGGGAGGGACTAATTGGGCCTTTGGCCCTCAGCCCTTCGGGGCCGTCATCGCTTTGCTCCGCCGTTCATTACCCTGCCAATCAGCCAATAAAAAACCCCAGCATTTTTTGCTGGGGTTTTGTATTGGCGGAGAGGGAGGGATTCGAACCCTCGAAACGCTATTAACGTTTACACACTTTCCAGGCGTGCGCCTTCAGCCACTCGGCCACCTCTCCAATACTCTTTAAATAAACTGTTCCAAATCAGCAACGTCGTCGCTCATTTGAGGGCGCAAACTCTAATGGTTTTATGGCGGTTTGGCAACTCCATTTTTCAAATCAAATGGCTAAACGTCGTCTGCCTGCGCCATCAGTTAACGATTGAAAAGATTCAGCAGGACCGTCAGCACGATACTTATCAGGATCATGGAGGTAATGGGTACGAAAAGCTGGCTTCTGTCAGAGCGTACATTGATGTCGCCCGGCAGCTTGCCAAACCACTGGAACAGCCATGGCGCGACATGGAGCAGAAGGCCCAGAACCACCAGCGCAATGCCTGCGATAATCAGCCAGCGCGACATATGTACTCCAGTTCAGAGTGAATCAACCCAACAATCAATACGGTTGATATTGGGCGATAAGTAAAGATCACTTCAACCCCCGGCGTGATCGTTCTAGGCTGATTTGTTCATTCGAACACTACTTTCCAGAGGATACCCCGATCGATGCCTTTTCAACGTCTGCTTATTGCCAACCGTGGTGAAATTGCGATCCGTGTTGCACAGGCGGCTGCGGAACTCGAGATACCGACCGTGGCGGTTTATGCAACAGATGACGCCCAGTCACTGCACGTTCGAAAAGCAGACGTTTCCGTCGCCCTGGAGCAATCCGGGCCGGCTGCCTATCTGGATGGAGATCGGCTGATCAGCATCGCGAAACAATACCGGTGTGATGCTATTCACCCCGGTTACGGTTTCCTTAGTGAGAGTGCGGATTTCGCACGGCAGTGTGAGGCGGCAGGCATCTTTTTTATCGGGCCATCACCGGCGGTGCTGGATGTTTTCGGCGACAAGGCAAGCGCCCGCCAACTGGCGAAAAAGCACGGTGTGCCCCTGATACATGGCACCAACGAACCCACCAGCCTGGAATCCGCCAGATCTTTTATGGAGTCCCTTGGCGAAGGTGGCGCGGTAATGCTCAAGGCCATTGCGGGTGGCGGTGGGCGCGGTATGAGGCCGGTTTTCTCCCTGGCGGAACTGGATTCCGCGTTTCAGCGCTGCCGGTCAGAGGCAGCGGCGGCTTTTGGCAACGGCGATCTGTACATCGAGCAGTTGATGCCGGAGGCAAGACACATTGAGGTTCAGGTTATCGGTGATGGCACTGGCGTCACCCACTTGTGGGAGCGGGACTGCACACTGCAGAGGCGCAATCAGAAAGTCATGGAAATCGCGCCGGCTCCCGACCTGGCAGTGGCGCTTCGAGACCAGCTGTTGGCGGATGCCGAGATGCTTGCCAGCGCCGTCGGTTATCGCGGCCTGTGCACCGTCGAATTCCTGGTGGACACAAAAACCGGCCACTATGTATTTCTCGAGGCCAACCCCCGCATACAGGTCGAACATACGATCACCGAAGCCATAACCGGGCTGGACCTGGTACAGCTCCAGATAAGGATTGCTGCCAGTGTGAGGCTCGCAGAGCTTGGACTTTCCGGCCCACCTGCCCCCAGGGGCCGGGCAATTCAGCTTCGAATAAACCTGGAGACCATGGCCGAAGACGGCAGCGCCCGGCCCGCAGGCGGCAGAATTGCTGCCTATGAACCGCCCAGCGGCCCCGGTATCCGGATCGACGGCTACGGCTACAGCGGTTATAGCACCAGCCCGGCCTACGATTCCCTGTTGGCGAAGCTGATCGTTCATTGCGAGAGCGACTACACCACCCTGCTTCGTCGCGCCTATCGTGCCCTGTGCGAATTCCGGCTGGAAGGCGTTCCCAGTAACATTCCGTTCCTGCAGAATCTGTTAAAACACCAGCAGACTGAATTGAATAACATATCGACCCGGTTTATCGACACCCATGCGCCGGAGCTGGTAACTGCAGACGCGAACCCTCATCCCAATCGCTATTTCAGCGCAACCGACGCAACAGAAGCCCAGGCTTCACCGGTTGCCGCCGGGCCGGATGGTGCGGATCCGGTCAACTCCCCGGCCCAGGGCGTTATCGTCAGTATTGACGTGGAACCGGGTCAGACCATCGTCGAGGGTCAACCGGTTGCCGTACTGGAAGCCATGAAAATGGAGTTTGTGATCAAGGCCGGGCAAAGCGGGCGCGTGATGGCTGTGGCTGCCAGCACCGGTGATGCCGTGTACGAGGATCACCCACTGATGTTTGTTGAACCCGGAGAAGTGGCCGCTGTTGAAGCTGCGACGGAGGAATCAGTGGACCTGGAACAGGTCCGCGCGGACCTGCAAGAGGTTCTTGCACTCCATGATCAACTGGCCGACGAACAACGGCCCGAGGCAGTGGCAAAGCGCCGCAAAAATGGCCAGAGGACAGCGCGGGAGAATCTGGCAGACCTGCTGGATGATGGCAGTTTCATGGAATACGGTGCTTTGGCTCTGGCAGCGCAACGTACCCGCCGGAGCCCGGAAGAACTCCAGGCTCTCAGCCCGGCGGACGGGCTGGTGGCCTGTATCGGTACGGTCAACGCCGAACACTTTGGCGCCGACGTCGCCCGCTGTATGGCCATGAGCTACGACTACACTGTATTCGCCGGCACCCAGGGTGTGATGAATCACAAGAAAACCGACCGTATGCTGGAACTGGCGGAAAAACAACGCCTGCCGCTGGTGTTTTACACCGAAGGCGGTGGCGGCAGGCCCGGCGATGTGGACTGGGTTGGCGTAGCAGGGCTGGATTGCACCACCTTCATGCGCATGGCCCGGCTGAGCGGCAATGTGCCCCTGGTCGGCATCGCATCCGGTCGCTGTTTTGCCGGCAACGCTGCCCTGCTCGGTTGTTGTGACGTAATTATTGCCACCGGTAACGCCACCATTGGCATGGCCGGTCCGGCGATGATTGAAGGTGGCGGGCTTGGCCGGTTCATGCCCGAGGAAGTCGGCCCGGTGTCGACCCAGAACCGTAATGGCGTGGTTGATATAGTCGCCACAGACGAAGCGGACGCCACCCGCATCGCCAAACAGTACCTGGCCTGCTTTCAGGGTGACCTGCCCGCCGGGGAGGCTGCAGACCAGCGCGAACTGCGGCACCTGATCCC
>NZ_JAWLDU010000016.1:0-3726 GCF_041686475.1 Marinobacter sp.
CCACGGCGACGCTGGGTATTGTGAGGAATCCAGTCGTTGTTGAGATCGGTGATGTACATCCCGACCCTGAGGGCCGAGACGGGTATGTGTTTAATCATTGACGTGGGAAGAACGTTCTCAGGCTGTTTTCGTAGGTAGTAGACAATACGTTTTCCAGCGGCAATTGTTTCACTTCGGCAATTTTTTCAGCAACAAAAGGAATATAGAAAGGCGCGTTCTCTTTGCCACGATAGGGTACGGGGGTCAGGAACGGCGAATCGGTTTCCAGCAGGATCTGTTCGATGGGTGCCATGCGCACGATATCCCGTACGTTTTCTGCCTTGTTGAAGGTGGTGATGCCGTTGAAGCCAAGGCACCAGCCTTCGTCGAGCGCATACTGCGCAAGCCCGGGGCCAGAGGTGAAACTGTGGATCACGCCCCGACGCCTGAGGGTGGACTCGAATTCTCTCAGGATGTCGATGGTATCTTCATCCGCTTCACGGCTGTGAATAACGACGGGACGATCCGTGTCGCAGGCAATCTGAAGCTGGCGGCGGAAAACCTCGCGCTGCACATTCCGGTCTGCATTGTCGTAAAAATAATCCAGGCCGATCTCTCCCACGGCCACTATTTTGTCGTCACCGGCGTGGGCACGGATTTCCTCTTCAGCGGCGTCGGAGTATTTCTCGGCGTCATGGGGGTGGACCCCCTGGGTACCGTACACCCAGGGCGCAGACTGGCTGAGCTCACGCACGGTCGCCAGGTTCTCGGGCGACACGGCGATGGTGATCACCCGCTCGATATTGACCCGTTGTGCCTCGGCCAGGGTGTCCTCGAGGGGACGGTCCTTGAGGTAATCCAGGTGGCAGTGGGTTTCGATAATCGGATGATCAAATACGGGAATCTCGCGACGTTTTTTACTCATTGCCAGGTACTACACTCCAATGCAACCGTGGTCGTGACTGCTATTCTGAACATGTGAAACGGCAAGTCTACCAGCTTGTCCGATTGTTGACCTGTATTACCTCCATAGGGAGTTTCACGGAGCACACTGATGAAATTATCGGCATTTGCCAGTTCCTATCTGTTCGACCCGAAGCAGCCGGCCTTCCGGGACTATCCTACGCTTCTGGACGATGATGAGAAACTGCCGGGGCTGGAGGCCAGTCTGGAACGGATTGGCGAGTACCAGCGCCGGCTCTGGGCCAACCAGGCCAGAGCCGTGTTGCTGGTGGCCCATGGGCCGGACACCAGTGGCAAGGACAGCCTGATCCGGACACTGGCAACCTACGCCGACCCTGCGGGCTTTCATGCCTGGTCTTTCAGCCGGCCCAAAGGCGCTGAAGTCCGTCACGACTTTCTCTGGCGGGTAACGCCCTTCCTGCCGGGCTTCGGCGAAATGGTGGCGTTCAATCGCAGTCATCACGAGGCGGTCATTGCCGAGCGGGTATGGCCGGTACACGAGCCTGAGAGCTACAACTGGAACAACCGTTACCAGTCCATCAGGAACTTCGAGAACCATCTGGTGGAAGAAGGCACTACGGTCATCAAGATATGGCTCAACCTGTCCGAAGACGAACACCGCGAGCGTCTTCTAAAGCGCCTCGACAAACCGCGAAAACGCTGGAAGTTCGACAGATCTGATATCGACGGCTGGGAAAAACGCGGTCAGTATGAAAAGTTCGCCGAAGAGGCCCTGGCCGCGACTCACACGGAAGAAGCGCCCTGGTTTGTCGTGCCTGGTGACAGGAAGCCCCAGGCTCGGGCGATCGTCGCGGCGGTGCTGGCGGAGCAGCTGGAACGGCTGGCTCCGGAATACCCGAAAGAGGACGAGGGCGTGCTGAAGGAATACCGCCGCCTGTTAGCCAGAAATGGCGTGAAGTGAACTGGACGGAGAGGTAGATGCAGATTATTGTAATTGGTGGCGGAGTGGTGGGTATGACTACTGCTTACGAGCTGAACCGCAGGGGCCACAAGGTGACGGTTCTGGAGCGATACGGTGTCGCGGGAAACGAAACCAGCAAGGGCAATGCCGCCCAGCGTTCCTACGGGGTAGTCTATCCCTGGGCGGACCCGTCCATGGTGTTGAAGGCCATACCCTGGCTGTTCAAGAAAGACGGTCCGCTGAAAATGCGGGTGCCACCGTCCATCGAAACGTTGCGATTCATGTTCGCCACCCTGCGCTACGCGCTCTCTCCCGGCCTTTTCGGCCTGAACAAGCGCGCTATGCTCCGCCTCGGCATCCACAGTCGCAAACGCTTTCTGGCCCTTGAGCAGGAACTGGACCTGAGCTTCGATGGCGACCACCAGGGCCTGCTCCATCTGGCCAGCACCCCGGAAGCCCTTGAAAGCTATCGCCAGACGCAGCAATTGCTTGACGAGCTCGGTATTGCCTCCCGCTTGCTGACACCCGAGCAGGTCCGGGAAGCCGAGCCCGGAATGACCGGTAACGGCCCGCTCCATGGTGCCCTGAGCTACGATACCGACGGCACTGGCGACTGCCACCTGTTTTCCCGTGAACTGGCCGGCGCCTGTGAGACCAGGGGTGTGAGCGTCTGCTACAACACTGAAACCCTGCACCTTGTCGCAGATGGTCAGCGTATAAACGGCGTTGCCGTGCGCAACAAGGACGGCAAGGCAAAGACCCTGGAGACCGATGCGGTGGTAATCTGCGCCGGCTGCTGGTCGGATCAGCTTACCCGCCCGCTGGGCCTGAAGCTGCCGATTTATCCGGTCAAGGGCTACAGCTTCACCGTGCCTCTGGCGGACCCTGACCGGGCTCCGGTTTCCACTGTGCATGACGACAACTACAAGGTGGTTTCAACCCGCCTCGGCGATCGCCTGCGGGCGTCCGGTTTCGTGGAACTGGCGGATTTCAATCGCGACATTCCTGAAGCCCGGCTGGCTACCATCCGTAGATCCGTCGAGTCCCGTTTTCCGGGCTGCGCCGATCTGAAAGCCGTTGAAACCTGGACAGGTTTCCGCCCGATGACACCGGATGGGCCTGCCATTATTGGTCGCGGACCCCGTGAAAACCTGTTTCTCAACACCGGTCACGGTACCTTTGGCTGGACCCTGTCGGCGGGCAGTGCGGATGTGATTGCCCAGCTGATCGACGGGGAGGAGCCTTCTGTGTGTCTGGATGCTTTTCGGCCTGGGCGGTTTGCCGAATGATGATTGTGGCTTTGGGGGAAGAGCCATTCCGGGGGCCTCTCCCAAGATACGCTGTAAATACGTCCCTGTACGCTCGACGAAAACATCCTTGTTTTCGACGATCTTGGGAGAGGCCCCCGGAATGGCTCCCATAGCTCACAGGTGCCTACGGGTTCGAATCGAACGATTCTCGAAGCTCGCGCTCGATATTTCCACAGAGGGTATGCACAAAACCAACGTCTCTCTCGGTGAGCAACGGTAACCGTTCGAATACCCACTTGGACAGTTTACCTTCGGCAGGAGCATCCACCTGGGGCAGAAGGTGCTCTAAACGTTGACGCAGGGCACCCAGTCTGGCGTCGGTGTTGGCTGGTTCTGATTGAGTGGCTGGCTCTCTGGCCAGGCCGGACAGTTCCCAGGCATAGAGCATGACTGCCTGGGACAGGTTCAGGGACGGATAGGGCACGGCCATGGGAAAGCCTGTGAGCAGGTCGCACAGTGCCAGTTCGTCGTTGGACAGACCCCGGTCTTCGCGGCCGAATACCAGTGCGGCAGTGGCTACCGAGGCACCCTTGCGGGCCATGATATCCCGCA
>NZ_JAWLDU010000016.1:3826-28557 GCF_041686475.1 Marinobacter sp.
ACAGTGCCAGTTCGTCGTTGGACAGACCCCGGTCTTCGCGGCCGAATACCAGTGCGGCAGTGGCTACCGAGGCACCCTTGCGGGCCATGATATCCCGCAACTACGCGGGCGGCTGCCCCCACGTTTTCGGGAACCTTGGGTTCAACAAGTACAAAGGCCAGTTGCATGACGTTACCTCCGGTGGCGAGTTTACACCACGGCGCTGAATCTTTTTACCAGCGTTGGCAGCAGTTGAACGACTGGCTGGTGCAGCACCGTGAGTTATGGCAACCGGCGCCGTTTGCCGATCCGAATCCTGCCTGGACCCATAAGTGGCCGGCGCTGGCGGATCGGGTGGCAAACTTCTCTGACAGCGACTGCCAACTGCTGGATGACGACCCCGGCGTGCTTGCCGGATTGGCGGCGAGGGAGTTGCCGTCGCTGCAGCGGTTTGAGGAGTTGACCGGTGTGCCGTCGCTGTCATCTGAACAGGCCGGGCGGTGCACCCTTGCGGAAATCCGGGCCACAGATATGCCGGGCCGGAAGAGGCTGCAGTCCGGGGCTTTCGCGTCCGCTATCGAGCCGCTGAGGCACGATGTGCTGGACTGGTGTTGCGGCAAGGGGCACCTGGCCAGAACCCTGGCACCTTTGTGCGATGGCAGTATTTCAGGGTTCGAGCGGAACCCTGCGCTGGTGGACGACGGCAATCGCCTGGCCGGAAAGTTCGGTGATCCGGTTAGCCTGCTTTGCCAGGATGTGATGGACGACAGGCTGGTGCTGCCGGCAGCCAGCCACGGCGTTGCCCTGCACGCCTGCGGTGACCTTCATCGGCGGTTGATGCGCCGGGGTGTCGACGATGGCCTGCCACGGCTGAGTTTCTCGCCCTGCTGTTACCACCTGATGGATGCGCCGGACTACCAGCCTCTTTCCCGGCGGGCCGGGGACTGGCGGGGCAGGCTGGAACTGGGCCGCAACGACCTGCGACTGGCGGTGCAGGAAACCGTTACCGCCCCGGAAAGGGTGCGACAGCAGACCCGTCAGATCGGTCGCTGGCGGCAGGGGTTCGATGGTCTGCAACGACACCTGCGGGGCGTGGATGACTATCTGCCAGTACCTTCTCACCCGGCTGCACTTTTGAGGTGTGATTTCGCGGGGTTCTGTCGCTGGGCGGCAGCCAGGAAAGCCCTGGCGTTGCCGGAGGAAACCGATTTCGACCACTGGGAAGGCCATGGTGAACGGCGACTGCAGGAAGTTCGTCGCCACGAGCTGGTGCGTCACCTGTTCCGTCGGCCCCTGGAGCTCTGGCTGGTGCTGGACTACGCGTTATTCCTGGAGGAACGGGGTTATGACGTTCGGCTGGGCACTTTCTGTCAGCGACAACTGACGCCACGCAACCTGCTGATCGATGCGGTAAGAACGGCCGGGCACTGATTCTCAGGGTTTACGGTAGACCACCTCTTCCACGCAGCCGTCGCGGAAGTACACGTAGGTCAGTTCGTACAGATTGCCGTAGTATCTGGTCTGGTAGACCCAGGTTTCCTGGGGCGTGGGATAGGTTTCCGGCGGCCGGCCAAAGGCTTTGCGAACATGCTCTTTGGTCATGCCTTTAACCACCTGCTCCCGCACCAGATACCGCCTCAGGTCAGTGGAGTTGATAAAGCGGCAAGTGTCCTCGGCTTCTTCTTTCCCGGGCTCGCCGGATTGGTCATCGGCCTCTTCAGGTTCAGGCTCTGCAGGCAGGTTCTGGCCAAAGCTGCCGCCGATCCGGTTGTCACGGACCGTTATTCTCTCGGAGTCATCCCCGCAGGGCTGGTCGGAAAAGTGGGTTTCGCTGCCGGCGTCACAGCGATAGACCTGGCTCCAGGCAACACCAGGTACGCCCAGCATGAGAACAACGATAAACGCGATCTGCTTCACAGCGTTCTCCACTTTCCTGAAGGCCGCTATTCATGCGCCGGACATGAAAAAGGCGCCCGCAGGCGCCTTCTGATGTGGTTGATTTGAAAAACTCAACCTCGACGCCTAGCGGCTGACCTGAATGCGTGCTTCAACCCGACGGTTCTCGGCACGGCCCGCTGCAGTGTCGTTGCTGGCAATTGGCTTGGATTCACCGTAACCAACCGCTTCCACACGATCTTCGCTGATGCCCAGGGCATCGGTCAGGCGGGTGGCAACGGCTTCGGCGCGACGTTGTGACAGCATGCGGTTGTATTCAGCTTCGCCTATGCTGTCGCTGTGACCGCCAATTTCCACGGCAGTTTCCGGGTTTTCGCGCATGAAGTCGGCAACACGACGGATCTCATCGTCGTAGGAACCACCGATAACAGAGCTGTCGGTGGGGAACTGAACGTTGAGTTCGATGGTTTCAACTGTTTCGGTAACGCCCTCGCAACCGGTATCGTCCACCTCAGCGCCGGCGGCAGTGTCAGGGCACTGGTCCTGGCTATCAACAACGCCATCGTTGTCGCTGTCCAGCTCACATCCGCGGTTGTCTACGCTGGCACCTGCGGGCGTATTCGGGCATTGGTCCTTGCTGTTGGCAACGCCGTCGCCGTCGTCATCACGCTCGCAACCATTGTTACCAACGCTGGCGCCGGCAGGGGTGTCCGGGCACTGATCACGGCTGTCCGGCACGCCGTCATTGTCGGCATCTTCTGGCTCCGGGCTGGACTCCGATACGGTGCGACTGAAGGCAAAGCTCAGGCCCAGGGTTGCCTGGGTGTCGAAGGTGCTTTCATCGATGCCGTGGAATTCACGCAGCTCGGCACGGATCGAAATACCGTCACTGACATTGTAGCGAAAACCAGCGCCCACGTTGACGCGGGTTTCTTCGTGATCGGAACCGGCAGTCTGCCTCGCCAGAACGTCGTCACCGAAGTCTGCGTGGCCTGCACCGGCTGATACATAGGGATTCCAGGCCTGATCCTGTCCGGCAAAGTAATAGATGCCATCCAGGCGATATTCATTGAAGTCGCTGTTGCCGTCCACGTACTTGCGGTCAGCATCGGCATTGGAGTAGACCGCTTCAACAGCCCAGTTGGGGTGAAAGCGGAACTCCGCGCCCAGGCCAAAAGTGGCGGTTTCACTCAGGTCGCGTTTGTCGTCAAACAGTTGAAAACCGACGAAGGGATTCAGGTAGATGGTCTGTTCGCGATCTGCAAGGGCTGGCGTGGCAAGGGATGCAGCTAGGGCCGCAATGGTCAGTGGGCGCATGATCTTCATGCAGAACCTCCAGTTCGATTATCGTTGTTGGGAAAAATCCTGTTTCATTCTCTCGTAAAGCACTGTTAACACGTACTTACGTGAAATTTACTTCACAGGATTGGAAAAAACAAAGATTGATTGCGAATGACAGATCGGCAATTGGACTCAGGTCTCTTCATGAAGCCTTGTGAAATACAGGTGGGCGCTTTTCTTGCTGAAATTCAGGGTGTCACCGTTATCGAACCGGACTTCAAAGGAACTGTCGTCCTCGCCGACGACGGATCCGGCACCGAAAATAGCGTGGCTGAGTCGGGCTTTTGCCCACAGCGGGGCTGTCTGGTCATCGGGGTCTTGGCAGCTACCGTTCAGGGTCACGCCCTCCCGGGTGGCGTACCGGGTACCGGTGGCCGTCACCGGTGCAGTGGTTGTCAGTGAAGGTTCTGCATCCGCACTGCGGTTATCCAGCCATTGTCCGAATTCCCGCGACAGTGGAAAACAGAGCTCGTCCACAAACCGGCTGGGGCCCTGGTCGCCGTCCAGGTGGCGTTTTTCGGCGAAGGGGCGGGTGATCAGGTGAAGCTGTTCGCGGGTGCGGGTCATCGCCACATAAAGCAGCCGCCGTTCACTTTCCAGGAAGGCTTTCGGATCGTCCTGGGTCCGTGGGCTGTAGGGCAGGTACTTCTCCTGTAGTCCGGGCAGGATAACGGTCGACCATTCCAGCCCCTTGGTGCGGTGGATCGTCGACAGCAGGGCGCCGCCCCGGCGATTTTCTCCGGCCTGTTTCTTCAGGGCCTTCAGATGGTCGAGAGCCCCGTCGATGTCTGTATCCAGCCCGGCGAGGTACAGTCGGAAGCCGCGCACGGTCTCGATGCGTTCGTCGGCGGTTTCGTGGGTCAGTGCCAGGCTGCGGATTCCCTCGTACAATTCGGTTTCATCGGCATAGCGGCCAATCAGATCCGCTACCGAGCCCCTGAAGTTGTCCAGCTGGGCCAATATTTCCCCAAGCTTTCGCAATTTCCTGGCGGCCATGGGCGCCAGGGCATCGAAGTCCATGGCCAGCAGCCGTTCGTGCCAGCCCGCTCCGAATCCGGCCAGGAAACCCGCCAGTTGTTCCAGCTCCGGTTCTTTCAGGCCAACGTGGGGAAACCGCAGCAGTTGCCGGGCGATGTCCAGTCGGTCGTCATCGGGCAGGTTGCGGATACGGCCGGACACCACCATAAGCAGGCTGGTAATAGCCTGGACCTCGCGACTGAACAGGGCGCCCTTGCCAGCGTCGATACGGTAGGGCACCTGCCTTGCCAGTAGCTTCAGTTCAATGGGCACGCTCTGGCTCCATACCCGGAAGAGAATGGCCGTGTTGCCGAGAGCCTGATCGTCCATGGGCTGGAGCAGTTCGAGCACGATCTCGCTGTCGTTTTCCTGCTGATGCAGAAAGATCCCGGTTCGCGGCGTCGACGGATGGGAGTGACATAGAACATCCTTGCGACCGGTGTTGTGGCAGATCAGGTGATTGGCAAGCAGCGCTACCCGGTGGCCATAGCGAAAGGTGTAGCTCAGGGTCTGCTCCAATGGGCTCTCGAATTCCTCGCTGAAGCGCCTGAGGATAAAGTCCGGCTTGGCGCCGCGGAATTCGTAGATGGTCTGGTCCGGGTCGCCCACCACGGTAACCCGCGCCCGGTCCCCTGCAACGTATCTCAGCAGCAGGTGCTGTATCTCGTTGGTGTCCTGGTACTCGTCCACCAGAATCAGATCCATCTTGTTGCCCACGAGGCGTTGCAAAGGCGGGTTCTGGTGAATCGCCATGACCGGCTCGTAGAGCATGTCGGCATAGCTGATGCGGCTCTGTGACTTGCGCCATTGTTCAAAGCTGTGAAACAGGTCGATCAGGTAACGGTGCTTGTCGGAGTAACCCAGTTCTTCGTATACGATCTCTGCTGGCGACAGGGTGGTTTTTACCAGATCAATGAAGTTGACTGCGGTTTCCACAAAGTCTTTCTTGTTGCGGCGGATTTCATCCGCCAGATCCTGGGGGGCCAGCCGCCTGGTGAGTTGCCAGGCCTGGTAGCTGACTTCCTGGTCGGTCAGGATCCTGTCGGAAAACCCGGGCAGGAAGCCTTCCCGTACAAACCTTTTGTAAAGCCGCAGGCCCATAGCGTGGTAGGTGCGTATTTCCGGTAGTGCGAGCCCGGTATTACGGTTGACATCCTGCAGCTTGCGCTCGAAATCCACCCTCGCGCTGCGGTTGAACATCAGTACCAGCATGCGATTCGGGTCGTGCCCCTGTTCCAGCAGGTAGCGTATGCGCCATGCCAGGGTTGATGTTTTACCACTGCCGGCAACGGCCGTAATCACCACATGCTCGAAGCCGGCGGTGATGATGGCCCGCTGCTCGTCGGTGAGGTAGTCAGGCAGATTGGAAACTTCAGGTATTTGGGGTGCGGTAGACATGGTGTGTATTGTACCCGGCGGCTGGTAGTGCAGATAGCGGTGTCGCATAATCCTGATAACTTATGCTTTTTTGCTTGCACAGATTGACCGCAAGCCGGGTGCAGGAGTATTTGGCTAGCCGCTTCCAAAACACGCTCGAGCAGATCCCTGTGGCGCCTGAACTCCGCCATCCATGGCTCCGCCAGTTTTGGAAGCGGCTACCCAAATCCTCCCTCCTACCAAGGAGAATGATGTTATGGCAACAACTGCTGAACCGGTGAATGTACTGGGTGAAAAGCTGGAAGTGTGTGGTACTGATCCGGAAACCGGATTTTATCGGGACGGGTGCTGTAACACCGGTCCGGATGATCTTGGGGTCCATGTCGTCTGTGCCGTAGTCACGGATGAGTTTCTGGAGTTTTCCAGAGCCAAGGGCAATGACCTCAGTACGCCGCGGCCAGAGTTTGGTTTCCCGGGATTGAAGGAAGGAGACTCCTGGTGTTTGTGTGCATCCCGCTGGCAGGAGGCGTTCGAGGCTGATTGTGCGCCCCGGGTAAAACTTCGGGCCACGCATCGTTCGGCGTTGAAGTATTCGAAGCTGGAAGATCTCAAACACCATTCCATGGATCTGAGCTGAGCCCATTGTGGATCGATCCGTGAACAACAGACCTGATCTGAGTGGTTGGCTGAACCTGCAGGGTAACTTGCGGGCAGCCGGGCACCGGCGGCTGGTTGTGCTGGAAGGTGATCGTGACGCGTCCCTGGCGTGGCTGGGTTCTCTGCTACCGGAACTGTCGATAAAGCCCGGGGTCTGGACCGGACCGGCTGACGACATACCCGCATCCTCCCTGACAGCGATCAAACCGGTCGACGGACGCCGCTGGCTGGGGCAGGAGCTGGCCTGTGTGGTGTGGGATGGCTGGAATGGAAATCCGCCGGACAGCTTTGCGGCCTTATCGGGAACGCTGTCGGCGGGCGGACTGTTTTTCTGGCTGATGCCGGAATTGGGACAGTGGCGCAGTTTCGCGGATCCGGATTACCGGCGTACCGGTCTGGACGGGGCTGCGGAACATCCTTTTGCTGCCCGGCTGGCGGGTATTGTGGCTGACGATACCGGCGTGATCCGCGTTAATCCGGCGGTCAATCCGCAGCCGGACCTGCCAGCAGTTGTTTCTCCGCCCGTGGCTTTTCAGGTGGGCACTACGGAAGATCAGAATGCGCTGGTGGAAGACGTTGTCCGAACCGGGCAGGGGCGGCGCCGACGGCCGCTGGTGGTGACTGCTGACCGGGGACGGGGAAAGTCTGCGGCGCTGGGGATGGCGGCGGCCCGGTTGCTGTCAGAAGGACGGCAAAGGGTGGTGGTGACGGCTCCGGAGCCGGCTGCCGTGAAAACGCTTTTTCACCATGCCCGCCTGGCTGCCGGTCAGGCATGTGCCACAGCGACGGCTTCAGACGCTGTTGCGGTGGGTGATCAGGGCCAGCTGCAGTATTGGCCACTTGATCGCCTGCTTGCCGAAAGGCCGGAGGCGGAAGTGGTGATGGTAGATGAAGCCGCTGCGATCCCGGCAGACCTTTTAAAGCAGATGTTGCTGGGCTGGCCCCGGGTGATTTTTTCCACCACCGTTCATGGCTATGAAGGTTCAGGCCGTGGGTTTGCCATTCGTTTCCGTTCAGTGCTGGATACTGAAACACCTCATTGGCGCAATGCATCACTCACTGCACCGATCCGGTGGGCGGCATCCGATCCACTGGAACCGCTGACGCGGCAGATGTTTCTGCTGGACGCGCAGGCGCCTCCGCTGGAGGCCGGTGGCTCGGGCGTCGTGGTTGAGCGCTGGAACCCAGCTACCGCCACGGATGAGGAACTGAACGAAGCGTTTGGTCTGCTGGTGGACGCCCATTACCGCACATCGCCCGGGGACCTGCGCCAGTGGATGGATGACCCCGCTGCCGTGAGTTGGCGCCTGACCTGCGATGGCGTACTGACGGGTATCCTGTGGGCAACGGTGGAAGGCGGCCTGGATCCGGAGCTGGCAGCGCAGGTAATGCTGGGGAAGCGCCGTTTGCGGGGGCATCTGCTGCCCCAGTCCCTGGCAACCCACAGCGGTTTTGCCGAGGCGGCGGGCCAGTACCTGCTACGGGTGGTCCGGGTCGCCGTAAATGGGGATATACGCCACCGCGGGCTGGGGCAGAAGCTGGTGAATGCTGCGCAGGAGCACGCCCGCAGCCAGGGGCTGGATGGTATCGGCACCAGTTTCGGTGGCAATGCCGGGTTGGTCACTTTCTGGCAGCGCTGTGGGCTGGAACCTGTGCGCCTGGGCCTCAAGCGCGAAGCCAGCAGTGGTGAGTATCCGCTGCAGATGCTCCGTGGCGTTTCTGAGCGGGGAAAAGCACTGACCCGCCACTTACGCAGCCGTCTTGCCGAGCACTGGCTTACCCTGGTGCCCCTGAAATGGGCGGAGGTGGAGCCAGGGCTGATTCTTCAACTAACCGGCAGCCTGCCAGCTGTCAGTTCCATCGGTAGTGATGACCTCCGGGACCTGAACAGCTTTGCCGAGGGGTATCGGGGGTATGACCTGACACTTCCGGTATTGAAGAAACTTGCCATACAGGCCGGTGTGGTTGATCTGGTTACGGCCAGCAGTCAGGCGTCCCTGTGGACGAGAGCCGTCATTCAGGGCTGGCCCTGGAGCCGGTTGCAACGGGCAGGAGACTGCCGGGGCCGGGAGCCGGGAGAATCGGCGTTACGACTTCTGGCAGGTGATTTTTTGCAAAACCGGCCAGACTTGTGACCAGCTCGATTTAAATTGCCCGGTCAGTCCAGGTCATGGGGTCGTTGCTGTCGTCCAGTTCGGGCAGGAAGTGCTGTTCTACAATACTTTCAGGCACCTCTGCCACGCTCTTGAAAGACCATTGAGGAGCGTTGTCCTTTTCGATCAGCCGGGCCCGGATCCCTTCCCGTAAATCTGGTCGCCGGGTACACTCGATTGCCATCGCCAGTTCCATCCGGAAGGTGTCCTTCAGCGACATCTGCTGTGCTTTCTTGAGCTGGGTCCACACCAGCCAGGCTGTTACCGGGCAGCCTCCCCGAAGATTGTTGATACAGGCTTGCCACCAGTCACTGTCGATCTCGGCGGACAACAGTTTCTCCACAACATCGGGCAACTCCTCACCCGCACTGAGTCTGGCGATGCTCTGCTCATGGCGGGCAAGCTCGCTCTCTGGCAGTGCCCGGTAATCCGGATGCTCGAGCTGTTTGATCAGGCGGAACAGACGGTTGTCGTTGGCAGCGGCTTCGTCGGTCCAGCGCTCGTCCTGCAAGCGGGCAATCAGTGAATCTGCCTGCTCTGGCAGCACGGCCATATCGGCCAGGCCCACCCGTAACGCATCTGAGGCATTCAGCCGGGCGCCAGTAAGTCCCATGAACAGTCCGAGGCGTCCTGGCAGGCGGTTGAGGAACCAGCTGGCGCCTACGTCGGGGAACAGGCCGATGGTGATTTCCGGCATCGCCATCCTGATATCGGGCGTGATCAGTCGATAGCGGGAGGCGGAGAGAATGCCCATGCCACCACCCATGACAGCGCCGTGGGCGATAGTGATGACGGGTTTGGGAAAACAGTGAATGGTGTAATCCATGCGATACTCGCGGGCGAAATAGTCCGCAGCGGCAGAGTGATCGTCAGGCTCCGACAGTGCTCCATAGAGCTGGCGAATATCACCTCCGGCACAGAATGCGCGCTCGCCGGCGCCCCGGAAGACAATCATGGCGATATGACTGGCTTCCGTCCACTGATCCAGAGTAGTCTGGATTTCATCAATCATTGAGCCCGACAGAGCATTCAGGCTGCCGGGGGCGTCCAGGGTGATCTGGCCAATGAAGCCTTCCCGGCACTCAAATTCCTGAACCTGAATGGGCATGTTCTCTTCTCCGCTGAAAACCCTGGCGTGAATGGCGTGTTACTTCGTTCCCGCGCCGGGTGCATTGATTTATCGCATTTGTGCTTTGTACGGTCTGTGCTATAAGTCTGACCAGATTTCACCCTTCAGATAGCTGTCGGGTTCCAAAACGATGAGAGGGTAAAACCAATGAATCTTAAATGCCACACCATTGCTGTCCTGTTTGCTCTGGGCTCGGCTGTTCCTGCTGTTGCAACGGCTGCTGATGCCGAGGCGGGCAAGGCCAAGGCGGCTGTCTGTGCTGCCTGTCATGGCAAGAATGGCATTGCCGCCATCCCCGGTTACCCCAATCTGGCAGGACAGAACGAGCAGTACCTCGTTTCCTCGCTCAAGGCCTACAAAAACAAGCAACGCAGTGGTGGCCAGGCTGCGATCATGCAGGGCCAGGCTACTGGCCTGAGTGACGAGGATATTGCCAACCTGGCAGCCTATTACTCGAGCCTGCCGGCTGATGGTGGCAAGTAAGCGCCATCAACCGCAATTAAACGGTCGTCAACAGTAAGTGGCAGACTAGGCTGCTCCGCTGACGATCCGGTAGCTGGGTTCGTAGGCACTCGAACCCGGCAGCTTCATCCGGTTCTGTGTCACGAACTCCTTCAGCATGGCTTCCAGTGGCGCCAGTAACGCCGGGTCTCCGGCAATCTCGAAGGGACCACGCTCCTGAACCTGGCGTATACCACTTTCCTTCACGTTGCCGGCGACGATACCGCTGAACGCCTTGCGCAGGTTGGCGGCAATCAGGTGGGCTGGCTGATCACGGTGCAGTTCAAGGGCCCGCATACTTGCATGGGTGGGTTCGAATGGTAGCTGGAATACCGGATCAATCTTCAGCATCCAGTTGAAATAATAGGCGTCCTGCATGGCACGGCGGAAGGTCTCCACATCTTTCATGCCCTGCTTCATAGTGCGCGCAACCTTGTCCGGATCGTCAATGATGATCTCGTATTTGCTGGCGGCCTCTTCTCCCAGTGAGTTGCGGATAAACTGGTCGATCATCTCGAAATATTCGGCGTTTTCCGGCTGTCCGGTAAAGACCACCGGGAACGGCAGGTCCGCATTGTCCGGATGCAGGAGAATGCCCAACAGATACAGGATTTCCTCTGCGGTGCCTACGCCACCCGGGAAGACAATCACGCCATGGCCGGTTCTGACGAACGCTTCCAGGCGTTTTTCGATATCCGGCATGATCACCAGCTCGTTAACGATGGGATTCGGAGCTTCCGCACCGATGATGCCGGGTTCTGTCAGGCCAATATAACGACCGTTTTTCACCCGCTGCTTGGCATGGCCGATGGTCGCGCCTTTCATCGGGCCTTTCATCGCGCCGGGGCCGCAACCGGTGCAGATGCTGAGCGCCCGCAGACCAAGTTGATGGCCCACTTCCTTGCTGTACTGGTATTCACGCTCATTGATCGAATGGCCACCCCAGCACACCACCAGGTCCGGGTGGCGGCCAGCCTGCAGCACCCGGGCATTGCGCAGTATGTGGAAAATCAGGTTGGTAATGCCTTCCGGGTTGTCTCTGCGCAACCCGGACGCTGATTGAGGGATGGAATAGGAATAAATAATATCCCGCAATACCGAAAACAGATGTTCCCGGATAGCGCGCAGCATCTGTCCGTCCACAAAGGCGTGGGCCGGCGCATTGACCAGCTCCAGTTTGAGGCCCCGGGGCTGGGGCACCAGGCGAACGTCAAAATCCGCATGGGCTTCCATCAGGGTTTTACAGTCATCGGTTTCAACGCCGGTGTTGAGCACGGCCAGCGCGCATTGCCGGAACAGCCGGTAGAGGCCGCCTTCGCTTTTGTCCTTGAGGCGATTGACTTCAAACGTGGACAGGATTTCCAGGCTGCCCTCGGGGGAGACCAGGGCATTGATGGTGGACTCGGTCATGAACGGTGAAACTCCTGAATGTTCCGCTGACACCCTTTAACCACGATGGTACCTTTTGTCTGATTATAACCAGCTTCGGGAATGCCTGATTTTGAGGCATACAATGAAACCGTTACACTAAGCACTTTGATGTGATTACGCTACCCGACAGACGTCCGATTTATGAAACTTCTTATCCGTCCCGCTCCCGAAGTCGCCATCAAGAGCAAGCCGGTTCGCCGGAAGCAGATGCGGCACCTGCGCCAGAATATCCGTAAGCTGCTTTCACGTCTTGATAGCGACATCCATGTAGAGGGTTCCTGGGACAGAGTGGATGCAGAGATTCCCGATGGTCGTGGCCTCGTGGGCCCTGTTATCGAAGAGCTCCGGCGTATCCCGGGTATTTCCACCATCCAGGAAATCGATGTCTTGCCCTGGGTGAGTACCGATGATGTGGCAGAAAAAGCGGTGGCAGCGTTCGCTGAACGCATCAGGGGCAAAACCTTTGCGGTGCGGGTGCGCCGCCACGGAGATCATTCATTCCGGTCCATAGACCTGGAGCGCCTCGTCGGCACGGCGCTTTTTGAAGCCTCGGCGCCAAAAGCTGTTGACCTGGGCAAGCCCGACGTCGAGGTGCGTATTGAAGTCCAGGATCGGGATTATCATATTGCCCACCGCAAACATCGCGGTGCCGGTGGTTATCCGCTGGGAGCCGTGGAAACCGTGATGACGCTGATCTCCGGTGGTTATGATTCTTCGGTAGCGGCCTACCTGATGATGCGCCGGGGGCTGCGGTCCCACTTCCTGTTTTTCCGGTTGGGTGGTCCTGCCCATGAGGTTGGTGTCCGCCAGGTGGTCCATTATCTCTGGGACCGCTACGGCGCCTCTCACGGTGCCAAGTTTATTTCCGTGCCTTTTGAGGGGGTGGTGGAGGAAATCATGCGCTCGGTCAACCAGCGCCACTGGGGTGTGGTGCTTAAACGCCAGATGCTGAAGGCGGCTTCGGAGATTGCCGCCGTCAACAACGCTTCCGGCCTGGTCACCGGCGACGCCGTGGCGCAGGTTTCCAGCCAGACCCTGTCAAACCTCAACGTGGTGGACCGGGCCAGTGATGAAGTGATGTTGCGTCCGTTGATCTCAATGGACAAGGAAGCCATCATCAGAATCGCGCGGGAAATTGGCACCGAGCCCTTCGCCCGGAACATGCCCGAGTATTGTGGTGTGATTTCCCGCAAGCCGGCAACGCGGGCCAGGCTTCATCGGGTTGAGAAAGATGAAGCAAATATGGATGCGCAGGTGCTGGAGCAGGCCATTGCGAGCCGCCAGGACACGCCAGTCAACCGTCTGCTGGAAAGCACTCAGACCCCGGAGGAAGTGGAGCTGGTGCACACACCGGATATGAATGATGTGATCATCGATGTTCGCCATCCATCGGAAGGCGAACAGTCACCGCTGCATCTGGCCAGCAACCGGGTGGTGGAGATTCCTTTCTACGAGCTGGGTGAACGAATCCAGAGACTCCCGGCCGACAGGCAGTACCTGCTGTACTGCGACCGCGGCACCATGAGCCGGATGCATGCCTGCAACCTGATAGCCGAGGGCCACACCAACATCAAGGTGTACGCCCCCGCGCATTGATAGCCAGACGGGAAATTACCCCTCCAGCCCCTTGAAGAACTGCTGCACGTTCTCACTGAGGGTTTCCAGATCATAGCCGCCTTCCTGCACAACCAGTGTTGGCAGGCCGGTCTGGCGGATATGGGTTGCCAGACGGCAGAAGCCTTCCGAGGATACCGACACTTTGGCTTGCGGATCGTTGTGATAGATGTCAAACCCGAGTGGCAGTATCAGCGCGTCTGGCTGGAACAGGCGAACGGCTGCCAGTGCCTCCTCCAGCCGGGCGAAGAAGTCATCCTCCGAGGAGCCATGGGGCATGGGCAGATTGATGTTGTAGCCAAGGCCTTCGCCCTCACCGCGCTCATCCTCATAACCACTGACCACCGGGTAGAAGTTGGTGGGGTCGCCGTGGATAGAGATATAAAGAACGTCGCTGCGGTCGTAGAAGATTTCCTGGATACCCTGGCCGTGGTGCATGTCGGTATCGAGTATCGCAATCCGCGGAAAGCGGGACTTCATATGTTCTGCAGCAATGGCGGCATTATTGAGGTAGCAGAAACCGCCGGCAGCATCCTTGCGGGCGTGGTGCCCGGGTGGGCGACAAACGGCATAGGCGGTGCGTTCGCCGGCGATCAGCGCATCGGCAGCGCCCAGAGCGGTCTGGGCGGACCAGTACGCAGCATCCCAGGTATTGGCTCCAATGGGGCAGCTGCCGTCGGCCTGGTAGCGGGCGGCCTCGGCAAGAATGCCCTTGAGCGCGTTGGGTGAGCGCACAAAGATGTTGGAAATCACTTCGTCGCCCCAGTCTTCCATTTGCGACCAGCGGCGGTGGGCTGATTCCAGGAAACGCAGATAGCTCAGGTCGTGGACTTTTGAAATCGCCCCGGCGCCCTGGTCTGCCGGCTGCAGCACCGGAATGCCCATAGCTTTCAGCCCCTCCAGCATTTGCCCGGTGCGATCCGGGACTTCCTGAGGTTGGCGCATCTGGCCGCGGGTAAAGTAGGTCTTGGGTAGATGCTGATCCTGTGAGGGATGAAAAAACGCCTTCATGTTCCGGCCTCCTGATGATGACATTGCTCGAGTATAGGCGTCCGCAGGTGCTGGTCAAAACACCTTTGTCTGACTTTACAGTAGCGGTTTCTGCATCCACTATGAGAGACATATCACACTGACGCAAACACGAATTTATACAATATTGAAAGGAGCCGAGATGATCGAGTCACCACTGCTTCCCAAGCTGACTGGCTATGTCGGCGGGCGCTGGACTGAATCCACTGATGGTAACACCTTTGATGTCTACAACCCGGCCACGGGTAAGGTGGTTGCCAGTGTGGCGTCAATGTCGGAGAGCGAGGTGAATAACGCCGTTGATGCGGGTAAATCTGCCCTTCGCCTGACCACTCCGTACACCATTGAAACCCGGCGGAAGTGGCTGGAGGATATCCGCGACGCGCTCAAAGCCAATAAAGAGGAAGTAGGCCGTATCCTGTGTATGGAACACGGCAAACCTCTCAAGGAAGCCCAGGGCGAAGTGGACTACGCGGCTGGCTTTTTCGATTACTGCTCCAAACATATCCAGGCGCTGGATGCCCACACGCTGACAGAAAAGCCCAAGGACTGTACCTGGACCGTGCACTATCGCCCCATCGGCGTTGCTGGCCTGATTACGCCCTGGAACTTTCCCATTGGCATGATCGCCAAGAAACTGTCGGCCGCGCTGGCTGCGGGCTGTCCCTCGGTGATCAAACCAGCTAGCGAAACACCCCTTACAATGATTGCCCTGTTCTCCCTGATGGACAAGCATGTGGACCTGCCCGATGGCATGGTCAATCTGGTAATGGGTAAGGCCAGCGTGATTGGCAAGGTGCTGTGCGAGAGCCCTGACGTGCCCATGCTCAGTTTCACCGGTTCCACGGAAGTGGGCCGCAAGCTGATCCTCGACACGGCGGACCAAGTGAAAAAGCTGGCTCTTGAGCTGGGCGGCAACGCGCCGTACATCGTCTTTGACGATGCTGACCTGGACGCGGCTGCCGATAACCTGATTGCCAACAAGTTCCGTGGCGGCGGCCAGACCTGTGTCTGCGCCAACCGGATTTTTGTCCACGAGAAGGTGGTGGAAGAGTTCGGACAGAAGCTGGCGGATCGTGTAAACCGCATGACCGTGGGCGATGGCCTGACCGAAGACGTCGATCTTGGCCCGCTGATCAACAGGGCCGGCTTCGACAAGGTCAGACGCCACGTAGAGGATGCGCTTGAGAAAGGTGGCGAACTGGTGGCCGGCAAGAAACCGGCAGATCTGGGCGACGGACATCTGTTCTTCCCGCCAACGGTTATTTCCGGCATCACCCCGGATATGTGCTGCTCCCGCGAGGAAACCTTCGGCCCGCTGGTGCCGATGGCCACCTTCCGCAGTGAAGAGGAGGTGATCGAAGCCGGTAACGACACCGAGTTCGGTCTTGCCTCTTATGTGTTCACTGCTGACGCAGAACGCGCCCAGCGTGTGGCCGCCGGGCTACGCTTCGGCCATTGCGGCTGGAATACCGGTACCGGTCCCACGCCGGAAGCGCCATTCGGTGGCATGAAAGCCTCCGGTATTGGTCGCGAGGGCGGCCTGGAAGGCCTTTTCGAATTTGTTGAAGCCCAGACCGTGCCGCGCGGGTTTTAACGCCCGCCTGTCAGGTCGCCTTCTTCAGAGAGAACAACGCCAGAGATCATGTTCTGATCTTTGGCGGCTTATCGTAAACCGTCTTTTGCTGTGTACGCCATTTGAGTTTTACTTCGACTTCCTGTTTGTCTCCTTCGTCACTTGCCCGAACGGAAACCTCAAGCAGGTTATTCGGGGATAGCAAAATTTCCCCCTCACTTTCCTGAAATTCCAGTTGCCCTTTCTTGACGGCTTTCCCCAGAGCTTCCAGCAGTTCCTTGGTGGCGTTTCGATCCAGCAGTGAGTCGTGGCTGAACTTTGTTTTTGATTTCATTTATTGAGCTCCTGGCAGTTTGCCCCTGAGGCCTGGTCTGAATACTTTTGCTTTCGGGTGATCGCAACTGATACCGATGATGCCGCGTTTCTTATCGATCAGAGTGACACCCACACCGTAACCCGCTAACCCCTCCTTTTCTCTGGAATGAGCATCCAGTGTTATATCCGCCTCGATGTGCAGAAGGCCGTTTTTCAGGGTGATTCTTTGTCCATGGTGTTGATTGATATGGCCATGCACCAGCACGTGAATACCGGCTTTTTTCGTGGCTTTGGTACCTCGTCTTGTCAGCGGAAGGTCCGCGTCGCGGTATTTTGTCCTGAAGGTGTTGGCCAGTGGGCTATAGTAGAAGTGAAAGAGGTTTTGGCTCATCAGGTTTTTCTTGAAGGCCCTGTTTGCGTATTTGATGCCTCGTTTGGCAATGAGCTCTGCCATGTTGTCATCCAGGCCCGCGTGCAGGAACAGGAAAGACCCGTCCTGTCGAACCAGCTGCATTTTCTTGAAAAACCAGTAAAACTCGCCCGAAGGCTTCAGGAAAAGAGCGCGACATACCATCGCGGCAGCATAAACCTGTTGCAGCGTCAGGTTCGCGTTGGCGCAGTGCAGCTCAAAGCTCTCGATTTTTGACGCCATCTTGGACAGTTCCCGGTCGATCCCCTCGGCGGTCAGGAAGCCGGCTGAGTAAAACGGGAAGTTTTCGAACCAGTCATCATCAGGAAACAGCGCCGTCCGACATTCCTCTTCCGAGGGCAGCCCGTTTTGCCAGCGGGAATTGGCGAGGTATTGTTCGAACACCTCTTTAAAAAGGGGAACCACTTTTCTGCCCATACGAACAAACAGGTGTTGGCTGCCAATATCGTTTTCCCGTCTTAGGGAAAGCAGCCCCATTAGAAGGCGGAGGTCGTGATTTCCGGCCAGCAGAGTCACCTTTGCCTTGAGACGGTAAAGGTGCGCCAGGCTTCTGAGCATTGAAAGGTTGCTGGGGCCTTTGTCCAGACAGTCACCACCGACGATAATTTCGGCTTTTTTGCCAAACCTGGTCAAAACGAATTCGCCCTGGTGAGGGCCGTGTCTCTCGGCGACGCCAGCAGCGACCAGGGATGCCTCAAAGGCTTCGGCATCCGCGTGAGGGTCAGAAAGGAAAACGATCGGTGCCTTGGGCCAGGTAAAATCTTTTTTTCGGGAGCGCTTCGCAAAGGTGCCAAGGACATTCTCGTGATTCACGGAGGTCGAATCCTCAGGCCATGACTCCCATTCCGTTGGCAACCTGGCCAGAATCTCATGGTGAAACTCCTGGGCTTTTACACTGGGGATAAAACTCTGTTCCGCCATGCTGTGCTCCCCCTAATCAATCGGGTCTTTGGATTGGCGTGGTTTCCAGTGCCCGAATAGCTGGGCCCATGCTTCCGCCCGTGCCTCGAAAACAACCGGGTGACCGTAGAACATGCTCAGTCTCTGGATATCGTCGAACTTGATGATGTCGAGGCAATAGCAGGCATGACGTATGGATGCACCGTGCCCGACGATGAGTCGAACCTGCTTGTCAGCCGGTGAATGAAGGCAATGCCTCAGATGCGATGCCACCCTCTCGCCGGCCTCCAACAGTGACTCTGCGCCGTCAAACGGCAGCCTGAAATCACTGGTGGATTTCCATTTTGGTGGCAGGCTTTCCAGCCGTGGGTCCAGCTCCACAATACGTTCAATCTCAGCGACCGTGAGATTGGCCAGCGCACCCACACTGCGTTCACAGAGGGCCGCGAAACTCAGGCATTTGGGCGGCCCTGCAAAAAGCTCTGAAAGCTCCTCGCGAAACAGTTCCGCCGTCTGCCAGGCCCGCAACAGTGTTGAGCAATGTACTTCGGGATCCAGCCTGTAACCTGATTCCGTCAGCCAGTCGCCGAATTGCCGGGCCCGTGAGCGGACTTCTGCCTCACCTTTAGCGGTCAGCGGGTAGGGTTGCAGGGCGCTGGGCGTGTTGGGCAGTTGCCGGTAAGCGCCGTGCCGGATCAGGGCGATGGCGGACATCACAGAAGCCCCTTTTCAGAAAAGCACTCGATGGCCCGATCGAAATCTACCCTGCCGGACAGCCGCCACACCTGAACGCCGGTAAGGTGCTCTGCATAGATTGCTGCGGATGCTGTTTTCTCGCCGGGGAAGCTGCCGTCCACCGCCTGGAAAAACGGTCCCGGACTTTTCCGCAGGCCATCAAGGGCTTCTGGCTTGGCCTTGATATCTACTCTGCTCAGCTGTGTCGGTTCTGGTACGTTCAGGGACCAGTCGAGCAACACCAGATTGCATAGCTGTCCGGAAAGTTCGACCTTATCAGGGCCATACATCTGGTCGATTCGCACGTCGTACTTTTGCTCGACGTTCCAGAGCTCGGCTGGCGGCATTGTTGCGAACCGGTGCCGCTCGGATTCGGGCAGGATCGGGCAAAGGCGTTCAGAATGGAGCAATGTGCCCGGGTTTACCCGTGGGTGCTTGGCAACACCCAGTACATGAACCTGATCCTCTACCGGCCGGAACAGAATGCGGTCGTTGGACAAGAAGCAGGTGCCGTCGCTCTCGAGGGCCTTCAACATCAGCGTGGATTTTCCGCCCCCGGAACTGGCGGCAATGGCGGTGGTAGCACCATTGAAGGTAAACGCCGAGGCGTGCCCCAACAGATAGTCCAGGCGTTGATGGTGGTTCAGAAATTGATTGTTGATGAAGTTAATCACCTGGGAGCTGTTGGCCTGCAGATTGCCAAAAACCGCAGGCGCCTTCAAAGACTGAAGCATCACCATGCCCGTCCGTACTTTGTGTATCCACCGGCCGTCTGGCACATCCATACAGGCCTCTTTCAGGCCGAGATGGCTTACCTTGGCCCTCTCGACAGGCGTCCAGCAGGTGTTGCTGGTATCAATAGGGCGGCTCAGCAGGTACACCGTCAGATTTGCCGGCCTGGCCCCGGCCGGACCACTGGCCAGGCCGGAGTAGTAGTCATTCAGGGTGTCCAGTATTTGCGGGTTGTCTGACAGTAACCGGAAATCGAAGCTGTCGAACCCGAGTCGAAGCTCAAACGAGCAGTCCGACCGGGCGCTTTCAATCTGGTCAGAGTTGAGAGGGTCAATCATAGGTCTGCATCCAGCTCTTGAAGAACATGAGCGCACAGCTTTTCTGCGGCATCAATACCACAGCCTTTCAATGCACCGCTGAACCCACCAAACGCGGATACCTCAAAGACCACGGGACCTTCATCGGTTAAAGCGATGTCGACGGTGGTAAAGCTCAGGTCGAAGCAGGACTGGGCTTTTCTGCCCAGCTCGATCAGTTCAGGGCTGGCGTCGTAGGCCTGGTATTTGCCGCCGCTGTGAATGGTGGTGTTCCAGGCGCCTTCTTCGCCGACGCGTGCGTAGGTGCAGAGGTAGTCGCCGCCCAGGAACACCATGCCCAGGTCCTGTCCACCGAGATTCACGAACCTCTGCAGATAGAACAGGCCGTGTGCCTCTGCAAAACAGATCAGTTTGTGCCGGTTCACCGAAGGATCATCCGCGGCATTCAGGATCTCCATCCCACGGGCTTTCGTGGAGTAAAGGGGCTTCAGAATGGCTTTGCCAAAGTCTCTCACAATGGCCATCGCCGCCTCTGTGTTTTCCGTGACTCTCGTCAGCGGCAGGGGGATTCCAGCCCTGGCAAGTGCCGAGGTGCCCTCCAGGCGGTTGATCAGCCGGCTCACCTGACCAGGGGCGCTGAAGCAGCGCACGCCATCGGCCTGAAGGCAGGTCAGCATGCGTATCCGGTCGTCGGCGGCGGGCGAATAGACTTCACTGATTTTCTTGATGACAACACCGTCCAGGTCATTCAGCACCCGACCTTTGTACAGCAGCCGCCCGGACTCCAGTTCCAGCACAACTTCGTGCATGTCAACGACGCATCGAAACCCGGTCATTTTTTCCAGGCGATCGGCCAGTACCTCAGTGGACCACTTGCCGGGCGTTCCGATGACCGCCACCTGTTTGTTACTCACTGAATATCTCCTCCAGGGGCAGTTGGTATTTTTCGAGTCTTTCCGGATTCGTCAGGGTTACAGCTTCCAGCAGGTAGCATGCCCTTAACGCCAGCTTCCGCGCAAAGCCCGTGTCATAGATAAAGCGCGTGGATGTCGCGAACGATCGCGCCAGGGCGATAGCTAACCTTGCGTCAAAGCCAGTGTCTTTCTGGGCTTTGGCAAACCGGTGGGCGAAACGGTAGAGAACTTTGATCAGCTTCATAAGCTCTGCCCTTGAGTCCCTGTCCATGATAGGCAATCGATAGATGGAAACCATCAGTACCGATATGTCCTGCAGGTAGTCTGAATAGGAGGCCCGGTGCAAGTCGATGAAATAGAGGCGATCCTGGACTTCATGATAAATAAGATTGTCTACATTGAAGTCTCCATGGATCAGCACGCAGAAAGGTACTGCGATACGACTTTCCAGCTCCTGGGCCTTGAGGGTGAGCTCCGCAAAGTCAGGGCGCTTCAGCCCACAGATTGTCTGGTTTTGGCCGAATAGATCGGCGTGGGTTTTCAGTGTTTCCGGCATGCGGCTGCTGAGCTGGTGCATGTATCCGGGTTCTGCGTATTCCCGTGTCCAGGATGTTTTCCAGATCTTGCGAAGGGTTTTGCCCAGTTTGTCAAGAAGCAGCCCTGCCTTGTCCCACTGGCTGTTCAGCAATAATGACTCCAGGGTACGGCCGGGTAAATGCTCGATCACCATTGAGCCAATGTCCGCTTCCTGTTCAACGCTGTGGGAAATCACTGATGGGGCGACCTTGGGGTATACCTTCTTCCAGGCGTCGACACCGGAAATTTCCTCCAGCACCTTCTTCACCTGCCCCTCTTTGTAGACGGCCATCACTTCTCTGGATTCATCGTGTTCGGCTCGTAATGCGGCAATGGTACTGCCGCTGCGGGTCAGTGCCAGGCGTTCCACTCCAAAAGAGCCTTTTTCGGGGATAAAAGAATGAGCGGCGGCTCTGAGCTGCTTGTAGTTCTGCAATCGTATTGCAGGTCCGAAGTTGGCGGCCAGGAGCGCATCAGCGATGTCCGTCAGTATCTGCGTCATTCGTTTGAGCTGAAAATGCAGCACTTGGGATGCCCGGTCCTCTGGTGTATCAGTACGTTCTTCGTCGAGTCCGTCTTGTAGATCGGCCAATACCCTGGTGGCCCGACGGCCTAACTTCAGCCCCTGGCGGGTATTAGCATCTTCGGGGTTAATAACCACCAGGGCCAGAGACTTTCGGATGCGGCGGATAAGCTTTGCGTAGTCTTTAAATCGCTTTTCCGGAGCTTGTTGCAGGCTCTCGATCTGGGTGAAGTCGATGCACGCCTGCCCGAGATAATCAAGCCGTCGCGCGACGCGCTCAATGGCTTTCGATTGCTGAAATACCGGGCCATCAATTTTGCGCCGGTGAACCTGTAATGCGACGGCGAGTTCCACCTTTTCACACAGGGTTTTCCGATAGCCTTTTCGGTTGACCAGTCGATGTGCAGTGGCTTCGCTGGGTCGTGTTACGTAAACTTCAGCCAGCTCACAGTGAGTTTCCACCTCAAATCTCAGAAAATAAAGGTGCTCAAGAATGGATGCGTTAATAATCTGCTTTACCCCGAAACCGATTTTGAATGATGAGTGATTCCCAGATCGAGTACTCTGAGCCGTTTTATCGCGCTTGAAGTTGCATTTTCATGACAAGTATCTAGAGGCGTATGGCCAAAAAACGTTATCCGATGATAAGCCTAAATCTGCCACGAGGGTATCCTGGCCCGAATGTTCTGCGGCTGGCCCGATATCGCAAGGCGCCTGATCCTGACGGGCGGCTATCTGATTCATAACCGATCCCTGGACCCGATTGCCTTCCTGTTCGGGCAGTTGATAAAGACCCGGGGCGTGGTCAGAACCACAACGGATGCGGATCTGCAGTTGGAAGTTGAACTCGAGAATGGTCGCAGAATCGTTGGCCAGCATGGTGGCGAATCTGTTGCCCAAAGGCGTTACCAAAGCCCTGAATAAGAATCCAGCGCCAAGGGTTTATATTCCCAGTTGCTGACTCTGCCGCAAGAAGGTGTGGTGAAAATCACTGATCAGATGGGAATTCAGATCATTGATGTGGATCTTGGTGCGGATAATCCGGACTAGAGTCGTTACGACGATCATAAACTGGTTGAGGCTCTTCTTGCGCTCACCTGATGACACTCGCAGCGCCCGGCTGAATGCCCTGTTATAATGTTGCTTCATTTCGTTCCAAATTTACCCGGCCACAGCGGTTTTGCCCATGGATGTCTCCCCGATAATTGACCCACTCAACGACGCCCAGCGCGAGGCCGTTACGGCCCAGAATGACCACCTGCTGGTGCTGGCCGGAGCGGGCAGTGGCAAGACCCGGGTGCTGGTTCACCGGATTGCCTGGCTGATGCAGGTGGATAAAGTGCCACCTACGGGCATCCTCGCGGTGACCTTCACCAACAAGGCCGCGAAGGAAATGCGTTATCGCATCGAGCAGATGATGAACATACCTGCGCGCGGCCTCTGGTTTGGTACTTTTCACGGCATTGCCCACCGATTGTTGCGGGCGCATTATCAGGATGCCGGCCTGCCGGAGAATTTCCAGGTGCTGGACAGCGATGATCAACTGCGCCTGATCAAGCGGGTGATGCGTGAGCTGCAGATCGACGAAAGCCGCTGGCCACCGAAACAGGCTCAGTGGTTCATCAACGGCCAGAAAGACGAAGGGTTACGGGCGGAACATATCCAGGAGAACCCCGGCGATCATTTCACCTCCACCATGCTGACGGTATATCGCCAGTACGAGAAGCTCTGCAACCTGAGCGGGCTGGTGGATTTTGGCGAGCTGTTGCTGCGTTCCCACGAGCTGTGGCTGCACCGCCCGGAACTGTTGAGCCATTACCAGAGCCGGTTCCAGCAGATCCTCGTGGACGAGTTCCAGGACACCAACGCCATCCAGTATGCATGGCTACAGATTCTGGCGGGAAACCGTGTACCCATGACGGTGGTGGGGGACGATGACCAGTCGATTTATGGCTGGCGGGGCGCCAAGGTTGAAAATATCCAGCAGTACCAGCGGGACTTCCCCAACGCCCGACTGGTGCGGCTGGAGCAGAACTATCGCTCCACCCAGCTGATCCTGAAAGCGGCCAACGCTGTGATCACCAACAACCAGGGCCGGCTGGGCAAGGAACTGTGGACCGATGGCCCCGATGGCGAGCCCATCAGCCTTTACGCCGCGTTCAATGAGCAGGACGAGGCCAACTACATCGCCGACACCATCAGTAGCTGGGTCAGCGAAGGTAATCTGCGTAGTGAGTCCGCCATCCTTTACCGTTCCAACGCCCAGTCGCGGGTGCTGGAAGAATCCCTGATCCGCCAGGGTATTCCTTACCGGGTCTACGGTGGCCTGAGATTCTACGACCGCCAGGAAATCCGCAACGCCATTGCCTACCTGCGCCTGGTGCACTACCGCCGGGATGATGCAGCGTTTGAGCGGGTAGTGAACATCCCGGCGCGGGGAATCGGCGCCAAGAGCCTGGCGGATATGCGGGCCTATGCCACTGAACAAAGCATCTCCCTCTGGGAGTCTGCTGAACGTCTGCTGGAAGCTGGCCAGGTCAAGGGCCGTGCCAAGACCGGCCTGCAAACCTTCATGGGCATTATCCAGAGCCTGACAGAGATGGTGGACGACGCCAGCCTGCACGGGCTGATGAAGAAAACCCTGGAGCTGAGCGGCCTGCGGGATTACCACGCCAACGAAAAGGGCGAGAAAGGCCAGGCGCGTGCAGAAAACCTGGATGAACTGGTCAACGCCCTGTCTGACTTCGAAGCCGAGGAGGGCGTTGATCCGCTGTCGGAGTTCATTGCCCAGGCCGCGCTGGATGCCGGTGAAGCACAGGCCGAAGCCAACGAAGACTGTGTGCAGCTGATGACCCTGCACTCCGCCAAGGGTCTGGAGTTCCCGCTGGTATTCCTCGCAGGCGTGGAGGAGGGGCTGTTTCCCCACAGCATGTCACTGGAAGAACCGGGGCGAATGGAAGAAGAGCGCCGCCTGGCCTACGTGGGCATCACCCGCGCCATGAAAAAGCTGGTGCTCACTTACGCCGAATCCCGCCGCCTGTACGGCCAGGAAAAATTCCACGCCCTGTCCCGCTTCGTCCGCGAAATCCCCGGAGATTGCATCCAGGAAGTACGCCTGCGCAACACCGTCAGCCGCCCGGCCATGGTTTCCCGGCCCAATGAAAGCCTGTTTGATTCAGCCCCCATGGAAGAGGCCGGTTTCAGCCTCGGGCAGCGGGTGCGCCACCCCAAGTTTGGTGAGGGCATCGTGATGAACAGCGAGGGCAGTGGTCACCATACCCGGGTGCAGGTGAACTTTGATGAGGGTGCGAAATGGCTGGTTCTTGCCTATGCGCCCCTGGAGGCCTGCTGAGGTTTTTTCCGAGGTTTGGGCAGGTATCGGGAAGACTCTTCCAAAACTGTGCGGAGCCATGGATGGCGGAGCTCAAGTGCCACATGGATGTGCCGCAGGAGCGTGTTTTGGAAGAGTCTTCCCGATACCTGTTTCCATCAAACTTCAGACTCAAAGCCAGCCCTTGCGCTTGAAGTACCAGTAAGGCGCAAACCCGGCGGATACCATCAGCACGATCGCCCCCGGATAACCCAATAG
>NZ_JAWLDU010000016.1:28657-56641 GCF_041686475.1 Marinobacter sp.
CAAACTTCAGACTCAAAGCCAGCCCTTGCGCTTGAAGTACCAGTAAGGCGCAAACCCGGCGGATACCATCAGCACGATCGCCCCCGGATAACCCAATAGCCACTCAAGCTCCGGCATGTGCTCAAAGTTCATGCCATAGATGCTGGCGATCAGCGTCGGTGGCAGGAAAACCACCGCGGCAATCGAAAAGGTCTTGATGATCTGGTTCTGCTCAATGTTGATGAAGCCCTGGGTGGAATCCATCAGAAAGTTGATCTTGTCGAACAGGAAGGTGGTGTGGGACATCAGGGTTTCGATGTCGCGGTTGATTTCCCGGAGGGTTTCCCGTTGTTCGGCGTCCCTGCTCAGGTGACGAAGCAGAAACGAGATGTTGCGCTGGGTATCCATCAGGCACAGCCGGGTCTTGCCGTTACTGTCTTCCAGCTTGGCCAGGCGATTGATGGCCTCGTCCAGCTCCGCTTCCTCGTCTTCAAGCACCAGGTAGCTGACGTCCTCCAGCTGTCGGTGCAGGTCCTCGAGGCCGTCGGCATGGTTTTCCACTTTCTGTTCCAGCAGAGTGACCAGCATTTCGGCCACGCTTCGTGCCTCTACCTGCCCGCGGCGTGCGCGCATCCGGAGTAAGCGGAAATCCGCCAGTTCACTCTCGCGAATGGTAATCAAGCGTCTGTTCTGCAGTATAAAGGCCACGGAAACGGTGTTGTGGCGGCCATCCGCGAGGTTCAGGAAGAGAGAATGGACATGCACGCCCGCCTGGTCGACGAAGCAGCGTGCTGATGCCTCGATTTCCTCTACGTCATCGAATTCCGGGATATCGGTTTTCAGCAGATCCTGAAGTATCTGCCTTTCGGCTTCATCAGGTTCACAGGCGTCAATCCAGTCGGCTTGCTTCAGCAGGGTTGCCGGGCTTGCTGTGGAGCTGCCCATTTCCTTGATCAAACCGTCCGTAATCCTGAAAAACCTGAGCATGCACGCACTCCAAGCAGTCTGGGTGACTTCACATGGATCGTTGATTGACCCGCCTGGAAACTTCTTCGGCGTTCTCCACACGTTCGGAATAGCGGTCCGTCAGATAATCGCTGCGATCCCGTATGAGCATAGTAAATTTTGCCAGTTCCTCCATGACGTCCACGATGCGGTTGTAGTAGGGCGATGGCAGCATGCGGTTGTTGTCGTCAAACTCGGTAAATGCCTTGGGCACCGATGACTGGTTGGGGATCGTCACCATACGCATCCATCGGCCCAGTACCCGCAACTGGTTCACAGCATTGAATGACTGGGAGCCGCCACAGACCTGCATGACCGCCAGGGTCTTGCCCTGGGTGGGGCGCATACCGCCAATAGACAGGGGAATCCAGTCGACCTGGGTTTTCATGATGCCGGTCATGGCACCGTGGCGTTCCGGCGAACACCACACCATGCCTTCCGACCAGTTTGCCAGATCCCGTAATTCCTGAACCTTGGGGTGAGACGCATCCTCGGCATCGGCCAGGGGGAGGCCCTTGGGGTTAAAAATGCGGGTTTCGGCGCCCATGGCCTCCAGCAGCCTGGCCGCTTCCTCTACCGCCAGCCGACTGAAGGACCGCTCTCGCAGAGAGCCGTAAAGTAGAAGGATTCGCGGCGGATGTGAAGATGGTTTGTCAGCAAATACCCTGTCTGCTGTGGGGGTGGAAAACAGGGCACGGTCGATGTTTGGAAGGTCTGGGTAACTCATAAGACTTTTATACAACCTCGCAAGAATCGTGGTTCTGGATTGAGTTTCAAAGCATAGCTGTCCCGTTGATAAATGACCTGCCGAAAAGATGCAGTGCATATAGCCGTGGTTGGGCAAGGTCATTTTTTGATCAGTGCCGGCTTTACTTTGCCATTATACTGGTCTAGTATCTGGAAATAAATATATACAAAAAAACATATATACGGAGAAACGAATATGAAGCGCCGCGTTTTGTTCGTTTGCACTGCCAACAGCGCCCGGTCCCTGATGGCAGAAGCCCTGCTCAGGCACATGGCAGGTGATCGGTTTGAAGTGGCCAGCGCTGGCACCGAGCCGACCGAACCGCATCCCATGGCCCTGCAGGTTTTACAGGAGTCCGGCATAGACGTTGAGGGGTTGCACAGTAAAAAGCTGGAGGACCTTCGGGACGAAAACTGGGATTACGTGATCACTTTGTGCGAAAAAGCTTCCAGAGAGTGCGGCACTGTGTGTGAACCTGCCCAGCAAATTGCCTGGGATTTCCCCGACCCGGTGGCGACCGGGCGGCACGCCACCTTCGCGCTGTCACTCAAGGAGCTGAAGGACCGCATCGGCCTCTTTACTCTCGTGCACGAGAAGGAAACCGGGCTGAGGTCACCGGAGTACAACCCGGCCATCATTTTCCGTGCTCTTGGAGATGAGCTGCGGCTGGCGATTGTGATGCTGGTTCGCGACCAGAAAAAACTCTGTGTGTATGAACTGACCACAGCACTTGATTCGTCCCAGCCCAAAGTGAGCCGTCACCTGGCAAACTTGAAAGAAGTTGGGCTTCTGGAGACTGAACGTCAGGGCCAATGGAGCTTCTATTTTCTAAACCCTCAGATGCCCCGATGGCTGATGAAGGTGCTGGATGAGACTTCAGACAGTAACACGTCGCTGGTAGAACGGGAGATGGAGAGGCTGAAAGTCATGAACGACCGACCTGTCGTGCGTGAAGTTTGAAGTCAGGTTGACTGGACAGCTTGGAGACTTTTTCAGGAGTAAAGGATGAACAATATCAAGGTAGGAATAAACGGGTTTGGCCGCATTGGCCGGCTGGCCTTGCGGGCGGCATGGGATTGGCCGGAGCTGGAATTTGTTGCCATCAACGATCCCGGCGCGGATGCCCAGACGTTCGCTTACCTACTGAACTTCGATAGCGTGCACGGCCGCTGGAGCCACGAGGCTTTTGCGGATGGCGACGATATGGTGATCGGAGACAATCGGCTCCGCGTTACCCGCAACAAGTCCATTGGCGAAACGGACTGGTCCGGTTGCGACCTGGTCATCGAGGCCAGTGGAAAGATGAAGACAGTGGAGGTGCTGCAGGGCTACCTGGATCAGGGTGTAAAGCGGGTGGTTGTCACCGCGCCGGTCAAGGAGGCGGGAGCCAAGAACATCGTGGTTGGCGTAAACGACGATATTTTCGACCCGGTCAACGACCGCATCGTCACAGCTGCTTCCTGTACCACCAACTGCCTTGCGCCGGTAGTGAAGGTGATACATGAAAAACTGGGGATCAAGCACGGTTCCATCACTACCATCCACAGCCTGACCAATACCCAGACGATCATCGACGCGCCCCATAAGGACCTGCGTCGGGCCCGGGCCTGTGGCAGCTCACTAATTCCAACCACGACAGGGTCGGCCACGGCAATCATCGAGATCTTCCCGGATCTCAAAGGTCGGATTGATGGCCACGCCGTGCGCATTCCACTGATCAACGCGTCGCTGACCGATTGCGTATTTGAAGTGGAAGCGCCTACGGATCGTGAAACTGTGAACCAACTTTTGAAGGAAGCGGCGGAGGGTGAATTGAAAGACATTATGGGCTACGAAGAGCGCCCATTGGTCTCCATCGATTACAAAACCGATCCCCGCTCTTCCATCGTTGATGCCTTGTCCACCATGGTGGTCAATGGCACTCAGGTAAAGATTTACGCCTGGTACGACAACGAATGGGGCTACGCCAACCGCACCGTTGAACTGGCGCGCACGGTGGGCTCGGCCTGATATGACCCCCTCCATCCGACAATATCTGGTTATCACGGGCAACTACTGGGCGTTTACCCTGACGGATGGGGCCCTGCGAATGCTGGTGGTTTTGCACTTCCATCAGCTCGGCTACACACCCCTGGAAATTGCCCTGCTGTTCATCTTCTACGAATTTTTCGGGGTGGTGACCAACCTGGTGGGTGGCTACCTGGGCGCCCGCATGGGCCTTAATCGCACCATGAACATCGGGCTGTTTCTGCAAATTGTTGCTCTGGCCATGCTGGCAGTACCAGCGGCCATGCTCACTGTACCCTGGGTGATGGCGGCGCAGGCGTTGTCCGGCGTTGCCAAGGATCTGAACAAGATGTCCGCCAAGAGCGGCATCAAGTTGCTGGTGCCGGATGAGCAGCAGGGCACCCTGTACAAATGGGTGGCAATCCTGACTGGCTCCAAGAACACCCTCAAAGGTGTCGGGTTCTTCCTGGGTGGTGTATTGCTAATGGCTGCGGGCTTCAAAGGCGCGGTCATTACCATGGCGATTGCTCTCGCCGTGGTCTGGGTTGCGAGCCTGTTCCTTCTCAAACAGGAGTTGGGCAAGAGTAAGGCTAAGCCGCAGTTCAGTGAGATTCTGTCGAAGAGTAGTGCCATTAACGTCTTATCCGCAGCGCGGATGTTTCTGTTCGGGGCCAGGGATGTCTGGTTTGTAGTGGCTTTGCCAGTCTATCTGCACACGGTGTTCGGCTGGGATTTCTGGAAGGTGGGTGGTTTTATGGCCATCTGGGTCATCGGTTACGGTTTCATCCAGACCATTGCTCCCAGGATCACTGGCAGCATGCAAGGCAAATTGCCTGCGGTGCTCTGGGCCGCGGCCCTGGCACTGGTTCCTGCCGCCATTGCGATCGGCCTGATGGCGGGCTGGTCGCCACTGTTTGTGGTAATTGGGGGGTTACTGGTGTTTGGTGTGATGTTTGCTATCAACTCCTCACTACACAGTTACCTGATCATCAGCTATGCGCGCGGCGACGGTGTGTCACTGGACGTGGGTTTCTACTACATGTCCAACGCCGCTGGGCGGCTTCTTGGCACCATCCTGTCTGGATGGGTTTATCAGGTATATGGCCTGGAAGCCTGCCTGTGGATTTCATCAGGGCTGGTAGCGATGGCAGCTTTGCTTTCACTGATGTTGCCAGAGAGGCGACCAGCAGTGGCCTGAGCAAGCGGCACCTGACTCACCAAGGGTGGGCGCTTTTCAAATAATTGGCGATTAAGGATTGATCCAGCCGGCTATCGTGTCGCGATCCGGGATGGAGCCACTGTGAACCACTTTGCCATCCAGCGCTACGGCCGGTGTGGACATCACCTGGTATTCCATGATTTTTGCAGGGTCTGTTATTTTTACGACCTCAACCGGCTGTCCCAGTTCCCGGGCGACACGCTCAATGGTCTCGGCAGTGTTAATGCATTTCTTGCAACCGGTACCCAGTACTTCGAAATGTTTCATAGGATTCTCCTGTGGAATGTTTGATTCAATGTCAGGGATATCACAACCCCGAAAACAGCCAAGGACTGATGGCGTTGATCACCCAGCCGACCACCATGAAATTGGCCAGCAGGATGACAAAGATCATGGCCAGCAGGCGGAACGTCATGACCTGCTTGAGCATGATGAATTCCGGAAAACTCGCTGCCACGGTACTCATACAGAAGGCCAGGGTGGTGCCCACGGGCAGTCCCTTGGCAATCAGGCTTTCCATCACCGGAATCACGCCGGTGGCGTTGGAGTAGAGGGGCAGGCCGGCAAACACGGCGGCCGGCACGCTCCACCACTGGCCAGAGCCGAGGTTGTCGGCAAACCAGCCGTCCGGCACAAAACCGTGCAGGGCGGCACCGAGACCAACGCCGATGAGTACCCACTTCCAGATTCGGCCGACGATTTCTTTCAGTTCATCTCTGGCGAATTGATGCCGTTCCGCCATGGTCATCTTCGGTGTCTCGGGCACCTCAATGTCTTTCCCGGGATCTTGCGCTTCCACAGCGGCCTTCTGATAGGCTTTGGCGGCAAAATCCTTCAACCAGCGTTCACCCTTCATTGCATCCAGAATCATGCCGCCGACGATGCCTACCGCCATGCCAATTACAATATAGGCGAGGGTGAACTTCCATCCCAGCAGGCTCCAGAGCATGATCACCGCCACCTCGTTGATAATGGGTGAGGTTAACAGGAACGCCATGGTGATACCCAGCGGTATGCCGGCGCTGGTAAAGCCCAGGAACAGCGGAATGCTGGAACAGGAACAAAAGGGAGTGATGGCGCCAAAACCGGAGCCGAAGAAATAGCCCACCAGGCGGTGTTTCTGCTGGATATAGGCCCGAACCCTTTCCAGGTTCATCGAGGCCCGCGCCAGTGCGATCACGTAGATCATTACCACCAGCAGGAACAGGATCTTGGTGGTGTCCTCAATAAAAAAGTGAATGGACGTGCCCACTCTGGTGTCCGGATTGAGACCCAGCAGTCCGTAGGCCAGCCAGTTGGCGAGGTAGGTGAAGAGTTCCAGCATGTTTCGAGAGCAACCCTTTTGATCGGTTAATGGAACAGGTTGAAAAGAAGACGAGCGAACTCAGGAAAGGATACTTTTTCCGCCGAAACCGAAAGGCAGTGGGTGCAGTGAGGCCGGGGCTCGTGACAGGGACAATGTATGGAGTATTATGACAACAGAATTTACGCAGAGGCTGGGATATGACCTTTGATTGCGTACTGAAGGCCTGGCACGACCATCAGGCAGAGCTCCGCGGTTTTCTGATCGGGCAGATCAAGGAACCGGCGATGGCCGATGATGTTCTGCAGGACGTCTTCTTCAAGGCCATGCGCGAAGGGCAGGATTTCTGTCAGTTAGAGAATCCCCGGGCCTGGCTGTTCCGGGTCGCCCGCAATGCGTTGACTGACAGCCGCCGCGTTAGCAGAAAATGGGTGCCGGTGCCGGAGTCCCTGCCAACTGAACACCCGCCTGAGCGAGCACCGGTGGATGAACTCGATGCCTGCATCAGCCGGACTCTGCCTGACCTGGCGGACAGGGATCGCGACATACTCCAGGCTTGCGACCTGGGAAACATGTCCCAGATCGCCTATGCCCGGGCACACGGCCTCTCTCTGCCCGCCGCCAAGGCAAGGATCCAGCGAGCAAGAGAACGCCTTCGGGAGGCTTTGGCACGGCGTTGCAATGTGACCCTGGACGACTCGGGCAACGTCTGTTGCCACGCCGCTACCAGGTAAGCCACCGGTGCCGCGTTTCAGCTTTCCTGCGCCGGCACTTCGCGAATCCGGCCATGTTCGTCAATGGCAACGTAAACAAAGAGCCCCTCTGTAACCTTGCGTGGTGCTTGTGCTGTTCGGTCCAGAGTCCACACCTCAATGTTGATTTTCATTGAGCTGCGGCCCACCTCGACCAGTTCGCCATAGCAGCCGACTTGGGATCCGACCCGCAACGGAGAAAGAAATTCCATCCTGTCCATGGCAACGGTAGCGTTGCGGCCCTGGGAAATCCGGCCGGCCATGGTGGCAGCGGCCATATCCATCTGCTTGACCAGCCAGCCGGCGAATACATCGCCATTGGGGTTGGTATCGGAGGGCAGGGGGATCACCTGAATGATCAGTTCGCCGTGGGGAGTGGGTTTGTCGTCATCAAGCGCCGTCATGGATGTAACCCTTATAAAGTCCGGAATTGTTTTAGTCCCCGCATGTTAGCGGCCTTGGCGCGGTCTGCAAGAAAAATTGAACTTCCTGTTCTATATTTCAGTGTTTGTAACAAAGTTGTCACAGAAGGCCTTTAATGTTCACACATCGGTGAAGCAAACCCGACATATAAAGTCAAAGTGACGAATGGAGATTCAACGTGATCAAACTAAAAACAGCCCTTACAACCGTTGCACTGGCAGGTAGCATTGCAGCCGTGTCTACCCCCGCCATGGCTCGTGACACCATCAATATCGTCGGTTCTTCGACTGTTTACCCGTTCGCAACCGTGGTTGCCGAGCGTTTTGGTCGTAACACCGACTTCCCGACCCCGAAGCTTGAGTCTACCGGCTCTGGCGGCGGCCTGAAGTTGTTCTGTGAAGGTATTGGCACCCAGCACCCGGACATCACCAATGCTTCCCGTCGTATGAAGCCTGGCGAGTTTGAAAACTGTCAGTCCAACGGCGTCGAGGAAATCACCGAAGTGCGCATCGGTGCTGACGGCATCGTTATCGCGAACTCCAAGGACGCTGACAAAGCTGATTTTTCTCTTGAGCAGATTTTCCTGGCGCTGGCCAAGGAAGTCCCCGATCCGGACGGCGGAGACAAGCTGGTTGCCAACCCTTACGAGAAGTGGAGCGATATCGATTCCAGCCTCCCGAACAAGGAAATCAGCGTAATGGGTCCGCCCCCGACTTCAGGCACCCGCGACGCGTTTGTTGAAATCGCCATGCAGGGCGGCTGCAAGCAGTACGATTTCATCAAGAACATGGACAAGAGCGATATGAAGTCCGTGTGTCACGCCATGCGTGAAGATGGTCCCTTCATTGAAGCCGGCGAGAACGACAACCTGATTGTTCAGCGTCTGGCCCAGGATTCAGACACCTATGGTATCTTCGGCTACAGCTTCCTGATGGAAAACACCGGCCAGATCCAGGGTGCCAGCGTTAATGGTGTTGATCCGACTCCGGAAGCTATTTCCAGCGAAGACTATCCGGTTGCCCGTTCACTGTGGTTCTACATCAAGAAGGCACACGTGGGTGTTGTTCCGGGTATTGAGGAATACGTAGCCGAGTTCACCAGCGAAAGTACCTGGGGCGACAACGGTTACCTGGTTGATGTGGGGCTGATCCCTCTCCCGCGTGAACAGCGCATGGCAGCAGCCGAGCGTGTAAAGGACCTGGAGCCGATGACTGGTGAAGAGCTGTAAGGCTTACTCACGGAACGTCAGGGATGACGAAAGAGGAGCGCGGACCATCAGGTCCGCGCTTCTTTGTTACATTTGTATGAATATTTTTGTTCGGCTGGCTGGCAAAATAGACGCCCAGATTTTTTAAAGCCATTAATACAGAGACTGTTATGCAAACGGCTAACCTTTTGCCCCTGGTTCTGGTTCTTGCATTGGTTGCCTACGGCCTCGCCTATATGCGATCCCGTGCGGTAGCGGCGCCTCTCGGAGGCATCCGGAACCTCAAGGCTCTTCCTTTCTACTACGCGGCTCGTGCAGCATTGTGGTGCGCTATTCCCGCGTTGATTGTGCTGGCGTTATGGGCCGGTTTCGAAGATCAGGTGATTCAGGGTATTGTCATTGCGACCCTGCCGCCGGAAACCTGGCCACAATCCCCCGGTCAGGCCAGTCTGATACTCTCCCAGATCAGCAACGTCGCCGAAGGCAAACTCAATCCTGAATTCGTGCCAGAACATATTGTCGGTGCCGCCTCGGTGCTTGAAGCCATGGATAGCCAGAGCGGGAATTTCAAGGCTGCTCTGGTTCTGCTTGTTGCTGTATCCGGTGCTGCGTTTGCGTGGACCCGAGTCTCGCCCCATATCAACGCCAGAATAAACGTAGAAACCACCCTTCGCCGCATCTTCTTTGTGTGTGCGGCACTGGCGGTACTGACTACTGCAGGCATTGTGTTTTCAGTGATATTTGAAACGGTGCGGTTCTTTAACCGGGTGCCAATATCGGAATTTCTGTTCAGCACCAGCTGGAGTCCCCAGACTGCCCTGCGTGCGGATCAGGTTGGTTCTGAAGGTGCCTTTGGTGTTATCCCGCTATTCACCGGCACGCTGCTGATTTCTGCCATTGCGCTGTTGGTAGCGGTGCCCATTGGTCTCCTGTCTGCTATCTATCTGTCCGAATACGCCAGCAAGCGGGTGCGTTCAACGGCCAAGCCGGTCCTGGAGATGCTGGCGGGCATCCCCACCGTGGTTTATGGCTTTTTCGCTGCGTTGACAGTGGCTCCGTTCATTCGTGATGTTGCTGAAGCGGTGGGCCTCGAAGCCTCGTCCCAAAGTGCGCTGGCCGCTGGCCTGGTTATGGGCATCATGATTGTGCCGTTCGTGTCGTCGCTGTCAGACGATGTGATCAATGCGGTACCCCAGACCATGAGAGACGGTTCCCTGGCTCTCGGTGCCACGCAGTCCGAAACCATGAAGAAGGTCATTTTTCCGGCAGCCCTGCCAGGTATTATTGGCGGCATTCTATTGGCTGCATCCCGTGCCATTGGCGAAACCATGATCGTGGTGATGGCGGCCGGGCTGGCAGCCAACCTGACGGCCAATCCGCTGGAGTCGGTCACAACCGTGACCGTTCAGATAGCAACATTGCTGGTGGGTGACCAGGAGTTCGACAGTGCCAAGACCCTGTCTGCCTTTGCCCTGGGTATGTTGCTGTTCATTGTTACGCTGCTGCTCAACGTGGTGGCCCTCAAGATCGTACGGAAGTATAGGGAACAGTATGAGTAATCAGAGCTCTCAGGCGGAGATTGTCCGCAACTCCCTGAAACGCCGCTATCGGAAGGAGCGCCGGTTCCGGCTCTATGGAATGCTGGCGATATTCCTGGCCCTTGGCTCCCTGTTTGTTCTCTTTGCTGACATTATCAACAAAGGGCACTCAGGGTTCGTCAAGACCACGGTCACTCTGGAAGTGAATCTGGATTCCGAGACGATGTACCTGGACGACCCGACCGATGAGGAGCAGCGATCCATGGCTGACTTTGTCGCGCCAGTGGTTGCTGCCATGCAGGATTATTTTCCGGACGTTGAAAGTGAATCCGAGATAAAGCAACTGGGCCGTCTGCTTGGTAACTACGCGGCCAGCGAGATTCGTGATCTGCTGAAAAACAATCCGGATTTGCTGGACACCACGCAAACCATCGAGTTTCTGGCGCATGATCGGGTCTCAACGTACGTAAAACACGCTGACAATCCCCGCTACAGTATCAAGCTGTCTGAGCAACAACAGGGCTGGGTGGACGAGCTGGTGGAAAAGGGCGTTATCGGTACCGGCTTTAACGACGTATTGTTCAGTCGTGGCGACTCCCGGGAGCCGGCCAACGCAGGTATTCTGGGGGCAATTGTCGGATCCTTGCTGACCATGCTGGTCACGCTGGCAATTGCGTTCCCCGTCGGTATCGCTGCAGCGGTCTACCTGGAGGAATTTGCACCCAAGAACAAGTTTACCGATTTCATCGAGGTCAACATCAACAACCTGGCGGCGGTGCCATCCATCATCTTTGGTCTGCTTGGCCTTGCTGTTTTCATCGGTCTCTTTGGCATGCCCCGCTCGGTGCCGGTGGTGGGCGGTATGGTGCTGGCTTTAATGACCCTGCCGACCATCATTATTTCCAGCCGCGCGGCCATCAAGAGCGTGCCGCCCTCCATACGTGAGGCGGCTGAGGGAGTCGGGGCTTCAAAGATGCAGGTGGTTATGCATCACGTGGTTCCGCTTGCAATGCCAGGCATGCTGACCGGCTCCATCATCGGCATGGCACAGGCCCTCGGTGAAACCGCGCCACTGCTGCTGATTGGTATGGTGGCGTTTATAGTGGATGTACCGGAGGGTTTTGTCGATTCAGCCACTGTGCTGCCGGTACAGATTTATCTTTGGGCAAGCGCCTCCGAACAGGGGTTTGTAGAGCTGGCGTCCGCCGGCATCATGGTGCTGCTCACTTTCATGATCAGTATGAATGCACTGGCCATTTGGCTCCGTAAGCGTCTTGAGCGCCGGTGGTAAGGAGAACGATATGAACACGATGAATCCAAGTATTTCCGGTGAAGCTAAGGTTGAAAACCAGAGCAAGCCCATTCCTGTGCCCGAAGACAAGCCAGAGGATACGGTGATTGAGGAGGGCAAGACGGTTGGGAAACCATTTGCCCAGGATCCCAAGTTCAAGCTGCGCAACGTGAGTGTTTCCTATGCCAACGATCGCGCAATCAAAGATATCAGCCTGGACATTGGCAAGAACGAAGTTATTTCGTTTATCGGTCCCTCCGGCTGCGGCAAGTCAACGTTCCTGCGGTGCCTGAATCGCATGAATGACAGCATCGATATCTGTCGCGTTACAGGGCAGCTCATGCTTGACGATGAAGATATCTACAGCCCAAAGCGGGATGTGGTTGAGTTGCGGGCCCGTGTCGGCATGGTATTCCAGAAGCCGAACCCCTTTCCAAAATCGATCTATGACAACGTAGCCTATGGCCCCCGGATTCACGGCCTGGCAAATCGCAAATCCGACCTTGATGGCATTGTAGAAAACAGTTTGCGCAAGGCCGGCCTGTGGGATGAAGCGAAGGACCGTCTGGATGCTGTTGCGACTGGCATGTCTGGCGGCCAGCAGCAGCGTCTGTGTATTGCCCGCGCCATCGCTGTCAGTCCCGAAGTGATCCTGATGGACGAACCCTGTTCTGCATTGGACCCGATTGCAACTGCAAGGGTCGAGGAACTGATCTCTGAAATGTCCGAGAGCTATACTATTGTAATCGTGACTCACTCGATGCAGCAGGCAGCTCGTGTGTCCAATCGCACAGCGTATTTCCATCTGGGCCATCTGGTTGAAGTGAACGAAACCAACACTGTGTTCACTTCACCGGAGCATGAGCTCACCGAATCCTATATTACCGGGCGCTTTGGATGAGGCCGGTATGGCCGAACACTGGAGAACATAGTTATGTCTGATCAAAAGGACGAAGTTTACGGCGATCACATATCGCACAAGTTCAATGACGAACTGATGGCCCTGAAGAGCGAATTCCTGGAAATGGGCGGCATGGTGGAGTCCCAGGTAGACCGTGCCATCACCGCGCTGGTGGAGAACGACGGCCACCTGGCGGACGAGGTTCGCGCCACGGACAAGAAAGTCGATCAGAAAGAAGTTGAAATCGACGAGGAAGCCACGCTGATCATTGCCCGCCGCCAGCCCACGGCGCGGGACCTGCGCCTGGTGATTTCGGTGATCAAGATGGTGGCAGACCTGGAGCGTGTTGGCGACGAGGCCAAGAAAATCGCCAAGTTTGCCATCAAACTTTCAGAGGAAGGCCAGGCCCCCCGAGGCTACGTGGAAGTGCGCCACATTGGTAACCATGTACTGAGCATGCTGCATGATGCCCTGGACGCCGTCGCCCGCCTGGATTCCGAGCAGGCGCTGCGGATCATGAAGGAAGACAAGCGGGTGGATGAGGAATACCAGGCCGCCACGCGGACGTTGCTGACGTTCATGATGGAAGATACCCGCAACATTTCCCGCTGCATGTCGGTGATGTGGATTCTCCGTGCCCTGGAGCGGGTGGGGGATCACGCCTGTAACATCGCCGAGAACGTGATCTTCATGGTTAAAGGCGAGGATGTTCGGCATACGCCTGTGGAAGAAGCCGAGAAGGTGGTTGGGCGTTGACTTTCGTATTGCCTCACTAGCCTGTTGGCCCGGGACTTTTCGCCGGGCCGGGGGTACTGTTCAGGACACGCCCGTGAATACGTCCCTGTAGGGCTCGGTCGCGCCATCCTTGGCGCTCCACGGTCCTGAACAGTGCCCCCGGCCCCGCTCGGCTAATCTCCCAGATAACGCCTGGGTTCAAGAGACTCAGGCCTGCTTCATTCTATCGGTATAGGGCGGCCACCCGAGAGGCTTGCCGGCCAGAAGGTGCAGGTGGATGTGGAAGACCGTCTGCCCTGAATTTTCTCCGCAGTTCATAACTGTTCGATAGCCATTGTCTGCAAAGCCCATCTCCTTCGCCAGTTTGGCGGCAACCCAGTACAGATGGCCTACCAGCTCGCGGTCGTCTTCCTGGATATCGTTGATCGTCGCGATTTCCTTCTTGGGGATGATCAGCAGATGTACGGGGGCCTGCGGGTTGATGTCCTTGAAAGCCATGCTGATGTCGTCTTCGTAAACGATGTCCGCCGGAATCTCGCGGTTGATGATCTTGGTGAAAATGGTTTCCGCCATGATGGTTCCCTGTTGGTGAATGAATGTCAGAACGACGGTTTACAGTTGCTTCAGCCCCGGAAGCCGCTCTGCCAGGCGGCGGATGACCGGGGGCAGGTTGTCGTCGATACCCATAGCGTATTTGGCAACCCGGTTTCTGGCAAATGGCATCGCCTTCGCCGCGCCCAGGCCAAGGTTTCTGAGCAGGTGCAGTGGCGGCGTGCGGTTGCTGAACAGGTGGTAGAACACATCCATGGCCAGCATCATTCGGCGGTTGGCCGGGCGGCGTTGCTGCTCGTACTGGCTCAGGCTGGCCAGGTCGATGCCGGCGCGTCTGGCTTCCCGGAGCACTGACTGCAGGCAGCGGGCGTCCTGAAAGCCCAGATTCACTCCCTGGCCTGCCAGAGGGTTGATGGTATGGGCAGCGTCGCCTACCAGCACCACACGGTGGTTCACGTAGGTTTTGGCGTGCTGGCGGGCAATCGGGAAGCTGGCTCTGGCGTCAATATGGGTCAATAGCGGCAGTTCCGGCGGGAAGGCGTTCTGTAGTTCCGCCATCAACGCGCTGTTTTCCAGGGACTTGAGTCGTGCCAGCTCTTCTGGCGAGTCATACCACACCAGCGAGGCCCAGCTTTCGCCATTGCCGGCGGCATGCAGTGGCAGGAAGGCACGGGGGCCGCTGGGGTAGAAGCCCTGCCAGGTGATGTCCTGAACCGGGCCCTGGTAGCGTGCCGAAACAACCATGGCCTGTTGCTGGTACTGCTCGCGGGTGACACCGATGCCGGCCAGGCTGCGTATGCCCGAGCTGGCGCCATCGGCGCCCACTATCAGTTCGCCTGTAAGCTCCGTGTTGTCGTCCAGTGTTACAACCGCGGCATCACCATTGTTTCTCAGGGCGGTGACCGCATGGCCGGAAAACAGGGTAACGGATGGCTGTGCCGCCGCGCTGTTCCAGAGTGCCTGTTGGGTAACCCGGTTCTCTACAATGTGGCCCAGGTGTCTGGCAGACAGGCTGCGGGCGTCAAAAACCACCTCGGCGATCTTGCGGGGCAATACGCGGCTTAGCGGGTGGTCTGCCTCATCCCATACCGCCAGGCGGGTATAGGGCGTGGCTCGCATGGCAAGGATGTCCGGCCAGGCGCCGAGTTCGGTGAGGTAACGCTCGCTGCCAGCGCTGAGGGCAGACACCCGGATGTCGGGTGGTTGGGAGGCATCAAAGCAAGGTGCAGCCCCCTGATCCACAAGGCCAACGCGAAAGCCGCTGCGGCCAAGGCCGGTGGCAAGGGCAGCGCCGACCATGCCGGCACCAACAATAACAACATCAAAGGCTCGGGTCATAACGGGTTCCTGTCTGATACGCCCAGTTTACGCGATGGGCGCGTTCAGACAAGCGGCCCGCATCAAGCCGGTGGCAGTTTTTGCTGTCAGTAACCCGCCAGGTTGGCCGCGTGGCTGTCGGTCATCGACTCTGCCCTGCGAGTGCGGCCTTTCAGCCAGGCGGGCTTCTGGGCTCCTGGCCTGACGAAGCCCTGTTCCAGAACCATGGGATGAACCAGGTTCAGGAAGTCCTCGGTTTTCATGTGAATGGATTCTGTATGGCTGCCGGCCGAAAAGGCCAGCTCCGGTTGCCGGGTAAGAGCCTCGGCGCAGTAGACCGACATGTCAAAGAGATTGCCAAAGGGTGGCATGGCGCCCACCTCGCATTCGGGGAAGCGGTCCTGGAATTCCTGTTCGTCTGCGAGATCAACAAAATCAGTGTCTAGGATGCTGGTAAGCCGGTCCCAGCGAATGCGCCAGGTAGCGGGCATCACCAGCATGGCCATCTTGCCGTCCAGTTCGATAATGACAGTTTTGACAACCCGGTCGCCAGCGATCTTGACGTGGTGGGCGAGTTCCTGGGCGGTGAATGCGGCGGGGTGTGACAGGCACATGTACTCCACGCCTGCGTGGTCGAGGTACTCCTTCAACTGCTGTACCGGCATAGTGACAGCCTCCTACCAGCAATGACAGCGGTACTGGAACCGGCGGGTTGTGCATTCACCGGTTCCGGTGGCCTGGCGGTGGCCTGCGTTTGCAGGCGCCACCGTCATTATTGGTCAGCTTAGTTGAGCCTGTACAGAATGCGAGTTACAGATTGTGTTGTTGAGATACCAGTCACTCGCTTTTGTGGATGTGCACATCGCGCTGCGGGAAGGGGATAGTGATACCTTCGGCATCAAACGCCTTCTTCACTTTTTCATGCATGTCCCAGTAGTACGGCCAGAGGTCATCGGTGGGTACCCAGGCCCGGAACATCAGGTCCACGGAGTTGTCGCCCAGCCCCGCCACACAGATGAGCGGCTCGGGATCTTTCAGGGAGCGTTCGTCTTGATCAAACAGGCGCTGGAGAATGGCCTTGGCCTTGTCGATGTCATCACCGTATCCAATGCCGAAGGTCATGTCGCAACGACGCTTTTCATAAATGCTGACATTCACCAGGGTTGCGTTGGACAGGCTGCCATTGGGGATAACAATGCGGCGGTTATCGAAAGTGTTCACCACAGTATAGAGAATCTGGATCTCGGCCACTGCGCCCAGGAAACCCTGAGCTTCGATGGTGTCACCTACTTTGAAGGGTTTGAAGATCAGAATCAGAACGCCGCCGGCAAAGTTCGCGAGGCTGCCCTGAAGTGCCAGACCAATGGCCAGGCCGGCGGCACCGATAACAGCTATGAACGAAGTGGTTGCGATACCGATCATGGATGCGACCGAGATCAGCAGCATGACCTTGAAAACGGCACTTATCAGACCGCACAGGAACTTGTTCAGGGTGGGATCTTTGGCGCCGAGTTTCTTGTCGAGAACGGCAACGAACCGGTTGATCAGCCAGAGACCAATAACCAGGGTGATGATTGCCAGCACGAACTTTGGAGCATAGTTCATGATCAGGGCCAGTGCCTGATCCCATAGCTCCGTTGCGTTAATGTTGGTTTCCAGAAGATCATCCATTCAGTTGCTCCTTATCGGTATTGAGTACTGGTTTTGTTTGAACTGACAGCGGGCGCCGGTGGTGAATACCAGACGGGCCTCTGTTTTGTTATAGCAGAGGTTTATGGCAAACGTGTAACCCGAGCAGCCATGTTTCGAAAACCCGCTATGCAGACGATCAGCCCCTGGCCCATTCGCGAATGGTTTCTGGCCCACCCTGCACAACAATGCGGCCTTGTTTCTGGTCCAGCTGGTAGTCGTACATGGGGTCGTAGTAGTGCTCCAGCAGTGAGCGAATCCATTCGTGATGGGCCTTCACGTCCCCTGACCGGAGCTGGATGTCCAGGGCCTCTTCCATCATTTGCCGGAGCCGGTTATGACGTTCGCCGCCCAGGCGTTTACGGATCCGGTCCAGGGCGCTGAGAAGGTAATCACGGAAATTGAGCCAGCCGGCCTCCTCGCCATCGCGGGCCGTGTAGTCCGCCGACATCTGGTCGACATAGTCCTCACGAATAATCCGGATGCGTTCCTCGATGGGTTGATCAATCACTATCAGGGGTGCTGCTGCCATCCGGTCACGAAGACTTTCCGGCAGTGCACAGCGGCCTACCAGTCTGCTTTCATCTTCCAGATAAACCGGTCCACCCACGTGGTGGTGGGCCTTGAGCATGGCAACCGATAGCCGGTTCTCGAAATCAATCTGTGACGGCTGTGGCGTAACCTGGCGCCCGAAGCTGGAGCCACGGTGGTTAGCCAGGCCTTCGAGATCCACCGGGTTGGGAAGCTGTTGCAGGACACGGGTTTTGCCAGTGCCGGTGCGGCCGCTGAGAATGACAAACCGGGAGGATTCGATCAACGATTCCAGGCTGTCGATCAGGAAGCGGCGCATGGCCTTGTAGCCGCCGGCTACCAGGGGGTAGTCAATGCCGGCCTCGCGAATCCATTGTTGGGTCAGACGTGAACGCAAGCCGCCACGGAAGCAGAACAGGTAACCCTCCGGATGCTCAGCGGCAAAGCGCCGCCAGGCCTCCAGGCGTTGGGCCTTTATGTCCCCGGAAACCAGTTGATGGCCAAGCTCGATGGCCTCGTCCTGCCCCTTTTCCTTGTAACAGATCCCCACCCTGTGGCGTTCTTCGTCGTTCATCAGCGGCGCATTGACCGCACCGGGGAAACTGCCTTTGCTGAACTCGACGGGCGCCCGCACATCCATCAACGGCACGTCGTTCAGGAACAGGGCAAGGTAGTCGATGGTATCAGGTCTGGACGGCATGAAAGGTTCTGTTTCGTGCTGGAAATGAGGGCGCAGTATAACGGACGTGACGGTTTTTTGCTCGCCTGCAGGTGCCGGTCGGCGCCGCAGTCGTTACAATGCCTTCCCCTGTCAGCTCAGCGCTCCGGAGGATTAATGGCCCCCGACATTCTTGATCAGCACCTGGCGACAACCCTGAGCCGTGGACGTGTGGCCGCCACTGTTCCGGCGGGATGCCCGGAGGTTTCCCTGTATCTGTTCGATCCCTCAGTGCTGGAAGGGCCGATCAGTCATGAGGAAGCCCAGGCCGTGGTGGCCGAGCCAGCGTACTGGTCGTTCTGCTGGGCCAGCGGTCAGGCGCTTGCCGCGTATATCCTTGCCAATCCTCACCTGGTGAGAGGGGAAACGGTACTGGATTTTGGTTCCGGCTCCGGCATTGTCGCGATTGCCGCTGCCATGGCCGGCGCGAGAGAAGCCATCGCCTGCGACATTGACTCCGCAGCGCTGGATGCTGCAGCTGCGAATGCCAGGCTCAACGGTGTCAGAGTGTCGCTGTGTGATGACTGGAGGGAGCGCCCGGATAGCGTGGGCTTGGTGACAGCGGCGGATGTCTTGTACGACCCCGAGAATCGTTCTTTACTGTCGGTTTTCAGGCAGGCTGCACCACAGGTGTTGCTGGCTGATTCACGGATGAAGAATCTCGGTGACGATCACTATGTGCAACAGCGGGTGGTCGAGGCCCGCACCTGGCCAGATCTGAAAGAGTTCGAAGAGTTCAATCGTGTGCGGATCTATCGGGCGGGCAAGACTCCGGCCCGATAAACGGACGAAAAAAAAGAAGGTAACCTCTCGGCTACCCTCTTTCGGAACAGGTGTCGCATCCCTGCGTTGTTGACAACCTCCTGTTGTCATTTTCCCTTGCCAGTCCCTGGTGCCGGCGTCCGAGCCGGCGATCCAATTGGTTATCCCTTAAGCGAGGCTTCCCTCTTTCCCTGCCTCTCCCTGCATCCAGTTGCGGGGGTGCGTCCAGTGCGTCGTCCGATTCCCTGTCATCCCTAACGCGATCACTATACCAATCGAAATCTTACAGGCGTGTGAATTGTGCATGGCTGGCGGATTGAGATCGCTGAGAAGATTTAATAAGTTTATTAATATCAGTGGGTTGAGATTTTCCGCGCGATTCTGGCCGGGTGATCGTACGTAACGTCGCAGCAAGATCCTACGCGTTTGTAGGAAATGTCTCACAAGGATTCGGGCGCATGTCTCAGATCCGAGCATGCAGACCCCTGTCAGGTCGGATCGTCGCCTTTTCTGTCCCGGGGGGCGGTTGCGCGAAGCCGGATAAAATCCGGGCATGGCAGAAGCCCGATGGCAATGCCTGCGGCATCTGCCACAATGTCGGAGACCGCGAAGGTGCGATAGGGTAGCTGGGCCTGGACAACCTCGATCGACACCCCGAAAGCCAGCAGGGCAGGGGCAATCCAGAGCCGGCTGAGCCCGGGCCAGGCCAGACGGGTGACAATTGCCAGCTGCAGGAACGCCAGAACGTGATTCAGTTTGTCGTTGTCAGAGGAAGGAACCGGGTAGGGCTCACTGGTCGTTGCAAGGTAGAGAATGGCTGTTGCTGAAATGACCAGCATCGCCCGCCAGAACGGCTGATAATCAAGCAGAAAGCGGATACGTTGTGTCAGAAATCCCATGTACACCGTCGGGCTGTGGTGGAGTTTGCAACATGATATGCTTTGCGCCCGGTTACTGTCATTGAGGCTGAGGTGCTGCGAGGTATGTTGAAGGGTAATTTTTTCCGCGGCCTGGGTTACCTTGGAGAAGGATTCCGGCTGATACGGCAGCCAGGGCTGAGATTGTTCGTCGTTATTCCCCTTGTTATTAATGTTTTGTTATTCGGCCTCCTGTTCTATTTCCTGGCTGAAGTTTTCTCTGCAATGATCGCCGCTGCAATGAACTGGCTGCCGGACTGGGCCTGGTTGCAGAGCCTTGACTGGTTGTTCTGGCTGCTTTATGGAGCTGTGATCCTGCTCATGCTTGCCTACGGCTTCGTTATCGTGGCCAACCTGCTTGGTTCTCCCTTTTATGGCTATCTGGCGGAACTGACTGAAAAACACCTGACCGGTCAGGAAGTCAGCACCGAGGATGGCTGGAGCCAGATAGTCCGCGATATTCCCCGCTCATTGTGGCGGGAGGTGCAGAAAATCGTCTATTACCTGCCTCGTGCCGTTGGCCTGTTCATAATTGGCATCATCCCAGTGGTTAACCTGGTGGCTGCTGTGCTCTGGTTCCTCTTCAACAGCTGGATGATGGCGCTCCAGTATGTTGATTATCCTGCAGACAACCACCGGGTAAGTTTTCCCGCCCTGCGCCGCCTGCTGGGAGATACCCGCCTGTCAGCCCTGGGTTTCGGACTGCCAGTGGCCCTTGCAGCCATGGTTCCGGTACTGAACCTCGTTGTGGTTCCTGCCGCGGTGTGCGGGGCAACCGCCTATTGGGTGCGTGAAAACGGGCCATCGAATACAGACGTATAAAGCCGTCATAGCAAGCTGAATCTGTCGGAGGTTTCTTGGATACATCGGAATTCGTAATTGGCCAGCGTTGGGTGAGTCACAGTGATACTGCGCTCGGGCTGGGGATTGTCACGGATATTTCAGGCCGGCGGGTGACCCTGGGGTTTCCTGCCGCAGACGAAGAGCGTACCTACGCTATCGACAACGCCCCTCTGTCGCGAATCATCTACCAGATTGGCGAGGATATAGAGACTTTTGATGGTGAGCGCTTTGTCGTCCGTGCGGTCGAGGATGTTGGTGGTGTACTCATGTATCACGCCGACGACGGCGGCGAAAACCTGACACAGATTTCCGAAGTAAAGCTCAGCAGTCTGGTGGACTTTTCCGCGCCCCATCAGCGCCTGTTTGCCGGCCAGTTTGACCGCAATGGTGCGTTTCGCCTGCGTATGGCGACGGCACAACACCAGGATCGCTTACGGGCATCGTCCGCACAGGGCCTCATTGGTGCGCGTGCCCAGCACCTGCCGCACCAGATCTATATCGCCCACGAGGTGGCAAAACGCTACGCCCCCCGGGTGCTGCTGGCAGACGAGGTGGGGTTGGGCAAGACCATAGAAGCGGGCCTGATCCTTCACTATCAGTTACACACCAGCCGCGCCCGCCGGGTATTGATCGTGGTGCCTGACTCGCTGATGCACCAGTGGCTGGTGGAGATGCTGAGGCGATTCAACCTGCGGTTCTCGATCATCGACCAGGGGCGTTACGACGCCATGGATGACTTCGCCGAGCTTCCGGACGAGGATGACGAGCTGGCGGATGCTGATGAAAACCCGTTTGAAAGCGAACAGCTGGCCCTGTGCAGCCTGGATTTTCTGGTGAGCAGTGAACAGGCCCAGGCGGATGCCATTGCCGCAGGGTGGGACCTGATGGTCGTGGATGAAGCTCACCATCTGGCCTGGAGTCCGGAAGCGGCCAGCCCCGAATACCGCCTGGTTGAACAGCTTTCATCAGCCAGTAAAGGCTTGCTGTTATTGACGGCAACGCCTGAGCAGGTGGGGGTGGCGAGTCACTTCGCCCGCTTGCGCCTGCTGGACCCCGCAAGGTTTCACGACCTGGAAGCCTTCCGCAAAGAAGAACAGCAGTACGAAGTCATCAATCAGGTGGTATCGCGTATCCGTGAGCAGGGCGTTGCGGCAATTTCCGGTGAAGACCGGAAAGCCCTTAAGGGCTGGCTGGGTGACGAACTGGATGCGCTGATATCTTCCGAGCAGCCGGAACAGGCACTCATTGACGCACTGCTGGATCGCCATGGCACTGGCCGGGTACTGTTCCGTAACACCCGTGCGGCTATCAGAGGTTTCCCGGAACGCCATCCGTTGCCCGCTGCATTGCCCTGTCCGGAGCTCTATCAAGGCCGGGATATGTGCCACGGCATTGCCGGGCTGACCCCCGAAACCGCAGCAGACGAGGAGCAATGGCTGGCGGAAGATCCTCGCGTGGCCTGGCTGGAAAAGACGCTCTCCGGCCTGAAACCCGCCAAGGTGGTGGTTATCTGCGCCCAGGCATCGACAGCCATGGCGCTCGAGCACTACCTGCAATTGCGGGCCGGTATCCGTAGCGCCGCTTTTCATGAGCACCTGAGCCTGATCGAGCGGGACCGCGCCGCCGCCTACTTCTCAGATACGGAACAGGGTGCCCAGGCGCTGATCTGCTCGGAAATCGGTAGCGAAGGCCGCAATTTTCAGTTTGCCCATCATCTGATCCTGTTCGACTTGCCTGCGAACCCGGATCTGCTGGAACAGCGGATTGGCCGGCTTGACCGCATCGGCCAGACTGACACCATCGACATTCACATCCCCTATCTCCGCGGAACCGCCCAGGAAAGCCAGTATCGCTGGTTCGAAGAAGGTCTGAATGCCTTCAACGAAAGCTGTTCTGTAGGCGTTGCAGTTCATGATCATGTGGCATCACGGTGGCAGGCTGCCATTGATGGCCATGTTGATGAGCTGCCGGCGTTGCTGGAGGACTCCCGGAAAGAGGCGGAACGCCTGCGCATACTGTTGCGCAATGGCCGGGACGCTCTGATCGAGCTCAATTCCTGCCGCCCGGACGTGGCAGAGGAACTGATTGCCCAGATCGAATCCGAGGAAGAATCGGCGCTGGTACGGGACTACATGATCGATGCCTGCGATATCCTGGGTGTGGATTTCGAGGACCACTCGGAACACGCGGATGTGCTGCGCCCCGGGGAGCAATACCAGGCAGGGCACGTAACGGAACTTCCGGAAGACGGCCTGACCGTTACCTGGAGCCGTCAGCAGGCCCTCGAGCGGGAAGACATGGCGTTTATGAGCTGGGAGCACCCGCTGGTAACCGGCGTGATGGAATCGGTCACCAGTTCCGGTCTGGGCAAAGCCGCCCTTGCCAGCATGACGGTCAAGGCGCTGCCACCCGGGACCCTGTTGCTGGAAGCCCTCTTTACAGTGCACTGCCCGGCGCCGCAGTCGCTGCAGCTGTCCCGCTACCTGCCGGTTTCGCCATTGCGACTGCTGGTGGATGTGAACGGGCGTGATCTGTCGGCCACACTGCCCCACGACAGGCTCAACGACATGTGTTCCAATATTCGCCGGCGCACCGCCCAGGCTATCGTTCCCCAGATACGTCCGCAGGTGGAAACCATGGTTGATCATGCCGAAAATCTGGCAGATCCCCATCTGGAACCACTGCGGGCATCCGCACTGGCTCGGGTGAGAGAGGTATTTGGCCCTGAAATCCGCCGGCTGGAGGCCATGAAGAAAGTGAACCCGGTGATTCGCGATGATGAGATCGAGTTTTTCCGGGAGCAACTGGCGGCCGCGGAAACGGCGCTGAGCCAGGCCAGCCTGTCACTGGAAGGTATTCGGGTTATTGTAACTGCCTGATAGTGAAACAGTTGCTGGTCAGGGTTCATCTGATCAGGTAGGTTGAACGTAACGAGTTGTAATTTTTGACATTCAAAACCACGGACGACAGAGAGTATCCATGATGACTTTCATACTGTTTCTTGTTGCTGTTGCCGGGCTCCTTGTTGTTATGCGCAAGGAGTCCGGCGCCAAGCCTGCGATCGGGGTTATGGTGGTAACAGGCCTGCTTTCGCTGTTCTTCGCCTCGGGCCTGCTGGCGCTGATCCTGTTCATCGGCGCGGCCATCACTACGGCGGCGGGCCTCCCGGGATTTCGCCAGAGCTGGCTGACCCCCCGGGTGTTCGCCATGTTCAAGAAAGTGGCTCCGAAAGTTTCCGATACCGAAAAAGTGGCACTGGAAGCGGGCACCGTGAGCTGGGACGGTGAACTGTTCACCGGTCGCCCTGACTGGCATAACCTGCTGATCAACCGCAATACCGGCCTGTCTGAAAAAGAACAGGCTTTCGTGGATAACCAGTGCACCCAGGCGATTTCCATGTGCAATGCCTGGGATCTGGCCGTTGAGCGTGCCGATCTGCCGGAGGCGCTGTGGGATTTTCTGAAGAAGGAAGGCTTTTTCGGGATGATTATTCCCGAAGAATACGGTGGCCTGCACTTCTCGGCCAAAGCCCAGACGGCGGTACTGCAGAAGCTTGCCGCCAACGAAATGCTGATGGTCACCGTGGGTGTACCCAACTCCCTCGGCCCGGGTGAGTTGCTGGTCAAGTACGGCACTGACGAACAGAAGAATCATTACCTGCCGCGCCTGGCAGACGGTCGTGAGATTCCGTGCTTCGGCCTGACCGGGCCTCGCGCCGGTTCCGATGCCACGTCGCTGCCGGACACCGGTATCGTCTGCAAGGGCGAATTTGACGGCAAGGAAGTGCTGGGGCTGCGCCTGAACTTCGAAAAGCGCTGGATCACCTTGGCACCGGTTGCCACCGTGGTGGGCCTGGCCTTCCGCATGTTTGATCCCGACGGGCTGCTGGGCGATACCAAGGACTACGGTATTACCTGTGCGCTGATTCCCCGTAACACCAAGGGTATGGAAATCGGCCGCCGTCACTGCCCCATTGGCACACCGTTCATGAACGGACCCATCAAGGGCACCGATGTGTTCATTCCGCTGGACTACATCATTGGTGGCCAGGAAATGGCGGGGCAGGGCTGGCGCATGCTGGTTGAGTGCCTCTCCGTTGGCCGCTGTATTACCCTGCCATCCGGTGCTGCCGGTGCTGCGGCCTATTCCGTTGGTACTGCCGGTGGCTTTACCCGCATACGCCGCCAGTTCAACACCCCTGTGGCGGACATGGAAGGTGTGCAGGAGCCCCTGGCCCGCATTGCGGCCCAGACCTACATTGCCCAGTCCGCGGTGAACCAGACCGCCAACATGATCGACAAGGGCGAGAAGCCGGCTGTGCCGTCAGCTATCCTGAAGTATCACCTGACTGAAATGCAGCGTGCGGTCCTTACTGATGCCATGGACGTCCATGGTGGTAAAACCGTCACCCTTGGCCCTCGTAACTACCTGGGTATCGGCTTCAGTGGTGCAGCGGTTTCCATCACTGTGGAAGGTGCCAACATCATGACCCGTAGCCTGATGATCTTCGGTCAGGGCGCGATCCGCTGTCATCCCTACGTGCTCAAGGAACTGGCAGCGAAGGACAACGACGACATCAACGCATTCGATGATGCGTTCTTTGGCCACGCCGGCCTGATCTTCGGTAACGCCGCCCGTGCTTTCACCCAGGCATTGGGAATTGGCAAGGCGGACGTGCCGTTCGACCACGCTGCCCGCAAGTACGCCCAGGGCGTAGCCCGCTTCAGCGCCGCTTTCGGCCTGTGTGCAGATGCCGCCATGACCACCCTGGGCTCCGAGCTGAAAATGCGCGAGCTGATTTCAGCCCGCCTCGGCGACGTGCTGGCCAACCTCTACCTGGCCTCTATGGTGCTCAAGAACTGGCACGAAACCCAGCCGGTTGACGGTGAGCGGGACCTGATGGAATACAGCATGGCACTGCTTCTGTATCGTGCAGAAAACGCCATGGATGAATTCCTGCAGAATCTGCCTAACCGCCCGGTTGCCCTGGCCCTGCGTGCCATCACCATGCCTCTGGGCCGTCGCTGGGACAAGCCCCACGACGACCTGTCGCGCAAGCTGGCCCGTGCTATTTCCACCGACAGCCCGGTCCGTGAGAAGCTGTTGCAGAGCACCTGGACCACCAACGGCGAAGGTACAGTGGAGAACCCCGTGGCTCGCTACAATGGCTTGCTGAAGGACTACGATAAAGCTGAGCAGCTCTATCGCAAGGCCACCAAAGCCTATGCCAAGGGACAGCTGCCGATGACCGCGCTGCATCCTGAAGAACGCTTCGAGGCAGCGTTGAAAGCAGACATCTTCACCAAGGAAGAGGCGGATTTCATGCGCCAGTATGAAACCACAGTACTGGAAATGCTGACCGTCGACGATTTCCCGTTTGACGAGTTCGCCCGCAATAAGGACACGCTGATCGACCACAATCCGGCCTGATCAGGGGCCGGTTGGCAAACTATTCGCCGCCCAGGATCCAGCGGGCGGCTTTCTCTGCAATCATCAGGGTGGGCGAGTTGGTGTTGCCACTGGTAATGGTGGGCATCACACTGGCATCGACCACCCGCAGACCTGCCACGCCCCTTACCCTCAGGTGAGGGTCCACCACCGCCTGGTCATCATCCACGCGCCCCATCCGGGTGGTGCCCACCGGATGGAAAATGGTAGTTCCGATATCCCCGGCCAGCCTGGTGAGCTCGTCGTCGGTCTGGTACTGCAGGCCGGGTTTGAATTCTTCCGGCTGGTACTGCATGAAAGCGGGCTGTTCAGCAATACGTCGGGTCACCCTCAATGAATCGGCAGCTACTTTCCGGTCTTCGGGAGTGCTCAGGTAGTTGGGAGCAATGGCCGGTGCCTGTTTCGGATCGCTGCTGCGGATGCGCACCGTGCCTCGACTCGTGGGGTTGAGATTGCAGACACTGGCGGTAATGGCCGGGAAGTTGTGCAGCGGCTGTCCGAAAGCATCCAGGCTCAGGGGCTGGACATGGTATTCGATGTTGGCGTAGTCGAATTCCTCGGAGCTACGGGTGAACAGACACAACTGTGACGGCGCCATGCTCATGGGGCCGGAGCGGGTCAGCAGGTATTCCAGACCGATGCGCGCCTTGCCGATCAGCGAGTTGGCCATGGTGTTCAGGGTTGTAACCCCTTTCACCTTGTACACGGAGCGGATCTGCAGGTGGTCCTGCAGGTTCTCGCCAACACCGGGCAGGTCGGCGACCACATCAACGCCATGCGCTTTGAGGAGATCCGCCGGGCCTATGCCGGACAGCTGCAGCAGTTGCGGTGAGCCGATGGCGCCGGCGGAGAGAATGACCTCCCGTTTTGCCAGGGCAAAGGTTTCACCTTGCCCCGGCCGGTCGACACGCACCCCCGTGCAGCGGGGGCCGGAACCGGAGGGTTCCGTTTCCAGTCCGAGCACATGAGTCGAATGCCAGAGCGAAAGATTCGGGCGTTTCTCGGCTTCCCGCAGGAAAGCCTTGGAGGTATTCCAGCGCCAGCCTGAACGCTGGTTCACTTCGAAATAGTCCACACCTTCATTGTCGCCGCGGTTGAAGTCACGGGTTCGCGGAATGCCGGCCTCGACGCAGGCAGTGGCAAAATCTTCCAGCACTTTCCATTTCAGGCGCTGGTGCTCCACGCGCCATTCGCCGCCGTGGCCATGGTATTTGTGGTGGTCCGGGTCGGCGTCGCCGCCGTTATCCAGTCGATAGTGATCCTCATGGCGCATGAAGTCGGGCAGGCAGTTGTGCCAGCGCCAGGCGTCCTCGCCTGTGATCTCCGCCCATTGATCGTAGTCGCGGGCCTGGCCACGAATGTAGAGCATGCCATTGATGCTGGAACAGCCGCCCAGGGTTTTACCCCGGGGATAGATCAGCGTGCGGCCGTTCAGGCCGGGATCCGGCTCTGTGCGGAAACGCCAGTCGGTGCGCGGATTGTCGATGCAGTACAGATAGCCGACGGGAATATGGATCCAGTGATAGTTGTCCCGGCCGCCGGCTTCGATCAGCAGTACCCGGTTGGCCGGGTCCGCGCTCAGCCGGTTGGCCAACAGGCAGCCAGCGGTGCCGGCGCCTATTACGATGTAGTCGAATTCTTTCTGCATTTGTGCTTTCTTATTGTTGGACATAATGGTGTTTTCTCCGAATTGCGTTCAGCCTAGGGCGAGTTCGGGGGCGAAGCAACCGGGATGGCTGAAAGTCAAATACGAGGTGATGCATAAGAATGTGGTTATCAATCCTGGCCGTAAGCGCCGGAGCCGTTATCGGCGCTAACCTGAGATGGGCCCTGGGCCTCTGGCTCAACAGCAGCTACCACGCCATCCCCTATGGCACCCTGGTGGCAAATCTCTCGGGCGGCTGGCTCGTCGGCCTGCTGATCGGCTACTTCGTGCATGGCACGTCGCTGGCGCCGGAGTGGCGCCTGTTTGCCATCACCGGCCTCTGCGGCGCTCTTACCACCTTCTCAACCTTCTCCCTGGAAATGTTCTCCGCCATCCAGGAAGGTAAATGGAGCGTGGCCCTGGCCGGAATACTGGCCCATGTTGTTGGCTCTAT
>NZ_JAWLDU010000124.1:0-3431 GCF_041686475.1 Marinobacter sp.
TAGAACAGACAGTCACTTTTCGCAATGGCCGGGTTGGTGGTAATCATAAAGGTTTTGATGGCCTGGGCAGGGTAGATCTGCCCATTTTCGACTCGAAGAACCTGCTCCATATTCTCACTGCGGTTGTGGCTGATCGCTGAGAGTATGTCCAGGCCTTTTTTACCGACCCATCCGAGAGGCTCATCCGGGGAGACAATCCCGAAATTGCGGTGTTCAATGTCTGGGGGAAACGTTAGGTCAGCATGGCCGGTAGGCTCAAGGCGATATTCTATGGTTGCTTCAGGAGCCAGTTCCACCCGAATCGGGTTGCGCAGCACGGCGACGTCCCACTCCGCTTTTTCCAGTGCCAGCACGTCTGCTCTTGAGGTGTACCGAACGAGTCCCTCGTACGCCAGTTGATGAGATTGTTCATCCTGGGCCCCGCCACACTCGATAGTGACTGTGGGCACTTCCTGCTCAGAGTACTCCATCAACGCACCCAGGCGAAGGTCCGTCATTATGAGGCGGTCGGTATAGAGCGAGGTCAGCGCCTGATGTTCGGCGTCATTGGTGATGGTCACGGCGAAGGCCGGGCCCGTGCCCGAGGTGTTGTGCACGTCCAGCAGGCATTCGGGTTGAGCCATATGAAGCTCCGCCAGCATGGCTTGGGCAATGGCTCCTTCTTCCCCTTCGAAAGGCTCTTTGAAACAGCGGTTTAGGTCGAGCCCTTGGGGTAGCTGGCGAAACGAGAATCTGGGTGGCATCTTCGCCGCATAGACACCACCGAGGAGAAACAGCATGTTGACCGCGGGCGTGTGCTGCTCGAGCAGCCACCGGTGCAGCGCAAACAGACCCGAAGGCTCATTACCGTGCAGAAGCGTTGCCATGGCCCGGGTACGGGAGCGGTCGCGACCGGTGACATGCACAACGGTCGGCTTTTACAGTCGGTCAAGCCACTCAAGGGGAGAGCGACCCAGCGTTCGGGGTGACGGATCATTGAGATAATCAAGTACTTTCGAGTTGCTCACGGCGACAGCTTCCATTCATGCAGCGGGATGTTTCTCTTCTGGTTGGCCATGTAAAGGGACAGCATACTCCGGAACGCGTCATCCCGGCCCAGGGATTTGAACAAAGACTCGGTGATATGGCGTTGCCACCGGGCGCCCGACATGGCTGTTTCAATTCGGCCTTCGATGATTCCCAGAAGGCGGTTAATCTCCGTCTCGTCCACGGCTGTTTGTTTCAGTGCTTCCCGGGCACGCGGCAGCAGTTCACGGGCCACGGTCAACAGGGGCGTATCCTGCAACTGAACCTGATTCTTGTGCGGCCAGATGATTTCTGCGCCGATGCCATATTTTGCTGCGCGGTAGAAATTATGTTCGGTGTAATGGAAGGGCAGTATTGACGTCAGATGACGGATGTCATCGAGCACTGCCAGCGCAGCCCCGATGACGAACAGGCCGTTCGCACACATATCGGCGGCGGTAGGGCCTGCAGGCATGGATCGGATTTCGATGCGCAGATGGCCGCCGTCCGCGTGATCATAGATGGCCCGGTTCCAGGGCCAGGTGGTTCCCTGATGAAGGCGGAGCTCGGCCAGTTTCGGGACTTCGCCACGATCTATCACCGCCATCGGATCTTCATCCGACATCAGCGGAATGATCGGGGGATACAGCGACGCCGAGGCTGCAAACAGTTCCCAGGCGCTGCGTGTCCAGCCATTTCCGTAATAGACCCTTGGTGGATGGCGCCAGGTTTTATGGTTGGGGGATCGGCTGTCAATGGATTGCTTGAACAGGGCAATCCGGGTCTCGTCCCAGAGGTGGTGGCCAAACAGGCTGGGCGAATTACTGGCCAGAGCGAGGACGACCGGGGTGACCAGCTGGATCGCATTGAAATAGTCGGCAAAACGATGGGCGGGCACACGCCAGTGTAGCTGGAACGACGTATTGGCCCCTTCCATATAGACGTCGTCGGCCTCCAGATCAATGACATCGTTGCCACCAATATGGATGCTGAATGGCTCGCCCCGTTGCTTGAGCAACGCGTTGGACAGCGCATGATACCGGGGCTCGTCTGTCATCACCTTCGCGCCCATGTCGGACTGGCGAAGCGTTGGCAGAATGCCGATTGGCACCAGTTCCCCATCCAATGATGCTGCATGCTGGTTTATTTTTCGGATCGCAGCCAGCAGCTCCTGCTCTGTTCTGGCAAACGGAGATCCCTTGAACGCCTGGGGGCTGAGGTTGTATTCGAGATTGAAGCGGTTGAGCTCAACCGTCAGTTGGGGGTCCTGAACGCTGGCGGCGATTTCTGTGTTGATGGGTTGCACTCGCAGCTCAGGGTTTACGATGTAGAACTCGACCTCGGCTCCGATGGAGCTTTCTCCCTCACCAAAGCCGGGCCGGTTCAGGAGACGAGTGAGCGCTTTAAGGTCCGTGCGGACCTTGTCTGCAAAACGTTCAAACTCTTCCGGCGCAAATTCTGTTGTCTTGATTGACAGTCCCACGGCAATGTCGACTCTGGCGCTAACTTACCTTGATAGTAGTCAGTTCCGGGATATTTTACATGCAAACGTTACACACACCTCGCCGGAACGGAATCAGGCATCCAGTCAAAAGGGGCTTTATAAATTTGCTGTGGCTGTCAGAGTAATGGATGACGCCAGCAGACAGGAGGCCAAATGAGGTTTGAACACATCGTTCAGATCAACGACCTGACGAAGCCAGAACTGCCAATCCTGACCCGTTTCCAGATCTGGGAGGGCCTGGTGCTCCGGACCCGACGCCCGGACAAGTTCCTGGTAGGGGTGGAAGATTACGAAATTCTGGAGCAGGGGCCGGCTTACATGAAGCGGTGCCTGCAGTTGCCGGGGCTGGAGGTCTTTGACGAGGTCACGTTCTGGTCTGAGGCGCGAATAGAGTACAGAACTCTGCCAACGGACACGGTTCCTGAGGCCACCCTTGTTATGGATATTGAAGAACCGGAACCGGGCTCGCTGTTTGTCCGCTTCCGATATCACACAGCGAGTATTGAGAACCGGGGTGATTCCATGCCTTATGACCAGTATCTCCATCAGGCCTATGTGGCCACCGACATTGAAACGATTCAGATCATACGGCAGCTGGCAGAGACGGGGGTGTTCTGATCCCGGCGTTGGTAAAGACAGATCCGCATTGCGGGCGTAATTCGTGTTGCGTGTCTGTTTGAAATAAAGTGGGCGTCTGTTTCTTTCTTCCGGGTGATATTTCTATGTCAGGTGCATTCAACTTGGTTACCCCTCCCGAGATCGTCTTCGGGCGGGGCCAGATAGCCCAGTTAAACGAGCGGGCAGCAAAACTCGGTGCGCGGGCTCTGATCGTGCACGGCAGCAATCCCGGCAGGCTGGCCGGGATATTCGAGTCGCTTACATCTGTTGATATTGTTCAAACGCTGTCAGTCTCGAAAGAGCC
>NZ_JAWLDU010000125.1:0-3391 GCF_041686475.1 Marinobacter sp.
TCAAAGAAACCCATCTGCGCCATCGTCTTACCCCAATTCCGGTTTGCCACCCCGATCATACCGCAGCGCCGGGTTCAGGGCAATTTTTAGAGGTGCCCTTAAGTCCAAGTTCTGAAGATGAGCCGTGCCCCTGCGGATCTGGTCGCAAATACACGAAATGCTGTCGAGCCAACTGATCGCTCGCTCGATATCCCCAAGAAATAACGGGGTTTTCTTTTCTTGCCATTCGCTGATAATTGCATTTCTTAAACGTCAAAAGAGGAAATGACATATGCAGCTGGAAGACATGACTCTTGAAGAGCTTAAGAAGCTCAGGAAAGATGTGGAAAAAGCGATTGAGACCTACGAGGCTCGCCAACTTTCCGAAGCCCGAGCCAAACTTGAGGCGCAGGCCAAGGAGATGGGGTATTCGCTGGAGGCGATTGCCGGGGTTTCAAAAACGGGGAGTGCCAAACGTCTGCCGAAATATCGTCACCCGGATAATCCTACCCTGACCTGGACCGGGATGGGGCGGAAACCGAAATGGTTCATCGATGCTCTCGAGGCAGGTTTGAGCAAGGACGACCTCAAAATCTGATTTTCCCAACTACGAAATGTAAGTTCGTATAGGCTTGGCAAGTTTTAACCAGACTTGCCTTAGCTTGATTGAATCTTTCAAATACTCCCAAGTTACTGTATGTGACCTTTCCGCCGCCCATCGAGTGGCCGGTGCTATCGACAAGACGGCTTTGACCCTCGGGGAAATGCCGACAGGACGCCCCGGAAGACTGGCAGGTACTTACGAGAAGTCGGTGACAAGCCTACCTTACATCCTTGCCTATGCGATCACACAGACGGGCGGCGAGGAAGCAGTGGCAATTGTCCGGGTGATTCACACAGCCCGAGACTGGTCTGCCGAGAAATGGCCCGACTGAGCGGACATATCTGCTTAGTTCTTTGCTTGAGGCACGGGCCGTACTCGATTTCCCCAGAAGCGTGCTTTTCATGGAATTCGGCGCAGCCAGCGGCTTTCAGGGCCTGTGCCTGGGGCAGGGGGTCTGATCCTCGGTCGAGACGCGGGCATAGCCGATCGAGAAACGCGCGAAAGTTGATGGTGTGGATCCCGCCCCCTAAAGGCATCACAATGTGCCAAGTGTCGTTAGACGACGTCACGGAAGAACATGGAGGCATCCACAAGCCTTTTGGTTAGCCATGTGGCTAGGTCAGCACACGTCCGACGGGCCAGCTATTTTCCGCCGATAGAGCATCGTAAGCTACGGGTTTGAAGTTCCTGAGCGATCTCAGCGATCAACCCAAATCCGGCAGGACATCCGACATGGTTATAGGCTATCTCATTGTAGGTATGATTTCCGGCGCGATACTGGCACTGATGGGCCTCATTGCTGGAAGCTCTCTCTGGTCCACCTTCCTTCTCTACTCGGTCGGAGGCTCCCTGACCACATTGGGTGTGGCAGGGCTGGTGTGCATTCTGCCCCGCAAATCAGCTAAGCCTGACGATGAAATCGGATCAGTGAGCCCCGAAAAAGTTGAGGTTTGAGGTTTTCTGTCCCCTGTGTGGCGCCAGATATGAACCAAGCAGGGAAGAACCGTCTCGATTTCCGCGATCGAATTGAGAGCCGCTGCGGCAGCCCAATCGCTGTTTTTCAGTTGACCTGCATCAGCATCGCTGTGATGCCATGCCGCCATGGACCCAATCAGCTGGACCGAAGCATTTCACCACCGGTGACCCTTCAAGACAATTCCCTTTAGCCAAATTTTAAGCAAGACGTTGCCATGTGCTACCACGCATAAAAAGGTTGCCTGTCTTCATGAATGAAACTGGATTGAACGAAGCCGCTGCAAACATTGCCACCGCATTACGACGACCTTCGCTGGCCCCGGTCTGGATAACCGTTCTTGCCATCTGCCTGGATCTGCCGGTCTTCGCCACGGCCTTGTGGTTTGCACAATATGCCGCTGTCGCCCCTTCTGACTTCGCGCCGCTGGACGCGGCTAGCGCGGGGCTGTTGATAGCCGCTGCGTCAATCGGGTTGCTGGCCTTGGGCGGAGGCTACAGACCAAACGTGATGCGAAAGCCCAAGCATGCGGTGCTGGGAGCTTTGCTCGCTCTGGCCGGACCGGTGACGCTGGCTGCAAGCTTGGTCGCCCATGCCTGGTCCGCCGAATTCACCGATTTCCTTCTCGCCAGTCTGCTGGCGCTTGCCTTTGTCGTGGTTCCTCTGCGCCTGGTCGAGGCCCAGGTGATTGCCTGGATCATAGATACCGGGTTGATCCAGCGTCGTGCGGTCATTGCCGGCGGTGGAGAACATGCCGAAACGCTGATCCGTGGGCTGAACGCACGAGCACAGAATGATGTGCGCCCTTATGGGATATTTGATGATCGCGACGATGACCGTTCCCCGCCTCAGGTTATCGGGGTCCCGAAAATTGGCGGTTATGACGAGCTGATCGACTTCGTCCGACAGTCGGAAATCGACATGGTGATCATTTCCCTGCCGCTGGAGGCGGAAGAGCGGATCAACTGGCTGATGACCAAGTTAAAGGTCTTGCCCGTGGAGATTCGACTATCCGCATTCAGCCAGGATTACGCGTTCTCGCAGAGCACGCGCGACCCGTTGATCTCCGCCATTCGAGGCACCTTCCCGGCAGAGCGCCGTCTGATGAAGCGGGTTTTCGACATCGTTTTTGCGACCCTGGCCCTGTTGATCGTTTGGCCGGTGATGCTTGTCGCAGCAATGGCAATCTGGCTCGAAACCGGCGGGCCTGTCTTCTTCAGGCAGAAGAGGCACGGGTATAATGACCGGATTATCGACGTACTGAAGTTTCGTTCGATGTATAACGAGACGATGGATCCCACGGCACGCCACGTCGTGACCCGTAACGATCCGCGTGTCACACGGGTTGGACGCATTCTGCGGAGCAGTTCGATCGACGAGTTGCCACAGCTGTTCAACGTGCTTTCCGGGGATTTGTCCTTGGTGGGGCCGCGGCCTCACGCGGTCGATGCGCTTTCGAGCCGGCAGGAGCGTTTCTCCAGTATCGTTGACGGCTACTCGGCCCGTCACCGCTTGCCGCCCGGTATCACCGGATGGGCCCAGATCCATGGGTTCCGGGGCGAGGTCGATGTTGCCGCAAAGCTCCATGCGCGTTTCGAGCACGATCTCTACTATATCGAGAACTGGTCCATCTGGTTGGACCTGTTGATATTGCTACGCACTCCGCCGAGCCTATTGTGGAACCGCGCGGCATATTGACCGTGGTTCGTGCGCATTCTGACATATCCGGTCGGCCATTGAACGAACCCGCTGACGCGGGAAAGACATCACTATTGGCGGGAATGGCCTCCTGATGGGAAGGTTTGGTTGCTGAGACCAACCCTTGATCAGGAGAC
>NZ_JAWLDU010000126.1:0-1515 GCF_041686475.1 Marinobacter sp.
GGATTGCGCTCAGGCTGAATGTGCCGCTGTACATGGGTGGCGGAACCCAGGCCGGTGTGCGTCAGCAACGGTCACTGGTTGATGCTTCAGAGCAGTCCCTGGAGACGGTTCGTCGTGATGTCAGGGTGAATACACGCAGCCTGTTCCGCACCGTGAATACCAACATAGAGTCCGCTTCTGCGCTGGAGCAGACCATCATTTCCCGCCGCAGTGCGCTGGACGCGACCCGTGCCGGGTATGAAGTTGGCACACGCAATATCGTGGAAGTGCTGGATGCAGAGCGTAATTACTATGTAGCCCTGCGTGATTTCGCCAATGCCCGGTACGACTATGTGATCAACACCCTGAGCCTGAAACAGGCGGCCGGCACCCTGAGCCCCCAGGACCTGGTTCAGCTGAACAACTGGCTCAGTGCCTCAGCGCCCGGCATCGAGGCCCTGGCTGAGGAAGAGGAAACCATCGAAGATCCCATGCAATAGCCTGTTGCATCATGGGCGGGCCCGGGTGCCCGCCCTACACCCGCTCGACAATCCCGTCGACCACTTTTTCCAGTGCTCCCCGGTTAGCGTTAACAACGGCCAATGCATTACGACCGACCTGATCTGCAGCCGCCTTGTCCGAAACAAGCTGTGACACACACGAGGCCAGAGCGTCTGATGAAGGGATGATATACAAGCCTTTACCGGCATCAAGACGGTTGTAAATGGTTTCAAAATTAAAGATATGGGGGCCGGAGAGCACCGGCATGCCCCAGGCCGCCGGTTCCAGTGGGTTGTGTCCGCCACGCTCGATCAGCGAACCGCCCACAAACGCAATATCGCAGGCCCCGTAAAGCATCAGCAGTTCGCCCATGGTATCTCCCAGATACACCTGGCAAGAGCTGCCACTGTTCTCGACGGCTCCGTTTCTGGCCGAGCGACGCTGCACCGAAAGGCCCATTGAGTCAGCCAACCGGGCAACATCATCAAACCGTTCAGGGTGGCGCGGCACAATCACCAGGAGCGTGTCCGGATGCTCGCTCATTATCTGCTGGTGGGCTTCCAGAATCTGGCGGTCTTCACCCTCGTGGGTGCTGGCGGCAATCCAGACTGGACGATCCGCCCCTAACTGCCTCCTCAGGGAGGTCGACGCAGAACGAACCTCGTCCGATATCTCAACGTCAAACTTGATGCTACCCGTGACGGAGACCGATTCCGGTTTTGCGCCTATACGCAGGAAACGTCCCGCATCCTCGTCCGCCTGGGCGGCAATCCAGCTGATACTGCAAAGCAATGGCCGCACCAGGGAAGCCACCCGCTCGTAACCCCGGGCAGAACGGGCAGACAGCCTCGCATTGATCAGGAAAATGGGAACATCACGCTGTTTGCTCAGGGCAATCATATTGGGCCAGAGTTCGGTTTCCATAATGACCAGGGCGCGGGGCCGGACCCGGTCCACGAAGCGACGGACGGCACCCGGTGTATCGTAGGGCGAGAACGCATAGCGCACCCGGTCGCCAAACAGCGCCCTGGCCCG
>NZ_JAWLDU010000126.1:1615-3368 GCF_041686475.1 Marinobacter sp.
GAACTGTCGGAGCAGGAACAACAGGCACTGGTGAAAAAATCGTTCCAGGCCAATGGCATCGGAATCATGGAGATCGGGCTGGCCTGGTTCCGCAATCCTACTTCGTTCATCCCCATCACCGAGGTGCATGGGCTTGAGCATGTTGATGCGGCCCTGGCCAGGGGCAAAGGCATCCTGCTGCTTGGCGGGCACTACAGCACGCTGGACCTCGGTGGCAGCCTGGTAACAGAGTACATTGAGGCCGACGTGATGCAGCGGGACCACAACAACCCACTGATGAACGCGGTGATGACCCGCGCCCGGGAGCGCCGGTACGGCGTGGTACTGGACAGCAGAAATCTGCGGGGATTGCTCAAACAGCTGAAAAAAAACCGCACTGTCTGGTATGCCACGGACCAGGATTACGGTCGTAAGGGCATCGTGTTTGCACCGTTTTTCGATGTACCCGCGGGGTCGATTACCGCCACCTCAAGGATCGCCGAACGCAGCCGGTGTGCGGTGGTCCCGTTCAGCCATTTCCGCCGGGAACACGAGCCGGGGTACGACATTTACTTTCACCCCCCACTGGAGCACTTCCCCTCCGGAGACGACCTGGCAGACGCAACACTGGTGAACGGAACCATTGAAGGACAGATCCGCCGGCATCCGGAGCAGTACCTGTGGATGCACCGGCGTTTCAAAACCCGGCCTTCGAAGGACGATCCCGATTTTTATGGCAAGGACGAGAGCTGAATGGCATCTCCAGCACCCGTTGTCTGGCTGCTCACAGACAAAAAGCCCGGACACCGCAATCAGTTGAAAGGACTGGGAAACCGTTTGAGGGTCCTGGCAGGCGTCGGCGTTTGCGAAGTTGATGCCACGGAACATGTGGTTCCCCTGTGGCGAGCACTTCTGGGCCTGGCCCCCGCCATGGATAGCACCCTGCCCCCACCCGATCTGATTATTGCCGCGGGTAGCGGTACCCATCGCCTGCTACTCTCGCTTCGGCGGCGCAGCAAGGCAAAAACCGTGGTCCTTATGAAGCCGGGCTTTCCCATCGGGTGGGTCGATGCGGCCATCATTCCCGAGCACGATGCCGTAGCGCCCGCCAGACACATCCTGACCACCGAAGGCGTTATCAACGCCATCACGCCGCTGGCTCGCATTACCGACAAACCCGAAGGCCTGATCCTCACCGGAGGCCCTTCGCCCCACTTCGATTGGGATGACGATGTGGTCCTCGAGCAAATATCCCAGCTTATGGGGCGCTATCCCGAATGGCGCTGGACCATCAGCGGCTCCCGCAGAACACCGGCCGCAGTGCTGGAAAAACTGCAGGAACTGGCAGGCCCCAAGGTCACCGTTGTGGACCCGGAACGAACCCATTCGAGCTGGTTGCCACATCAACTGGCCGCATCCCGCGCCGTCTGGGTCACACCGGACAGCGGTTCCATGGTTTGCGAGGCGGCTACTTCCGGTGTTCCCACCGGCGTTTTTGAACTGGCTCCCAGACACAACAGCCGGGTCGCCCGCGGCATGGCCAGCCTGGTGGAAAAAGGGTACGTTGCGCGCTGGAGTGACCATGCCTCCGTCATGGCCGGCAAACTGCCTGAATCTCCTGGCCTGTGGGAAGCAGACCGGGCAGCACGCTGGCTTATCAGCCATTTTCTGAAGAGGGGCAATCATTGAGGATTCTGCAGGCTTTACCAGCGCTCTACAGCGGTGGCGTAGAACGGGGAACCGTAGAGTTCGCCGCCGACCTCGTCAAACGCGG
>NZ_JAWLDU010000017.1:0-14770 GCF_041686475.1 Marinobacter sp.
TCAGGGCTCGTTGAGCTTCTTGCGCGTTTGCAGCCGGCCATCCCGGCGAATCTCCGCGTTGTTGAAACGGCGTTGCTGAGCCTCCGTTTCCGGTGTCACTGCGGGCACATCGACCGGGTTGTCGTTACCATCCAGCGCCACGAAGGTGAAAAATGCCGACAGTATATGACGGCACTCGCCGGTGTAGCTGTTTTCAGCTTCCACCCGTGCGCCGATCTCCATGGAGGATCCCCAACTGCGGTTAAGGGCCAGGTGGAACAGCAGGGTGTCGTTGCCTTTGGCGGGGGCGCGGAAGTGAATGGAGTCCACCGCTGCGGTCACGCATACATGGCCGGAGTGTCTTTCTGCAACCACCAGGGCCAGGCGGTCGCACTTGGCCATGATCATGCCGCCGAACACCGTCTGGTGTGAGTTCATGTCATTCGGGAAAACCTTGTAGACATGGTTGTCGATGGCGGATGCCGACACCGGCCTGTTGGGTCTGTCTGGCATTGTATAGCTCCGCAAGAGTGTCAAAGGATATCGTTGTGGATAATGTCAGCTGTAATTAGGATATGTTGCACGGATATGGAGGTCATGAACAGGGATAACGGGGGCCGGGCGCATTGACGACAGATCAGGGAATTGTATTCGCCATACTGGCAGCGACGCTGGTGCTGTTTGTCTGGAACCGGTTGCGGTTTGATGTGGTCGCCATGCTGGCGCTGCTGGCCATCGCCATTACCGGGCTGCTGCCCACCGAGGAGCTGTTTGCGGGGTTCGGACACCCGGCCGTGGTCACAGTTGCAGCGGTTCTTGTGGTCAGTCAGGGACTGGTAAACGGTGGCGTGGTGGATCAGATCGCGCAGTTGCTGGGCAAGGTGGGCCATCGCCCGACACTGCAGATTCTCACCCTGACCGGTGTGGTTGCGCTCTGTTCCGGATTTATCAACAACGTGGGGGCTCTGGCACTGTTGATGCCGGTGGCTGTGTGGATGTCGCGGGAGTCGGGGCGATCACCCTCTTTGCTGCTGATGCCTCTGGCTTTCGGTTCACTGCTGGGTGGAACCATGACGCTGATCGGCACGCCTCCAAACATCATCATTGCCAGTTATCGGGAGGGCGCGAGTTCGTTCGGATTATTTGATTTTGCACCGGTCGGCGCAGCCATCACCCTTGCCGGGATTGCCTTTATTACCCTGGTGGGCTGGCGTCTGACTCCGAAGCGAGGCAGTGACAGCGGTGAGGACGACAAGCTGTTCAGCGTTGGCGACTATCTGACCGAGCTGAAGGTGCCGGAAGGCTCCTCCTACGCCGGTGCTACCCTGCACAACCTGCTTGCGGACAGTGGCGAAAACAAGGACGTAATAGTGCTGGCGCTGATTCGTGACGACAAACGCCAGCTGGCCCCGTCGACATACAGGGTTCTCAAAGAGAACGACCTGCTGCTGGTGGAATCGGATACTGAGAGTCTCCAGGCGTTCCTGGACAATACCGGGCTGGAGCTTGGCAGCAGTGAGGAAGAGGATTCGGAAACCGAAAAGGATGAACAGGCGACCAGGAACCACAAGAAGGAACTCAAAGAAGGCGATGTGCAGCTGACGGAAGCTGTTATCACTGCCGACTCTTCCCTGGTGGGGCAGACCGCAAACCGGCTCAACCTCCGCGAGCGCCATGGAATTAACATTGTTGCAGTGGCGAGGCAGGGGCAGCGACTCAAGCGGCGCCTCGGTGATATCCGCTTCAATGCCGGTGACATTCTGCTGATACAGGGAGAGGAAGACACCCTGGCCAGCACGCTTTCCGGCCTCGGTTGTCTGCCGCTGGCAGAACGCGGTCTCCGCCTCGGATCACCCCGCAAAACCGTCCTGGCCGGAGGCATCTTTCTGGCCAGTATTATTGCCATTGTCAGTGGCTGGCTATCGGCGCCGGTTGCGCTGGTAGCGGCGGGGGTCGCCATGGTGTTGACGAAACTGATTGATGCCCCCGGTGCCTACAAAGCCATCGACTGGTCGGTGATCGTGTTGCTGGCGGCAATGATCCCGGTGGGTCAGGCACTTGAAACCACCGGGGGTGCCGAACTGATCGCCGGCCAGATGCTGGCGTTTGGCGGTGGCCTTGCTCCGGCGTGGGTATTGGTGATGGTGCTGGTGGGAACCATGCTGCTTTCCAATGTGGTGAACAACGCAGCAGCGGCGATACTGGTTGCGCCCATTGCCCTGAGCCTGTCGGCAGACCTGGGTATGGCTTCCGATGCGGTGCTGATGGCGGTGGCGGTGGGTGCATCCTGTGCGTTCCTGACGCCTATCGGCCACCAGTCCAATGCTCTGGTGATGGAGCCCGGTGGATACCAGTTCGGTGATTACTGGCGGTTAGGGGTGCCCCTGTCGATCCTGGTGACCGTTGTTGCGGTGCCGATGATTCTGCTGGTGTGGGGATGATCGGACGGCCGGAATTGATGCTCGGGGATCATCCATCTGCCAGGTTGTTGTCGTATTCGGGAGACCACGGGCGTTTGTCGCCCCCTGATTCCATGGAGTTGACGTGTCAGTAGCTGTGTTCGGAGACCATTGGTGGCGCGGTAAGCCGACGACAGCGCCTGTCGACGGCCGCGTTGATGCCATCGACTTTGCCAGGGGTGTTGCCGTCACACTGATGATTCTCAGCCACGGCATCAAGGGGCTGTTGGATTTCGAGCAAATCCCTGGGTGGGGCATGGTGCCGGTCCATGCTCTTACCAAGTTCTCTTCTACCCTGTTCATCATGGTGTTTGGTATCGCTCTGGCCGTTGCGTTCCTTCCTCATGTTGGTAAGGAATCGTGGCCGCGAAAACGGCTTAAACTGCTACTGGCCGGCGTTACCATTTTTTTCTGGTACAAGGTGCTCACCGTGGTCGAGATGTTCCAGCTGGCCGAGCCGGAGCAGATTATTGATGCGCTGCTGTACCAGACATTTCCTTCCTTCGTGGAAATACTCGGGTTCTATGCCATCGCACTGATCTGGGTACCGTTCTTCCTTTCATTGTGGGTGCGAATGCCGTTATGGCTTCGTGTTGCAAGCCCGGTGCTGCTCGCTCTGGCAGCAGAACTGTTGGCTTCCCGCTTTGGCTTCTGGGGCAATGCCTCCCTGAGAGCTATCCTGGTGGAGCATGACGAGCTTTATACCTGGGGGCAGTTGTCCCGTGGGCCGCTGATCCTGCTGGGATTATTGCTGGGTGAGCTTATTCTGTTCTGCCATCCATGCCTGAAGCGAAGGATGACTCTCGGCGGAGGCTTGCTGGCGCTCTCGGTGTTGCTGTTCGGTGTGTTCTTCTGGCTCGGCTTGCCAGATGTCTACGACACGCTGTATGCCATCGCAATGAATGATGGCAAGCACCCGCCGGAACTGACTTTCATGGTATTCAGCATGGCAGGAGCGCTGGCCATCCTTGGGGTCGCGCTCGTGGGAGGCAACTCCCTTGCGAGAGTGCTGAAACCGATAACCATCATAGGCAGTGATGCCAAGGCCGCGTTTATTTTTCACATATCCGTCATCTTTGTGGTCTTTCGTTATCTGCTCGGATACTGGCACAGTATTTCCTATGATTATGCCCTGACACTCACTTTCGGACTGATCATTGGAACTGCCTTATGGATCAAACTGACGGCGTGGATTCGTTCCGTTCGATGAGAAGCACGCCCTTTGCACTGGTTGGCGTGGTCCTGCTGATGTCGCTTTTCGCCATGTCTGCTGCTGCAGAAGATTGGCAGGCGGATCTCAGGCATAGCCTGCAATCAATTGACGACGAATATCCCGGAGAGCTCGGCGTGTTTGTTCATGACCTTGAAAGTAATCGGACAGTCAGCCTGCGTGCGGATGAGTCCTGGTATCTGGCCTCCACCATCAAGGTGCCGGTTGCAATGGCTGTGATGGAGGCGGTTGATCGTAAGGAGCTGACACTGGACACCGAGGTGGAGCTGGAATCGACCGACTTTGTGGATGGCGCGGGTGAAACCAACTGGAAATCACCCGGTGATAAAGTCACTGTCCGGTATCTGTTCGAACAGATGTTGATTCACAGCGACAATACCGCAACGGACGTCTTGATCCGTGTGGTCGGTAAGGATGCGGTTAATGATCTGATTGCCGCAATTACTGAGGGCGGGATCGGTGAGATAACGTCGTTGGCTGATGTTCGCCGGTATGCCTACAGCCGTTTTCACGAACGGGCGATGGATCTTTCGAGCGACGACATGTTTACCATCAAGAAAGCAGGTGCCGGCAGCAACCGGGTACAGGCACTGGCCAAAGTGCTGGATGTGGAACCCGGTGATTTCCAGGTGCCGGATCTGGATGCGGCATTTGACCGCTACTATGATTCGGGGCTCAATTCCGGCAGGCTGGATGACTTCAGCAGAGTGTTTGAAGCGCTTGCGACAAATCAGGTGCTGAGTGAGACCAGCCACCGTCACATCTTGTCGTTACTGGAGAAGATTGAAACGGGTGATAACCGTATCCAGGCAGGGCTGCCCGAGCATGTCAGTTTTGCCCATAAAACCGGTACCCAGCATCGAAGAGCCTGTAATATAGGCCTGGCTATGGCGGGCGACCATCCGGGCGTCATCATCGCTGCCTGTGGCAGGAACACAGCGGATCTGGGCGCCTCCGAAAAGGCATTCAGGCAGGTTGGTGAAGCTGTAACCGATACCGGCGTATTTGGAGACGACTAGCGTGGACAAGACAACCCTTTTGGCAGAACTGGAAACCGCCCGGCAACGAACCCGGGCGCTGATTACTTCGTTGCCGGAAGAAAAACTGGACGTGCCTTACCACCCCGGGGTTAACCCGCCGTTGTGGGAAATGGGGCATGCTGCTTTTTTCTACGAAGTGTTCGTGTTCAATCTGCTGGATGGCACACCCAGCTACAATCCGGCCATGGACGATCTCTGGGACTCTTTTCATGTAGAGCATCGCGACCGCTGGTGCCGGGAGTTATTTCCCGGGCGCGAAGAAACCCTGGCCTATTTCGATACCATCTATGACCGGGTGGCCGAGCGAATCAGCCGGAAACCGCTCACGGACGAGGATCTGTATCTGTATCGCTACGCCATCTTTCACCAGAACATGCACATCGAGTCCCTGATCTGGTGCCGGCAGACCGTGGGTTACCCACCGGCGCCGGATTACACCGACGAACGGGTTGCCCCCGGAGACCGGATTGAAGGAGATGCCGCCATACCAGCTGGTCGGTGGCTGATCGGGATGCCCGGTGAGTCCGCGGATTACGCCACTTCGGATTTTGCCTTCGACAATGAGAAACCTCGGTTCGAGGTGGAGCTGGAGGCTTTCTCGATTTCCCGGCTGCCGGTGTCCAACGAAGAATTCATGGCGTTTGTGGACGATGGCGGATACCGGCGTCCGGAACTCTGGTCTTTTGGTGGACGTAAGTGGCTGCAGACAGAGACCGATGTCTCGCTGGTTCACGGCAGTTCCGAACCTGTGCCGCAGGAACCAAAGCACCCGCTTTACTGGCGCTGGCACGACGGCCAGTGGCAGGAGAAATTCCACGACCAGTGGTTGCCGCTGAATCCGGAAGCACCGGCATGCCATGTTTCCTATTGGGAAGCAGAGGCCTGGTGCAACTGGGCGGGCCGCCGTTTGCCCACAGAATACGAGTGGGAAGTTGCCGCCCTCGGTAACCGGGCCGGGGAACCGTTCCAGCGGTTCCCATGGGGCAACAACCCGGTGGGCCCGGAGCTCGCCGATATGGGGGGCCGGGCCATGGCCCGACATCCGGTGCAGGATTTTCCCGCGGGGGACAGCCCGTTTGGCTGCCGCCAGATGATCGGCAGCGTGTGGGAATGGACCAGCAGCCAGTTTTTCCCCTATGACGGCTTCAAAATCGACATGTATCCGTTCATGTCGACGCTGCAGTTCGGGGATCACAAGGTTACCCGGGGTGGCAGTTGCGCCACCTCCCCCAGTCTTATCCGAGGGACCTATCGCCAGGCCTACCTGGCCCAGAGAAACGATGTCTATACCGGGTTCCGCACCTGCGCGCTCCCGAAAACCTGACAGGATAACCGCTGAGGATCAGCCATGAATGTTTATGAAACCGACGAACTGCTGGGCCAGTACCTGGGGTTCCACTTCGGCGAGAGTTACTTCGGTGTCGGCAACTATCCGGCCCGCTGTGCCGGCATCTGCCAGGAACTGATGGCCGGACGGGATAAACGCAAGGCCCTGGATCTGGGGTGTGCGGTTGGCCGCACGGCGTTCGAGCTTGGCAGGGTGTTCGACCAGGTGACCGGTGTGGATCTGTCCAAGAGCTTTGTGGATGCAGCACATAACCTGAGGCAGGATGGAGAAATCGACTATTTTCGCCGGGATGAAGGCGAATTGGGGGCACGGGTCACCGCAAGCCTCGAAGATCTTGGCCTGGCGAGAGCTGCCGAGCGGGTCTCCTTTGCCACTGGCGATGCGTGCGAGTTGGGAGAGGAACACCGGGACTATGACCTGATTTTTGCCGGCAACCTGATCGACCGGCTCCAGGACCCGGGGGCATTCCTGGCTGATATCCACCGGCGCCTGGCCGAGGGTGGCACCCTGGTAATCAGTTCGCCCTACACGCTGCTGGAGGAGTTTACTCCAAGAGCCAACTGGGTCGGTGGATTCGAGCGTAACGGCCAGCCACGCACGGTGCTGGACGGAATGCGGGAGATCCTGTCCCATCACTTTGAAGAAATCCAGCCACCGCAGGATGTGCCCTTCGTGATTCGGGAAACCCGCCGCAAGTTCCAGCATACCATTGCTGAACTCAGTGCCTGGCGCAGGTTTCGCTAAAGCACCAGAAGCTCCAGCAGGTGGCGATCAGTCCCTGCGGGTAAAGAGAGCAGTCTGGGTGGGATGACCAAGATCGGGGACAAACTCCCCGATGCCACCAAATCGGACTTCGTAGCCCGTGCGGTCCGCCACACCCCGGGCCCAGCGCTGGAACTTCCGCCGGTCCCACTCGAATTTGTGGTCTTCTTCGCGGAATTCTCCCGGCGCCAGATCGAACAGCGGGTTGTATTCCCGGTTGGGTGTGGTCATGAACAGGCAGCCGGGCCGGTATTCACCGAACACCGCCCGTTCGACCCGTGAGAGCTGTTCCGGACGGACATGCTCAATGGTTTCCACCATCGCAGCCGCTTCAAAACCTGCCATTGCAGGATTGCTCTCAGCGTAGGATCCTCTTACCAGCTGAATACGGGGCGGCTGCTCATTCAGGTAGTCCGCCAGAACGGAACGGGCCTGTTGCAGGGAAACTCCGGAATCTTCCAGCCCGGTCACCTGGTCAAACTGGCTGTCTGCCAGTAACCGGTACAGCAACGATCCTGAACCACAGCCCAGATCCAGTACACGCCTGGCTCCGGTTGCCTTGATGGTACGGAATACGAAATCCAGACGCTCCTCATGCAGGGAGGTCATCTGGGTCATGGTGTTTTCTCCGGACCCCATGGGTTCGTACATCAGGTTGTCCCCTGGATTTCTGCCGGCAGAGCGGGCCGTTGATCCCTGAGATGGCTCGCCAGCGCCACGCCGGTTTCGCTCATGGTGAGATAGGCCTCGTCGGCGCCTGCCTGACAGATTTGCCTGGCTTCATCAGCGTACATTGTGTGAGCCACGATATAGCCGGTAAACCCTTTGCGGCGCAGCATTCGGGCCGCGATGAGCTTGCCCTCTATGTCGTTCATGGCGAGGATAACAGCCTGCAGCTCGGGCATGTAAAGGCCTTGCCAGAAGGTGTTGTCCTCGGCATCAGCGAAGACGACGTTGCGGCCTTCATTCTGGTGTTTCTGGGTTTTTGCCGGGTCTGAGTCCAGCCCGATCAACTCCGGTTCGGACTGGCGCAGCCAGTCATAAGCAGCGGTGCCGGTCCGTCCCATGCCCATCACCATTACCCTGGTGCTGCCCAGAGAGATAGGCTGTTCGTCGGGATGATGAGTGTGGCTTTCGAATCCCACCAGGGACCCGGACCAGCGTTCATAGAGACTGTGGGCATAGCGATTGAGCGGGGCTGAAATCACGAAGGACAGCGACACCGTTATCGCCAGTGGAATGAGCCACTCCGGCAATGCAACGCTGGCGACAATGAGGCCGAACTCGCTGTAATTGGTCAGCGACAGGGCACTTAGAAAGCTGCTGCGGGCACGGAGCCGGAACAGTATCAGCAGGAAGAAGAACAATATCCCTTTAAGTGGCAGGACGACCGCTGCAACCAGGGCAAACACCAGGGCCTGGCCGTCAGGCAATCCGCCAATACCGATCTGTAAAAAGAAGCCTACGAGGAAAACCTCTTTCACACTCCAGAGAGACTTCGCCAGTTCCTGGGACCGCGGATGATTAGCCAGCATGGCGCCGAATACCAGGGCACCAAGCTCGGAACTCAGCCCTACGGCTTCGAACCCCAGGCCCCCAACGACCAGGGCCAGCAGCAGCCCCAGGAGAACAAGCAGTTCGTCGTGACCACTGGCATCCAGCAGCTTGAACAGCACGGGCCTGAGCAAAGGCAGGCCGAACACGATCAGTGCCCACTGGGACGGCGTCTGGCCGGCGGCCAGGCTCATCACCACCAGTGCGATCAGATCCTGCATGATCAGAATGCCGATGGCGACACGGCCGTGGAACGCTCTCAACTCCCGCTTGGATTCCAGGACCTTGGCAGCCAGTACCGTACTGGAAAAGGACAGGGCAATGGCCAGAAGGAAAGCGGTTTGCCAATCCAGCTCCATAAGCAGATAGAGACCGGGCGTAAATACTGTGCAGGTGATACCAAAATGCAGCAGACTTCCGCCAATGACCTCGGGGCTGACAATGGAGCGGAGTTTCAGTTTCAGGCCGACGGTAAACAGCAGTAAAAGCACGCCCAGATGCGCGATGTGCTCAAGCACATCGGTTGCTTCAACGGCGATGTTGGTGGCTGCTGCAAGGCCGCTGAGTACAAAACCGGCGGCAAGATAGCCGACCAGGGGAGGCAGTCCGATAGCCTTGACCAGAAGGCCGAGGGCAAAGGCAAATGAAATCCAGATGGCTTCAGGCATGGGTTACTTCACGATTGGTAAAACAGGGCTAGTGCAAGGCTACCTCGTTTCAGCCAGAAACTCACGGAACAGTTGTGCGGATTCTTCCGGCACCTCCACCATCGGCGCGTGGCCTATACCCTCCAATAACACCATCCGTGCGTCGGGAATCCTGTCAACGAACACTTCGGCATTGCGGTAGTTGATCACCCGGTCTTCCTTGCCCCAGACAACCAGAACGGGGGCTTCGATACGGGTGATGGCATTGCGGAAATCCGGTTCGAATCCTGTATCCCGGATGGCGGTAAAGATCACTTCATTGACTTCACGGTTGGCGATGGCCTTTTCTTCCATGACGTCATAGATGGGCCACGGTACGAAGGGTTTTTTCTCCAGAGCGAAGTCGATGAGGCGCTTGAAGTCTCCCTCCTTGGCAGGTATCAGCGGGTTGTCGCCGTCCATCACCAGGTCCACCAGTTCGCTGTCGTGTTCGAAGATACCGGCGGGGTCGAACAGTACCGCGGAACGGACCTGTTCCGGATAGGTAGCTGCGTAAAGCGCGGTAATGGCGCCACCCATGGAGTTGCCCATCATATGGGCCTCGTCGATCTCCAGGGCCGAAAGTATTTTCGATACATGGCCCACCTGGTCCTCGAAGCGGTAGCCCAGGTCCAGCGCCTTGCTGCTGTCGCCATGGCCTGGCAGGTCAATGGCGTAGACGTTGAAGTCATTGGTCAGTTCCCGCGCCAGCCGGGTCCAGTTGTCCTTGTTGGCGCCAAAGCCGTGGACGAGCACGATGGTTTCGCCGTCCACCGGTTCCACATTGCTCAGGTACGCGATGGTCATCTCGCTTACCCGAACCGAGGATGCCTCAAGCCCTGCTCCGGAACGCTCCCAGCTGATGGCAGTCTCGTAGAGGCTGTGTCTGGAACAGGCGCTGAGAAACAGGGTGCTGATCAGCAACGCGATCACGGGAAGAGCGGGACTTGCTTTCATTCAGGGCATGCTCCATGCGGAAGTGGTTCAAACGACCGTTTGCGGAAGCGTTTACACTACCTCAAAAAAAGACCCGGTCAAGGACCGGGTCGAAGGATTGCTGAGTTAAATCGTTGAGCAACGGGACTTGGCCCTTTCAGACATCAGAAATCGACACTGACACCCACGTAGCCGGTGCGTGGCAGATTGGGGCGGGCACCGTCAGGAGAGCGTGCCACAATCTTCTGATCGTCAAACACGTTGGCTACTTTGGCAAACATGCGGGCGTTGGATGTCAGTGCGTAGCTGCCGGACAGATCCACAACCGTCAGGGACTCGGTCTCGCTGAAGGTATTGTCCCCGCCGCGTTCGCAGGTATTGTCAATGCACATGCTGTCGACGAAACCGACGTTGGCGTAGACATCCCACTGGTCTCCCTGGCGCAGGCCGGCGCGCACATTGGCGACGTGCTCTGGCAGGTAGGTCAGGTTGTCACCATTCAGCACGTTGCCATCGTCCGCCGTTTCGGTGATCTCGCCGTCGGTGAAGGTCCAGTTGGCTTCAACCGGTACGCTGACGCCGTTGGCCAGAGCAAATTCGTGGCCGATCAGCGCCTCGATACCCTGCACCCGGGATTCACCCTGGCTGAAAGAGCCGGTGGTGGCGTCGTTGGAGCAGGGGGTGGCAACCGAGCAGTTTTCGACGGTGTTGGAGTAGTCGCTGTAGAAACCGATCAGCTCGGCGCGAGTTGCGCCCCGGCTGAAGCGGGTGCCCAGTTCGTAGTTGACGCTGATTTCAGGCTCAACGTTGTCTACGCTGCTGGGGCTCGCCGGTGCCATACCGCGGTGCACGCCGCCAAGCAGGGTAACGCCGCCGTCCAGGTCGTAGGTGGCGCCAACGCCCGGGAGCCACTCGGCGGTGTCGTTGTTACGCTCGCCGTCGACGGTGGTCCTGGCCTGATCGGCATAGCGGGTCTGCTTGGTTTCGATATCCTCGTAGCGCAGCAGGGTGGTAACTGTGAGGCGATCATTTACATCGATCCGGTCAGCAATAAAGCTGCTCCAGGCTTCGGCCTCCTCAACACGGTTATTGCCGGATCCAATGCCCGTGGTCAGGGTCGAAGACTGGAACTCCAGGGTTGGACGACCATTGGATACAACCTGTTCGTAGGTATCAACAGGCTGGAAACGGTCCACTTCATCATCGTGGAAGCGGGTGCCGAAGGTAAGGGCGTGGCTCATACCAGCCAGTTCAGTGTTCCAGTCCGCCTTGAAATCCAGGCCCTGGGAGACGTATTCGCGGTTGTTGTTCTTGATATCGAACTCAAGATCCGCCTCGCCCCGAAGCTGAGCCTGAGCCGTCACATCGCCGCCATTGGCGTCGTCAATCAACCCACCCAGGCCGGCGGCTTTGTACCAGTTGCGTTGAAATTCATTGCGATAAGCGGTGGTGGTAAGGGTCAAGTCTTTATTCAACTCCACCAGGTGACGTGCCATATAGCCGTTGCGCTTGGTGTCCATATTGTCGCGCTCGGAGGCAAAGTATCGCTGGTTTGGGTCAGCGTCAAAGTCCTCGTCGGTCAGCCCGAGGTAGGTTTCGTTGCTCAGCTCTTCGCTGTAATCCACCTTGAGATCCAGCTGATGATAAACGTCGGCACTGAGGGGGCTGTTCAGACGCAACTTGGCTACGAAGTCCTGCTTGTCGAACCCGGTTTCCCGGTCGGAATCACGGATATCTTTAAAGCCGTCGGTTTCCTGCTGGTGGGTTTCCACCACAAAGCCCACCTGTTCGCGGCTGGCGCCGTACCAGGCGTGTATCCGCTTGCTGCTATCTTCGGCGATCTCCGTCGTGACGTTACCGGAGGCTTGCTGGGGAATGGGAGTCGAGCGGAAGTTGATGGCGCCACCAACGGTCTGCGGTCCGTAACGCAACAGGTCGGGGCCCTTCAGTACTTCCACGCCGCCCATACGCCCGAATGACGGAAAGTAATAGGCCGCAGGCGCGGCGTAGGGTGCCGGTGCCATCAGCACCCCGTCTTCCATCAGCGTTACTTTGCTACTACGGCCGCTGCCGGAGCCGCGAATACCAATGTTGGGGCGCAGGCCATAGCCATCTTCCTCCTGAAAGTATACACCGGGCACCTCACGTACGACCTGGTGTACATCCGTGTATTTCATGGTGTCCAGCTCTTCGTCGGATACCACGTGGGCGGAACCCGGCAGCGACGAAGCCGAGGCTTCATCCCCAATAATGACGAGTTCGTCCAGGCTCTGCTCCTGGGCCATGGCAGGCACCGAGGCGGATATGACCGCCAGGGCAAGCAGATTACGGGAAAATGGTGTTGGCATGTTGCTCTCCTGTTACAGCGTGTTCATACGAGAGGGCAACTATACAAATGATAATCATTAACAACAAGTAAAACTTATCATTTAAATTCAAATGTTTTGGCGTTGGTGTGAGTGTTTGTGAAATCCATCAAAGCATCTATTCTGGTTACCATTTGCCAATAACAGTCACCGTGAGGTTGTCCCTATGAAGATTCGAGCCGCAGTTTTGCAAGCCATAGGGGCGGAGCGCCCATATCAGGACACCCAGCCGTTAGTGATTGAAGAGCTGGAACTGTCTCCAGCTGGTGACAATGAAGTTCTGGTCCGGATCAAGGCCGCCGGCCTGTGCCACTCTGATCTTTCCGTTATCGACGGCAACCGACCCCGGCCTGTACCCATGGCGCTTGGCCACGAGGCGGCCGGTATCGTCGAGAGCGTTGGCAATGGCGTCCGCGACCTGAAGGCCGGCGATCATGTGGTTGCGGTATTTGTGCCCAGTTGTGGCCACTGTGCCCCTTGTGCGGAAGGGCGCCCGGCCCTGTGTGAGCCGGCAGCGAAAACCAACAATGCCGGTACTCTGGTCAGTGGTGCGCACCGGCTACACCGGGCAGATGGCACCCCGGTCAACCATCATCTGGGGGTATCGGCTTTTGCGGATTACGCGGTGGTGTCACGGGATTCGCTGGTTAAGGTTGATGCCGATCTTCCCCTTCATCACGCTGCGCTTTTCGGTTGCGCCGTATTGACGGGTGTGGGGGCCGCGATTAACTCGGCAGATATCAAGGCGGGGCAGACAGTTGCCGTCATCGGCCTCGGTGGCGTTGGTCTGAACAGTGTGCTGGGAGCCCTGGTGGCTGGCGCCGGTGAAGTGATTGCCATTGATCTGGATGACAGCAAACTGACATTGGCCAAAGAGCTGGGTGCCACCCAGGTTTTTAATTCCGGTGAAGAAGGGTGCATCGATAAGATCAAGGCATTGACCAACGCCGGTGTCGACTGCGCGATTGAAATGGCCGGGTCTGAAAAAGCACTGGAATTCGCCTATCAGATCACCCGCCGTGGCGGAACCACAGTCACCGGTGGCCTGGCCCATCCGGAAAGGAAAGTGTCGATCCAGCAGGTCAGCCTGGTAGCGGAGGAACGGACGCTCAAGGGTAGCTATGTGGGCAGTTGCGTGCCGGTACGCGACCTTGCCCGTTATGTCAGCCTGTTCCGCCAGGGCAAGCTGCCTGTGGACAGATTACTGAGCGATACCCTGACACTGGACGATATCAATGAAGGGTTCGAGAAACTGGCGTCCGGTAGGGCTGTTCGTCAGGTAGTGCTGTTCAATTAGGCCATGTTGCAATAAAGCTACTGAATGGAGAAATCTGTGGAACGAGGTGACTTCGATGTCCTGTACCCTATCACCACCCGATGGATGGATAATGATATCTACGGGCATGTGAATAACGTGACCTATTACTCCTACTTTGACACCACCATCAACCGGTACCTGATCGAGGTGGGAGGGCTGGATATCAATGATGCCCCTGTGGTCGGATACGTGGTCAGCTCCAACTGCGAATTCAAGAAACCGGTGGCTTATCCGGACGCACTGGAAGGCGGGCTCAGAGTAGTCAGGATTGGAAACAGTTCGGTAACCTACGAACTCGGCCTGTTCAAAACTGGCGATGGCGAGCCGGCTGCGGTTGGTCAGGTCGTCCACGTGTTTGTAGACCGTGAACAGGACCGTGCGGTTGCGATTCCCAGGAACATTCGTGAGGCGCTTGAGCGTATCCTGGTTACCTGACCCGTCCCCGGGTATCGAACGTGAAAAAGCCCGGCGCGACCGGGCTTTTATGGTGGTATCCCGCCGTTAACTACTGGCCGAACTTTCCCGGGCAATGGCGCGGTAAGCGATATCCTTGCGATAGAAGACACCCTCCCACTGGATAGTTGCAGCCACCCTGTAGGCGCGCTGCTGGGCCTCAGTAACGGTTTGTCCGAGGGCAGTGGCACACAGCACGCGGCCGCCATTGGTAAGAACCTGCTCGCCGTTGAGCCGGGTTCCCGCATGGAACACTTTCTCACCGTCGGTTTCGGTTTCAGGCAGACCAGCGATAGCATCCCCCTTGTTGTAGCTGCCGGGGTAGCCACCTGCAGCCAGCACAATACCCACGGCGGGACGCTCGTCCCAGTCCGAGCGGCACTGGTCAAGCCTGCCATCGATTGCGGCACCGCAAAGCTCCACCAGGTCCGACTTCATGCGCAGCATGATGGGCTGGGTTTCCGGATCGCCAAAGCGGCAGTTGAATTCGATCACCTTGGCGGCACCCTGGCTGTCGATCATCAGGCCAGCGTAGAGAAAGCCTTTGTAGGGGTGGCCTTCGGCTGCCATGCCGCGAACAGTGGGATAGATAACCTCATCCATGATGCGCTTGTGGATATCAGGTGTGACCACCGGCG